>PMUS01000097.1:0-5275 GCA_003166795.1 Acidobacteriota bacterium | reverse complement strand
TGCTGACGCTTGAGACCAGCGTGGAGATGATCTTGTTGCCGTGATAGCGCGGCAGCAGGATGGCCACCTCGTGGCCGATTGCCTGCAGCGCTGCGGGCAGCGCTTCGACGACGTCCGCGAGACCGCCGGTTTTTGAATACGGGAGTCCTTCCGAAGATACGAATAGAATTTTCACGGGTTTTCAGCTGGAATAAAAACGGTAGCGGACGCATCCGCATACGTCAAGCCCCTCTCCCGATTGCACGCTCGGTTTGTTACTGCTACCGCGCCCACTGGCCCGTTGTTACACTCGGATTCCCTATGGCGCGACAACGGCTGGGCCAGCATTTCCTCAGCGGACCGGGTTGGCAGAAACGAATTCTCGATACGCTGCCGCGCGGCTCGGAGGAAGTCTGGATCGAGATCGGCCCAGGCCATGGCGAAATGACCCGGATGCTAGCGGCAAGGGGGCGCCGGTTGATCGCCATCGAGGCCGACCCTCGGCTAGCTGCAAACCTGCAAGAAGCCGTCCGCGCCCAGCCCGGCGAATGGCCGGGCGTTGAAGTCGTGTCCGGCGATGTGCTCGAGCTCGATCTTGCCAAGCTGGCCGGCGGCAGATTCCGCGTGTACGGGAATTTGCCCTACTACATCACGTCGCCGATTCTTCATCAGCTGTTCAACCGTGCGGATCAGATCTCCTCGATCCACGTTGTGATGCAACTGGAAGTCGCCGAGCGGGTCGTGGCGGCCCCGGGGTGCCGCGAGTACGGGTATCTTTCTGCCGCATGCCAGTTCTATACGCGGCCCAAGCTCGCCCTAAGGATTCCACCCGGAGCGTTTCACCCACCCCCGAAAGTGAAATCCGCTCTCGTGCAAATGGCGCTTCCGGGCGAGGGTGCGTCCCTGGGCGTCGCGGACGAGGCGAAATTCCTCAAATTCATCCAGCTCTGCTTCAGCCACAAGCGCAAGACGCTGCGAAATAATCTGCTCACGATCGCTTCGGACCAACGAATCCACGAAATCCTTGCATCTTGCGGCCTACGCCCCGACGCGCGCGCCGAGCAGCTCTCGCTCACCCACTTCGCCGCCCTATTCGCAGCTATCGCTTAAATATTTGCTCAGGCCTGGCGTTGTTTGTCTTCTATCGTGGCCCGCAACCGATCGGGGAGATCGGTCATGATTCCATCCACCCCGGCGTGGGTAACGGAGTTCATCTTGGCGGCCTCGTTCACGGTCCACGTAACCACATGCAAGTCCGACCGGTGCGCCTGATCCACCAGCTCGCGCGTCACCAGGTCCAAGCGCGGGCAGAGTTGCCGCGCGCCCACATCCAACGCTGATTTTACGAAGTCCCTGTTCTCGCCCTCCACGAGCAGCCCCATCATGATGGAGGCGTCGAGCCGCCGCAGCGAAGTGAGCGTGGAGGGATCGAAGGAAAGCACNNGCCGAGTCGTATTTGATTTCGAGATAGAAAACCACATCGTGCTGCCGCGCAAACTCCAGAATTTCCTCCAGCGTCGGAATCCGCTGCCCCATGAATTGCCGGTCGAACCACATTCCGGCATCAAGCTCGCGCAGCTCGGCCAGCGTGAAGTCGCGAACCGCCCCCTTTCCGTTGGTAGTGCGCTCCAGCGTCTTGTCGTGGATCGCGACAAACCGCGCGTCGCGCGTCAGGTGCAGGTCCGTCTCGATGAATTGGGCGCCCAACGCGACAGCGCGCTCGAACGCCGCCAAGGTGTTTTCCGGGGCATGGCCTGAGGCGCCTCGGTGCGCGATAATCCAGGGGGCTCGCATGTGTCCGATCATCCTACCAGATTGACCCGTCAGGCCGATTTGAGGCCAAAGACCGGGTTGTGAGAACCGCAACGCGACCAGGTCCCGTACCAGCACTGCTAGAGCCGCCTGCCTCCCTACCACGCAGCGCAACATGCAAACTCGTTCTTAGTTATTCCCTTCCCGCGCACCGAAACTCGACCCCGACACCGAGTCCACCAAAGCCGTTCAGAGCGTCCGCACCATCTCCTTCTGACGACGGCACATAGCAATCGCCGACTCGGACGCGCGTTACACATTCTTTGGTAGGCGGATTGCCACTCGTCTTTGCACAGGCGCAGACGTAGCTGGAAGCGGTGGGGACTTGGGAGGGCACGTGGCGCTGTTCGTCTTGATTTTGGTCGGCGTCGTTGTCGCGCAGACTTGGCTCGACTGGCGCGACGCGAAAAAGACGTGGGTCGTGCCCGAATGGGCCAAGGGGATGGCGCTTGGGGGTGTAATCGCCATCTCTCTTGCCGCCTCCACGTCGGTCGCCGCCGTCTGGTTGCGCGACGACTCCGGCCAATGGACCGACGCCTTCAGCTCGCGGCTCTTCTGGCCTGAACTCGTGTTTGTCCTCTGCGCGATGGGTATCCTGGTGCTGGTGGCGCGCAAGAAATGGCTGCGCCTAATGCTGCTGCTCGCAGGAGTTCTGGTCGCGGCCTTCTGGCTCGGTATGACGCTGTAATCCGCGGTGCGATCGCACCGAGCTTCTCTGCTCCAGAGCGAACGCCGCGCGTTCGAGTCGGCTGCCCTCTGCGGCCGTCATTCGCCGGTAATTTCCCGCTACCCACCGAAAAGTGCGCGACGCCTCCACGGAGTCCCGATAATCTCTCGCCATGTTCAATCCTGAATTCACGCAGGAGGCGATGGTGATGACGGACGCGAAACCCCAGTTCGTTTCCGGTAGGCTGACACTTCGTGCAACTCTGCTGTTGCCGGCCGCCGCGCTGATTTTTCTCGGAAGTGTGTTTCAATTGGGCATGCTCGGATACGGACGCCTCGATCCCCACGATCTGTGGCCCGCCCTGATGATCACCGAGTCGGCATGGAATCTGCTGGCCGTGCGGTTCAACGCTCCTCAATTCGGTGACCTTTTCCAATACTGGCCACTCCTGCTTGTGGGCTCAGGGCTGGCCATTTTGATGGCGCTGAAAACGGCAAATCGCTCGGCCGCGCGCCCCGGCTCTCGCGAGGGAGAATAACGCGGTGATGTATTCGAGGCAGTCGAATCGGCATTTCACCGTCGGGGTGCTGATCCTCGTGGTGGGCGTCGTTTTGCTGCTCGGACAGATCGGGTTCGTGGATGCCGATAAGATCTTCATGTTCTGGCCGCTCATCCTGATCTACTTCGGTGTGAATCGGTTCGCACGGAACCGCGGTAGCGTAGGCTGGTTTTGGGGCGGCTTTCTGATTCTTCTGGGAATTTCCTTGCAACTGGAGGAACTCGGACTCAGCCACGTGCACGTTGTGGTGATCTGGCCCGTCTTCCTGATTTGCGCGGGCATACTTTTGATCCTGCGACGATACGAAAATCGGAGCCGCTGGGAAAATCCTCCATTTCCGGGCCCTCCTCCGAACTTCCCACCCGGGCCTCCGCCTGGACCTCCTCCCGGGCCGGAGCCAACGCCGGGAACGACCCGCGCGCCGAACGACGCGCCTCCCACTGGCGCCCCTTCCGCGACGCAATCGAATTTTGCGCAGGGCTACGGCCCGGACCCGGGATGGCAAGGCGGAAAGTCCTGGAACGACTTCCATCGTCGCATGGACGAAATTAGTGACGATATTCACAACTCGTGGGCGAAGGCGGGCAGTTCGTCGGAAACTTCGGCGCCCCGCTTAGACGACGTCAATATCTTTTGGGGTCGGAAGCGGCGCATCATCGCAAAGAATTTCGTAGGAGGCGAAGTCGTCGCAATCTTCGGCGGCTTTGAAATTGACCTCCGAGAAGCCGACATACTGGGAAGCGTGGCCGAAATCGAAGTTGTCACCATATTCGGAGGCGGGGAAATTCGTGTTCCCCTGAACTGGGAAGTCGTGATGGAGAACGTGGGAATTTTCGGAGGGTGCGACGATAGGACTCGCCATCCCGATTTTCCAATCGCAGGCGCGCCTGCTCCGGGCGGCTCGGCTGTGCCGCAACCGAAAAGGCTGATTATCAAGGGTGTTGCGATTTTCGGGGGCTTGGGCGTCAAGAACTGAGTCCTCATTATGCATCCCATTCTTGCTCAACTCCGCCGTCTGCTCCTCTACCTCTTGGGCTGGATTCCGCTCGCGGGGATGCTCACGTACTTGCTAGCCCTTCCGGGCGGTTTGAGCTGGCTCGAAGCCGCCACCGTCGCGTTCGTTTTGTGTCTGCTGTACGCATTTGTGTGCCTTGCCGCGTGGTATCCATGCCGCGCTACGCCTCTTGAGCGATCCAGCTTATCGCGCTTTTTGTTTACACACGTGGCTGGGGCGCTGGTGGCCAGCGGCCTTTGGCTGATCGCCGCCAGAATTCTCGGCCGAATGCTCTCGGGCCTGGAAGATTTTCACGGGATCGACGCGCGGCTTTCGCGCGACTACCCTCTCTTGTTTGCCACGGGCGTGCTTCTGTATCTCCTGGCTGTCGGATTTCATTACGTGCTGTTGGCCCTGGAAGCGTCGCGGGAGGCGGAGGCCCGCGTGATGCAGGCGAGCGTCCTGGCCCGCGAAGCGGAATTGCGGGCGCTCAAAGCGCAGGTCAATCCGCACTTCCTCTTCAACAGCTTGAATTCAATCAGCGCACTCACCACCTCGGACGCGCCAAAGGCCCGCGAGATGTGCATTCTGCTCGGCGACTTCCTGCGACGAACTCTGGGCCTCGGCGAAAAGGCCGCGATTCCGCTGGAGGAAGAAATGTCCCTGATTCACGCATTTCTAGCCGTGGAAAAAATCCGCTACGGCGCGCGCCTGCGAATGGAAGAAAAAATCGACAAGGAAGCTCTCGACGCGCAAGTGCCGCCGCTGTTGCTTCAGCCGCTGATCGAAAACGCGGTCGGGCACGGAATCGCGAATCTTATCGAGGGCGGCTGGATCAGGCTCGCGGCCGAACGCCGCGACGGCGAACTCTCGATCGTCGTCGAAAACCTGTTCGATCCCGAGGCTCCGCCGCGCCGCAAGAGCGGCGTGGGACTCGCGAACGTCCGCCAGCGCCTGGAAGCGCGCTACGGCGACCGCGCAAAGTTCGCCACCAGCGTTGACGGCCCTTGCTTCCGTGTCGCGATCAGCTTGCCGGTGGAAATAAAGGAGCGGGTATCGTGACCTCAGATGCGAGCAAGAGAATCCGCACGCTGATCGTGGACGACGAGGACCTGGCCCGCCAGGTTCTCCGCGAATTCCTCTCCGCTCATCCGGAAATCGAAATCGTCGCTGAGTGCGCGAATGGCTTCGAGGCCGTGAAATGCGCGGCCGAACTGGAGCCCGATCTTCTGTTTCTCGATATCCAGATGCCCAAGCTCGACGG
>PMUS01000009.1:2256-2555 GCA_003166795.1 Acidobacteriota bacterium | reverse complement strand
CATCAGGCGCGGCTGCGCGCGGCCTATCCGCACGCGGCGGACAAAATCGGCTCGCCCGTCGCCAACGGCATGCAGGAATACGAGCGCCTGGCGCGGCTCGCGCAATCGCAGGGCGGACCGCTCACCGAAGGCGGCGACTTCAATCCGAATCTCATCACATTTCAGCGCACATGGCTGCGTCCCTGGGCGTTTTTCGCGCTGGACGACAAAGCGCTGCGCGACGAGCTCCTGCAACTGTTTCCCGACGGCGCGTACGTCGCTTTCGCCGGCGACACCTACTGCGAATCGCGCAACGAAAA
>PMUS01000009.1:1564-2223 GCA_003166795.1 Acidobacteriota bacterium | reverse complement strand
TTCGATTCGCTGCAGAATCAGACCGCCGAGCCCGGCGCGCACTACCCCGCGCGCGCGAAGCCCGGCCAATCGCTCGCCGCGGGATTTTTTCAGCCGGAGCCCGCGCAAGTTCCGCCAGACCTCGCGCAGCACGCCGCGAATCTGATGGGACCGATCGCGCAATTTCTTACCGGCGCGTTTCCGGCGCTATTCGGCGGCGCTATGACCAACAACGACACCGCAGCTGGATATTCCATGGCGCGCGATCAAGCGATGGGGCGCATCGGGCTGGTCTGGCGGCGAATGAAATTCTTTCACGCCGATATCATGCTGCTCGCCGTGGATTGCTTTCGGCGAAATCGCCCGAACGACGTGGAGGTGACGCTGCTGGGAGCAGGTGCTGCCTTCGAATCGAAATGGATTCGCCTCGCCGATCTGAAGGGAAATCTCTTCAGCTATCCGGAAACGGACGAGCAGTATCCGACNNAGCAGTATCGCGAAATCGCGCAGATGGTCGGCGAAGCGCCCGTGGTGAAGCGCCACGACGCGTCCGGCGTCGAACTGACACTGCCCACGATCATGCCCGACGAGTTCGCGGACAACCACGCCACGGAGCTGGAGATCTGCATGCGCTGGTTTACGTCGGATGCGGGGCAGGTGGCGAAGATCGAGGCGCCGCT
>PMUS01000009.1:0-1549 GCA_003166795.1 Acidobacteriota bacterium | reverse complement strand
ACGCCCGGTGCGGCGTTGGCGATCATTCGCCACGTGGAGCATCGACCGCCGAACGGTTCAAATTGCTGAATGGGCAGCGCCCAGCCAAGAATCTGTGCCGGGGACGATACATCGTGGCCCTGCGAGAAAAGAATCACGCAACACGCGGCGGTTCGTGGGCCGAACACCTGCGCGGGATCGGTGAACGCGGGAACTGCTATCGCTGGAATTCGACGGTGAGGGNNCACGTGCGTGGGGACGGGCTGGCCGCCGGATCGCGCGGGCACAAATTGCCATAGGCCGACCGCTTGTTCCGCGGCGCGTTGCAGCGCGCGCGAACCGGACAGCACTTTCGTCTCCGCGACGTTTCCTTTTTCGTCGATCAGCACATCGAGCGTTACGACTGGTTCCACGTCGAGGCTATTGGCCCATGCGGGAAATGACGGCTGAGGCTGCGACAGAATCTTGGCGGGAATGATTGCGACAGCTTCCGCTTCCGCCGGCTTTCGCGGTTTTGACGGCGCGGCCTCTGTATCGGCAACAAGGGCGTCGGGATTCTCCTCAATCCCTGCACCGGGTGAACTGACGGGCGCGCGGTTAGCATTGCTGATCTGCACGGTGCCGGTTCTGACGGATGCCGCACTCGCACGCGCAGCTTTCGCGGCGGTGGGAGCAGCTGGCGCAGATACGGCATTTGCCGGCGCGGTCCGTGATGCTGCGGCTAACGGCGCGGTCGCGGCAACAGCAGGAGCCGGGCCCGCCGATGGCGGCTGCGTCGCAGGTGACACCTTTGGTTTTGCCGGAACAGGAGCGGCCGCGACGGGCTGGCCGCCATCATGTACGAATACGCCACGCACCGCGTTCCATATGAAGCCGAGCGCTACAGCGACCAGAGCCCACGCGGCGATTTGGGCGTAAACCGCGTTTTTCCCCGTCGTGAGTCTCACCGAAAGAGGAATCTTCGGGACGNNCGGGCTCCGCCTCGCTCAGCGGGTCGGCTTCCGGTAATGCGCCTTCGGGAACGTCCTTCGATGCCGCCTCCCGCTGGATCTTCTCAACTTGCTTTTCTTTTATCGCCGCGAATTTCGCGAGCCTGGCATCCCGCGCCATCATCGCGCTGAGATGTTTTTCGTCTTCGGCGTGGTCGCCCGTCGCGCCGCTATCCCGGTGAGGCGACGCATCCGCNNCCCGCCGGTGCAGGAGAGCGGGGCGCGGCGGACATTTGGCGCAGTGCAGCGTCAATCTGTTCGCCGGTTGGTTCGGTCGGCTCCGTGGTTGGCCCCGCGCTCGGCTCGGGCTCGAGCGCGACGGTCGTGGCTTCCGGAACCATCAGATGCGCGGGAACGAGTTCTTCACGCAGAGGCGCGCCGAATTGTTTCCCGGGCGCGGTCATCGCCGACTCCGAGATTTTGGAGGCGGTCGCGCCCATCATCGCCAGCGTGTCGTCGGCCGGCGCTTCAGGCCGTTCGTTTGTTGCGGGTATCGCCTCCGCGGCTGAGAGACTCTGCGCGTTGGCTGCAGTCGGCGGAGCGCTCGGGTTCCAGAACTCGGGATCGGCGGCAGTGAATTC
>PMUS01000025.1 GCA_003166795.1 Acidobacteriota bacterium | reverse complement strand
TCCGGTGGCGCGCTGGTTCTGCCCGATTTGAAGGATGCCTCGGGGACTATTCACCACCTGGGCGTCGGGACCGGAAAAATCGCGGTGGCAAGTCCGCTAAATCGAATTTACGTTGTGAATCGGGATTCGATGGGCAAATTCAACGCAAGCAACGACAGCGCGATCTACCAGGAGGTCACCACTAACGGGCTGGACAGCGACACCGGTGTCTTTGCGATGCCGGCATATTTCAACAACACCGTTTACTACGGAGCCGTGGATGACAACTTGAGGGCATTTTCCATTGTGAATGCTTTGCTCGTAACGCCTGCGGGATCGGCGAGCGCTGCTTCCTTCGGCTATCCCGGGACCACGCCGAGTATTTCCGCGAACGGAACTTCGAATGGAATTGTTTGGGCCGTGCAAAACGGAAATAGCGGAGTTCTTCACGCTTACGACGCGACGAATCTGGCGACGGAACTGTACAACAGCACTCAAGCCGGCAACCGGGATCAGTTCACGGACAACAAATTCATAACGCCGATGATCGCCAATGGGAAAGTCTATGTGGGCACGCCCAACTCGGTGGCTGTGTTCGGATTGCTGAGCGATTCAGCAAAGCTGCTCAGAAAATCACATCCAACGAATGTGCAGCGCGGCCGGTTGCCCATGCACAAGGTCCCGCATCCCGGCAGCAGCACTCCGGGCAATTAAGTCCCTAGTCATCCGGATGGACACCGAGCCGGTCGTTGTCTTCGCCTGCTTCGAGCGAACGAATGCACAGGTCGGTGCCGCTAATACTGCACTGATAGACCTGGTAGACCGGTAGGTCCTCAGGTTGCACCGTGTACTCGCCGTTCTCCATATCCACCGCGAGGTCGTAGTCGCTCAGTACGTAAGGGTTGTCCGTCAACGCCCGGACACGAAACAGTCCCGTGCTCGGCTCGTAGTTACCGTAGCTGAAACAGCGGCCGACGCATGCGCTGTCCACGATGTGCTGGATCGGGACGCGTGAACCGGGCAGCGGCAGAATTGTCGCCATCACGCGCTGATTCGGCGGCAGCTTGCTCACCATCTGCACCACCTGCTGCTCCATTGTGTTGACCTTCGCAGTGTCCTGATACATGAAACAGAAAAAGACGGCGGCAGTGATCGCCATGCCAGCCAGATGCCACCGGCGCGGCTGCATCGCGCCGAGCAGGCAGCAGGCCAGGCCAGCGGAGACAGATGTGAGGCGCTCCGTCAGCAGTGCAAGCGCCGCAGTGGGCGGTGGGAAGTGAATTCCACCGGGCAGCAGATGGACCGACAATTCGATGAGAATGTAAAGTTGAAGCGGGATCGCATAATACTTCCAGAGATTCGGCTCGCGCCGCCGGCGAATGATATCCACTGCGAGAGCGATGAGCGCAAACGCCGCGAGCGCGATCTCGGGGATGCGATAGCGAGGCCCGAAAAGAACCAATTGATCGGCGCCGTTGAACACATACCAAGGTCCCGTGCCGGCATAGACGTTGTAGTGCACCCACAAATAGTAGTGGAGAGCGACGAGCGAAGCGGCTCCCACGACGAAAAGAAGCGCTTGATAACGCGGATGCGGCGCCATCTCCGCGATCGCAATGTAAGCGGCTGCTGCCAGCAGCCATGCGAAGCCCAATGGATGCGCCACCAGAGCAACCAACGAAATCGCCGCCGCGAGCAGCCACTCCCAGCGCCTGCCTCGCCAGAAGATTGCCAGGCTGAAGAACGCCAGCCCAAGAGAAAGGTAGTAATTGAAGAAGCCCAGATGAAACGTCCAGCCGTAGGTGAATAGGGCGATACACGGCACCAGAGTCCACGGCGCTCGCCGAGTCGCCGCTGAAACAAAGGCGAAAATCCCCCAGAAGAAAATCAGGACAGCGAGCGCAACGGATATCTTTTCGGCCGCGTGAAGTCCAAAAACCGCGCCAAACCCGCTCAAGAGATAATCGAAGAGCACGTTGGTGCGTTGCGAAGCGATCCACAAGCCAGGTACTTGGCCGTGGCGGATCAGCTGAACCAGCCATGCGTTGTAAAGATGGCTTCCGAGATCGGACGCAACGATCTCGCGGTGCCAGAAACAGGGCACAAGAATAGCCACGGACGTCGCCAGCAGTTTCGGCCAGTGCTCCCGCGCGAAGCGAAAGGATTGCGGCAGCGCAGCAGGCTCAGACGTCGGGAACGGCACTAGCGTTGGGGCTTGGGGAGTGGTTTCGAGGGCGGGCGCGGAGTGCCGGATCGTTTGCGCTCTGAGGGATCCCAATCTTCCGGAGGGAACGCGATGCGCCAGAAGAGCGGGGACGGCTCGGCGAATTCGACCCCTATTTCGATCTTCCCGCTGTCTTTTTGTCCGATAAACGTCACGGTGCTGGGGAGCTCTTCCGCGGTCTTGGTATTGACGATGGCAACTTCCTGCCCTCGCGCCACCGGGGTTGCGACCCGCATCATGCAACCGTGCGCGCTGACGGAAATTGTGTGCGCCTGTTCCTCGAAAGGCTGGGTGCCCTTCGTTCCGCGAATAAGCACCGGCATCGCGATATTGACGCGGTGGGAACGGCGCCGATCGGAGGCGCTATCGCCGGACGTCGGGGCTTTCATCTCGGGCATGAATTTCTCCCCTGGATCAGCAGCATCTGTTGGAGCTGGCCGGATCGCTCGCTCGCCCGGCACGCCGGAAAGGAACGGCGCCTTCCGGATCGGTCTCCCGCGGCGCATTCCCACGCGCGCGGATTCCAGGACATATTCTACACCGCCGCCGAACGGTTCGCGCCTGCCGTCACTGCATAGCGGCACAATCGGTCAACACGAGGAAAGGTTTAGTTCGGAAAATGAATCGTGAATCTAAGCTTCTGGGTCTGGCTTGGGCGCGTAGGGATACTTCAGAGGCTTGTGCGTGTGCGTCGCGCTATATTCATCCAATTCCGCGTCGCTCAAATTAAAATGGCTCTTGGGAGGATGATTCTCGGCGGCCGCGAGCTCCCGGTGCAACTTGTGGGAGCAAACGTCCGGAGCGTCCTGGTATCGCACGCGACGGGAGTTAAATGCTGCGTTGGTGATCGCGATCACATATTCGCGCGGTTCTGTTTCGCGCTCTCGGACGGTGAAAGTGTATTCACGGGCGAGGGGTTTTGCCTGGAACCCTACGAATTGGACGATGATGTTTTCGCTCACGGGTGCCTTGGGACCAACTTCCTTAACACCGAAAAGAAAAGGCGGACCGGTGTTGCCGGTCCGCCTTTTACTTCGACTAGAGGCTGGTGACGTTCGCTGCCTGCAGGCCCTTGGGGCCGCGGGTAACTTCGAATTCAACCGCCTGGCCTTCGTTCAGCGACTTGTATCCCTCCGCTTGAATGGCGGAGAAATGGACGAAAACATCCTCGCCGGACTGGCGCTGAATGAATCCGAATCCCTTGCTGGCATTGAACCACTTCACTGTTCCTTGTTCTCTCACTGATGTACTCACTTTTCTTTTAAGCTATTTGTGCTTCTCGACCGCCTCCAGCCGTACAACAAAAAAGGCCGCAAGTGTGAACTTGCAGCCCCTTCAATCGAATCTAAAGGTGTTACAAGAGCAACAAACGCAAATCAAAGATAACATGCTTTAACGGGCGGGCCTAGTGAATTGTTCCCACGCAGAGCTTGTGGACGGCGGAGATGAAATGAAAAGTTGCACGGCGATTCCGCGGGGACGAAGGAATGGCGAAGCCGCTGGCCCTCATCGTGGCACGCGCTGGCGGGGAATTCGTTGCGTCGAATTACGTAGAAGCGTACGATGCGCGGATCCCTGACTCAAACCGGTAGGCCCCGGGTCACTCTTGATAGGAGACGCCATTCTATGCGACGCAACTCGATAATTGGTACTTTGATCGTTGCGCTGACTACTCTGTCAGCCGGTCCACTCTCAGCGCAGAAGAGACCGAGTGGCTTCTATGCCAAGATTGACATCACCGCCGAAATCAATACGCATAGCGCCATGTCAGCCGCGGATTTTAAGACGTATCTTAACAATATTTATAACGACATGCTCTCAAACCAAGCCGTCTCGGGGCTTGCGCTTGCGGACCATTGGGATCAGCTCAACCCCCATAAGCCGATCCGCACCGGGCCGAGCGACCCTTCCCCATACGACTTCAAGTATTTGGACTGGGCCTTCGATGATGTTGCGACCTGGAACAAGCAACATCCGGCTAACCCGAAGAACATCCAGTTGATCATATCGCCGGGCATGCAGTCTCCCCAATGGCTGTTGGACGAACTGACCAGCTGCGACCCGCTATTTGAAGGTTCGACTCCTCCGAGCGATTGCGGAAAAGTGACATTCACAGGTTTCTCAGCGGAAGAGAATGACAGCGATCAACTGCCACTGCCGTGGAGCACGACTTACAAGGACGCCTGGCGAGCGTTCCTTCAAGAGCTCAGCGTCAACAAGTTTGGGTCCAACCCCTTGCTCGCCTCCATCGCCGTCGCGGGGCCCACTGCCGCATCAGAGGAGATGATTATGCCCAATGACAACAACACCAAGAACCCTGAAACATTTTCCGGTGGCGCTGCTGGGCCAACTTACATTTCCCCAAATGAGATGTGGCTTGAACTGTTCGAGTTCCACTACAGCGTCATGGGGGTGCCGGAGCCGGAGTACCAAAATTCGGATCAGGCTTTCATCGAGGAGTGGAACAACGCGATTGACATGTACGGGGAGATCTTCTCGGGATTGACCCTGGTCGTCACCACCGGCAGCGGGCTTCCGGACTTCACAACCTCTGTAGTGCAGTCGGCGCCGACCAGCCCGATCGTCTTCACGAGCGACTGCACCAGCCTGCCCATAACTATGGATTGCGTCGCCGAGACGACGATTCTTTCCTACTTCATCGGGGGCACCGTCGGCGGATCCAGCAATGCCAAGGCAACCCAGACAAGCGGGGTGAAATCTCCGATTACGACTGTGGACTTGGGTCTTAACGGCGTGAAAATTGTTTCGTCCAGCACGCAGACCTTCAGCGCCCCTTCGCAACAAATCCTCGGCGGGGCCCAACTTAACGGGTCCTTTTCAAACAATCCTATGGGCGAGGGCGGCACCGTGGGTAACGACGTCGTGCAAGCTCTCTACAACATACTCGAGGTAATCTTCACCGACACGCAAGCCGGATATATATACTGCGAGCCCACAAGCACGATGAATATGCAACCGGCGCCCCTCAACTACGTGCAGATCGACTCGAGTGACTTCCAGTACGCGGCCAAAAACCTTTCGAACACGGTCAATACTTGCGGCGGTCCCACCACTACTACGGCTCAGAACGAACTGAACAGGGCGAGCTTGTACCTCCAAATTATTTCCGAGCCGGGACTATCGGGACTAAAGCCTTTCTAGCTGGTGAGAATATTCAGTAAATTGATTTTTCGCTCGCAGGGGATATTTCGACTCCCACGCCTCCAGCTTAACTATTTGGAATAAATTTGTTCCGGACATATCGGGCGCGCAATCTTATCGCTGCGCATCTGCCCTTCGGCTTTCGAGGCTGGTTGGCGAACGGGACCTCGGAGTCACCCCGCATGATTTCCGCAGCCACGGAATTGTTCAACGCGAAGACGCCTGGGTCTCCGCAGGAAAGTCGCTGAACACAAACGACAGACGCTTTTTCCGTGATTTCGGTACAATCGAAAGCAGTTCACTGATCAGAGTTGCGTTGCGCGCGGATGCTGCCCGCATTGCACGAGGGTTTTCGAGTGCGAGAAGATCAGAAAATGGAAGCCGAGCGGGAAAGACTGCTCCGGGCCGCGCGCCGGGTGGTCATTAAGCTTGGCACGGCGACCGTCACCGGGGCGGAGGGCGAGCTGTGCCTCGAGCGCGTTGAGCCGATCGTGGGCTCGATTGCGGCTTTGATGAAGGCCGGCCGCCAAGTGGTTCTGGTTTCCTCTGGCGCCGTAGGGCTTGGCAGAGGCTGGCTGGGACTTCACCGCTCGCGCTTGAACGACCTGGTCACGAAACAGGCGTGCGCGGCCGTGGGCCAGAGCCTTCTGATGGACGCGTACAAAAATCTATTCGCGAAGTGGGACATCAAGATCGCACAAGTGCTGCTGACCGAAGAGGACTTTACCAACTGGGGCCGGTACTCAAACCTGCAGCACACGATGGAAAAACTGATCGGATTCGGAGTGCTGCCAATCGTCAACGAAAACGACACAGTCTCCACCGCGGAATTGGAATCGGTGGCGGCGGGATCGCGCGCCGTTGCTTTCAGCGACAACGATCGCCTAGCAGCGCTGGTCATGAGCGGCCTCGAGGCGGACGCACTGGTGCTGCTGACCAACGTGGACGGCTTGATGCGCCGGGAATCCGAAAGCGGCGGAGCAAACGACGTGATACCGCTGGTTGAGAAAGTCACGCCGGAATTGATCGCTCTCGGCGCTGGACCGTCCGGCAGCGGACGCGGGGGCATGCGGACCAAGCTCGAAGCGGCCGCTATCGCGATGAACTGCGGCGGTACGGCGGTGATCGCCAACGGAAACGTAGCCGACGCGCTCGATCGCATTTTCGCTGGAGACAAAATCGGCACCGCGTTTCTGCCCGCCAAACGCATGCGAGGAAAGCGGCGCTGGATTGCGTATGCCGCGGGCGTTCGTGGGCGCGTGGTGGTGGATGCAGGCGCGCATCGCGCGATCACGCAAGGGAAGGCGAGCTTGCTCGCGTCGGGCATCGTGCGCGTGGAAAATCATTTCGCCTCGATGGATGTGGTGAGCATTGTGGACGCCGACGGGCGCGAATTCGCGCGCGGCATTGCGAATTGCGCGAGCGGAGACGCCGAAAAATTCTCCGGAAAGAAAAGCAGCCGCGGTTCGCGAGACGCAACCCCCGCGCCGGTTCTTGTCACCCGCGACAATATCGTGCTATTGCAGAAATGATGAGCCAGCCGACCACCGCGTCTTTGCAGGCATCCGAGTCCTCCGTAGCGTCCATCGCTCGGAGAGCGCGCGTAGCCTCGCGCGCCATCGCAAAGCTTTCAGCCGATGTGCGCAACCAGGTGCTGATCGCGGTCGCGCAGGCGATCGAGCAGGGCGCTCGCAAAATTCTCGAAGCCAATGAACGCGATTGCCGCGCGGCCGAATCCGGGGCCGTTGCAGGCAGGATGTCGGCAGCTATGCTCGCCCGGCTGCGCGTCACCGATCGCGGCATCGCGCAGATGGCGGCGCAAGTGCGCGAGGTGGCGCGCCTCGAAGATCCACTGGGGCGCAAATTGTCGGCCACGGAGTTGGACGATGGCCTCGTGCTTTACAAGGAATCCTGCCCCTTTGGCGTGATCGGCGTCATTTTCGAATCGCGGCCCGATACCGTTCCGCAGCTTGCATCGCTCGCGCTGAAGTCCGGCAACGCCGTCCTGCTGAAGGGCGGCGCCGAAGCCGCGCATACGAACGAAGCCACGGTCTCCATCTGGCGCGCATGCCTGGAAAAATTTCCCGCCGTGCCTGCCGATTCGATCAACCTGCTGCAGACGCGCGCAGATGTGAAGGAGATGTTGGCCCTCGACCGCGATGTGGACTTGATCATCCCGCGCGGATCTTACGCACTGGTCCAGTTCATCATGCAGCACAGCCGAATCCCCGTGCTCGGACACAGCGAGGGAATTTGCCACGTGTACGTGGACCGCGCGGCCGATTTGGACAAGGCGCTCGATATCGCCTATGACTCGAAAGTTCAGTATCCCGCCGTCTGCAACGCGGCGGAGACGCTTCTGGTGCACGAGGCGGTCGCCGGAAAATTTCTGCCGCGCATGGTTGCAAAACTAAGAGAAGGGAAGGTCGAGATTCGCGGCGATTCGAAGACGATTGCGCTCCTGCCGAAAGATGCCATCGTACCTGCCACCGAAGAAGATTGGGCGACGGAGTATTCCGACCTGATTCTCTCCGTCAAGATTGTTATCGATCTGGATGAAGCCATCGAACACGTCAACCGCTATGGCTCGCGCCACACTGACGCGATCGTGACCGAGGATGCCGAGGCGGCGCGCAGGTTCCTTAACGAAGTGGACGCCGCGGGCGTTTTCCAGAACGCTTCGACGCGCTTCGCGGATGGCTACCGTTACGGGCTGGGCGCCGAGGTCGGCATCAGCACCAGCAAGCTTCACGCGCGCGGGCCCATGGGTCTCGAGGGCCTCACCACCTACAAGTACAAGCTCCATGGCGACGGCCACACGGTCGGCCCGTATGCAAAGGGCGAAAAGAAATTCAAGCACCAACGCTTGGACTAACCTGTCATCTCGTCGTCTCTTCGCCATCGAAACCACAACACCCATACCAGCAGTGCAAGTGCGGATGACGCCGAAATCACGCCTCCCGCTTTTCGATCCCATGTCCGCCGGAATATGATCGAGACACGATGTGCGCCCTCCGGCAGCTCCACTAACATCTGCCCGGTATCCGGCGCTCGATCTGCCAGAATTTCCTGTCCGTCCAAGCGTACTTCCCATGCGGGATAATTCACGAGTTCCACGGCGAGCGTAATTGGCATCGCAGTCTCTGCATCAAATTCCCTGCGTTCGGCGGACCACCGCTCGATATGCAGTTTCGCATCCGCAGCCGGAACGACCTCACCGGAGTCGGAATCGAATTCCCCTATCCGCTGCGCTGGAACGGCGGACACGCCTTCCACCCGCTCCGTATCGTTGGGATTTCCCGGGAGTTCATAGCGGTCGCTTCCCACGGGCGCATATTCGTCGGTGCCTTCATACCCGGAACCCGAGCGAATCGCCTGCACCGTGGCGGGGACGTCCGAGGTGTCCCACCAGCCAGTGCGGATCATTGCCGTGGCGGCCGTGCCGATCGCGACGAAAACAACGACACCCGCGATCCCGGACACCCACCTGCGCCGCGCCTGACCGATGGCTGCTGCGACAAAGAATGCGAAAACGAGGTCCAGTACATCCAGCCATCTCCAGGGAAACTGCACGAACTGCAATTCCGGCAGCCTGTGCCAGAGAAAATTGCTGAGCGGGAGCATCAGCGAGATGGAAACCACTCCCAGAGTTGCCAGCACCCAGAAGATGTCCGGGAATTCGCGCCGCCTTTTCGCGACGAATACCGCGGCGACGGCAGTCACGAACGTGACTCCGACCGCGACGCTCGACACCTTCCAGTTGAAACGCACGAAATCGGGATCGCTCGCATGCGTAAAGAGGAAATTTTGGGCTGGGCGAAGGTTGTCCGCCACGGCTTGTGCAATTTGGACCCACCGCCGCTCCCATGCCGCGGGCAAAATATAGAAAGCGCCTAAACCGAATCCAGCTGCCATCGCCGTCGCGCCCGGGACTAGCGGCCGAAAGCTGCGCCGCACCGCGCATTCCACGACGAAGATCAGCCCAAGAGAGTACGTCGCAATCACGGCCGCGGGCGCATTCGAGAGCCAGATTCCGGCGAAAGCCGCTGCGAGGAGCGGGACGCGCCGCCACTCCCCTCGTCCGGCGTGCAACGCGCCCCATACCAACAGTGGCAAAAATGCGCCGGCCAGCAACTCCGCAAAATCGCTGCGGTAATACACGATCACGAGATGATATGGATTCACTTCAAATAGAACTGCCGCTATGATGCTTAGCGGACCGGACAGCCACTCGCGCGCGAGTTTCCACATGGACATTCCCGCGGCAACGAGAGTGAGCCAGATGAAGCCCCCCGGCGCCATCTTCAAGGGAAGCAGGCACCCAAGCGCCGCACCGATCATCCAGGACGCCGGCGGATAGAAAATGAAGCGCGGCTCGCCGAATCCCCAATTCGCCGATTCAGCCCATCGCGGATATACGATTCCCTCGCGCCACTGGTTGGCCGCGTCCATCCACGACGCCATATGGAATTGAAAATCGTGGCCCGAGGCGTTGCCGTGAAAAAGCATCGGCGCGATCGTGGCCGTCGCCGCGATACAAACGCACAGAATGGCGGAGCGCCACGAAGATGCCGCTCCGGAATACGTTCTCTGCGGGAAAGCTTGAGTTGTCGGCCCAGCCAGGATTGAACTCCGCGCTCGAGGATTTGATTTACCGAGAATACAGAATCGAGCGGCTTGCCGCCACCGGGGTTGTCCTTCGTGCCGGATAGGAATGGATTAAATCCGGTCCCTTGCCACGCTCCGCTCGAACGGCTAGAGTAAACTGCGCTCGGCGAGAAATCCCAAAATAACTGCCCGAGCCGAGATCGCGCCTTCCCCGCAAATATCAGCGCAAGGATCAGAGAATGACCACCGAGGAACAGCGGCTCCAAGACAGCGACGAGAGGAAGGCACACTGGAATCGCTGGGGACCCTACCTTTCCGAACGCCAGTGGGGTACGGTCCGCGAAGATTACAGCCCGAACGGCGATGCCTGGAATTATCTCCCCCACGATCACGCACGTTCGCGCGCCTATCGCTGGGGTGAGGACGGCATCGGCGGCATCTGCGACCGCCACCAGCACATTTGTTTTGCGCTGGCGCTTTGGAACGAGAAGGACGCGATCCTGAAGGAGCGGCTTTTCGGCCTCACCAACAGGGAAGGGAATCACGGCGAGGACGTCAAGGAGCAGTACTACTATCTTGATGCCACGCCGACAAGTTCGTATCTGAAATTTCTGTACAAGTATCCCCAGGCGGCCTTTCCATACGCGCAGCTGGTCAGTGAAAACGCAAAGCGCACGCGCAATGTTCCCGAGTACGAGCTGATTGATACCGGAGTGTTCGGCGAGAATCGTTATTTCGACGTCTTCGTGGAATACGCCAAGGCCACGGCGGAAGATGTCCTCATCCGCATCACGGCATGGAACCGCGGTCCCGAACCCGCGCGGCTGCACATTCTTCCGACGCTGTGGTTTCGCAATCGCTGGTCCTGGGGCGAAGACTACGATCCGCCGCAGGTCTATCGCATGGATGCTCCCTCGGGCTGCGCGTTGATGGAATTGGACGAGTATCACTACGGCAAGCGCTGGCTGCTCATGGATGGCGCTCCCGAGCTCCTCTTTACCGAGAACGAA
>PMUS01000021.1 GCA_003166795.1 Acidobacteriota bacterium | reverse complement strand
TCGTCGCGCGCGTCCAGGCGATCGCCGATATCCACATGCACGGCGTACAGCTCCGCATCCATGCGCCGCGCCATGCGGGCCGCGCGCGCCAGCAGATATTGCGCGCGCGGATTGGCGCTGATGCATACGGCGATCCGTTCGCGGACCGCCCAGTTTTCCTGGATTTCCTTTTCGTCCATGTAGGACGAAAGGCTGCGGTCCACCTGCTCGGCCACCTGCCGCAGCGCCAGTTCGCGCAGCGCGATCAGGTTCCCGCGCCGGAAAAAATTCTTCAGCGATTGCTCGACTTTGTTCTGGTTGTAAACGTCGCCGCGCTTCATCCGGTTGTGGAGCGCTTCAGGCGTCAGGTCCACCATCACCGTTTCGTCGGAAAGCTGCAGTACCCAGTCCGGCACGGTTTCGCGCACCACGATGCCGGTGATGGCGTTCACCGTAGGAGCGATGCTTTCGATGTGCTGGATATTTACGGTGGAGAGGACGTCAATATTCGCGCTGAGAATCTCGAGGACATCTTCGTACCGCTTGCGGTGTTTGCTGCCGGGAATATTGGTGTGCGCGAGCTCGTCCACCAGCGCCACCTGCGGGCGCCGCGCGATGATCGCGTCCACGTCCATCTCCTCGAAAAGCGTCCCTTTGTACTCGATTTTCCTGCGCGGGACGGCTTCGAGCTGCGGCACCAGCTCGGCGATGCCCTTGCGCCCGTGCGTTTCGACCACGCCGACGACGACATCCTCGCCGCGGCTGTGGCGGCGAATCGCCTCGGTCAACATGCTGTAGGTCTTGCCCACTCCCGGCGCGTAGCCGAGGAACAGTTTCAGCACGCCCTTCGTTTTCTCGGGGGGCGTGGTGACTGCCAGCCACTCTTCGGGGGTCTTCGGCACGGGTTTATTCTCTTTTACCGAGCGTCGGAAAGCTACGATAGAATGACGCAGTGCGCCTGCGCATTCTGATTCGCATCCTGCAATTTCCGGCCGCGTTCGGCATCGTCCTCGGGATCGCACTTTTGTACCACAAGGTGCTTCCCGTCAATGCCACCACGGTCGCGCTTACGTTTCTCCTCGCCATTTTAGCCGTTTCCACCGTATGGGGCATGGCCGTCGCGGTGGCGATGTCCGTGGCGGCCATGCTGGCGTTCAACTATTTCTTCCTGCCGCCCACGGGTACGTTCAGGGTCGCCGACCCCGAAAACTGGGTGGCGCTGCTTGCCTTCCTGGTCGTCGCGGTAATCTCGAGCCATCTCTCCACACGCGCGCGCCAGAAGGCCGCGGACGCTTCCGCGCGCCAGCGCGACGTCGAAAAGCTGTATGCATTCAGCCAGGGCCTGCTTGAATCCCGCAACGTGATGGAGCTCGTCAACCGTATCCCAGGCCAGATCGTGCGGGCCTTCGAAGTCGGCGCGACCGCGCTTTTTCTGGCCGACAAGCAAAAGGTCTATCGCTCCGGCCCCGTGATGCCGCAGCTCGATACCGAAAGCCTGAAAGCCATTTTGGCACGAGACGAGCCGGTGATTGACGTAGCCAACAGCGTTTGCTTTCTGCCCGTGCGCATGGGCTTGCATCCAGTGGGCAGCCTCGGCATATCCGGAACCGTGCTTTCGCGGCAGACGCTCGAAGCCATCGCGACGCTCATCGCCGTCGCCATGGAGCACGCCCGCGCGGTCGAGCAGGTGGGGCAGACCGAAGCGGCCCGCGAGGCGGAAAAGCTTCGCACTGCGCTGCTCGACGCCGTCACGCACGCGCTGCGCACGCCGCTCACCTCCATCAAAGCTTCGGTGACAAATCTGATCTCGAACCCCAACTTGGCCGCCGGGCAGAGGCAGGAGCTCCTGACGATCATCAACGAAGAAAGCGACCGCCTGAATCGCCTGGTCGGTGAAGCGGGAGAAATGGCGCGCCTGGACGCGGGAGAAGTGGAATTGAATGTCGCGCCCCATCCGATCGAGCACGTGATCACGGCCGCTCTTGAGCGGTGCCGGCCGTCGCTTGGGAATCGCGTGGTGCGTGTGAATGTGGCCGAGGGATTGCCGCGGGTCCGCGTGGACGTGGCGCGCGCGGGCGAAGTGCTCGTACACCTGATCGAGAACGCCAATCAGTATTCGCCTGCGGATCAGCCGATCACGATCACGGCCGAGGTCAGCGGGGATTGCGTGGTGACCAGCGTCGCCGATCGGGGCAGCGGAATTGACGATCCCGAGCGGGCGCTGGTCTTCGAAAAATTCTACCGGGGCAAGGATCAGCGCTATAGTGTCGAGGGCACGGGCATGGGTTTGCCCATTGCCAAGGCAATCGTCGAAGCGCACGGCGGTACGATCCACCTGACCAGCCAGCGCGGCCACGGTTCGGTCTTCTCGTTCACTTTGCCCACCGATCGCGGCCGGCCTTCGCCGGCACCTCTGCACACATGACCTCAGCCAAGATTCTTATTGTTGACGACGAGCCACAGATTCGGCGCGTCCTGCGCACGACTTTGACCTCGCAGGGCTACACCGTGGCCGAAGCGCGCACCGGCGACGAAGCGCTCGAGCAAATCCGCGTCGAACGCCCCGATCTGATTCTGCTCGACGTCAACATGCCGGGAATTTCCGGGCTGGAGACCTGCCGCGAAATTCGCGCCTCAAGCGACATTCCCATCATCATGCTCACCGTGCGCGGCACCGAAAAGGACAAAGTGCAGGCGCTCGATGCCGGCGCCGACGATTACGTAACGAAACCATTTAGCTCCGAGGAGCTGATGGCGCGCATCCGGGCCGGATTGCGCCGCGCGGGGCCGGCGGAATCGATGCCGGCGTTCGTATCGAACGATTTGAAGATTGATTTCGAGAAGCGCGCCGTAACCGTTAAAGGGCAGCTCGTCCGCCTGACGCCGAAGGAATTCGAGCTGTTGCGCCACCTGGTCGCCAACCAGGGAAAAGCGCAGGGGCACCGGCGCCTCCTGCAAGCCGTCTGGGGACCGGACTACGGCGAAGAAACCGAATATCTGCGCGTGTTCATCAACCAGCTCCGGAAGAAAATCGAGCCAGACCCGAAACATCCCCGTTACCTTCACACCGAGCCTTGGGTCGGATACCGCTTCGATCCGCCGGCGGAGAAACCGCGCCCGGTCCGCTCGGAAAAATAAACGCCGCGAGACGAACGCAAGGAAGGGCTGAATCCATGCCGCCACCGGTTATCAAGCCACCATTTACTTTTGAGACTGCGAAGGCCAAAGTGCAGGCGGCTGAGGACGCGTGGAATTCGCGCGATCCCGAGCGCGTGGCGTTGGCCTACACGGAAGACTCCGACTGGCGCAACCGCGACGAGTTCATTCAAGGCCGTGACGCGATCAAGGCGTTTCTGCGCCGCAAGTGGGCCAAGGAGCTGGATTATCGCCTGCGTAAGGAGCTGTGGTGCTGGACCGAGAACCGCATCGCCGTGACATTCCAATACGAATGGCACAATCCGGTGGGCCATTGGTTCCGGTCGTACGGTAACGAGCTGTGGGAATTCGACGAGCAAGGATTGATGCGCCGGCGGATCGCCAGCATCAATGACGTTCCGATCGCGGAGAACGAGCGAAAGATTCGCTAGCTACCTCGGTGCCAGCGAGCGGTTGGCCTCAACGACTAGGACTAAGGCTTCCTTCAGGTTTCTGCGGACTTCCGCGAGCGTGCGGCCTTGCGTGTTGACACCAGGAATCTCTTCGACCGTGCCGATATACCAACGCTCCTTTTTCTCGATCACGGCTGTGAATTCGCGCTGCATGATGGTGTCTTTGGCGAGTCTAGCACGGTCGCGTTTTCAGGCGCGGCGCAAAACCGGGAGGGATTCTTCGACTGCGTTCCGCGCATCCCGGCTTCGCCGGGATGAAAACCAAAATCGCGCGGGACTTCGCTCAGAATGACGGCGTACCAAAAGGCGCTCTAGTGCATCGGGTGGGCGGCGTCGAGATCAAGATTGAGATCGAGCACATTGACGCGAGCCTCGCCGAGAAAACCAAACTGGCGGCCCTTTGTATGCCGCGCCACGGCCGCACGCACATCCTGCTCGCTCATGCCGCGCTCCTTCGCCACGCGCGGAATTTGAAACTCAGCGGACGCCGGAGAAATATCGGGATCGAGACCCGATCCGGAGGTGGTCGCCAGGTCTGCCGGAATGGGCGTGTTCGGATTGGTCGGCTGAAGCTGCTGGACGCTCGCGGTGACGCGGTCCTGCAGCGCCTTGCTCGTCGGACCCAGATTCGATCCGGACGAAGCTGTGGGATCGTAGCCGGCGTTGCCCGCCGCCGATGGCCGCGACCAGAAATATCCCGGCTGCGTAAATGGCTGGCCGATCAGATGCGAGCCGACGAGTTTGTCGCCGGACTTGATCAGCTCACCGTTTGCCTGCTTCGGAAAAATCACCTGCGCGATTCCGGTAACCACAAGTGGATAGATAATTCCAAGCAGCACGGTTGTCGCCAGCGTGAACCAGATCGAGATCAGAAGATTCTTTTTCATATTTGCCTCATGCTATCTCGCCCATTGGGGGCGATCTGCTTCGTGGTCCACCAGCGCCGGATTGCGATTGCCGACCAAATAACTTCCACCGCGCCGAAGGGCCATGCTCCCTGCAAAAATCCGTAGACGGACGCCAACAGACAGGACGCGGCGAACGCCAGGATGAATCCGGAGTGGCGGCTTTCCATGGCGTAGCACACCACCATCACGGAGACCGCGAACAGTCCGAACAAGCTCAGGGCCGTCATGCTTTGTCCTTTGCATCTTCATTTCGATCCATCCCGTGCCGCTTATGCCAAACCGACGTGCGTGATGATCAGATCAATGATCTTGATTCCGATAAACGGCGCGATGATTCCGCCCAATCCATAGACGAGCAAATTCCAGCGCAGCAGTGCCGAAGCTCCCAGCGGGCGATAGCGCACGCCGCGCAGCGCCAGCGGCACGAGCGCGATGATGATCAGCGCGTTGAAAATGACGGCGGATAAAATCGCCGACTGCGGCGTCTTCAGTCCCATGATGTTCAGGACGTTCAATACCGGGAAGGCGCCGGCAAACATCGCCGGGATGATGGCGAAATATTTCGCCACGTCGTTGGCCACCGAAAATGTGGTCAGCGCTCCGCGGGTGATCAGCAACTGTTTCCCGATCTCGACCACCTCGATCAGCTTCGTCGGATTGGAATCGAGGTCCACCATGTTGCCGGCTTCCTTGGCNNCGTTCGTGCCGTCACCGGTCATGGCGACGAGTTTCCCCTTGGCTTGCTCCTTGCGAATCAGTGCGAGTTTGTCTTCCGGTTTTGCCTGAGCGAGAAAATCGTCGAGACCCGCCTCGCGCGCAATCGCGGCCGCCGTCAGCGGGTTATCGCCGGTGATCATCACGGTGCGAATGCCCATCGCCCGCAATTGGTCGAAGCGCTCGCGCATGCCGCCCTTGATGATGTCCTTCAGATGGATCGTGCCGAGGATGCGGCAATCTTCGGCGACGAGCAGGGGCGTCCCACCGGCGTTCGATATCGTCTTGACCGCCTCCTCAACCTGCGGCGGGACTGGATTGCCCTTCTGCGCGCAGTGCTGGACGATCGCGTCGAACGCGCCTTTGCGAATTTCGCGGCCGTCGAGGTCCACGCCCGACATGCGCGTCACCGCGGTGAATGGGATAAACGTCGCCGCGTAGGCCGAAAGCTCGCGGCCTCGCAGGTTGTACTTCTCCTTCGCCAGCACCACGATCGAGCGCCCTTCCGGCGTTTCGTCGGAAAGCGAAGAAAGCTGCGCGGCATCCGCGAGATCGGCTTCCGTCACGCCCGGCGCGGGAATGAACTCAGTTGCGCGGCGATTGCCGAGCGTAATCGTTCCAGTCTTGTCCAGCAGCAGCGTGTCCACGTCGCCCGCCGCTTCCACCGCGCGCCCTGACATCGCGAGCACGTTGCGCTGCACTACGCGGTCCATCCCGGCAATCCCGATGGCGGAGAGCAGGCCGCCGATCGTCGTGGGAATCAAGCAGACCAGCAGCGAGATCAAAACGAAAACAGACTGGGGCGAACCCGAGTAGATGGCCATGGGTTGAAGCGTGACCACGGCGAGCAGGAAAATAATCGTCAGCCCGGAAAGCAGAATATTCAGCGCGATCTCGTTCGGCGTCTTCTGGCGTTCCGCTCCCTCGACCAGCTTGATCATGCGGTCCAGAAACGTCTCGCCGGGATTCGACGTGATCTTTACGATGATTTCATCGGAAAGCACGCGCGTGCCGCCGGTTACCGCGGAGCGGTCTCCGCCCGATTCGCGAATCACCGGCGCGGATTCTCCCGTGATGGCGGATTCGTCCACGGACGCGACGCCTTCCACCACCTCGCCGTCGCCGGGAACGAATTCGCCCGCGACAACTTTCACCCGGTCACCGGCGCGGAGCTTCGACCCCGAAATCTCCTCTATCGAGCCATCGGTTCTCATGCGCCTTGCCACGGTCTCGGCGCGAGCCTTGCGCAGCGTGTCCGCTTGCGCTTTGCCGCGGCCTTCGGCCATGGCCTCGGCAAAGTTCGCGAAGAGCACCGTAAACCACAGCCATATCGTGATCTGAAGCTCGAACCCGAAGCCGGCGAGATGCATCATCCGGTCGCGCACCAGATCGAAGGTGGTGATCACCGAGCCGATCTCGACCACGAACATCACGGGATTCTTCATCAACGTGCGCGGGTTCAGCTTGATGAACGAATCCCTCAATGCCCCGGCGACGATGCCGCCGGTCCAAAGCGACTTCCTTTTGCGCTCCCTGGAAACGACATTGTGGGAGGGGTCCGGAAGGTTCGCCGGGGATACGAATTCGGGCTCGTGGGTCGATGGTGTGGTCATGGCTGCCTCAGAAAACCTTTCCGGCGTGCATCAGCAGGTGCTCGAGGATCGGGCCCAGGCTGAGCGCCGGGAAAAATGTAAGTGCGCTGACGATCAGGATCACGGAAATAAGCAGGAACGTGAACAGCGGCGTGGTGACGGGGAAAGTCCCGGACGATTCCGGAACGATCTTCTTTCGCGCCAGGTTTCCGGCCATCGCGAGCACCGGAATCACCATGAAAAAGCGTCCCAGCAGCATGTCGAAAGCGCCGCTGATGTTGTACCAGGGCGTATTTCCGTTAAGCCCGGCGAAGGCCGAGCCGTTGTTGCCGGCCATAGACGTGTACGCGTACAGAATCTGCGACAGTCCATGCGGACCGGCGTTTGAAATGGACGATGTGCCAAACGGTGAAACGATTGCAACGCCCGTGAGGCAGAGAACTATGAGGCAGAAAGCGAGCACCGTGATCATGGCCATCTTCACGTCGTACGCCTCGATCTTTTTCCCCAGATATTCCGGCGTGCGGCCCACCATCAGCCCCGCGATGAAGACCGAGAGAACGATGAATACGACGATGCCGTAAAGCCCCGCGCCCACACCGCCGAAGATGACCTCGCCGATCATGATGTTGACCAGCGGAATCATCCCGGCGAGCGGAGTGAATGAATCGTGCATGCCGTTGACGGCACCGCAGCTCGCGTCCGTCGTAGTGGTGGCAAAGAGCGCGGTGTTCGCTATCCCGAAGCGCACTTCCTTGCCCTCCATGTTGCCGCCCGGCTGCATGGCGCTCGCATGTTGGTCAATGCCGTGGAGCAGCGGATTACCGTGAGCTTCCATCGCGTAGATGACAGTCACGCCCGCCAGGCACAGAAGCGCCATGGCGGCCCAGACGGCCCATCCGTGACGCTGCGAACCCGTCATCCGGCCAAGCGTGTAAGTGAGACCAGCCCCAAGCGAGAGCATCATCACAATCTGCATGAAATTCGTAAGCGGATTGGGGTTCTCGAATGGGTGGGCGCTATTGGCATTGGCGAAACCGCCGCCATTGGTGCCGAAAATCTTGATCGCTTCCTGAGAAGCGATGGGCCCTTGCAGGATCACCTGGTCGGTGACGGTTTGCGATGTGGTCTTTCCGTCGGCGCCGGTGGTTTGTACCGTTTGGGGGTTCACGAACTTCGCCGTGTCGTAAGGTTTCAGGTTCTGAATCATGCCCTGCGAGACGAACACGAGCGCGATCACCACGCAGGCCGGCGCCAGGACCCACAACATGGCCCGCGTCACATCCACCCAGAAGTTGCCGATCGTCTTCGATTCGCGGCGAGCAATCCCGCGGATGACGGCAATGGCGAGCGCGATACCGACCGCGGCGGAGGCGAAGTTGTGATACGCGAGCCCGGCCATTTGCGTGAAGTAACTCATCGTGGATTCGCCACCATAGTTCTGCCAGTTCGTATTGGTGGTGAACGAAGCGGCAGTGTTAAACGCCAGAGCAGCCGGAACGGAGGGGAAATGCTGCGGGTTCAAGGGCAGCCATTGCTGAACGCGCTCGATCAAATAAAGCAAGGCCATGCTGACGCCGCTGAAGAGCAGCATCGACACCGTATATTCCTTCCAGTCCATCTCGGTCTTTTCGTCCACACCGCAGAGCCGGTAGAGCAGTCGCTCAAGCGGTCGCAGCACTGGATCGAGAAAAGTCTTCTCGCCCGCAAAGACGCGCGCCATGAAGACGCCGAGCGGCTTCGTCACGGCCAGAAGCACGACGAAAAACAATCCGATTTGCAGCCAACCGTTCGTAGTCATGGCTAAAACCTCTCCGGCCAAAGCAACGCTGCCAGCAAATACACGCCCGTGAGAATGCAAATTCCCAGGAGCACAATGTTACCGATCATCGAAGTCGCTCCTTACTTTAGGCGGTCGCACGCCCACACATAGGCGATCGCCAGGACGAAAAAACCAACGGTGCAAGCCACAAATATGATGTCCAGCATCAGAATGACCCCTTCGTGACGTGCCTCATCGCCGCGCGTCCCGTTCCGTAGGAACCCGCGGCGATGCGGTTCTCGAGATACGTGCTGACAACTAATTCTTGCGCGGGCCTCTCGACTGCAGCAGCGAATTTCGCAGGTGTGGCTTCGCTTTTCGGGATCGCCCGCGCTTCGGGCGTTTCCGGCGCGTTGTGTGGAGTGAGCTCGTCCAAAGTACCGGTCGAACTACTGTTCGGGGTACCGGTTGCCGTGACGACAGTCACCGGCAGCCTCCTCGGATCGGCATGCCGAAACCTCCGTGCCTCGCTCGAGAATTGGTACAGGGCATAGAGCATGAAACCGCATCCGGGACCCAGTACAACGAATACGAAGATTAGCATTGCCGTACTCCTTTTCGAGCTCCACCGAGCGCCCGGCTTGCGCGCTCGTGGCCGGAGCCGAATGCAGGCTACTCCCCGGACATTAGGAAGGAATAAGAGACCTGTAAGGAATTTGTAAGCGATGGAAGCGCTTCAAACGGAATCGGTTAGCGCCATAAGACGATGCGCGACCCAGGCTTCGGCCCCCGGTGGAATGTTGCGGCGGCATCGTATTTGTCGCCACGGCGAGAGATGCACGGCGGTTTTGTAAGGGCATGATCCGCCCCAGCGGACCCGGCAAACGATCCTGGCGAGTTTTCACCTTTTCACGGAACGCCAGCTTCCGGCACGCCGTGCTTGTCGCTGCGTCGGAGTTCCGCCGCACCGGGCACGGTATACCGTGCCCCTACGAAGAGAACCCAGCGGCCGCTGCGAAGTGAGTTACGATAATGTTGTTGCTCGCGGATGGAGAAGCATGGCCAGCCAGCATCGAGTGGTGATCGTCGGCGGCGGCTTCGGCGGCCTGAGCGCCGCGCTCAGGCTTGGGCGCGCCCCGGTGGAAGTGACTCTCGTTGACCGCTGCAACTACCACCTGTTTCAGCCGCTGCTGTATCAGGTGGCGACTGGCACGCTCTCGCCCGCGAACATCGCATCACCCCTTCGCAACATCCTGAAGCGCCACAAAAACACGCGCGTGCTTCTCGCCGAGGCAACTGGAATTGACGCCGCAAACCGCCGCGTGATTCTGAGCGATGGCTCGATCGAATACGACACGCTGATCGTCTCCACCGGCTCAAGCCATCAATATTTCGGCCACGACGACTGGGAGGAATTCGCGCGGGGGCTGAAAACCGTTGAAGACGCCACGGACATGCGCCGCCGGATCTTGCTGGCATTTGAAACCGCCGAGCGCGAGACGGATCCGGAAAAGCTGCGCGCTTACATGACGTTTGTGATCGTCGGCGGCGGGCCTACGGGCGCGGAACTTGCTGGAGCGCTTGCTGAGATTGCCAGGGACACGCTGCGCCGGGACTTCCGCAACATCGATCCGTCGCAAGCGCGCATTATTCTGGTGGAAGGCACCGACCGCGTGCTCCCCGTATACCCGCCAAAGCTTTCCGAGGCGGCCCGCAAGATGATCGAGCGTCTCGGCGTCATCGTCCGCACCGGCGCGATGGTCACGGACGTAAAGAAGGAATCGGTCACGGTCCGCGAGGGCGACCGGACTGAAACCATTCCCACGCGCACCGTTCTGTGGGCCGCGGGAGTTCTGGGTTCGCCGCTCGGGCGCATCGTGGCCCAGGAAACCGGCGCGACGATCGACAAAGCAGGGCGCGTCAGCGTCGAGCCGGATCTCACCGTGGCAGGGCACCCCGAAATTTACGTGATCGGCGATCTCGCGAATTTCGTTCACCAGACGGGAAAGCCTCTGCCCGGCGTGGCGCAGCCCGCGATTCAGGAGGGCCGCTACGTCGCTGAGGCAATCGCGCGCCGCCTGCGCGGTGAAAAATCCCGGCCGTTTCACTACTTCGACAAAGGAAATCTTGCGACGATCGGCCGCGGCGCCGCGGTTGCCGATTTGAATTGGCTGCAAATCTCGGGATTTCCCGCGTGGCTGCTATGGATTTTCGTTCACTTGCTCTACATCGTTGAGTTTCAAAACCGGCTGCTGGTATTCGTGCAGTGGGGATGGTTTTATTTGACGTTCGACCGTTCGGCGCGACTGATCACGGGGAAAAATCCACTGCCGCTCGATCTTTGAGAACCTGGCGGCGAATCAGGCCGTGGCATCCGGACGCGCTTGAATCTTTCCCGCGCGAATCGCTTTGACAAGCGCCGCATGGTCGCGCTCCGTCTGATCGGCATAGGCCAGGGAAAACTCCTCGATCGCTCGATCGAACGCTGCGCTTTTACCGAGATAACCGGCGATTTGCGCCGGGTCTCCGGTTCGAGCGTGCGCCCGGGCCAGTGTCCATCCGCAGATCTCGACATATTCGATCCAGTCCTGCCGGGACATTTGAGTTACATCAATCTTCATGCGCATGTCCCGAAGCTGACGGAAGTAGTAGTCGCGGCCTTCATCGTCGCGCGCCCAACCGAGAAAGATATCGCTCGCGGACTGCAGCATGCGCTGCCCCGTGACGACGCGCTCGCCCTGGTTCTCATACCGGCTTTTGCCCGCATAGGGAGCGAGCACGGACGCACCGGCCTGCTTGAACTGAAGAAACAGCGGATCTTTCGCGCCGGCCATCAACAGGGCCACGGCGCAGCGCGTCCCGACGCTGCCGACGCCCACGACTTTTCTTGCGATATCCACGATCTGATAGCGATCCAGAATGACGCGCCGCTCTTCGGGAAGTGACCTCCGATAGCGCTCGAACATATCGCGCACGCGCTTGCCGATCCGGGCCATTCCCGCGGGGTGATAGACGAGCGGCGGAAGATCCAGAATTCGCGGCCGGCCATTTTTCACCGCGGTGATTCTCGGAAACACGTGCTCGGCCGTCTGCATTGCGGCGTTTTTCTCGACTTGCCGCCAGCGCTTTCGGGCCGCGCCCGTTTTAGCATCGGCGATGAAAATCTCCGCATCCAGATGCGAATACCAGACGTCCAGGGCGCGCATCCCGGCATATTCCCGCATGTGCTCGCGATAGGAGCGTACCGCCGTGCGCACCGTATCCGCGCAATGCCGCTCGCCGAAGCCGAGTTCGCGTCCGGCCAGCACGATGCTCGCTCCGAGCCGCTTCACGTCCCATTCCCACGGCGCGGGAAGCGTCTCGTCGAAATCGTTGATGTCGAATACCAACAGGCGTTCCGGGCTTCCGAAGCCGCCGAAATTCGCTACGTGACAATCACCGCAGGCCTGAACTCGAAGCCGTGTGGAGGGCGTCGTTGCGAGATCCGCAGCCATCAAAGCCGCGGCGCCGCGGAAAAATGCGAAGGGCGACTGCCGCATGCGGGCGTAGCGGATCGGCAGAAGTTCCGCGAGCCGTCCGCGGTCGGAATGCTTCAGCAGCTCAATACGATCGGGGCGCCCTGGGGGCGGCTGCCACTGCGCTTGCGAGGTTCTTGGCACGCGCTCGCGCAGGGCTTTTCCGCCGGCCATGCGCTCCTTGGCGCTCGGGCCGGGCTCGCTCGCTTCCGTGCGGCGAGATCTATGTGGGCGTTTCGTCATGGAATTTAATTAAGCCGGGATGTCAGCCGGAGTGATTGTCCGCTTGGCTCAAGGCAGGCGTCAAGCGCGCGGCCTGCCGGAGGTCCATCAGCAGGAATTCGCGTTGCGCATTGGCGCTGATTTTCCACTGTCCGGCCGATAGGCATATTAGAATTGGCCTACCCCAGCCGGCAAACATGCGAAGCTACGAAAAGACGGTTTGGGTGTCTTTGCTCGCCCTGCTGGCCCTGGCGCTGAGCGCTGTGATTCTCACGCGCAGCTGGTCGGACTATCGCGAGCGCCTGCGCGCGATCCGGCTGGCATCAAAAGGCGCCTCCAACCTCGTTGACACCCATCCGCTGGACACCGCTCAGCAGGTTGCTCCTCTCGCCGTGACCCACATCGAGGAGGATTACGCTGGGCAGGCGCTGCGACTGGGCGACCTTTCGGTGGATCTGGCATTTTCCGCGGCGATGCACGACGCGGCGGAGAATCCCGCTCCGCTTACGCCGAAGACGCGCGACCTCGCCGCGCGAGTGCAGACCGGAACGGCAGCGGTAGCCGCCGACCAGGCGCGGATCACCGAATTTACGGCGGCGATGGCTCGTGTGCAGGGCGGCGCGAAGGACCAGCTTCAGGATTTGATCGGCATCGCGCAGGCCCAGCTGGCTCTCGATCAGGACGATCTCGAAGACGCGCATCAGGAACTGATTCGCTCGGGCGGCGACAAGCAGGCCACCATCCAGCAACTGCTCGACCAGCGCAAAGCCGCCGGCACGCAAAACGCGGCCTCTCAGGCAGGTCCTCCCGCCGGATCGGCGCCCTCGATCGAGATCACGCAATCCAGGAGCATCGCCGCGGAAACTCGCGCGTGGATGTCGCTGCGCGCGAAGGAAAAACTGCTGCTCCAAGCGCAGGCGGATGCGCTGGCGCGCGCGGTCACACTATCCACCACGCACGAAAATCTATCGAAAGGAATGGGAACGGGGACATCGCCGGCGCAGAACGCCGCGCCCTCGAACGGATCGCAGCCCACGCCGCCAACAGATACGCCGCTGTCGCGCTTGCGCCTGCAAACGGAAGACAAAAAGAACCTCGCCGACGTTGACAAGCGCATCGCCACCGAACAACAGCTCGCCACCGTTTATTCCAGCTGGGCCGATCTCGTCAACGCGCGCGCCAAGGGCTTTCTGCACGAGATCTTTGTGTCCATTGTTTGGGTGCTGCTGATCGGCGTGCTCGTCCTGGCCGCCAATAACCTGATCCAGCATCTGTTTGCAGGCGTGGCGCTGGAACGCCGCGAGATGCACACGATGCGCGCCTTGATTCTGTTCGCGCTGCAGGCGCTGGGCCTCCTGTCCATCCTGCTGGTGATTTTCGGCATGCCCACCAATCTGGCGACGGTCCTCGCGCTCGCCGGCGCGGGTCTGACTGTGGCCATGAAGGATTTCATCGTCGCGTTCTTTGGCTGGTTCGTGCTGATGGGTAAGGACGGCATTCGCGTGGGCGATTGGGTCGAGATCAACGGCGTCGGTGGAGAGGTGCTGAAGGTCGGACTGCTCCACACCGTGCTGCTTGAAACGGGAAGTTGGACCGACGCGGGCCATCCGACGGGACGGCAGGTTTCGTTTGTGAACAGCTTCGCCATCGAAGGGCACTACTTCAATTTTTCGACGTCGGGNNGAAGAGACGGCGGCAAACGCAAAGCTCGCCGAGACGGAATGGAATCGCCTCACCCCGTCGAGCGATAAGCGTGCGCTTTCGGCGACTCCATCGCTAAGTGTCCGGCCGACCGGGTCCGGCGTGAATATCGTTCTGCGCTATCTTACGCGCGCGAACGAGCGGCACGAGGTCCGCGCGCGCCTTTACCGCGCCGCCGTGGACCTGCTCCACAAAAAACAGGTTCCCGAGCCGGCTTCCCCGGTCCCTGACCCCAAACCCGCCGTGGGTCGCACGTAACTTTTCTCGGAATTTTCAGTAAGCCCGCCAGCTGAGTAATTTGAAGGGCGCGTCATTTCAAGTCTAAGGCCGTCGGATGCTTCGGTTGATAAAGGCCGACGTCGCCTCCACCGGGAAGCCGTATCTTCGTGATGGAACCCCATCTCGCTTCCTGAACTTGAGAGCACGTAACGCCCTTCTTCGCGAGGGAAGCAATTTCGGATTTCAGGCGGAAAAATGCGCGGTCCGCCTCGGCGTTCCTACTGCAGACAATTACATGAGCGCCAAAGATCATTTGCCCCTCCGAGGAAATGCGCGGGATTCATGTCAGGCGGCGTGTCCCGTGAAATCTCGAAAAACCAATCGAAATTAAAGTGGGAGACTAACGAAAATCGCGAAAATATGGAAGCTGGCGAAGCCGAGCGTGATTCCTATCGCCGATCCCGCGAGCACGTCGCTCAGGAAGTGCATACCGAGGATGATGCGCGAGGCCGCGATCAGAAAAGCCATGGCCAGAAGGGCCGTCAGCAGGTACGGNNGAAGGAAACGAATATTTGTCCGGAGGCAAGATCGAGGCCCAGCAGTGCGGTTCAATTTCGCAGGGTCTTTTGCGCTGGCTGGTGCGCTTGAGCGCGCGGAATAAAAAGATCCCCGCCGCGGCGCTGGAAGCGGCCACCCCGATGGCGGCGAAGCGCTGCTCTCCACCGTAGAGCACCAGAATCAGGCCGAGCGCGTACCAGAGCCATCCGTCGCCTCCCCGTGTGGCCACAATCATCAGAATGCGGAACCACCGCGGGGCGCGCCAGCGATGCACGCGGCGCATCAGACGGTGATCGTTCGATTGAATCTGGTCCCAGACGGCCTTGGCGACGGTCATACCCACTCCTCCACCGCGCGCTGCGGTACGGTGATCCAGCGAGGACGCTTGCGTGATTCAGGACGTTGCAGAACTTCCGCCGCCCACCGGCGGCTAAAGGAACGCTCGTCGCGATAATTCAGATACGTGATGGCCGGGACGAGCACGGCCAGCGGCGTGATGACAGCGGTCCAGGATTTTTCGCGTATCATTTCGACGCCGATCAGAAACACGTCGCGCGTCAATTTCGAAAAGCGGCCGGATTCGCCTGCCACCCGGCCCATTCCGCTTTTCAAGCCCGCGAAAAATTCCTCTTTATCGCGCGCGCCGGGAACCTCGGTGTAAGCCGTTCCCACGGACGGGAGGGCGTGCGCGTCGCTTCCGCCGATGGCGATCTTGTCCCACTGCTCGGCAAGACTTGCGGCGTAGCCATTCGTCGCTTCGAGCATGTGGCTGTTGCGCGTTTCGACGGCGGGAAAATATTCCCGGAACCAGGCGAAGTCTTCACGTTCGCGGCGTCCGGTGACGGTGGAGAAAACGTGATTGATGCTGAAGAANNCCGCTGGGCATCCGGCACGTCAGCTCCTCGCTCAGGAAGAAATTGGGCTCGCGCCGGAGCTTTTCGGCGCCCTCAATCGAGTCGTGGTCCGTCAGCGTGAAGAGGTCCATGCCTCGCCGCTTCAGCAGGGCGTGAACTTCTCGGTGGTCGCAATATCATTCAAAAAAAAACCCGAGCACAAGCGGCGTGGTGCAGGCGCCGG
>PMUS01000069.1 GCA_003166795.1 Acidobacteriota bacterium | reverse complement strand
AGCGACGCATTCGCTTCGCCTGCGCTCTTCCGCCAATACTGGTCGAAGCTGCTTCGGAGCTACGCGGTCGAGGCGCTGGCGCGTCCTGCAACGAAGGAAGAAGCATCGATCGAGGATGCGCACACTTTTCTCTCGCGCGCGAAGGGGCACGAACGCGAAGAGTCCGAGCCGGGCGTTTACGTCTGGCGCGAGCGCACTCAAGGACAGTATTCGGAGATCGAGCTGGAATCGCTCGCGCCCGAAACGCTCACGCTGCACTGGATGAAAGTTCTTCGCACCAACTGACGCGATTGCGACTGGCGGCCCATCCGGAGCGCCCTCGCCGCTAATCTCAGCCGCGAGGGCGCCTTTTATTTTGCGAGGGAATCGATTTCACTTGCTACCGCAAGTTCATTTGCTGCGGCCACTCCACAAACGAACGGCGCTCTTGTCCGCAGTTGCCTTCAGGAGCTCGCCGATCGTTTTCTTCAGCACGGGATGGCGCGCGTCCGGTGCGATTTCGTTCATTGGCACGAGCACGAACCGCCGTTCGGCCATTCGCGGATGCGGGATCACGAGATCGGGTGTATCCACGACGCTCGCCCCAAAAAGCAGAATATCGATATCAATGTTGCGAGGGCCGTACTTGATGCTCTGGTACCGGCCCATTTCGATTTCGATCTCAAGCAGTGTTTCCAGCAATTGCTGGGGATCGAGTTCTGCCTCAGCTTCAACCGCGCAATTTAAAAACCACGCCTGATCGCGTATCTCAAGCGGCTCGGTCTCGTAGAAAGACGACTGCCGAAGGATTCGCGCGCCGCGCGATGCGAGTTCGTCGATCGCGCGAACGAGATTCGCCTCGCGGTCACCCACATTCGATCCAAGCGAGAGATAGACTGTGTTCATCGGCGCGGGCGAATCGCATGTCAATATCTGGAATCGCATGATAGCTCAGATATCCAAAGTGAATTCTTCCCTGCGATCCTTATTTACGCGGCGTGGCAAATTGTTGTGCCCGGAGATGGGAAACGTGCGATGGGAACGCGGCAGCGGTCCAAATCGGAAATTTCGGCGTTTTTCAGGCGCAATGCGTTACTTTCCGAACTACTCTCGCGTAGTTACAGTTAGAAGGAACGCATGGACGAGACAATCAGAGCAATTTCTGCCGGCCGCAGCGCAGGCGAGTTGAAAGGCAGCACCCGCGGCGCGTTGATCTGCGCCCTCTTTGGCTCCGTTTGGATGTATTGGGCTGTCGTATTCTCGGGAAATCCAACGCCACTGCGGTTCTTGATCGTCACTGTACCCGCTGTTTTGCTCGTCTCTTGGGGAATCGTTCGTTCTCGAGCGGCGCGCCATTTGCTTCTTTCCGCCGCCGACGTGGAGCATTGGAGCGCCTTCCGTAAGTTTTTCTGGGTCAATTCCGGAATCGAATGGGGCCTTAGTGGTGTTGCAGTATTTGCTCTCGCGCAACTTGGCCGATATGACTTGATACCGCAGGCTCTTGGCATAATCATCGGCCTGCACTTTTTCCCGCTGGTGAAGATCTTCCGCGCGCCCCGTTACTACTGGACGGGCGGAATTATGGTGGTCGCAGCGCTCGGTTCGCTTTTGATACACCGTGGCTCCATTCGGAATATTGTGGGATGCGCGGCGATTGGCCTGACACTCTGGGCGACTGGCGCAGCCATCCTCTTTTGGACCTCTTCGGCAGTTGGCGGTCAAACCCCATCGCGCGTGCCGAGAACCTCCTGATAATCTTGCCGATGATTTGGTGCCACGTGTATGTGATTCGTGCACGGTGGGGCAGCGGCCCGGGACGCGGAGGCGCAAGGGGCGCGGCAGCCGTTTCGAGGCGTGCGAAAAACGATTTTCATTCTTCTGAAGAAGCCGTTCGGAACAATGGTGGCTGCTTGTGAGGTTCGTCCATTCCAAAGTGCTTGTAGGCGAGAGCGGTGGCAACGCGGCCGCGCTGCGTCCGATCGAGCAGGCCGAGTTGCATCAGGTAGGGCTCGTACATTTCCTCGATAGCATCTTCTTCTTCGCTGAGCGAAGCCGCAATCGTGTTGAGCCCGACCGGGCCGCCCGAATATTTATTGATGATGGTGAGCAAAAGATTGCGGTCAACTTCATCGAGGCCGTGCTCGTCCACGCCGAGCATCGCGAGCGCTTCGCGCGCCACATCTTTCGTGACGTGGCCGTCCGCGCGAACCTCGGCGAAATCACGTACGCGACGGAGCAAGCGATTTGCTACGCGGGGCGTGCCGCGGCTGCGGCGCGCAATCTCCTCCGCTCCTGCATCGTCAATCGCGATACCGAGAATCCTCGCCGAGCGCTGCACAATCTGAAACAAGTCCTGGGGTGTATAAAAATCCAGGCGGTGCACGATTCCGAACCGCGAGCGCAGCGGCGCCATCAAAAGTCCCGCGCGCGTCGTCGCGCCCACGAGCGTGAACTGGTTGAGCTGATACGGATGAATTCGCGCGCCCGGCCCCTGGCCGATCACGAGATCGATGCGAAAATCTTCCATCGCCGGATACAGAATTTCTTCGAGCGCGGGCTGCAGGCGGTGAATCTCGTCGAGGAAAAGAAAATCTCCCGGGTCGAGCGACGTGAGCACCGCGGTGAGGTCGCCCTTCTTCTCGAGCAGCGGCCCCGAGCTGATCTTGATGGACGATCCCATTTCGTTCGCCAGGATCTGCGCAAGCGTGGTCTTGCCCAGGCCCGGCGGCCCGTAAAGCAACACGTGGTCGAGCGCTTCGCCCCGCGCGCGCGCTGCTTCCACGGAGATTTGCAGGTTTTCCTTCACGCGTTCCTGCCCGATATAGTCGCTGAAGCTCGCCGGGCGGACGCTGGCCTCGATGCGCGCGTCTTCGTCGGACGCCTTCCCGGAAACGATTCGATTTCGAGCCTCGGTCATTTTGTCCCGCGCCTATGCCTCTTCGAAAACGCCGTGGTGCCGTTCGCTTTCCGTGAACGCTTCACCCGCGCGATCCAATTCCGCGAACTCCGCCCCGAATCGTTCGCGCATCGCCCGGTGCATCGCGGCATTCTCCCAGCGGTCAATCGTGAGATATCGGCGCGGCATCTGCATGTCGCGCAACAGCACGGTGCCGTGATATCCCGAATTCTTGCGAAACAGAGCCGTCCAGGGACCGGAATTTGCGAAGTGGTTTTCGAACTCTTGCACTTTGTCCGCGCGCGCCATGAATTCCCAAACGATCCGCACCATGTTTTCCGTCTCCCTTCTCATTGGATTATTCACCATGGCCGGCGCGCGCGCTTTTGTGCATGGCGGAACTCCCAAGAAGGTGGAGCGACGTGCGCAATAAAGTCTCAAAATCGGAATCGCCGGAGGTGCGCGCTTTTTCGACCGCGCGTTCGACGGAGCGCTCGTCGTAGCCCAGATTCACGAGCGCGGAGGCAACATCGGATTCCAACTGCGAACGCGTGGACGGCTTGCCGGCTTCGCGGACATCCACGGCGGCCAGCTTGTCGCGCAATTCCACAACCATGCGCTCGGCCGTCTTCCTGCCCACTCCCGGAATGCGCACCAGTTGCGCCAGATCGCCCTTGCGGATCGCGGGCACCAGCTCCTCGATGCCCATTCCGGACAGAATCTTCAGTGCGAGAGACGGCCCCACGCCGGAAGCGGAAATCAGCAGTTCGAAGCAGTGTTTCTCGCGCGCCGTAAAAAATCCAAAAAGATTGAACTGATCCTCGCGCACATGCGTATGAACCAGTAGGGTTGTTTCGTCGTGAAGCGCGCCCAGAGCGGCGAACGTGGAAAGCGGAATCTGCACCTGGTAGCCCACTCCGCCCACGTCGAGCAGAACCTGGTTCGGACGCTTGTCGACGAGCTTGCCTCGGAGCGAGCCAATCATGTCGAGCGATTATCGGTTAGGGCCGCGAGGGTGTCAACGCGGCGCCGATGCGAACATCATCGCCGTCCTCAGTGAATTCGCCGAGGCAAATGAGTCGAGGCGCACGCCCGCTTCCAAGCGCCTCCGCGGATTTGTGCGCGCATATACGAAAATTCGGATGCGGTTGCATTTTTACTCCGCGAAAACAAACCAAATTGGCCTGCAAAATAAATTCGCGAATGTCGCGCTGAATTGCTTTCCTCGCGAGCGGCGTCGCGTCTAAGCAGGTGCAAGTGGCAAATTCAATTGTGGAGGAAAAACAAATGGGCCGTCGTGGATGGAATTTAGTAGTGCCAATTATCGTTGCCCTGCTTGTCGCGATGCCGCTTGCGGCCCGCGACGCAGCAAAGAACGGCAAAACAACCACCGCCGAGGTGGAAATAATTAACGCTGTCACATTGGCCGGCAAGCAGCTGAAGCCGGGAACCTATCGCGTCACGGCCGACGATTCAAAAGTAACGTTGGCGATGAACGGCAAGGTAGTGGCCGAAGCTCCGGCGGAATGGAAGGACGAAACTATCAAGCCAATTTATTCCAACATCGTGACCACCGGCGATCAGGTGAAAGAAATTCATTTCAACGGCAAGATGCGCTACGTCGCAATCGGGGGGTAGCGATTTCAGAAACAGAAATCCCAGGGTGGGTGATCGGCGGGCGGCCGGCTGTATCGGCCGCCTGCTGCGTTTTAGCGGTGGGAGCGGTCCCTGCGAACGGCCTCGTCAATCAGAGTTTCGAGTTCGCGCCGCGTCAGCGTGACGCTCCTCGTCTCAGTCGTATCGGTGATTGCGGCGTCTTCCCGCGCTGCTGGAGCGTCCGGTTGCGCGGCGGCGGAGTAACGAGCGCGCGCGGCAACCAGTTTCTCCACGTCCGATCCGGAGAGCAGAACTTTTTTTCCGAGGCGCTCGGTCACCAGCGACACCTGCGCGAAATGCTCCGTGGTTTCCATCCGCAGGAATGCGGTCAGCAGATCGGGTCCGTAAGTCACCACGCCGTGATTCGCCATCAGGATCGCGTCGTGCCCCTGAACGTACGGCTCGATGGTCCGCGGTTTGTGGATGCCTACT
>PMUS01000101.1 GCA_003166795.1 Acidobacteriota bacterium | reverse complement strand
ACCGGGGGACCGCGCAATCCGGAATCGTGATGGACGAGGCGCGCCTCGACACCAATCGCGGCTTCGTCGGCGGCTACACCCTCGAGTTGCTACCCCAGTGTCTGCCAAGCTTCGCGACAAACCTGCTGCCCGGCGAATGGGGCCGCGACCGCGCCTCGGTGATTGATAACTACGTGAATCTCGCGGGCGTGTGGATCATCGGCGAAGACCTGGCGCGCGAAACCAATCGCATCACGCTGCACCCGGAACGAAAGGACAAGTACGGCATGCCGATTCCCAACGTCCACTCCGACGATCATCCCAACGATCTCGCCATGCAGAACCACGGCTTTCAACAGGCGGATGCGCTCTACAAATCCATCGGCGCGAAGCGCACCGTGCACCATCTTCCGTTTCCGTCCACGCACAATATGGGCACCAATCGCATGTCCGAAAAGCCGCAGGACGGCGTAGTGAATCGCTTCGGCCAGTCGCACGACGTCAAGAATCTCTTCGTATCCGATGGAAGCCAGTTCACCTCGAGCGGCGGCGAGAATCCCACGCTCACGATCGTTGCCCTGGCTCTCCGCCAGTCCGAATACATCGCCGATCAAATGTCCAAGGGCGCCATCTGATGAAGGGCCTATAGCGCCGCCGGTGGCACCTTCGCTCTATGTGATTCAAAACACTCAAATTCGTAGGTGCCCAATACGGCGAATTCGCCACCAGCTGCCGCCCCGGGTCAATTGACATCATTCGCGGCCGGGTGCTACCGTTTTGGCCGTCAACCTGGCCCTCAGGTTTTCGGAGGTGACTCCATGCCGTACAAACTGACCGTAAATGGCCAGCCAGCTACCGTAGACGTGCCCGAAGATACGCCCCTGCTGTGGGTGGTCCGCGACGTCCTCGGACTGCATGGCACGAAGTATGGCTGCGGAATGGCCCTATGCGGCTGCTGCACCGTCCATATTAATGGAGAGGCCGCGCGCTCCTGCACCACCTCGATTGCGCGGGCGGCAGGCAAACACATCACCACGCTCGAGGGGCTTTCCGAAAACGGAACTCACCCCGTCCAGGTCGCGTGGCAGGAAATTGACGTGCCGCAATGCGGCTATTGCCAGGCCGGCCAGATGATGTCGGCTTCGGCGCTGCTCGCGAAGAACCCGCATCCCACCGACGCGGACATTGACGCTGCCATGGACGGCAACATATGCCGCTGCGGCACCTATCTCCGCATACGCAAAGCCATCCACAAAGCAGCCGAAATCGCTGCCAAGCAAACGAAAGAGCCCGCTGCCGCCGTTCATTCTTAACGGGCCTGACGCGCAGGGCTAGACGAAAACGTAAGCAGGAGGTCCCATGGAAACGACGCTTGTTAGCCGCCGCTCATTTCTCCGCGCTTCTGTAATCGCCGGTGGCGGCATGATGCTGGCCTATTACATTGAGCCGATGGAAAAAGTGCTCGCCGCTCAGTTCGGGCCGCCCGTTACGCTCCTGCCCGCTTCCTTTATCACCATTGCGCCCGATGGCGTCATCACTATCATCGCCAAGAATCCCGAGATCGGCCAGGGCGTCAAGGTCATGCTGCCCATGCTGATTGCCGAAGAGCTCGACGCTGATTGGAAGGACGTGCGCATCGAGCAGGGCGATTTGAACCCGGCGAAGTACGGTCTGCAAATTGCCGGCGGCAGCACCGCGACGCCTATCAACTGGGAGCCCATGCGGCAACTCGGCGCGCAGTGCCGGCAAATGCTGATCGGCTCGGCGGCGCAGACTTGGAATGTGCCCGAATCCGAATGCACCACGACTGCGAGCCGCGTGCATCACGTAGCCAGCAAGCGTTCCGCCACCTACGGCGAACTCGCGTCCAAGGCCGCCACGATGCCGGTGCCCGATCCGAAGACGCTGAAGATGAAGGACCCGAAAGACTACCGCTTCATCGGCCACTCGATGGCCAATCCGGACATCAAGAAAATCCTCACCGGAAAACCGGTCTTCGGGATTGATTTCACCATGCCCGGCATGCTGTACGCCAATTACGAGAAGTGCCCCGTTTTCGGCGGCAAAGTTGTCAGCGCCAATCTAGACGAGGTCAAGGCGCAGCCCGGCATCAGGCATGCGTTCGTCGTCGAACCGAGCGGCGATCCCAGCGCTCTGGTCGGCGGCGTCGCGATCGTGGCCGATAGCTGGTATCAGGCGCGCCACGCACGCGACAATGTTCTAAAGGTTGTTTGGGACGAAGGCCCGACCGCCGCGCAGAGCAGCGAGCTCTACGCAACCACATCTGTTGAGATGTCGAAGAACGATCCTGGCCAGACGCTTCGCAAGGATGGCGACGCGGACGCGGCTTTTGGCACCGCTGCACACGTCGTCGAAGCAGCGTATTCGTATCCATTCCTTTCGCACGTGCCGCTCGAGCCGATGAATTGTTCTGCATACTTCAAGGACGGCAAACTCGAAGTCTGGGCGCCCAGCCAGACGCCCGCCAGCGGCGTTGGACAAACCGCCAAAACGCTCGGCATAGACCAGAAAGACATCACCCTTCATCTCACGCGCATGGGCGGCGGTTTCGGTCGGCGCCTTACCAACGACTACATGGTCGAAGTGGCCGTAATCGCCAAGCAGATTGGCGTCCCAGTGAAATTGCTCTGGACCCGCGAACAGGACATGGCCCACGACTTCTACCGTCCCGCTGGCTTTCACTTCCTGAAGGGTGGCGTGGACGCGGATGGCAAGCTCGTCGCCTGGCGCAATCACTTCGTCACGTTCGGCGAGAAGGGCCGTTTCGCGCAGAGCGCGGGCCTTTCCGGAGAGGAATTTCCGTCGCGCTTCGTTCCGAATTTCTCGCAGCTCAGCTCGATGATGCCCAGCGGCGTTCCCATGGGCGCGATGCGCGCTCCCGGCAGCAACGCGATTGCATTCGTAATGCAATCCTTCATTGACGAGCTTGCGCACGCCGCCGGAAAAGATCCCGTCCAGTTCCGGCTCGACATGCTCGCCAACGAGCCTCTGCCGTCGGCCGCTCCGCCGCCGGGAACTCCGGTCGCGTTCGCTCCTGTGCCTTTCGACGCCGCCCGCATGCGCGGCGTCCTAACCACCGTCGCCGAGCGCTCCGGTTGGGGCAAGACCAAGCTGCCCAAGGACACCGCCATGGGCGTCGCCTTCCACTTTAGCCATCGTGGCTATTTCGCCGAAGTTGCCGAGGTCAGCGTCACGGGCGGCACCAACGTAAAGGTCCACAAGGCCTGGGTCGTCGGCGATATCGGCAGCGTGGGGGGTATCAACCCGACCGCTGCGGAAAATATTTCGCAGGGCGCTGTGATCGAAGCGATGAGCCACGCGATGGGCTATGAGATCGTGATTGATAAGGGCCGCGCGGTGCAGAGCAATTTCCACCAGTATCCCCCGCTGCGTCTCACCCAGGCGCCCAGGGAAATTGACATCTTCTTCGTGAAGACCGATAACCCGCCGACCGGCCTCGGCGAGCCCGCGCTGCCGCCGATGATTCCGGCCATCACCAACGCGATGTTCGCCGTAACCGGCAAGCGCATCCGCTCGCTCCCGCTCTCAACTCAGGGCTACAGCTGGGCCTAAGCGCGGCGTTCATCCGCCGACGGTTCTCCCCGTAGGGGCGGAGCACCGCTACGCCCGGCATGAGTGCTTGGCTAGGTGTCGCGCATCCACCTTAGTTTTCTCTTCGCAGGAGCACAGTCCGCCGCGGCGGACGCCCGGCGCACATCCTTGGCGCAACCCAAACCATCCAGCTCCCGCCTCCTCGCTTGTCATTCCGAGGAGCGAAGCGACGAGGAATCTCTCTTCCAGCGTTGCAAGAAAGACCCCTCACTTCGCTGGGAATGACAGTGCTCGGGAAAACGTCCAATCCGCACCCTACCGGATGGACGCGCCAAAAACCGCCGGCTGTGGTGCGCTCTGAAGCAGCACGTATTTCTGCGGTGCGCAGCATGCGGAACTAAGCCGCGCCACGTCGCGTTTCATTTCCGGTTTCTCCTGCAAATGCTTTAGCGTCTCGCGCAGAATCCTCGCGGCTACCTCATCCTTCGGAATCGTGAGCCGATAGTGCATCCATTTTCCCTCCCGGCGGGACGCCACAATCCCCGCCTTCCGCAGATACGCCAGATGCCGGGAAATCTTCGGCTGGCTCGTCTTCAGAATCTCCACGAAATAGCATACGCAAATCTCGCGGTCCGCGATCAGGTTGAGCAATCGCAGACGCGTGGTGTCCGCCAGCGCGCGGAACAGAACATCGAGAGAGAATCCGGCCTGAGTCTTTGCCATGCCCGCAGTATACATCATATGCGGCTTGACATATACGTCTTGTCGGGCTACGCTGCCAACATATTCGCAAGTGCACATATGAAGTCAGGAGCCCAGCATGGCGGACAACGACATCAAGACGGCGGTCCAGAACAAGTACGGAGAAGCTGCCCGGCAAGTCGCGGCCGGAGGCACGGCCTGTTGCGGAGGTGCCTCCGGCCTGAGCATTTGCGATCCCATCACCCGCAACCTCTATGACGAGTCGCAGAAATCCGGGCTTCCGGCCGAGGCGGTGGCCGCGTCTTTAGGCTGCGGCAATCCCACGGCGCTCGCTGCGCTTCGACCGGGAGAAATCGTCCTCGATCTCGGCTCGGGCGGCGGCATTGATGTGCTGCTTTCCGCGCGCCGCGTCGCTCCCGGTGGAAAAGCCTATGGCTTGGACATGGCGGACGAAATGCTGTCGCTGGCGCGCGAGAACCAGCGTAAAGCGGGAGTCGAGAACGTCGAGTTTCTCCGCGGCGAAATCGAAAACATTCCATTGCCGCAGGATTTCGTTGACGTCGTAATTTCGAACTGCGTCATCAACCTTTCGGCGGACAAAGACCGCGTCCTGCGCGAGGCGTTTCGAGTGCTCAAGCCCGGCGGGCGGTTTGCCGTCTCCGACGTGGTCGTGCGCGGCCCGGTTCCTCCCGCTATCCGTAAGAGCATCGAGCTATGGGTCGGCTGCGTTGCCGGATCGATGGATGAATCCGACTATCGCGCGAAGCTCGCGGCAGCGGGATTCGCCGAAATCGAAATCGAGCCCACGCGTGTCTACGGCATCGAAGACGCGCGCCAGTTCCTCGCCGGACAGGGAATTGACGTGGACGCGATCGCGCCCGCCGTCGAGGGCAAATTCGCGAGCGCTTTCATCCGTGCCAGGAAACCCACCGCGGTCGCAAAAACGTGACGGACGCGGAGGCCCGCTACAACGTTCTCTTTCTCTGCACCGGGAATTCCGCGCGTTCGATCATGGCTGAAGCCATCCTGAACCGCAAAGGCCGGCCCACGTTCACTGCGTATAGCGCGGGCAGCCATCCGGCAGAGACGGTGCGCCCCGAGGCGCTCAGGCAGCTTGCGGCGGCGCATTTGTCCACCGAGGGCCTGCGAAGCAAGAGCTGGGATGAGTTCGCCCAACCAGGCGCGCCGCAAATGCAGTTTGTTTTCACGGTTTGCGACAACGCGGCCAGCGAAGTCTGTCCCATCTGGCCGGGCCAGCCAATGACGGCGCACTGGGGCGTGCCCGATCCTGCCGCCGTGGACGGCACGCCCGAAGAAATCGAAAAGGCATTCCGCGATGCATTCATGATTCTTGACCGCAGAATCAATTTGTTCCTTTGCCTGCCTCTCGCGAACCTCGACAAACTCGCCACCAAGAAAGAAATCGACAGCATCGGCCGGCAATGAAAAGTTCACTCTCCCGGCGTCTGGCCGCCGAGTTCCTGGGGACCGCGTTTCTCGTAGCAGCCGTCGTCGGATCGGGAATCATGGGCGAGCGCCTTGCGGGCGGCAACGTCGCCGTGGCCCTCCTTGCGAATACCATCGCCACGGGCGCGGCTCTCGTCGCATTGATTCTCGCGTTTGGCCCGATTTCCGGCGCGCACCTGAACCCCGCGGTTTCGCTCGCCGATGCGCTCGAAGGAGAACTTTCCTGGACTGACGCTCCGCTCTACATCCTGGTTCAGGTTCTCGGCGGAGTCGCCGGAGCAATTGCGGCGCATCTCATGTTCGGATTGCCGCTTGTTTCGCTTTCGCGGCATGCGCGCGGCGGACCGGCCCTGATGCTCAGCGAGTTCATCGCCACGTTTGGACTGCTTTCGGTGATCTGGGGATGTTCTCGACTTCGTTCGAATGCGACGGCGTTCGCGGTGGGAGCCTACATCACGGCGGCTTACTGGTTCACGGCATCCACCTCGTTCGCGAATCCCGCCGTCACCATCGCCCGCTCGCTGAGCGACACGTTTTCAGGAATCCGTCCGCTGGATGTTCCGTGGTTTCTTCTCGCGCAAATCGCCGGCGCCCTCGCCGCAACTCTTCTTCTCCGCTGGCTGATCCCTCGTCCGCCGCTCGCCTAGGCCCGCGCCATTCGCGCCGGAAAAAAGTCCACAGGTATTTCTTCCTTGACTTCGATTTTCGCGCGCTATCATTACCCTCGTGTACGCGACAACCAGATTCGGCGCGCAGTTGACGGCTCTCTCGGGAGCGGGGACGTGTGTCTGCGCCCGGGCCTGCTCCGCCGCAGCCAGTTGTTGGCTTGACCGCACAAACAATCAGGAATCCCGGAAGCGCGAAACCCTCCAATCGCCGGCTTCCTGGCGCAAAGCTACCCGTCACTGGGTGCCGAGTAGAATTTCGCATAACTCATTGAAAACAAACGATCGCGTCCTTAGTTACTCGACACAAAAACGAGGGTGCCGATGAAGGCCTGTTTGCTCTATTCGCCCGCGCCGGTCGAGCGCAATCCGCTCGAATTCACCGACGCGCCCGACCCGCGGCCGGGCAAGGGTGAAGTCCTCGTGCGCGTGAAAATGTGCGGCGTTTGCCGCACGGATCTTCACGTTGTCGAGGGCGAACTGCCTCCGAAAAAATCCCCGGTGATTCCCGGGCATCAGATCGTAGGCGTAGTCGAAAGTCTCGGCGAGGGCGCGCGGCGATTCAAGCGCGGCGATCGCGTCGGCATTCCCTGGCTGCACAGCACGGACCAGACTTGCGAATTTTGCCGCGCGGGAATGGAAAACCTCTGCGACCATCCCACGTTTACGGGTTACACCGTGGACGGCGGCTACGCGGAACTCACCGTCGCGCCCGAGGATTTCGTATATGCGATCCCCGAGGCATTTGCCGACGAGCACGCCGCGCCGTTGCTGTGCGCCGGCATCATCGGGTTTCGCTGCCTGCGCCTATCGGGAATCAAGCGCGGCGGGCGCCTCGCGTTTTACGGTTTTGGATCGGCCGCGCATATCGCGACTCAGATCGCGCGGCATTGGGGCGTTGAAGTGTACGCATGCACGCGAGGAGCGAAGCACCAGCAGCTTGCATTGCAGCTCGGCGCGGTGTGGGCGGGCGAAGCCTCGGCCGAGCCTCCCGAAAAACTCGACGCGGCGATTATCTTCGCGCCTGCCGGAGAGCTTGTCCCTCCGGCGCTCGCCGCGCTCAAGAAAGGCGGAGTGCTCGTTCTCGGCGGCATTCACATGAGCCCGATCCCGTCTTTCGATTACAATCTTCTCTATCAGGAGCGCGTGATTCGCAGCGTGGCCAACAACACGCGTCAGGACGGCGAGGATTTCCTGCGCGTCGCCGCGCAGATTCCCATTCACTCGCAGGTCACCCTTTTCCCGCTCCGCGACGCCAACCGCGCGCTCAACGATTTGAAGAGCGACCGCATCAACGGCGCCGCCGTTCTGGATTGCACGCAATGAAAATCATTTCGCTCAACGTCGGCTTGCCGCGCCTCGTGCGCGACCGGGATCGCGAGGAGGTCCTCACCGGAATCTTCAAGTCGCCGGTACCGGGCCCCGTTATGCTCCGGCGGCTCAATCTCGATGGCGACCGACAGGCGGACCTCGAAGTTCACGGCGGCAGGGACAAAGCCGTCTACGCCTATGCCTCCGAGCATTACGATTTCTGGCGAAAAGAATTCCCGAAGATGGAATTGCCCTGGGGCATGTTCGGCGAGAATTTCACCACGGAAGGGCTTCGCGAGGACTCCACCAACATCGGCGATCAATTCCGAATCGGCGAAGCTCTCGTCGCGGTCACCCAGCCGCGCATGCCCTGCTTCAAGCTCGCCATCCGGTTCGGCCGCGACGATATCGTGAAGCGCTTTCTCGCCAGCGGCCGTTCGGGAATCTATTTTGCGGTCCTGGAGCAGGGACTCGTTGATACCGGAGACAAAATCGAGCGAGTGCACGAGGATGAAAACCGCATCACCGTGGCGGATATCAATCGAATCATCGTCCACGCCAGCGACAACGTCGCGCTGCTGCGCCGCGCCGCCAGTCTCGAAAAACTGGCGCCAAGCATGCGCGACCACTTCGCCCACCAATTGCAGTTGATGGAAGGCTGAAGACCCGCCGGCGCAGGCCGCTATTTCTTGTAGGTTTTCGCGTAATTGTTTCGGGAATTCACCACCGTGAATGTGGCGTCCGGCTCGGCCGCAACTTTGATGTAGTTGCCTTCGTCGGTTCCCGCGGTGTTGGCGATGAATTGCTCGGGGACATTGTGATCCTTGCCTCCCTGGAACGAGAAGTGCAGTTGCCACAAATCCTCGAGCCCGGGCGAATCATGGACAATCTGCCACGCGACGGGATGGCCACCCTTGATTGCCCCGTTGTTCATCACCGCCACGCGCGGATGCAGCGCCTCGACGATCTCGCGCGAGCCCGAGGAATCGCCGCTACCGGGGTGTGCGGTCCCGTGATGCGTGGTCAAGTAAAGGTCCACGGTTCCGATCAGGTTTCTGGGGCAGGCGAGAGCCAGTTCCTTCTGAATGGTCAGATCGCCGAGGTCAATGAACCGGAATTTGCCGAACGTGATCAGCACGCCGACCGAGCGCGAGTTCTCGCTGGGATCGGCAGGCGCCGTGGCTCCGGATGCGCAGACCGGATTCTCCTGGCCCGCTCCAGGCAGGGGAGCGCTGATTTCCTGGCCCGCCGAGGTCAGCACCTGCACGCGCATTCCCTTGAATGGGATTTCGTCGCCGGGTTTTACGGCCACGCGCTTCGCTTGCGCCACTACCTTTTCGTAACCCGCATAGGCGGCGCGGGTTTCAACGGTCGTTTCGGTGTTAGGACCGTGGTCGAAAAACGCGCCGATCTTGATGCGGCTCGCCAGCTGGGGCACTCCGCCTGCGTGGTCGGAATGGTAGTGCGTGATGATGAGGTCATCAATGTGGTCTATGCCGGCTGATTTCGCCGCGGTCATGATGCGGTCCGCGTCGCGGCCGTTGAAATCGTCCCAGCCCGTGTCAATCAGGAGCGATTCGCCTTGCGGATCCACGATCAGCGTGGACTGGCCGCCCTCGACGTCAATGAAATATATCTGCAGCGGCTTCGGGGCGCCGGCAACGGGCGCAAGCCAGATGCAAAGACCGACAATGAAAGCAGGAATGATGGCAACGCGCCGCATACGAGTCTCCAGTCGTGCTGGCCGAGGAAACAATTTGTTCCGGCACCTGCAATTGTACCGGAACCGGCAGCGGCCCCGCACTCGTCCATCCGACTTTGTGATGGATGCCATTGGAACAGTTGCTCGCCATGCGGAGGGCTTTCCCTTTATGATAACCGTGCCTTGGCGCGGCGGCTCGAATCGCGCGAATCCACGGAGCGGGGGCGGAGAACGGTGACTGGAAACGAGAGAATTGGAATCCTGACCGGTGGCGGAGACGTGCCCGGCTTGAATCCGGTGATCAAGTCCGTCGTCTACGGCGGAAGCGAAATCCGGCGGCAAGTAATCGGCATTCGCAAGGGTTGGGAAGGCCTGACCTATATGACCAGCGCCGAAGATCCAACCTACATTCGAGATCTCACGCGCGATAACACTCGAACGATTGACCGCACCGGCGGCACCGTGCTCCACACATCGCGGACCAATCCCCGCCGCATTCCCGAATCCAAGCTGCCCAAACATCTTCCCAAGGAGCAATTGAAAAAGCTTCCGTTCGACGGCAAGACCTACGATCTGACGTCCATCGTGCTCGCGAATCTCGAGCGGCTGGAGATCGGCTGCCTGGTCGCCATCGGCGGCGACGACACGCTGAGCTTCGCGTCCGTGCTTTCCAAGGCGGGATTTCCCGTGGTGGCGATACCGAAGACGATGGACAACGACGTACAGGGCACTGAATATTGCGTCGGATTTTCGACGGCCGTCACGCGCGCGAAGCAGTCCATCACGCGGCAGCGCACCACCGTCGGCTCGCACGAACGCATCGGGATTTTTCGAATATTCGGCCGCGACGCGGGCTTCACGGCGCTTTACACGGCTTATGTGACCTCCACGCGCTGCTTGATTCCCGAGCATCCGTTCGATCTCGATCGCATGTGCGGTCTCCTGATGGAGGACAAGGCGAATAATCCCAGCCACTATTCGCTGGTTGTTGTGTCCGAAGGCGCCATTTGGAAGGACGCGCAGGTAAAGGAATACGGCGAGGCCGATGCCTACGGCCATCGCAAGAAAGCCGACATCGGCCACGCGCTCGCGGAAGAAGTGCACACGCGCACGGGCCAGGAAACGATGGTCAGCGACCTGACCTACGACCTCCGCAGCGGCGAGCCGGACGCGATTGACCAGCTTGTGGCCATCACGTTCGCCAACATTGCGGTCGAGTTGATTCGCGATGGCGTTGCCGGGCGGATGGTGGGAATTCAAAGCGGGCACTATGGGCACGTCCCGCTGCCGGATTCTTCGGCTGGCGCGCGCAAAGTGGATGTCGCGACGCTATACAATACGGATCGCTACCGGCCCAATTACGGCTCGAAGCTCGGCGCGCCGCTCCTCTTCGGCGGCTCGTAGAGCTAGCCGTCAAGCCTCGATCAAACCCCACTAGGCCGTCGAATCAAAAGGACTGCAGCCTTCATCTAATGGATATCGCGCGGGTAGGCGCGAATGCGATTTTCGGGTACAATTAACACTTCCCCGCGGGCCTAGCGACGCGAATGTATGGAATGGCTTTCTCTTCGCGCAGACCGGCCTGCAGACAGGAGCTTTTCATGAAAGAAGGAATTCATCCCGACTACCACGTCGTGACGGTGCATTGCGCCTGCGGCAGCACGTTTGAGACTCGTTCGACCATCAAGGGCAATGCGATCCGCACGGAAATCTGCTCGAGTTGCCACCCGTTCTTTACCGGCAAGCAGAAGCTGATTGATACCGCCGGCCGCGTGGAGCGCTTCACGAAGAAGTATGCCGACAAGGCAGCTTCGATGGCCAAGAAGTAACGCGCCCGTCGCTGCGTTCCAGGACTAAAGTCCCTTCTTGCTCGGGCGTTTTTTCGTGCGGCTAGAAGCCCCACGCTTCCACCTCTAAGAACCGAAGATAGATTCAGCGCCCTTAGAGGCGCGCGATGCAGAACCATACTTCGACCGCGCGACGGGACCTTCCGCCGCGCTTAACGAGAAAAACCGTCCTGCCACTTCGCTCAGAATGACGACATGCGGCGTATAATGCCGTGAAGATGGCCACGCAATTGTCCCCCATTCCCGACGCACCCATTGGATCGCAAGTGGAGACTGCCGCGCCGCGCGTGACGCTGCGCAACGCNNACCGTTTACCAGCACGCGCATTTCGAATTCGGACTCGAAAATGTGAGCCGGCAATTCGTCTGGTCGTTTCTCCACGCGCACCCTTTTTACAATTCCGAGCAGCAGAGCCAGCGCTACGTGCGGCTGGACCGCGCGCAGGCCTACATTCCCGCGGCGAGCGCGGAGTTCGGCGTTGAGGAGCGCGCCATCTACGAGAAAGCAGTCGCGCGAGGGTGGGAACACTATCGCGAGCTGACGCGGGTGATGGAGCCGACGGCGCGCGCGATCTTGGGCGACATATGGCACGTTGGCCCGATGTCGCACGCACGGCGCGTCCAGAAGGTCGAGCGGCAATCGGAAAAGCGCGCGATCGAAGTGGCGCGTTACGTNNACGCCCACCGAGGCGCGGCACGTGCTGAGCGAAATGGTGGCGCGAGTCCGCGAAGTGGACCCGGAGTTTTTTGACCGCTTCGACAACGGCGCGATGGAGGACATGCCCGAGCGGCAGCAGCCGCCGCGCGATGGCGAGGCGTTTGCGTGCGAATTCGATGCGCGACTCGCTGGGCTGACTTCGCGGCTGGTGGATTGTTCGCCGCGGGCGATCGACACGATGGCCGAGGCGTATCGCGCGGTAATGGGCTTGACCGCGGCGGAATGTCACGACGCGGAAGCGCTCGACCGGATGCTCAATCCGGCGCGCAATCCCTATCGCCGCGAGACGCTGAACGTGGGCGTGCACGCGCCGATCATGCGCCCGCTCGATCACGCGCACTTCACGTTCGCGAAAAAAATCAGCCACACGGCGGACAGCCAGGACCAGCGGCATCGCATGGTGCCCGGCTCGCGACCGTTGCTGACGCTTGCCGACACGCGCTCGCCCGATTACATCACGCCGATGCTGATTCGCGAAAATCCGCGGGCGCTCGAAATCTACGAGCAGGCGATGGAAGAAGCGTGGGCGGCGAAGAACGAATTGCTCGGCCGCGGAGTGGCGCGCGAATTTGCACTCTACCTGCTACCCAACGCGAAGGCGATTCGCCTGGTCGAATCGGGCTCGCTACTGCACCTGCTGCACAAATGGACGATGCGGACGTGCTTCAACGCGCAGGAAGAAATTTATCAGGCGTCTATCGAGGAGGTCGAGCAGGTTCGCGCGGCGTTTCCGGAGCTCGGGCGATACATTGGCCCGCCGTGCCATTTGCGCGCGGGGATTTCGACGCCGATTTGCACCGAAGGCTCGCACTTCTGCGGCGTGAAAGTCTGGCTTGATTTTCCGAACATCGAACGACGGATTTGACGATCCGACCAGGATCGTCATCCCGAATCCGCCGAAGGCGGTGAGGGACCTCTCTTCCGGCGTACATCCAGGCATTGCGTTCACTCGAAGAGAGATCCCTCGCTCCGCTCGGGATGACAGGGTTGCGGATTAGTTTGCGTGACGCCAAGAAATAGCGCCGGGCGTCCGCCGCGGCGGACTGCGCCCCTACAAAACCTTCGGCAGTGCGGATAGTTTTCGTTGCGGAAAAGAGCCGGCGAGACGCCGGCGCTATAGAAGCGAATTCCTCGCTCCGCTCGGGATGACAACTAAGACAGGAATGCCATGAAGGCTTACGCCGGGATTTCGGGGACGGCGGCGATGAGGGCTTGCGTGTAGGGGTGCTGCGGCGACTGCAGCACTTGATCCGCTGCGCCGGATTCGACGAAACGACCGGCCTGCATCACGGAGACGCGCGTGGCGAGCTGCGCGACAACCGGCAGGCTGTGCGAAATCAGAATCAGCGTGAGCGAAAGCTCGCGCCGCAAACGGTCGAGCAGCTCGATGATCTGCGCGCCGACCGAGACGTCGAGCGCCGAAACGGGCTCGTCCGCGACCACAAGCTCGGGCCGCAAAATCAACGCGCGCGCGATGCCGATGCGCTGGCGCTGACCGCCGGAAAACTCGTGCGGGAAGCGGTCGAGCGCTTCGCTGCCGAGGCCGACGGCCTCCAGCATTTGCGCGGCGCGCGCGTGGCGATCGGCCCGCGAAAGCCCCGGTTCGTGAATCGCCAGCGGTTCGCCCACGATCGCGCCGACGCGCATGCGCGCGTTGAGCGAAGCGATGGGATCCTGAAACACCATTTGGATGCGGCGGCGCAGGGCACGCAGATCGGCGCCGCGCGCTCCTCGCCAGTCCTGCCCGCGGAATCGCATCTCGCCGGAATCCGGCTCGATGAGCCGCAGCAGCATGCGGGCGAGAGTGGTCTTGCCGCAGCCCGATTCGCCGACGATGCCGAGCGTTTCGCCGGGCGCAAGCGAAAAGGTCACTCCATCCACGCCGACGAACTCGGCGGTTGCCGCCGGGGGATCGCCTTCGGCTTGATGAATCGCGCGGGGAGCAACCGCATAGGACTTTCGCAGATCGCGTACTTCGAGAAGAGAGTCGCCGGCCATGTCAGATTTTCTCGCCGGCGATAAACAGCGTGGTGTTTGTGAAGATCAGCTCGCGCGTCCCGCTGCCACCTTCCGCGAGCTCGAATCGCGGATGGAACCACGCCGCGTCGTCCGGCATAGATCCCTCCATCAAGCGGCGCGCCTCGACGTACGTCGGGTCGCCGGGCTTCGATCCGGCCACAAGCATCCAGTGGTCGAAGGAGCGGGAATTTTCCTCGACGCTGGTTTCGAGGATGCGCAGGCCGTGCGCCGCGAAATGCGATTCGAATTCCTCGCGGGCAAGCGTGCGCGTGTGCGAAGCGTCGCGCAGGATTTCGATGCGATTGTTGAGCTCGGAGATTTTGCGATCATTGGGCAGAAAGATGTCGAGAATACCGACGCGCCCGCCGCGCTTCACCACGCGCGCCATTTCTGCAATCGTGCGCGCCGCGTCGGGAAAATGGTGCAGGGCGTAGCTGGTGACGGCGATATCGAGCGAGCCATCCGCGAATGGGAGGGATTGCGCATCGCCGATGGCGAAATCGAGATTGGCGAGCCCTTCGGCTGCCGCGGAGCGCCGCGCGCGGTCGAGAATCGCGGGCGTGAGATCGAGCCCGCAAATCCAGCGAACGTGCCGCGCGAATCGCAGCGCGAGCGTGCCCGGACCGCAGGCGAGGTCCACCGCGCGATCGGCGCCGCCCGCCATCACCATGCGCGCGAGCCGCTCCGCCTCAGCGACGCGGCTGGCTAGGGCGTAATCGCCGAAAATCTGCGCGGTGCGCGTGAACTGCTCGCGAACGAGTTCTTTTTGCTGCTGGTGACTTTCCATTTTCACCTGACCGAGTCACCGGACAAGAATACACCGCGCGCGATGGCTTTCAGTCGCGTCGGCGGCATGAATGAGTTCGGGCATTGCCGCGTCACATTCCGGCACGTGTTGAGCGCAGCGCGGACCAAAGGCGCAACCCGCGGGCAGTGCATCGAGCGGAGGAACCGTCCCCGGAATGGCAACCAGCTTTTCGCGAGCAATACGCGGCGCCGCGCGCAGCAAACCAATGGTGTAGGGATGCCGCGGATGGCGCAGGACTTCGGATGCCGGACCCTCCTCGACCACGCGGCCCGCGTACATGACGGCTACGCGGTCGGCAATCTGCGCGACGACGCCGAAATCGTGCGTGATGAAAAGAAGCGAAAGCTGAAGCTCGCGGCGCAGCGACACGAGCAGCTCCAGAATTTGCTTTTGCACGGTGACGTCGAGCGCCGTGGTGGGCTCGTCCGCGATCAGCACGCGCGGGCCGGCGGCCAGGGCCATGGCGATCATCGCGCGCTGGCGAAGCCCGCCCGAAAGTTGATGCGGATACTGGCGGGCGCGGTGCGCGGGCTCGGGAACGGCGGCGCGTTCGAGCGCTTCGAGCGCGCGGCGGCGTACTTCATCACGGGCAAGGCGTGGTTCGTGGACGCGAATCGCTTCTTCGATCTGTGCGCCGATGCGGACGACGGGATTGAGCGCCGTCATTGGCTCCTGAAACACCATGGCGATTTCGCCGCCGCGCAGTCCCCACATCACTTTGCGCGACGCCGTAAGGAGGTTTTCCCCCGTGGCGGGAGGTGATGCAGCGTTTCCATTTCCGTTTCCGTTGACGCCGCGCGGGCTGAGCCACGCTTCGCCCGTCAGCCGCGCACCCGGCGGCTCGAGTCCCATCAGCGCGAGCGCAAGCATCGTCTTACCGGAGCCGGATTCGCCGACGATGCCGAGCGTCTCGCCATCACCAAGCGCAAACGAAACTTCGTTCACCGGGCGGACCCAGCCGGCGCGGGTCGGCAGCTCGACCGTAAGGCCGCGGGCTTCGAGGCGTGTCGCCATTCCAACATCATATGTCCAGCGGGAAGGCCTGCGTCGAAATTTTGCGGGGCGGATTTCGTGCGCGCGCGGTCAGCGGCGGGCGAGAGGAATGACGAAACGGAGCGCGGTATGCGTTTCGGAGAAGCGGCAGACTTTGTTGTCGGTGAGGCCGAAGGATTTGCCGGCGTTGATGACGTCTACTCCGCAAATGTGCTTCTGGCCTTTGGGATAGACGACCCAGATCGCGCCGGCTTTCTGAATCGCGCCTGCCAGCGATTTCAGCCGCGCCAGCGCCTTCAGGCTTTCAGCGCCGAGGAAGATTATATCGGCGCCGGCGGGCGGTTTTTCCCGCACGAATTCCGGAACTCGGTCCGCGAGGTCATTCAGAAACGCCGCGTCTTCGACGCCGAGAACGCCGATGCGCTGCCCCGGCTTGACGCCGAGCTTATCGAGCAGCGAGCGGTGCGAATAATCGCGATCCGGCTCACGCGGCTTATTGGGTTTCTTATGCGGCACGACTAGAGCTCCTTGCCGAAAGAGCCGGATTATATTACGTTTCCGCTGCAGCCCCTATCGCGGTGCATGAGGTTCGAGACATGAAGAAACCCAGGGAAACAAAACGATCCTCCGACGAGGCAGTGAAGGCCAAGACCGGTAAGGCTTGGGCGGAGTGGTTCAAGATTCTCGACAAGGCCGGCGCGAAGAAATGGGCGCACAAGGAAATCGCGGCGTATCTCCACGAGAAACAGAAAGTGCCGGCCTGGTGGTGCCAGATGGTCGCGGTTGGTTACGAACACGAGCGCGGTCTACGGCAGAAATTTCAGAAATGCGATGGCGAGTTCAGCGCGTCGGGCAGCCGCACGCTTACAGTGCCGTTGGTGAAGGCGTACGCGGCCTGGACGGATGAGAAGCTGCGGCAACGGTGGCTGCCGGGGGCGAAAATGGAAATCACGACTGCGACGCCGGGCAAGTCACTTCGCGCAAAATGGGACGAAGACACGCGGCTCAGCGTTAATTTCTACGACAAGGGCGCGGGCAAGGCACAGATTGCCGTTGACCACATGAAGCTCGCGAGCTCGGAGGAATGCGCGAAGATGAAATCCTATTGGTTTGCGGCGTTGAATCGCCTGCAGGAAATTCTTGAAGCGTAGTCTCAACGCGGAAGCGGGTCAGGACCCGCCTCCGCATCAAGAAGGAAAGCCCTAGTAATCGTTCGCGGAGCCTTCGAGGAAGGCGCGCAGCTTGCGCGAGCGAGACGGGTGGCGCAGCTTGCGCAGCGCCTTNNATGCGCTCGCGGGTGACGGCGAACGATTGTCCGACTTCCTCAAGCGTGTGCTCGCTGCCGTCGTCAAGACCGAAGCGCATCTTGATGACCTTTTCCTCGCGCGGCGTCAGCGTCTTCAGCACCGAGGACGTCTGCTCCTTGAGGCTCAGGTTGATCACCGCGTCCGAAGGCGAGACGACGGCCTTGTCTTCGATGAAATCCCCGAGATGCGAATCTTCCTCTTCGCCGATGGGAGTCTCGAGTGAAATCGGCTCCTGCGCAATCTTCAAAATCTTGCGCACCTTGGCGACGGGAATATCCATGCGCTTGGCGATTTCTTCCGAGGTCGGCTCGCGGCCGAGTTCCTGCACCAACTGCCGCTGCGTGCGCACCAGCTTGTTGATCGTCTCGATCANNTTGTCCACGGCCTTCATCAGGCCGATGTTTCCTTCCTGAATCAGGTCGAGGAATTGCAATCCGCGGTTGGTATATTTTTTCGCGATGGAAACGACCAGCCGGAGGTTCGCTTCGATCAGCTCGTCTTTCGCCTGCGCCGCTTCGGCTTCACCCCGAAGAATCACCCCGATGGCGCGCTTCAGCTCCGCGGGGCTGACTTCGCTGGCGAGCTCGATTTCGCCCAGCTCCTGCCTGCGGGCACGAAGGTCCTTGCGCGCCTCGGCCTGGACTTCGGCCTTGGATGCTTCCACGCGGCGCTCGAGCTTCACCGTTTCGCGTTCGAGGAAGTGGACGCGCTCGACCGTTTGGTGGATCTTGTCAATGAGGCGCTTTTTTTCGAGCGGGTTGAAATCGAGCTCGCGCATCAGGCCGGACATCTCGATGCGCGTGCGGGCCACGGCATACTTCGCGTGGAGATAAGAACGCTTTTTCGCGCGCGGGACCCGATCGAGCTTCGAGGCCAGCTTCATCGCCAGCAGGTAGAGCTTGGCGATCTTGTCAATCTGCTTGAGCGTTTCCTTGGTCTTCGCTTCGATCTTTTCTTCGGTCAGCTCTTCGTCGTCGAACTGGACGATTTCCTTGATCGAGCGGGAGCCGTTGCGCAAATCCTCGCCGACCTGCAGCAGCTCCTTCAAGATGAGTGGAGCGCGCGTGATGGTCTTCAGCACGAGCAACTGCCCGCGCTCGATGCGCTTGGCAATCGCCACTTCGCCTTCGCGCGTCAGCAGCGGGACGGTGCCCATTTCGCGGAGGTACATGCGAACGGGGTCGTTGGTCTTCTCAAGCGTTCCGGGAGTGAGGTCGAGTTCGCCGTCTTCGGAAGCCGCGGATGGCGCGTCTTCCTTCGCTGTTTCGGCCGGCTCGGATGGATCGGCAGCCGCCAGCGCAGCCTTGGCCGTCGAAAGATCCTCGTACACATCAATCCCGTAGCGCTCAAACGTCGAGAGCAGATCGTCAATTTCTTCCGAGGAGTGAACCTCGGCCGGCAGGATGTCGTTCACCTCATCGTAGAGCAGGTATCCCCGCTCCTTGCCCATGGCGATGAGTTGCCTTACCTGATCGTATTTTTCCTCAAGAGCCAGCGTCACGCGTTCTCTCCAATAATGCTAATCGGCCCGCAGATATGAATTCCCAAGTACAAAAGGCCGGGTGAGACACCCCGGCGCATTCTCGATTTAGCTACGTATGGACGGATAGATAAGGCGATCCCCTGAAACTGCTGCCGAACTTTGCCGCTTGCGCCCAAGTTGTCCCGTGCGATACGAATACAACTCTATTAGATGCAACACGGGTGCCACCCGTTTCCCCCAAAACCTTACAATACTATAATAGGGGCTACCAGCCGTCAACGAATTGCCTTAAGTGGAACAGCCCGTTCCAGTTGGGTCCGTCCCTTTACGCGCGCCGCCTAGGGCAGATGGCACGCCCGAATGCCCTGTTTCTCGAAATATTTCTGGTGATACTCCTCGGCGCGGAAGAATTCCGAAGCGGGAACAATCTGCGTCACGATCTTGCGCTTGAAGATTCCCGATTTGTCCAGCGCCGCCAGCGATTCCTGGGCGTCCTTTTCCTGCTCGGCGTCGTGAAAGAAAATCGCGGAGCGGTATTGCGAACCGTAATCCGGCCCCTGACGGTTGAACTGGGTCGGGTCGTGGCTTTGGAAAAAGACGGCGAGCAGCTCGCGATAGGAAACCTCGTTTGGATTGAATTCAACCTCAACCGCCTCGGCATGGCCCGTCTTGTCCGTGCAGACTTCCTTGTAAGTCGGATTCTTGGTGTGGCCGCCGATATAGCCAACCGTCGCTGAAGTCACGCCCTTGACCTGCCGGAACGCGTCTTCCACGCCCCAAAAGCATCCCGCTGCGAAAGTCGCCTTAGCCATGATTTGGAACCCCCTTCTTTTCAGTCAATGCGAGGTACTGCATGTTGCCACAAGGAAGGCTTCGGGTCGAGTTCACGAGCGCACAGCCCAACCTTTACCGCCCCAACACGAAGTGTTCCACAGGACCACGAGGGGATTGCCTACAGCACATTAGACGGGCCAGCGGGCATTTGGTCGCAGAAATTTGGCCGATTTCGGTTAATCGGAAGGCTTACGGCAGCGTCAGGCGAGTTTCGCCGCCAGTACGGGAGCGCCGTTTGGAGGAATGGCGCCGCGTGATCGTTCGAAGATTTGGTCGAGGAAGTCGGGAATTTCGAAAACGGCGCGATTGTGGAGCGCGGCGGCGTTAGCGCGGTAGCGAGCCAGCGCGGCGGGCTCGATCAATTGCGCGACGGCTGCATCAATCTTGTCAAAGCTACGCAGCACCAGCCCGACCTCTTTCTCGACGATCCACTCAGCGTTGTAACGTTCCTGCGGCAGCGTCCAGGCGTTGCATTCCACGATCACTGGAAGCTGCATTGCCAGCGCTTCGCTCACGCTGCCAGGGCCGGGCTTGCCGATGAAGAAATCGGCAAGCTGCATGTACTCGTTCACGCGGGTTGTAAATCCCTCGACAAAACACGGGATGCGGGATTTCCTCGCGCGCAACGCGTTCGCGAGCTTGTCATTTTTCCCGCAAACGAAGATCAGCTGAAGATCGAGCGGCGACTCGTCCAGCCGTTCGGCGATTTCGAGCATCACGTTGGAACCGTGGCCGCCGAAAAGGACAAGCCCGGTGGGGAGACCGGGCCGCAATCCCAGGCGCTCGCGTTCGGCGACGCGATTTTCGACCGGCGCGCCGTAGAACCGCGGATGAAGGATCATCCCCGAAGCGCGGAAAATTCGGTCGTCGGCGTGCCCCATCGAGCGCGCCTGCTGGACCGCGCGGTCCGAGCCGCAAATCAGATATTGCCGCTGGGCCGCCGCGGCGGGCGCGCGCTCTATCCAGAAATGCGGCGGGTAGTCGGCAATGTCTGTGAGCACCGTTACGAATGGCCGCCCCGGAAACGCAGCGGAGAAACTTTCGCCCATCGCGCGATTAAAGTGCGGCACGAACGAAATAACCATGTCCGACTGGGTTTCCTTCCAATGTGCTTCGAGCAGACGGACCGTAGGCCGGTGATACGCGCGGATCGTGAGTTGCAATACCTTTAGAAGTTGAGGACTTCCGAGCGTCCAACCCCGGCGCAGCATCGTGTTGTAAACATCCTGAATGCGGATGCCGGCATATTTTTTCACGATGTCGAGGGGATCCATCAGTTCTTGCAGGTTCGTAAGACGGATTTCCCAGGGGCGCTGCTGGGCTCCGATCGCCATCTCAAGAGCCGTGGCCGCCGCCCGGTGGCCGCCACCGGCGTCGAAGAAGCCAAACTCGATCCGCCGCACCTAGAATCGCTCCATAAGTGACGCATTCTGGCACCAGCGGGGCCATCGATTCTTACGGGCATGTTAAAAGCTGAAACGTGTGTCGAATCAGTTAAATACCTATGTTTTCAGAATCTTAGCGGCAATGTCATCTGTGTGTAACCCTGTGGATTTAGTGTGGAAATCGTGAGATGCGACATGCATGTCCACTCGTATTTTTCCGGCGCCTGCACCACGCCGTTTGTGCGCGGGTTCTGCCGGGAAAGCTATAGCGACCCCAGAGAAGTTCACGACC
>PMUS01000082.1 GCA_003166795.1 Acidobacteriota bacterium | reverse complement strand
CCCACGCTGTGCTACGAAATTCAAACCGAGGCCCACAAAATGGCCCCGGAGTTGAGTTCCGGCAGCATCACCCTGCGCGTCCATCCCGAAATCGGCAAAGCGCTCAAGACCCGCGAGTCCTCGCTAATCGACGAGCTCGAGCAGTGGACGAAAAAGACCGTGATCATCCAGGCCGACCCCACCCTGCACTGGGAGCAGTACGATATCTATTAGACCTCAAGGCTGAAACTCAAGGTTGGATGACTGAAGTGGAGACGCCGCGCGATTCGATCCGCGGCGTTTTCTTGATTGCAGCAGCTTTGGTCGCGGCTGGTAGGCGCCACCTCCTAATTCGCGGGCCCGGCTGACCACACATCGGGACTTGAACGCCGGATTGGTTTTGCGGTCTAATTCGCCTTGTCTGCTGGCGACAGGAGGTAATTAATTGTGGAATATGAGAAAAAGCCAATTGTCGAAGAATTTGCAGCGCAGTTCAAACCGTTGGAATGTGAACAAGGTTCCCTGCTACCGCTCACAGATAAACGGACTATTGCCAGTTTTGTGGAATGCCATATTAAAGGCAGCACGTTAGCATCTCTGGGCACGATAGACGTTCCGCTAGACCCTAACGAACAAGCCCAATACAGAGCGAATCGGGAAATCCTCGCTAACAATCCCGGATTCTTGAGAATGCGGGACGACGCGAAACAAGGACGCTCGTTTAGCAATATCGTAGCGGAGTACACGAAAGAGTTTGATGAAACTCATCCACTTAAAATCGTCGGGGGGCAGCATCGCTTTAAAGCGATCCAAGACGCCCTTGCGAGTGGCGTCGACGAATACCACGGCATCAAGGTGTACTTCAACTTAGACAAGGCCCAGCGTTTGGATGTCCAGGTGATATCTAACACCAATATCGCCATATCGCGCGACCTATTCGACAGGATGCAAGAGACTTTCCGAGGTCCGCAACTTCGCAACTGGTGTCAGAAGGCCACTCTTCTTCCAGCAGGAAAAGACTTTGCCGATAAATCAGAGAGGGGTTCGCTAATCTCGGTACGCATGGCAAGATCGTTTATTAGCAACTACTTCGGTGGAAGGGATGTTGATCTGGCAAAGTTTGCTGTGACAACTACAACACCTCTGGTTTCTCCCACTGGCGAGCACGATTCAGACTGGGACGACTTGCAGGCAAAACATTCCGATCTGTGGGAGGACGCTGATCTGCTGGAGGCTGCAAGAGAATTTGCGCAGCTTGTAACTGCTCAACGCAATGCATTCAGGAACACCGGCGGCCCTAATGGAAAGTCCAGAAAACACGTCAGGCGCGATTACCCTGAGAAAGCAATGAATCTCGCTGTCCTGACGGCGTGGGCGTACGTTGCGGGAGTGTTGCAGCCCAACAAGAAGAGACTCAAGCGCCACTATGACCTCAAGAACTCTCCTGGCAGAGACCCGCTAAACGCGGAACAGCTTGCCAAGGGCAGACATCGAACTGACGATGCTCCCAATTATCGCGGTTTGGGATATAGAACTGACGCGCGTGAGCGCGGCCGCATGGTCGAGCTGTTTTATCTCCAGGCCGAGAACGGAGAGGGCATAACACCCAAGCTAATCAAGATCGCCATCGCTGATTATCATGCGAAGCAAGCAGCGCTTGCAGCCATACAGGAGCGTGCGAGTTGACTGGATTCGAAATCGACGACTTTGCTTTGTCCCTACTGGAGGAATCCAAGCGATTTCTTGAAAAAGTGGAAGACCACGGAGATCACTTCGCGAATGAAGCGTACCTACATTCCGCACTGCTGCTGGCATTCAGTTCATTGGAAGCACACGTAAACGCTATCGCCGAAGAGTTTGTGGCGCGACCAGAGTTGTCCGTTCACGAAAAGGGCATGATTCTTGAGCAAGAAGTTCGCCTAGAAAATGGAGAGTTCGTCCGCAGGCCCGTCCTTAGGATGGCGAGGCTTGAAGACCGGATTAGTTTCCTATATGTGAAGTTCGGACGTTCTATCGACAGGTCGATGCCGCACTGGTCGCGACTGGCCGATGCCGTGATTTTGCGAAATCAACTCACGCATCCGAAGGAAAAGGTCACTCTCACTAAGGCTGGCGTTGGCAGGGCGATCCAAGCTGTTGTCGATACCCTTGACGCCATGTGCCAGGCGATTTACAAAAGGCCCTTTCCGGCAGCCGGGCGTGGACTTCAATCCAGCCTGAGCTTCTAGGGATATAACATCTGGGCGCGGAGAGCGGAATGGCCGCCGCTGAAGCGCTGGCAGGCGGCGAACCTTTTGAGGCAGCCCGGATCAACTCGCAGCCGCGAAGGACGGCAGGAGGATCGCGTGATCTCGAGCATACCCAAGCGGCTGGCCATTGCCTTGATTCTTGTTATTGGCACTTCTCCCGTGCTTGGACAAGGGCAACCGCCGAAGCTGGCCCAACTCTTCGTTCAAACGAATTATCTATATGCCGATGGCGTTTGGAGACCAGACGACCTGAGTGAAAAAACCGAACTGGCCTTCGACGCCGTTACGCGGATCGAGTGTTACAAGCACGGCGGACGAGACTTGGTTGACGCTGATGGATATTGTGTTCAGATGACTGCCTCCATCGTCTTTGGAATGCCGGACATTGATGTCGCGTACTTTCCAGTCATCACCTGGGACACGGATAAAGTCATCGCGGCGGATTCTTCAACCGCGGCATTCCCAGCCTGTACCTGGACGCAAATTACGGTCAACCTCCAAGACCACTCGATCATGGCGACCGACACGCGAAAGCTAGGAAAAGGCCATGAAGGCCTGAACGGTGTCTGCACGGTGGCACCGCTAGCGCAGACGTATCACCTGCTCGATAAAGTAGAAGAATTGACGCGACGCCGTCTGCGCGCTCAGAACCTTGCCGATCAGCAAAAGAAAAAGAACTAAGCGAAATCAGAGGGCAACCGCCATGCTGCCTGTCGGAGAAGTAGTCGCGAAGGACCCGAAAATTCTGGGCGGCACCGCTGTTTTCCGCGGCACGCGCGTTCCCTTTCAGACACTCGTTGACTAACTGAAAGGCGGCCAAACGCTCGACGAATTCCTGGACGATTTCCCGACGGTCAGTCGCTCCGCGGCAATCGCAGCCCTGGACCTGGCCAAGTCGCTGGTCGTTGAGCCGCTTGAATGAAGATTTTGATCGACGAAATGCGTCCCGCGAAAGTCCGGATTTTGTCTTTCGGTCTTTTCACCCGCTTCAAGCCTCACGCCTCCAGAAAAAGTACAGGGTACTGGTTCTTGTACTTCCGTTGAACGAACGGACAGGTTTCTCGGCGGTCCCACCATGCTAGCGTGATTGTGCAGTCGCGGACGCGCAAGCGGCCGCATCACGCGACGCTGTCCGTCGCCGTTCTCGCTGGCCGAGAGCGTACCGCTCTTTGACAATTGATTGGGCAGTTGAGGTTTCAGTGGCACAGACACTCCTGTCTGTGCTCTTGCGACCGCCGCATCGCAATGGTTAACCGCGCGCACGGAAGAATCCTTGCAGCCATCGCCTTCCACGAGTTGCAGGCTACCAGTTACGCGTCGGGATTTCGGCCGCCACGAATCACCAATCACTACTCACCAATCACGCCCATAAGTGACACACCATGCCCAGTAATCGACGATCCGATAAGGATCGGCGTCCCGAGTCCGCCACGGCGGAGGTGCCGAGGAATCTCTCGGGGCGGTTGAGACTGCGCGAAATTGGGTGACACACCATGTCGAGCAATTTTCGACGTAAATCACTGAAAACAAAGGAAACGCGCACCCGAAGGGTGACACACTTTTTCGAGGGTCAACGGGGTAGTTTTCTTCCTCTGCTTCCTTTGCCTCATGTGCCTCCGCAACTGGAAGCAGAGCGCGCGAGCGCCACGCAGCTATCTAAAGCCCTTCACGACGTAGGCTTCGCTTAGAGTCGTGCTGTAAATGTAGGCGTACGCGCTCATGTCGCTGGAAAAGCGCGGAGGACCGACGCTTTCCACTCCCGCCTGCAGCTGCGTGCCAAAGATCTTCCAAAATTCCTTTTTACCGGTAGCGATGTCCACGCGGTCAACCTCTGCTTGGGTCCTTGCGATTGCCCGCGAGAATACATACAGCGACTGTCCATCCGGCGTCCAGGCAATCGGTTGCTGGGGAGAGGCGAGATCTGGGATGGGACGTACCGCGTTGCCGCCAATCATCCAGATTCCGATTTTGCCGTCAGCGCTGTCAACGGCAATGCTGCGTCCATCCGGAGACAAGACAAGGCCGACGACCCCTTCCGGCGTGAGAGCGGCGGAATTGCCGCTGTCGAGGTCAATGATGTAATCGCGGGCCCCGTGCCCCTGCTCGATTCCCATCGCGAGCAAGTGCTTTCCATCCGGCATGTAGAGCTCGCCGACGTAGGTGATGTTGTCGTGGGTCAGCTGGCGGCTCTCGCCCGCGCCGGTGGGAACCAGGGTGATCACGCCGTTTTTCTGCGGATGGGTAGATACCCATTTCCCGTCGGGAGAGATTGCGCCCGCCAGACCTTCTCCGATGCGCACGGGAGGCGAGCCGTCCGTATCACGAAGGAAGACGGAGTAGTTCGGGCCGCCCCCTTCGGCTTCTTCTTCGAAGAGAATTTTCTTGCCGTCGCGGCTGATGTCGCGCAGTTCGGACCAACCGAGCCAGCTGAGATCGATCTCCTGTTTTCCACCCGGGGGCAGTCCTCGAATGTCCACGCGCTGCTGATGCGTGATCATCAGGGCCTGGCCACCGTGAAGATCTTCGAACCACATGCCGCCGGGGACGTTGGCGATGGTGCGAACTTTGCCGCCGAGAGTAACGGCGCGGAGCTGGTCCGAAGCGCCGCTATCGGAAGCAGCAAACCAGAGTTCGTCACCGGAGGGCGACCACTGAATGCCTTCGACCGAATCCCAACTCGTCGAAAGCTTTTTCTCGTGCCCATCGGGATCGATGATGGCTACGGATCCGCGGTCGTCGCCGCCGGGAACTTCGTGATCGGCGAACGCGACGGATTTGCCGTCGGGCGAAATGCGCGGATCGCTGATCCAATTGATCGTGTCGAGCAGGACTTTGCCGATGGGATATTCCAGCCGCCAATGAGAATTTTCCGGTACATACCGGACGATCGCCATGCTTTCGCCGTCGGCGGCCCATTCCGCGTCCTGCACTTTTTCGAGGACTTCGCGCGGGGAACCGCCGCTCAACGGCAAACGAGCCAGGGTGCCGTAGCGGGCGTAGCCGCTGTGGAAAACCGAATTCAGGCGGACCGCAAGCTCTCCATTCTTGGAGATGGAGAGAAGCTCCGCGTTTTTCAGTCCGAGTTCGCTGGAGCCGTTGTCGCCCACGCGAGAGATGTACAACTGGGGGGGCGCGCCTTGCCACGCGGCGCTGTAGACAATGCTTCCGTCGGGAGCGAAACGGGCGTTCCCGACCGAGCCGGTGCGGAACGTAATCTGCCTGTATTCGGGAGGAGGCGCGGCGCCACCAGCGCGGCCAATCCACCAACCAACACCAAGCAAAGCCGCTGCCGCCACGATCCCCGCTGCGGCCAAAATCAGTTTCAGGCGAGCGCCGGATTTCGACGCTTGAACGGCGGCTTGTGCGGCAGTGTTGCTCGACGTGGAGATTTGCGAAAGCGATTCCAGCGCGAATGCCAGATCCTTCGCGGACTGAAAACGGTGATCCGGGCTTTTTTCGAGACAGCGGCGGACGATTCGGTCGAGACCCGGGGTAATCGGAGGCTGGATACTGGTTACCTCCGGCAGGTCGTCCCGCAAGATCGCCGTCATCGTTTCCGGAGCAGTATCGCGTTGAAAAGCGCGCTTGCCCGAAAGCATCTCGAAAAGCACCGCGCCGAACGCAAACATATCCGTGCGCGCGTCAACGGCTTCTCCGCGCACCTGCTCGGGCGCCATGTAGCTTGCCGTGCCCATGACGACGCCGGCGGCCGTTTGCGAGCTCGTCATCGTCGCGCCGTCGGGTTCGACGCCGGCCTTTCCGGCGAGCTTGGCCAGCCCAAAATCGAGAATCTTTACGCGGCCATCACGGCACACGAAAAGATTTTCGGGCTTGAGGTCGCGATGCACGATTCCCTTGTCGTGTGCGGCCGCCAAGCCGTTAGCGACTTGCACGGCGTACTCGACGACTTTTCGCTGCGGGATCGGCCCGCGGTTGATCACGGCGCGAAGGCTTTCGCCTTCCAGAAGCTCCGACACCAGGAACGGCGCGCTTTCGAAGTGACCGACGTCGTAGATCGCGACGATGTTTGGATGGTTGAGGGCCGCCACGGCCTGCGTTTCCTGCTCGAAGCGGCGCAGCCGGTCGCTATCGCGCGAGAAAGATTCCGGGAGAATCTTCAGCGCAACATCTCGCCCCAGTCGCGTATCGCGAGCGCGGTAAACCTCGCCCATGCCGCCCGCGCCCACCTGCGATTTGATTTCGTATGGACCGAGTTTTGTGCCAGGAGTCAGGGCCATGAAATGTCAGAAGGTATCATCGGAAAGACTTTTTCATCCTCGATACCGGCGTGAATTGTACACCGCGCGAAAGAATTGCAGAGATGAGATTATCGGACTCGGCTAACCGTTGAATCGCTGCTCCTTGAACGGGTCGCCGTACATGTTGTAGCCGTTTTCCTCCCAGAACCCGGGAGCGTCCTGCGCCATGAATTCGAGGCCGCGAACCCACTTCACGCTTTTCCATGCGTAAAGGTGCGGCACCACCAGCCGCACCGGGTAGCCGTGGTCGGCAGGGAGCGGCTCGCCGTTGTGTTTCAGCGCAAAAAGAGTCGCCGGACGCATCAAATCTTCGAGCGGCACGTTCGATGTATAGCCTTGCTCCGCGACCACCATCACATACTTGGCGTCCGGCTTCGCTCCGGCCAGCTTCATTACTTCTGCAAACGGCACGCCTTCCCACCGCACGTCGAACCGGCTCCAGCGCGTCACGCAGTGCATGTCCGCGGTTACTTGCTTAATGGGCAGACTCGTGAATTCGTCCCACGTTAGCCGAACCGGTTTCTCGACCAGGCCCGCAATCTGGAAATCCCACGTGCGCGGATCAAAACGCGGCACTGTTCCTTCGTGCAGCACCGGCCATTTGAGCGTCGCGGACTGCCCAGGAGGCAGCCGCCCGGCATCGCGCATCGCCCGCTCCAATTGTTTGCGTTCCGTAAGCTCGCCAAACATCATCTTGAACTCTCCGCGAAGCCACCGGCCGACGGTACCATTCTACACTGTCTTTTTTTTCCGATTCGTGTACCTCGGCCAGGCGCGCACCTGAATCGCGTGTGCTATCATTGCGCGTTCGAAATCATCGCAACATCACACAAGGAGCATCCTCTGGCCGCGCGCATCCTCAATGGGAATGCAATTCGAGATCAAATCTACGCCGAGCTGCAGGTCGAAATCGCCACGCTCGCGAGCGCGGGAATTCGCCCCGGCCTGGCGGCTGTGCGCGTGGGAGACGATCCCGCATCGAAGCTCTACGTGAACAGCAAAATTGCGGCGTGCGAAAAGCTGGGGCTCGGCAGTTTCCACATCACGCCGCCCGCCACGACCACCACCGACGAATTACTGGCCATCGTCAACGAACTGAACAATCGCGACGACGTGGATGGAATTCTGGTGCAGATGCCGCTGCCCAAACAGATTGATTCCAAGAAAATTCTCGATTCGGTCATTCCCGCGAAGGACGTGGACGGCTTTCATCCAATCAACGTGGGCCATCTCGTCGCGGGACGCCCCGGGCTGGTCGCTTGCACGCCCGCGGGCGTGATGGAAATTCTGCGCCGCAGCAACATTCAGATCGAAGGCGCGAACGCCGTGGTCATCGGCCGCAGCGATATCGTCGGCAAACCACAAGCTCTCCTGTTGCTGCACGCGAACGCCACCGTCACGATCTGCCATTCCAAGAGCAAGGACTTGGCCGGCATCGCGCGCCGCGCGGACATCATCGTCGCAGCCATCGGCAAAGCGGCGATGGTGACTCCGGATTTCGTCCGGCCTGGCGCCACGGTGATTGATGTCGGCCAGATCGTCGTGAAGGACGTCGCGGAAGCGGAGCGCATTTTCGCGAAATTTCCCGCGAAGCTCGAATCGTTTCGAACCAAGGGCTCGATTCTTGTGGGAGACGTTCACCCCGATGTCGTCGAGGTCGCCGGGGCATACACGCCGGTTCCCGGCGGAGTCGGACCGCTCACCATCGCGATGCTGATGAGCAACACCGTCAAAGCCGCGCGCATGCGCCGCGGCGTCCGCGCCCCGGCGGCCGCATTATCCCATCCCTGATGCTGCGCGTCGGCCTCACTGGCGGCATTGCTTCTGGAAAATCCACTGTAGCTGCGCTCCTGCGCGATCGCGATTACCCCGTGCTCGATGCCGACACGATCGCCCGCGAGCTGCTCGAACCCGGGCAGGATGCGTACAATGAAGTCGTCCGAGAGTTCGGAGATGCAATTGTCAACAAGGGCGGAGCGGTGGACCGCCCGAAGCTCGGAGCAATTGTTTTTTCCGATGCGCAAAAACGCGCGCGGCTCAACCAAATCCTACATCCGCGCATCCAGGAAGTCGTGGGCAATTGGTTCGCCGTGCTCCAGCGCCCCGGGGGGCCGGACATGGCCTTCGAGGACGCGGCGCTGATTCTCGAATCGGGCGCGAAAAAAAATCTCGATCGCGTGGTGGTTTGCTGGTGCCTTCCCGAGCAGCAGCTCGAGCGCCTGCAGCAACGCGGCCTTTCGGTGGCAGATGCGAAGCTGCGCATTGCGGCGCAGATGCCCATGGACGAGAAGCGGCGGCTGGCCGATGAAGAAATAGATTGCTCCCGCTCCATTGAGGAAACGCATCGGCAAGTGGATGTCGTTCTTGAAAAATTGAAGCAGCTGGCTGCGGCGGGAAGAAACATTTGCTGACGCGGTTGCGTATTTACCGGCAGAAGGAAATAAAGCGATGGCACAATCGGAAAACAAGAGGCGCGCGATCCGCCTCCTCGCGCTCGGCTTGATCATCGGTCTCGGCGCGTATTGGGCCGGCTCCCGCTACGGGCAGCATGGTCCCGCAGCCGTTCACGCTCTGCCCGCGATCCTTCCGGCGGATGAAGGCCCAACCGCCCTCGATCCCACCGAAGCGCAAAACGTCCGCATTTACAAGCAGGCCTCGCCGGCGATCGCGAATATCGTCACGCGCGCGGTTCAGTACGATTTCTTCTTCGACGCGGTGCCGGTCGAGGGCGCGGGTTCCGGTTTCGTGATTGATACCGACGGCCACATATTGACGAACTATCACGTCGTCCAGGGCGCGGAAACCATCGAGGTCACGCTTGGCGATCAATCGCGCTACAAAGCCAAATACATCGGCGCGGACACGCGCAACGATATCGCACTCCTTCAGATCGATCCGAAAGGGCGCAAAATCGCCACACTGCCGCTGGGCGATTCGCGCAATCTGCTGGTGGGCCAGCGCGTGCTGGCGATCGGCAATCCCTTTGGATTTCAGAGCACGCTGACGACGGGAGTGGTCAGCTCGCTCGGCCGCACCGTGCAAACCAGCGAAAGCACGTTCATTGACGAAGCGATCCAGACCGATGCCGCCATTAACCGCGGGAATTCCGGCGGGCCGCTGTTGAACAGCCGGGGAGAAGTGATCGGAATCAACAGCGCCATCTACGCGCCCACGGGAACAACCGCCGGAATCGGATTCGCGATTCCCATCAACACGGCGCGCCGCGCGGCCGAGGATTTGATCTCCACAGGCCACGTGCGGCACGCGACGCTCGGCGCCGAGGGCCGCGCGATCTGGCCCAATCTCGCCGATGCGCTGCACCTTGGCGTCCAGCAGGGAATTTTGATCGAGCGCGTGGTTCCCGGGGGCCCCGCAGCGCAAGCAGGTATTCGCGGCGGAACGCGCTCGGTGCTCGCCGGCCTGCAGGAATTGCAGATCGGCGGCGATGTTCTCGTGGCGGTTAACGGGAAAGAGCTTGCCAGCCAGATGGATTTGAATCTTCTTCTGAACCGCGCGGGACCTGGCGACACCGTCACGCTGACGATTGTCCGCGACGGCAAGAAAATGGATATTCCGGTAAAGCTCGGCGACAACTAGGGCGTCTGGCTCGGCACGCTCCTAGTCGTTGGTGAAGTTGAAGAGAGATTCTTCGACTTCGGGACCGGACGTCCCGCAAGAGCAGGACGCACAACAAAAACGTCCGGTCCCTCCGCTCAGAATGACAAGCGACCTAAGTGGGTTTTTCGCGCCACCCGTCGCGGACGGTGTCGCGTTCGTCTTCTGTTAGATGAAACCACGATTCAGCCGCATCGCGGACGCGCTCGAGCGCGCCCTGCATTTCATCCTGCTTTAGTTTCATCAGCTCGCTGTCCGCATTCATGGGAACGCGAATGGGCGGCGCCACAAACATCACCGCGCGCGAAAAAAGATGCGGAACCTGGAATAGGTCCCAAGATTTCTGGAATGTGTGCGCGCTCTCGACGCCGATGTGAAACACGGAAATCGGCCGTCCCGTGCGGCGCGCCAGGATTACGGGTCCCGGCTTCGCCACGAAGCGCGGGCCTCGCGGGCCGTCAATGGTGAACGCGACGTGGCGGCCCGCTTCCAGGCTTTGCGCCATTGCCGCCAAACCTTCGATCGCGCCGCGCGAGGAGCTGCCCTGCGCCGTGCCGAATCCGAGGCGTTCGATCACGCGCCGCGTCCACTGTCCGTCGAAGTTGACCGTGTTCAGAACGACGATACCGCGTTCCCGCCACATCCATACCGCCGAAAGAATGCACCGATGCCAGAACGCGCCAATTGCCGGCTCGCCCTCGCTGCGAACCTGTATGGCGTTATGCACGCCTATCACTTCGAACCGCAGCGTCGGGCCGAGCAGACGAATCAGCCAGTATGCCGCCCACGCGATCACGGGGACTTGCATCCTCCGCCAGCGCGAAAGGTGCGGCATCGGGATGCCTCCGGCATTTACGGCGGCAGGAGCTGCGGATTTCGAGGCGTCGTTCACTGCGGTATAGTATAGGTGGTCTCGATGTTCCCCCGGTTCCAATTCGTGCCAAGCGCCCGACGTGTCTCTTGTTCCGCGCACCGCGTGATTATCGGCGTTCTCGCCGGAATCATTTTAGTTTGCCCGCTGGCGGCACGCGCACAGGATGCGCCGCCCGGGGCGATTGGCCGAGTCGAAGGCAGGGACATTTCTTGCGAGAACGGAACGCCCACGAGCGGAGGAACGCCGGCCGTCGGCCCGAGTCTCTATGTGTCGAACGGCAGCGTCGTGACCGTCCATTCCGGTCAGGCGCGCATGATCCTCTTCGCTGGCGGCCAGGTGGACGTCTGCGGCCCCGCGAAGTTCACAGTTCTATTGTCAGGCGATTCCATCACGCTCGCGCTAAATTTCGGACGCATGCGCGTGGAGCTACCCGGGAAAACGGACTTGCGCATCTTCACGCCCACGATCATCGGCACGCCGCTCGATATTGCCGGCGGATCACGCGACGTGACCGTGGGATTGAGCCTCGACGACTCGCTCTGTGTGCTGGCGAGCAGCGGCGCGATTCAACTCGAACATCAGTTCACCGGCGAAAAATTAATTGTTCCGCAAGCGGGAGAATTTTTCCTGAACGCCGGCCGGCTTTTGCCCGTCGCCGGAACCCCTGGAAGCTGCCAGTGCACGCGGGCCGAGCCGAGCCCGGCCGCGCCATCGCCGGACTACGCAGCGGTCATTCGACCGGTAACTCCGCAGCTTGCGCCGCAGGCTGCTCCAGCGCGCGATCCCGCGCCAGCCGAGCCGGATCCCGCGCCCGCGGCGAAGGTGAGCATCACATACAGCATGCTGGCGCAAGCGAACGAAACGCATCCGATCGTTCCGCCGGCAAAAAAGGCCGCCCCCGCCGCGCCGCCCACTTCGAATCCGGTGTACACGGCCGTGCTGCCGCCGCTTACGTTCATCGCTGGTTCGCCTAACCGGCCGCCAGATCCCACGGTGGATATGGTCCTGCTGATCCGCGAGGCGCAAGTCTCGCCGGAATGGGAATTCTCGGGCCATGTGGCCGCGCCCGAGTTTGCGCAGGCGATGCAGCACGCGCTGGGAGAAAGTGGTTCAGCTTCGCACGCACAACCCTCGTCTGATAATCCGCCCGCGACAAGTTCCGCAAGAAGGAAGAGCGGCTTCTGGGAATCGCTAAAGAAAGCGTTAGGCGGCGGCAGCGGGCAGGATTGAGATGCTCAAACGGCCCAACCATAGAGATTTGCGCCTGAGAGACGCCGAGCAGGAAGAGAGCGCAGCAACTTAGAGAGGGATCCCTAGGCTCCCGTTGGTCGCTCGGGATGCCGGCCGATCTCCCAAGCTCGACTAACCGGCGACCTGGGAGCCCTGTGAGCCGGGTCGTCACATTCCTTCGTAGTTAGGACCGCCGCCGCCTTCGGGCGGTACCCACTGAATAATCTGGTAGGGATCGGCAATATCGCAGGTCTTGCAGTGGACGCAGTTCGCGGCGTTGATTTTCAGTTTCGGTGCGCCCTTGTCAGTGACCATCTCGTAGACCGCCGCTGGACAGAAATACTGGCACGGGTTGCCGAATTCGCGAACGCACCGGTCGCCGCAAATATCCGGTTCGAGGACTATCAGATGGGACGGTTGATCTTCTTCGTGGCGCGTGCCGGAGTGGTAGACATCGGTCAGCCGGTCGAACGTGAGCTTACCGTCACCCTTATATCGCGTTGATTGATCCACCAGCGTGCCGTCGCGGTGGAGATTTTCGTACTCCTTGTAGCCCGCTTCGGTACGCATCGGATCCACCAGCCCGCGCCCCCCGGTGACAAACTGCAAACCCGCGTTCACGAGGCCCTTCCACAAGCCGCCATGAAATCCCTGATGAAAATTCCGCACGCCCCACAATTCTTTTTTAAGCCAGCTCCCTTCGATTTTCTGCTGATACGCGAAAAGCCTGGCGGCCGACGTGTCTCCGGCGCAGAGCGCTTCGTAAATTGCTTCGGCGGCGAGCATGCCGCTCTTGATCGCCGTGTGGATCCCCTTCAGCCGCTGGGAATTGAGCAGACTCGCGGAATCACCGACGATCAGCCCGCCATCAACGTAATTGCGCGGCATGGAATACCAACCGCCGTAAGGAACCGTCTTCGCGCCGTAGCGGACGAGTTTGCCGCCATCGAGAATTTTGCTGATGAACGGATGCGTCTTGAATTTCTGAAACGCCTCGTGCGGATCGAAGAGCGGATTCTTGTATTCCAAGCTGACGATCATGCCGAGCGAAACGCGATTATCGCGCAGGCCGTAAATCCAGCTGCCGCCGTAGAGATCCGAGGTGAGCGGCCAGCCGAGCATGTGCGCCACGAAGCCGGTGTCAATGCGGCCCGGCTGCACGTCCCACAGTTCCTTGATGCCGATGCCGTACACCTGCGGGTTCAGGCCGTCGAGCTTCAGGCGGTTGACGAGATCCTTCGTCAACGAACCTCGCGGGCCTTCGGCGAGCACTGTAATTTTCGCGCGAAGCTCATAACCGGGCGTGAAGTTGTCCTTCGGCTTGCCGTTTTTGTCCACGCCCTTGTCTTCGGTGAGCACGCCGGCGATTCCATTTTTCTCGTAGAGAAGTTCCCTGCCCGCGAATTGCGTGAAAAGGTTGACGCCTTTTTTCTCGACCAGACCGCCGAGCCATTTCACGAGTTTGTTGAGCGAGATGACGTAGTTGCCGTGGTTTTGCAGCGGCGGAGGCGTGATGGGCAGCTGGAACGAGCCTTTTTCCGTGAAATAGTACGCGGCATCGCCCGTCACCGGCGTATCGAGCGGAGCGGTCTTCTCGAAATCGGGGACAAGTTCGCGCAGCGCGCGCGGGTCCATGATCGCGCCGGAAAGTTGATGCGCACCTATTTCGCGCGCCTTCTCCAGCACGTAGATATTTTCTGGCGAAAGCGCCGGAGATTTCTTCGCGGCGGTGTGCTGCTCGATCATGTTGGCAAGATGCAGCGCACAGGATAGACCAGCAGGCCCGGCGCCGATGATCAGGACGTCCGCTTCGAGTTTTTCGCGCTCGATCGCCACGACAGAATCTTAGCAGAACCGGAGAGATTCACCGCAGAGACGCTGAGTAGGCAGAGACAGCGCCGCGCACACGCAAAGCAACGACGAAGCGGCGCCTACTTGGACGCGAGTGAAACGCACGAATCCTCGTACTTGCCCGCGCCCATGGTTCCTTCGGGGAAAATGCCGTGCTCGGAAATCCACTCGAAGGATTTATCGAAGACGTCCTTCGTGTAGGGCTCGAAGACGAGGCGCTCGCCCGGGCCCCAGCGGCGCGTGTCCATCACGTTGTGAAAGCGCACGGGAAATTCCTTCTTGTAGTAATGCGTGTAGAGATCGGGGCGGAGATCGATATCGCGCTGGGCGTTTCGCAGGGCGCGGAAATACTTCTTCACGTCCTCCATATCCGGGTCGCGCGTAATCAGTGAAGCAATCATGAAGGTCGTGTCAATAATCTTGCGAAAACCCAGCTGCTCGAGAAAATAGTTCGGACCGCTGAATAACAACGCGGCCGGCGCCTTGCGGTCAATCAGCAGCTCCATGCGGCTGAAAAGCAATCCATCCGCGAACGAGAGCTTGATCTCCGCGGGTTTCAGAATTTGTTCCAGCGCCTGGATCGCCGCATAGTGGCTGCCGGACTGATATCCCACGGAGATGGGCACGCCCGCGAGTTCGGCGGGGCTGTGAATCGGCGATTCCGGCGCGACAAATATCCCGGCGGGCGCAACCGAATATGCGTCGGCGTAGAGTTTGCCGTGCCCAACAGACGCCGAGACGTTCACCGTCCAGTGGCAGGCGCAGCCGATGTCCGAGCCGCGCCCCTTTTCGAATGTCTGGAACGCGCCGACCTTGTCGCCCAGCTGATGGCTCTTGCCTTCGGTCGAGCCCAGCGCCTCGTGGAACTCGTATTCGAGTCCTTCGGCTGCGAAATAGCCCTTCTCTTCCGCAACCCATTCCTGGAGCCGCATGTGCGGCGCAATCACAAACTTAGCCATGAATCCCCCCGGACTCAAACCCCGTAGCGCAGTGCGAGTATAGCATTCGCAAACGGCGAGTTGAAGATCGCCCGTCACTATGCCCACCCGCGGCCGGCTCGCCAACACGTCGGCAAACGCACCCATCGCCGCTCGGGAAACCGGGCGGCAGCGTTGGTGGGATACTGCACGTAGGATATACTGGCCAACCTCAGTGCTATGCGCTGAGCTCCTTAATCTGGACTCGTGGCGTGCGGGCGGTCTCCATTACAAATTCAGGTACGAGGTCCATTGTCTAAGACAACGCCGGAACACGAAGAGCGCGCAGAAGCAACTCGTCTCGGTTTAGCCGAGCGCGCAGTTAGCCGGAGTGTCGCCGTAATCGGTGGATCGGCCGCCGGTTTGTTCACGGCGTCGCTGCTCGCGCGGCGGGGCGTTGACGTGCGTGTGCTCGAACGCATCGAAACGCTTGAGCCCGAGGCGCGTACTCTGATCGTGACCGATCGTATGCGCGCGCTGCTGGGCCGCGCCGCCGAAGGCTCCATCGTCAACGAAATTCGCCGCTTCGAGCTCTTCACCGACGGCCGCGCCGCAACCATTACCCTCAACCGCCCGGACCTGATTATCGAGCGGCGCGCGCTGATCCAGAATCTCGCTGAAGAGGCGCAGCGCGCCGGCGCCAAAATCGAAATGGGGCAGAGGTTTCACGCGCTGGAGGCCAACGGCAACGGCCTGCGGATCGAAATCGAGCGCTGTGCCGACGGCAGCCGCGAGGAAATTCGCGCCGACGCGGTGGTTGGAGGCGACGGCGCGGCGAGCCGCGTGGCTCGAGCCGCGGGCTGGGCGCCGCTCGAAACGGTTCCGCTACTGCAGGCGATTGTGCCGCTCCCGAAAGATATGGCGCCCGACACCGTGCGAGTATGGTTCGTCCCGCAGGACACGCCCTATTTTTATTGGCTGATTCCGGAATCGCCGACGCGGGGCGCGCTCGGCGTGATCGGCGAATCCGGCCCCGAAACGAAGCGCTGCCTCGAGCAGTTCCTCGAAAAGCGAAAGTTCGATCCGATCGAATTTCAGGGAGCGCGGATTCCCGTTTACAAGCGCTGGATTCCGGTGCGGCGAAAAGTGGGCAGCGGATCCGTATATCTGGTGGGAGACGCGGCCGCGCAGGTGAAAGTGTCCACCGTGGGCGGAATCGTCACGGGATTTCGCGGCGCGCTGGGCGTCGCCGAAGCGATTCTCAACGGCGGCGCGAGCCGCGAGCTGCGCACTCTGCGCCGCGAGCTCGATTTTCACCTGCTGCTTCGCCGGTCGCTGCACAGCTTCCAACAATCCGATTACAGCCATCTCGTGGACCTGCTGAACGACCCCGCGAAGGAATCTCTGGCCGAATATTCCCGCGATGAAGCCTGGAAGATGCTCTGGCGGGTCTGCCTGCGACAACCGCGGCTGGTCCTGCTCGGCCTGCGCGGTTTGCTGATGCGTAACCGGTCGTTCGACGAGCCCCGCTTCGCGCCGGACGCGAGCGATCCCCCCCGCACGTAGCGGATTCCCATGGCGCGAAAGCATTCCTTTCGATTCGTTGCGCTAATCATCGCGCTGGTGGTGTGCGTGGCGGGCGTCTTCGCGTTTCGCGGGGCCGGCCGTTGGCTGGTTCGCGAAGATCCACTCGGTCCGGCGGACGCGATCGTCGTGTTGAGCGGAAGCATGCCTGCGCGAGCGGAAGAAGCCGGGAGAATTTTTAACTTGGGCTTTGCGCATGAGGTATGGGTGAGCCGGCCCGTGTCTCCCGCCGAAGAACTGGAGGACATGGGTATCCATTATCTCGGCGAGGAAGATTTCAATCGCGCGGTCTTGATTCACGAGGGCGTGCCCGAAAGTGACGTCAGCATCTTTCCGCAGCCGATCGTTAACACCGAACAGGAAATCGAGGAAATCAGCGCCCAGATGCGGCGCGAGGGAAAAACGAGCGTTATGATCGTAACCTCGGCGCAGCACACGCGGCGCGTAAGGGCGCTCTGGCGGAAACTGGCTGGAGACGATTTACGGTTGATTGTACGCGCCGCGCCGCAAGATCCATTTGACGCCGATCGGTGGTGGCGCAATACGAGCGACACTTTTTCAGTGGTGCGGGAAATCCTCGGATTGCTGAACGCCTGGACAGGCCTGCCGGTTCGGCCTCATTCGTACTGATCGCGGCGGACGATTACGATTCTTTCGCCGCCAGCGGCGTGGGGGCGGTTTCCAGAATTTTCCAACGCTCCCACTCGGATTTCCGCGTCAGATCGCACAGGCGGAGCTGCCATTCGATGCCGAAAGCGTCGTTCTGATGGGAGTAGAAGGCCTGCCAGGAATTCCCGTTGACACCTGTTTCGCCGCGGGTGGCGTTACTGTTTCCCTGGTTTGCGGAGTCCGCCGGATCGTGGCTGCGAAACTCCGTTAACCTGGCGGTATCGAGGGGTACGCGAAAGAAAAACATGTCGCCGTCCTCAGCCGCGGCCCCGTGCCCGTTGCCCACAGGACCTAGCGCCGCGGAGAGGAGACGCCCGCGCAGCTCAAGCGAATTCGCGCGCAAGAGCAACTCGAGCGATGGCGGGCGCTCGGCCGACAGGCCCGGACGCGAAAGCGCGAGTTCCCAGAGCGAAATGGCATCGCTGCTCTTGAATGGATCGGAATAGAAATCGAGAGAACGCGTCTGCCAGCCAGTTGCCTTGCGGTCGGGGAGAACTTCGGTGATCGTCGCGACGGTGTGGCTGCGCCAGCGCTCGAGTTTAACCGCGCCGACGAAGGTGCCGTTCTCGCGAATAAACTTCTGGTCGGCTTCACTCAAGCGAACAGCGTCGCGCCAGAAGCGGTCGCCCAATCGAAAAGAGAAAGTAAAGACTTGCTCGAGCGGTACGGGCGCCGCCTCGCTGAGCTTGCGCCGCCATTCCGGGTCGGCCATTTCCTCGAGGCTCTGGACGCGCTCAAAAAGGCGGCGAATGGTCCAACTCTGCTGACGGAGCAAACGCTGCCAGTACCGCGCAAGCACGTAGAAGATAAAAATGACAATTACGGCGATGCCCAGTGCCGGCCAGAGAATTTCCATTCCGACTGCTCCCGGGAACTAATTCAAATCAAACGCTGCGGACTCCCCGTGCGCCGAATTCTACTACCAAATTCTCTCCGCGCCTACGCCCCGACAGAGCGAGTAACGCTCGTATTGGCGAATCAATTCGATCAAAACCGGCGAACGAGTTCGATCACGCTGCACGCAATGCATCGCCGTTCGAGGCGGATGCCCGCTCCAGTTGGCTCAGCGAAACGCTAACCCGTGCCAATGAGGGATGGCTGAAAGATTCAGAGCGCTTTACTTCTTGACAAAGGGCAAAACGGCTCTCAGCGTGGCGCCGCGGCGGCTGGACTCGTATTCGAGGGTTCCCCCGAGTTCCTTGGCGCGTTCTCGCATGCTGGCAATTCCCACGCCGGGCGTTTTTAAAATCCCGTCCTCGCGTTTCCATATCGCCGCGGGAAGGCCTTTGCCTTTGTCGCTGATCTCGAGAATGACCTGACTGGACGTGATTGCGATCTGGACGCGGGCGGACTTGCTCCCGGAATGATGGTGAACGTTGGTGAGGCCCTCTTGCGCGATGCGAAAGAGGGCCAGTTCCGAGGCGTCCGCAAGACGCGGCATCCGCGCGGGCATGGCCAGCTTCACGCGGATTTCGCTGCGTTTGCTGAAGCCGTCTATGAACCAGCGCATCGCCGAAGCCAATCCCGCGTCCTCGAGAAGTGGCGGGTGGAGCAAGTAAGAAATCGTACGGATTTCGCGGATGCTCTCGTCCGCCAGGGTTCTGCTTTCCGCGAGCGTCGCCAGAATCTTGGGGTCGGATTTTTGAAGCATACGGCTCAGCTGATTCATGTTCATCATCAAACCCGCCAGGGACTGCGCCGTGCTGTCGTGGAGCTCGCGGGCCACGCGCCTGCGCTCCTCGTCCTGCACGCGCATCAAGCGCGCGGACATGACGCCGGAGCGGGATGCGGCGAGTTCGGCCTCTCTCCGGTCAGTCTCGTCCTGGATGGAGAGGAGAATTAGAGGCATGCCGCCCTTGGGGCTGTGGAATTGGCGAGCGTGCAGAAGCATCGTCTTGCGGCCAATCGAGGGAAAATCGTGCTCCACCTCGAAATTCGAAAGCGGAGCGTCGAGAGTCAGCACCTTCTCGAACAAAGACCGCAGCCGGGGGATATTCCATTGTCCGTTCCCGAGATCGTAGATGAGATTCCCCAGGGTGGTTTTGGGAGTCGCGCGGAAGGCCTTGTAAAACGAGCGATTCGCGGACATCACGCGCAGGCCGGAATCGAGCACGATCAAAGACTCCTGGACGGCCTCGATGATGGCTTCGGCGTAGCGGCGCGCATCCTCAATCGCGTCGCTGGCTCGCTGCAGAGCGCTGATATCCACCAGCGCCACGACCGCGCCGTCGATTTTGCCCTCGGCAACACGATAGGGATGAATCCTCAGCGAACGTGATTTGCCGCCGAGGTCCTGTATTTGATGCTCGCTTCTCTTCCCTGAATCGATGACGGCCGCGCTCTCAACTCTGAGTTCCGGTATGGTGGCGCTGAACCGCATATCACTCACCGGCCGCCCGATGTCGCTGGGCATCAAATTAAACAGGCTCTCTGCCGCCGGGGAAAATCTCCGGATGCGCAGGTCTCTTCCCAAAATGAGGACCGGAATTTCCAGGCTGATAAAGAGATTGGTCAGGTCGCTGTTGAGCTGGCTCAATTCCGAGTGCCGGTGCTCGAGCTCGTCATTCAGCGTTGTCAATTCCTCGTTGGACGACTGCAGTTCCTCCTTTGCCGTTTCCATCTCTTCATTGAAGCTTTGCAGTTCCTCGTTCCTCGACAGAATCTCCTCGTTGGCGGATTGGAGTTCCTCGTTCGTGGTCTCCTGGCCGCGGATGATCTCATCCATCCGCGCTCGTGTTTGTTCAAGCTCGCGTTGAGTTCGCGCGAGGGCCTGACGTTGGGCCGGCGGTAGCTTGCGTGGAATGCCCTTCTCCGCCGAATTCTGGGGACTTGCGACGGCTTTTCTATCGGCGCTGTCTTCGAACACGACCCAGAAGTTGCGTTCTGCTCCGGAGCGCGCGGGCAACGGGATCACTTCCACCGCTGCGTCTCTCGTTTTTCCGTCTGTCGCGATGGGAATGCGCTCTCTTCGAACCGAGCCGCCCGTTTTCCTGCTCTTCTGGATGGCCGAGCGGATCTCCCATACCAGGCTTTCGCGGGCCATCTTCGCGAGACTCAGGCTCGCCGGCCCGGCTGCGGGATCGAGAAACGCCGACGTTCGCCCGCTGAACTGCAGGATCTCCAGATCTGAATTGACCAGCACGGCGGCGGGTCCATGCCTCGCCAGCAAGACGCTTTCGGCATCGGCGGACTTCGCTGGCGCATCTTCCACTATTTGCGGCGGCGATTGGTTGCGGTTGACCTGCGCGCCGTGTTCTTCCGATCGGCGTTCAAACGCCAACCGGCTCGCGCCTGGTTTCCGCGAATAAATGCGGTAACTCCTGTCCACCGGAGTGAAAAGTCCGGAATGCGACGTGATGGTCTCGGCTCTTCCCAGGAGAAGAAGGCCCGACGGTTTGAGTGCGTAGTGAAAGATAGGAATCACACGGTTTTGCAACTCCGGCCCCAGATAGATCAGTACGTTTCGGCAGCTGATCAGGTCCAACCGCGAAAAAGGAGGATCTTGAAAAACGTTCTGTTTCGCGAACACGCATCTTTCGCGGATGTCTCTCCTGATCTGGAATCCGCGGTCAACCTTGACAAAGAATCGCCTCAAGCGCCCGCGGGAAACATCCTTGACCTGATTCGACGTGTAAACACCCGAGCGCGCCCTTTCGAGCGAGGGTTCGTTCACATCCGTTCCGAAGAGCTGAATCGTCACGCTGTCCGTCTCCCCCGTCATGCACTCCAGGAGACAGATCGCCAGGGAGTAGACCTCCTCGCCGGTCGCGCAGCCCGGCACCCAGATCCGGACCGGAGCGGCCGGCCGCCGCGCCTTCAGAATTCGGGGAAACACTTTTTTCCTTAGGATCTCGAACGCTGGGGCGTCACGGAAAAAACCGGTGACGTGGATGAGAATGTCCTCCTGGAGGGCGCTGGCTTCGTCGGGATGGTGTGCCAGGAATTTGGCATAGTCCGTCAGGTTCCGGCTTTTCTGCAGCACCATCCGGCGGCGGATGCGCCGGACAATGGTGCCCTTTTTGTACTGGGTGAAATCGGAGCCGGTGCTCGATCGGAGCAGATTCAGGATTCCCCGAAGTACGTCTTCATCGATCGTTTCGTCCACGGGCCGTGCGGCGACGCGAACGACATAGGGATGGCGCGCAATTTGGATCAGCTTTTCGCCGATCTGCGCGGGAGGCAATACGAAATCGATGCATCCCGTGGCAATCGCGGCATGCGGCATTCCATCGTACCTGGCGGACTCTTTGCTCTGCGCAAACGCAATTCCGCCCCTCGCCTTGATCGCCTGCAATCCGAGAGCGCCATCCGAGCCCGTGCCCGACAGCACCACACCGAAGGCGCGGTGAGTTTCTTCCCTGGCCAGCGATTCCATGAACCGGTCAACGGGCATGTGCAGGCCGAGATTCTCGTCGCGGGGCTTCAGGAGCAGCGTCCGGCGATCGTATATGAGATCCTTGCCGGGCGGAATCACGTACACGCGGTTGGCCTCCACGGGTGTTGCTTTGGCAACCTCCGACACGGGCATCTTGCTAACGCGTGAAAGTAAAGTGACGAGCGAACTATCGTGTTTTGCAGAGAGGTGTTGAACGAGGACGATCGCGATTCCGCTTTTCGCGGGAATCCGCGAGAGAAGTTGGGTGATGGCCTCCAACCCTCCTGCCGAAGCCCCGACCGCAACGACCGGGAAATTGCCTCGAGCCGAGCGGGATGGCTTGTTTTTTCTTGAGCCGAAATTCCGAGGTTTCCGCCCGGGTTTCATCCAGAATGAATCAATGTTCTCTAGCCTTCGCCCTTAAAACGGGATCTCGAGCCGTGCAATCATTTGTTCCCCTCGATCAGCCACGCTTTCGTGAAATCGCTCTTTCCAGCGCCCAAGCTTTGAATGGACGGTACATTTGGTCTCAGATCAGTGGGAACCAGTCGAAGGGGACAGTCTGCCGAAGCAACCCGCGGATCAAGTCAGGGTAATTCCGTAGGGACAATCCTGACACACGGAGCCCTACGGCTGGCAACAGGCGCAATCACTTCAATAGAGCAACCATCAAACCACATATTTCCTGTAAGGACATTCCCGACGGCTAAGCCTGAAGGTCAACGAACCTGTGGCGTATAGCATAGTGAACGAGGTGAATGAGGGAAGGCGCATTAATCTTTAGCATTACTCTCGACCGATATGTTTCAACAGTTTTCACGCTGATTGCGAGAATTGCTGAAATTTCCTTATTGGATTTACCTTCAGCTAATAGCCCAATAACCTGCTGCTCGCGGGAGGAGAGAATGACGCCGCTCTCTCGAGGGTTGGCGAAATCGGGGTGCTCCCTCCCGTCCGAATGGGAGATTTGTCCGCTCTTCTGTAGGCGTTGCTGAATTGCGGGGCTTGATCGGGGATCAAACGGACCTTTTAATGCCGAACTTGGTTTCAACTCCATCACCATGATACCGATCTCGACCACCCGCCGGCGCGAATCAACCACCGGGAAATAGTAAGAAAGCCAGTTCAAGGTCGGGCCAGCCCGCGTTAGCAAACGTCCAGATCGCCGAAGATTCGGCGACGGCTGCCCCGTGGAAAAGACACGTTCGATTAACGGCCCGGCTTTTTTGAAAATAGACTCAGGCATCACCTCGTGCAGCGATTTTCCAGGGTGAGCTTCCACCGGCAGATCGTTAAATTCCGCTAAGGCACCGTTTACTGCTCTGTATCGCAGGCGCCTGTCAAGTAACGCAACGCCGATCTTGAAGTTATCCAACGCTGAGGAGAGAAACGGGAACCCACTCGAAGTCAGACTGCTCGGCCCCAGGGAAAGAGCATTGGACATTGCCGTCCGAAGTCGCATATTGTCTCCCGGCTCAGGCAGCCATTCACTCTCCGCAGATGGCGATTGGAAACCTGGCTCAGTGCGAGCGCCTCTGGAACGAAAAGTCAGGGTGGCGCCGCAATTCTCCGAGCTTGGCGCCCTCAATCCGCCTGGATCAGCCAGGCCGAGACTGGAGCCCAGTTATTCGGTACAGCATATACCAATTAGTGATCATTCCGGCACAAAAATACGCGCCGCAACTTTCCGCTCGCAGCGGGAAGTGCTTCGTTAGCCCGCGTTTCGGCAGTTTCATAACATAGTTCGGATTCGGTGGATCGGGAGCTGCCGCATCCGACTACCCGATTCAAGGAGCGCGGCGTGGGACCCTTGAGATCAACGAGGCTCATGTTAGCTGTCGTCTCGGCTGTCCTTGCGATGGGGCAGGCGTGGGCGCAGGCTCCGGCGACCACTCAGTCTGCGGCGGCAAGCGGCGCGCCAACTAGCAGCGACTATTTCGACGCAGTGGCGCCGGTGATCTTCAAAGTGTACAAGGCAGTGCCGCTGGGTAACGCTTCGCGAAATTGCCCGCTCTGCGATTCTCCGGGGTCCAGCGTAAGTGAAGGAATCGTGCCGTGGTTGGTCGCCAGCAGAGTGCTGTCTGCGCCCACGTACGTCGTTTCGTACTGGATGTTGCTGTAGCTGTACACCTGCGAGAGATTCCGCAGCTCAACCGACCATCCCGCCGCGCCGCTGTAGTCCTTGTCCATTTTGCGGCTTACCACACGCAGGTCTTTGACGGCGTCGGCGTTGGACTGCACGGGCGCAGTTGTGGCTGCGGCGGCGGGCGACGCGTTCTGAGAGCTGTCTTTCTTGCCCATGTAGAAAACGACCCCGCCGATGACGAGGGCGATCACGACCGCGATGCCAATCCACATTCCACTGCTGCTCTGTTCACCCTTGATTTCAGGTGTCTCAAACATATGCCGTCCCCCCTTTTCGCGGAACTTAGCACGATGCAACCTCTGGTTCAACAGAATCCCGTTTTCGACAGTGGGTCAACTCGCGAGTGGCGCAGGCGGCGGTGCGAGCAACCGACAAGAACGAAAACGGGTGTATCATGCGCGCAGTTTTCCGGCCAAAGAGGCGAATTCGGAAGGAGATCACATGAAAACAAGGACGATCGCGTTGACTCTGGCGACGGTGTTCGCTGCCGTCATGGTGTGCTTCGCCGCTGAGGACATGAGCATGGGCACCTGGAAACTGAACGAGGCCAAGTCCAAGATTAGCCCCGGCGCCGCGAAAAATGTAACCGTCGTGTACGCGACTGCGGGCGACCACGTGAAAGTCACTGTAGACGGGGTAGACGCCAACGGCAAGCCCGCGCATAACGAATGGACCGGTAAGTTCGACGGCAAAGATTACCCCGTAACCGGTGATCCCGAGAACGACATGCGGTCGTATCGACGGGTGAACGATCACACTCTGGCGCTGACCGACAAGAAGGACGGCAAGGTGACCCTAACGGGGCGCGTCGTCTTCTCGGCCGACGGAAAGACCCGCACCGTCACCACCAGCGAAACGGATGCCAAGGGCGCGAAGATCGGCAGCACTTCGCTCTACGACAGGCAATAGCCGGCAGACTTGCCAGGCCCGACGGGCCGCGGATTCCCGCGGCCCTTTTTCTTTGGAGCAACCGCGTGGACTGGTGCGGTGAACCCGAGGCCAATGAAGTAAGTATTTCGGGAATGGTCGCAGGCTGAGTATCATCAGTCCCCCAATCACTGTGCTGCCGCTAACGCCGGTTCAGCAAATCGAGGAGACGCCCATGGCGACGATGAAGGCAGTGCGGGTTCACGAATACGGCGGCCCGGAAGTGCTCAAGTACGAAGATGCACCGCGGCCGCAGGCGGGTCCAGGCGAAGTGCTGATTCGGGTGCACGCATCGAGCGTGAACCCCGTGGATTGGAAAGTGCGCGCAGGATATCTCCAGCAGATGATGAAATACAAAATGCCGATGATTCCCGGATGGGATGTCTCCGGCGTCGTCGAAGCGGTCGGCTCCGGCGCAACGCGGCTGAAGGCCGGCGATGTGGTGTACTGCCTGAGCGATATTTCCCGGGACGGGGCCTACGCCGAATACGTGGTGGTGAAGGAATCGGTGGTCGCGCTGAAACCGAAATCCGTTGACCATGCGACCGCGGCGGCGATTCCTCTGGCGGCGCTGACCGCGTGGCAGGCACTGAACGATGGAGCGAAACTATCCGCGGGCCAGACGCTGTTGATTCACGGCGCGGCGGGAGGCGTGGGCACCTTCGCCGTGCAGTTCGCGAAGATGAAGGGCGCACGCGTGATCGCGACGGCATCGAAGAAGAACCACGATTTCCTGCGCTCGCTCGGCGCGGATGAAACGATTGATTACAACACGACGAAATTTGAAGACGCGGTGCATGGCGTGGATGCCGTGCTCGACACGATTACCGGCGAGACCATGGAACGTTCCTGGCAAGTGATGAAGAAGGGCGGAATTCTGGTGTCAATTCTCGAGCCACCGTCGCCGGAAAAAGCCGCCGGGCACGGGGTGCGCTGCCATCATACGTTCGTGCAGGGAAATCTCGAGCAGCTGAACGCGATCGCGAAGCTCGTGGATGCGGGAAAATTGAAGGTCATCATCGAGAAGGTTTTTCCGCTGTTTGAAGCGCGCGCCGCGCAGGAATCCAACGCTACCGGGCACACGCGCGGCAAAATCGTTATTCGCGTGGTCTGACGATCGGACCAATGGAACTCTTGGGTTACATCGGAAGCGTTGCGGCGGTTTGCACCACTGGCGCCTTCATCCCCCAAATCCTGAAAATCCGAAGGCAAGGCGGGGGAGATCTTTCTTATCCGATGCTGTTCCTCTATCTGACCGGCATATTGCTCTGGCTGGCGTACGGATTGATGCTGCACGCCGCCGCGATCATCTGGGCAAATGGCGCCACCGCGCTGCTCGTCGCCATAGCCATCTTGCTCAAGGCGAGCCACCCCCGGCAGTAGCGACGCTCCGCCCCGCCAAAACAGGCATCACCTTGCCGGTGACTCGCGAAGGGCGTACCTTCTCGTGACGGGGAATGCAGCCCAGGTCCCCACTTCGCGCCGAGGGCGACTGGCGGTGCGCGGGTCCCCGTTCAAAGTTCACCTGGAGGCAAAAGCGATGTCGTCGGCGACTCAAGCTGCTCCCACTTCGAAAAAGATGACTTGGGCCGGACGAATTATCAGCGGCGTCACTGTGCCGTTTCTGATCTTCGACGGCGTCACAAAAGTGATCAAAGAGCGACACGTCCTGGAAGCGTCGGCGAAGCTCGGGTATCCCGTTAATTCGATTGTCGGGATCGGGGCCGCTTTGCTCATCTGTGTTGTTGCCTACGTCATTCCGCGAACCTCCGTTCTAGGAGCGATTTTGCTGACGCGCTATCTTGGCGGCGCGGTCGCCACGCACGTGCGCGTCGGCGATCCAATATTTGACACCGTTTTCCCGGTCATCTTCGGAGCGCTCGTTTGGGGAGGGCTGTTCCTGCGCGAGGGTGCGCCTGCGCGCGCTGATTCCTCTTCGAACCTAGTTCGCGCGTTACTGCTAACGGATAGAGATGGGCGGCCGGAGTCGTGCCTCGTCCGGTCCAATTCCTGCAGCCTTGTGATTATCACTTGCATTGTGCAAGTGACATTGCTAACTTTTTCCCGTGCGTGGAAAAGTGAAGTCACGGCGCCGCTCCGGCTGCCCGGTGAGTCTCTCGCTTGAGATCCTGGGAGATCGCTGGTCGTTGCTCGTAATCCGCGATCTGATGGTTCGCGGGTTTCGGACGTTCAAGGAGTTTGAGGAGTCGGACGAAGGGATTGCCACGAATATCCTGTCGGACCGCCTCCGAAGGCTCGAAACGAACGGGATCATCATCGCGGAAACAGAGAAGACGGACCGAAGAAGGGGAAGTTACCGGTTGACCGAGAAAGGCATTGACCTGGCTCCGGTACTTTTGGATTTACTGATTTGGGGAGCGCGGCACGAGGAGTCGTTGGCACCGCCTGCGCTGATGGTGCAGATGGAGAAAAACCGCGAAGGGGTCATTGCGGAGGCGCGGAAGCGCTGGCGAGAACGGGATTCGACGCCACTGATACCGAGTTTTGCGGACGATGGGGCCGGCCGCAGTTCAAAAAGGAGATGAGCGATGAGCAAAGTACGAGTACTCGTCGGAACTCACAAGGGCGCGTTTGTCCTGACGTCCGACGGAAAACGCGAGAAGTGGGATGTCAGCGGCCCCCACTTCGCGGGTTGGGAAATTTATCACCTTAAGGGATCGCCCGCCGACCCCAATCGGCTTTATGCGTCGCAAACCAGCGGCTGGTTCGGGCAAATCATCCAAAGGTCAAGCGACGGTGGCAAGACCTGGGAGACGCCCGGCGGCGGGCTGAAGCCAACGCCTGGCGGTATGCCCACGGGCGAGAGCAATAAATTCGCCTACGACACATCGGCGGCAACCGGCAAGCCGCTCACCACGCACCAATGGTATGACGGGACGCAGCACCCCTGGGAGTTCAAGCGCGTATGGCATCTGGAACCTTCGCTCACCGATCCGGACACGGCGTACGCGGGCGTGGAAGACGCAGCGCTGTTCCGTACGACCGACGGCGCCACGTCGTGGCAGGAAATTGCCGGATTGCGCGGCCACGGCACCGGACCTAAGTGGCAACCGGGCGCCGGCGGCCTGGGCCTGCACACCATCATTCTCGACCCCTCGAATCCGCAGCGGATCTTCATCGCCATTTCGGCTGCGGGCGCGTTCCGCACCGACGACGGCGGCGCGACGTGGCGCCCGATCAACCGCGGGCTGCGCTCCGAACACATTCCCGATCCGACTGCCGAAACCGGGCACTGCGTTCACCACGTGGCCATGCACCCCAAGCGTCCAGGCGTGCTCTTTATGCAGAAGCACTGGGACGTCATGCGCAGCGACGACGCCGGCGATCAGTGGCGCGAGGTGAGTGGAAACTTGCCCACCGACTTCGGATTCGTGATTGACGTTCACGCACACGAGCCGGAAACAATCTATGTCGTTCCGATCAAGAGCGACTCGGAGCACTTCCCGATCGAAGGCAAGCTGCGCGTGTACCGAAGCCGCAGCGGCGGAAACGAATGGGAGCCGCTCACGAAAGGCCTGCCGCAAAACGACTGCTACGTCAATGTGCTGCGCGACGCCATGGCCGTGGACACGCTCGATTCTTGCGGCGTGTATTTCGGCACCACTGGCGGGCAGGTGTACGCTTCGAGCGATGCCGGAGACAACTGGTCTCCCATCGTCAGCAATCTTCCCGCAGTGTTTTCCGTCGAGGTGCAGACGCTCCAATGATTCAAGTCGTGCTTCCGGCGCATCTGCGGACCCTAGCGCACGTTGGCAGCGAGATCTCGATCGAGGTAAAGGGACCGGTCACGCAGCGCTCGGTCCTGGACGCGATCGAATCAACCTACCCGATGCTGCGCGGAACCATCCGCGATCACGTTACCCTCGAGCGCCGCCCGTTCTTGCGTTTTTTCGCCTGCCAGGAGGATCTGTCGCATGAACCGCCCGATGCCCCGCTGCCTGAGGCAGTTTCTTCCGGCAAAGAGCCATTCATGATCATTGGCGCGATCGCGGGTGGTTAAGGGCTGGGGCGGCGCTTCATGAGGGTGAACAGGATGCCGCCTGACGCTGGCCGAAGTGCGGCGCCGAGGCGTACCACTAAGAACCAGATCCCTCGGCCGCGATGCGGCCTCGGGTGACGATGCTCGTCGCATCGTCACTTGCATACGTCTGCTGGATTGGGATATAACCGCGCGCGACCGCAGAAAAACGAAACGACAATTGCTTGCTGGGCGTCACAACACAGCAGAAGTGAATCGAGAATGCCTTGGGGGGCAGCCTGATGAAAACTTATTGTTTGACGCTACTGGTGTTGTTCGCGGCGGCGATCGCGCCGGTATCGCGCGCGCAGGATGAGGCACCGGCTCCGCCCGCGGCCCAAGCTCCGGCACAGGCGCCTGGGGGTGCTCCTCCGGCGGCTGGCGGCGCGCCAGTCGCGCGCCCAGCCGCGCCACCTCCGGGAATGTTCGCGGTCGGGCCCCTTCCGCATGGCACGGTGAAGGACTACAAACCGGTCACGGCGGACATGCTTTTGAATCCGAGTCCGGACGACTGGCTGCAGTTCAGCCGAACCTACGACGCGTGGCGCTACAGCCCGCTCAAGCAGGTCAACAAGAAAAACGTCGGCCAGCTTCATATCGCCTGGGTAAAGGGCCTGCCCGCCGGCACCACTGAAACGATTCCGCTGGTTCACGACGGCATTATTTATACGATCGCGCCCGGAGCGGACGTAATGGCGATCGACGGAACCAACGGAGACATCATCTGGGAGTACAAGCGGACGTACAAGAATCCGCAGATCGGTTCGACCGAGCGGACGAAATCCCTCGCGATCTATAAGGACATGATTTACTACACGGCGCCCGATGGCTACGTCGTCGCGCTCGACGCCACCACTGGAAAAGTTCGCTGGGAAACATTCAAGACGGACACGCAAAATACGTCCGGAGCGATCGTGGTCGAGGGGAAAGTGATTTCGGGCGGCACCTGCGGAAAGGGCCGCGACAGTTGCTTTATCGAAGCGGATGACGCGGACACCGGCAAAGAGATTTGGCGATTTCACAACGTTGCGGGGCCGGATGATCCCGGTTACGCCTCCTGGAACGGCGCGGACAACACGAACGACACGGCGTCCACATGGGGGATGCCCGGAAACTACGACCCGATTCGCAAGGTGATCTACTGGGGCATCGCGAATCCGTCACCCTACGAGCGGCTGGCGCGCCACGGCGGCAACCCGGACGGAGTTTCGCGCACTGCGCCGGCCGATCTCTACAGCAATTGCACCGTCGCGCTCGATCCCTCGACCGGAAAGCTCATCTGGTATTACCAGCACCTGCC
>PMUS01000063.1 GCA_003166795.1 Acidobacteriota bacterium | reverse complement strand
GGTCAGCAGGGCGCGCTCTTCGGGGGCGGCGGGGGGGGATTTGGCGGAGGCGGTCGCGGCGGTCCCAATGGTGCACAGGTTGGCAGATTACTGCGCCAGACTGTAAACCGCGTGCGTTTCACGCTCTTCGATCGCTACACCAACTCCGCGTTAGATGCGAAGCCCTATTCAATCACCGGCGCAAAGTATCCGCAGATTGGCAGCTACGATGAACGCGTTGGCGGCACGGTCGGCGGGCCGCTGAAGATTCCGCATATCTACAACGGAAGCGACAAAACCTATTTCTTCGTCAACTACCAGCGCGAGACCGCCAAGAATCCGATCAACACGTTTTCAACGGTGCCGACAGCTGCTGAACGCGGCGGGCTCTTCTGCGGAGGCTCCACGATCTTTGAGCCGTTCACGACTACGCCGTTTCCTTCGGCGGGCGCGGGCTGCCAGCAGATTCCCACCAGCGAATTTGCGACGAATCCGGCGGTCCAGGGCCTGCTATCTTTTATTCCCACGCCGAATCTGCCGAGCGTCACCGGTCAGAACTACCTCCTGCAGTCCACCACGCCGCTCAATAGCGACATTCTCAGCACGCACGTCCTGCACACCATCAACGCGAAATTCAACGTCAACGGCGGCTACAATTTCAGTTCGCAGCGGATCAATACACTCAGCAATTTTGCCGACATCGGCGGTCACCAATCCACGCGCAATCAGAGCGTGAGCCTCGGGCTCTCCCACAATTGGTCGCCGCGACTGGTTGAAAATATCGCGCTAAATTGGAGCCGCAGCCGCATCGAGCTCCTCAGCGACAATTCATTCGGCACGGACATCGCCGCTAATTTGGGAATCACCGGCGTGTCTGTGTCGCCGATTGACTTCGGCATTCCCTTGGTCAGCTTCACGGATTTTTCGGGGTTGAACGATCCGATTCCGTCTCTGGTCCGCAATCAGACCCTGCGCTTTTCCGACACCTTCACGTGGACGCACGTCAAACACACGATGACGTTTGGCGCCGAAATTCGCCGCATACAATTGAACACGAATTCCAATCCCAATCCGCGCGGCGGCTTCGTTTTCACCGGCCTCGCCACCGGCAACGATTTTGCCGATTTCCTTCTTGGCCTCCCGTTCAACACCACGGAGCAGTTCGGCAATCCAAACCTCTACCTTCGAAGTTGGGGTCTCGCCGCGTTCGCGCAAGACGATTGGCGTGTCAGCAAGACCTTCACGCTTCAATATGGTTTGCGCTATGAATCGGTAACCCCGCCGGTCGAGCTGAACGACAATCTTGTGAATCTCGATATTGCGAACCTCGCCGACGTGATCGTCGTCGCGCACGGCCAGCCCAATCTCTCGGCTCCCGGTCTGCCCCGTGCTTTGGTTCACGGCGATTACGGAAACCTCGAGCCGCGCATGGGATTCGCCTGGCAGCCGAAGTTCCTCAAGCCGAAGACGGTCGTCCGCGGCGGATATTCAATTTTCTACAACGAGGCGATCTACAACACGCTTGCGCGTGAACTGGCTTATCAATCTCCGGTCGCCACCGCTCAAACCTTGACCACCACCTCGACCGCGCCCCTCACGTTCCAGAACGGTTTCCCGTCCTCGCCTGTGACCAGCACCTTCATTTCGAATACCGAGGCCGTCAATCCCAATTATAAGAACGGCTACGCTCAAATCTGGAGTCTCGGCACGGAAACCACTCTGTCGCCCAGCTGGATCTTGGATCTCACGTACACAGGCACCAAGGGAACCGATCTCGATATCCTCCGCGCGCCCAACCGCGCCCCTCTAGGCACGCCTTCCGATGAGATTCAGGCGAATCGCATTGACCCGGCTGCGACCGGCTTCACATTCGATCAGTCCGGCGCGAATTCCATCTACAACGCTCTGCAGGTACGCGTCGTCCATCGCTTCACCCACGGAGTCATGTTGCAGGGAATTTACACCTACGGGAAATCGCTCGATGATGCCAGCTCCATCGGCGGTGGATCGTCCACCGTGGAGCAGCAGGACGGCAACCTTCACGGCGAGTACGGACTTTCCACTTTCGACGTACGCCACCAGTTCCGCGCGGTTTCGATGTGGGAGCTACCCTTCGGTCAGAGAGACCGCTGGGCCAATCACGGTTGGAAGGAACACGTCTTCGGCGATTGGCGCCTTCAGAATATTTTCACCTGGCAGACGGGCACGCCATTCACCGTCTTGCTGGGAGGCGTCGCGTCGGACAATGGCACCGGCGCCAATTTCTCCCTGCGCCCAAATTTGACCGGCGATCCGAACACAGGAATTTGCGGCGGCTCTCCCGCGGCGTTTTTCAATACAGGCGTCTTCACTTTGCCGACGGGCGCAAATGGAAATCTGGCCTATGGTAACGAGCCGCGAGGCGCCGTCGAGGGTCCCTGCCAATTTAATTGGAATGCCTCTCTCGCGAAGACGTTTCGTTTCGGCCCTGACCGCCGCCACACTCTGAACCTTAGCTGGCAGATCACGAACCTGACCAACACGCCGAGTTACACCGGCATTGGTACCGTCCTACCGTGCTTCGGAACCACTGGAACTGGCTCGGGGACGGGCAACGCCGCCGGAATTGTTTGCGGTACCGGAACTGGAGTCGGATCGGGCTTCTCTCTTTTCGGCCGCGTGTCTAGTGCAGCGGCAATGCGGACAATGGCCGTGCAGGCCCGGTTTAATTTTTAGCGATGGATAACGCGATGAATGACACGATACGCTCGATGTGCGGACTCGAGAGTTGCGAAAAATTCTTTACGACAACAACCTACTTGCGCCCGGCCCTGCGAGGGCTAACATGTTGATGATGGCAAAGTCGGCACAAAAGTCGAAGAAGGCGCAGTTGAAGTCAGCCCGAGGCAAACCGCCTCGAACGTTTAGGGGACTCTTGTCTATCGTCTCGCCGAACTCCGTCATTTTCTCCGTCGCTACCCGACACACGTGCCGAGTAGATATCGCCGTAAGTCATTGCAAACAAAGAGTTGGTGTTCGTTCTACTCGACACTCTTTTGAGGGTGGTCTCATCCGCCGCGCGATGGCGATTTTGGTCGCTGTCGGTGTATCTCTCGCCCCTGTTTCGGCAATCGCGCAACAACAGTCTGCACCCGCGCCGACGCAGCAGCAGACGCCGCCCGCACCGCCTCAGCAACAACAGCCTCCACAGGCGAACCCAACGTTCGTTCTGCGCGCGCAATCCAACGTGGTTCGCATTGATGTGGCGGTCGTTGACGGCTCCGGGAAGCCGATCAAGGGACTGCGAGCCGATCAGTTTGAAGTTTCCGACGACGGCAAGCAGCAGAAAATATCCAGCTTTTCCTACTCCGATATCGAAAAAGTCGAGACAGCCGCCGAGGATAACGCCAAACCCATCGTTATTCCCGTGGACAATGAAGGTCCCGGCGCCGCCGACACCATTACGGACACCGTCCGCGACCGCCGCATGATCGTCCTCTTCTTCGACATGACCTCGATGGAGACGGACGACATCCTCCGCGCACACGCGGCGGCCCAGAAATTCCTAAAGCAGCAGATGACGCCCGCCGATCTCGTCTCCGTCGTGGTGTTCAGCACCCGGCTCGCCGTGCTTGCGAATTTCACCAACGACCGCTCCACGCTCGACAAGGCCATCGCCCAATTGGTTCCCGGCGCCGCCTCGCAGATCTCCAATCCTCTCTATGCCGCCGCGACAAACGGCGAGTACGACGTTCAGGAATATACCGGCGCAGCTTACACGCCGGACGAAACCGAATTCAACGTGTTTAACACCGATCAGAAGCTCGCGGCCGTCGAAGGTCTCGCCAACGTTCTTGCTGGAATTCCGGGAAGAAAGGCGCTCGTTGAATTCACCGGCGGGATCACGCAGACCGGCGAGGAAAATCGCGCCGAGTTGCGCGCCGTCACCGATGCCGCCAATCGCGCCGACGTTTCCATCTATTCGATTGACGCGCGTGGCATGTTCGCTACTCCACCCGGCGGCGACGTTACCACTAACGCCGCGACCGGCACTTCGATGTTCAGCGGCGCTTCCGTGTATCACCAGACCGATCAGCGCGAGGATTCGCGCGACACGCTTTCGACGCTGTCAGTCGATACCGGCGGCAAGGCCTTCTTCGATCTCGGAGACTTGAGCGACGCATTCCCGAAGATTCAGCAGGACAACAGCGGATACTATCTGGTCGGCTACGATCTTCCGTCGGACGTGAAGCGCGACGGTCGCTGGCACGCCATCCGCGTGAAGGTCAACGCGCCCGGAGCGCATATTCGCTACCGCAACGGCTATTACGCCCCGCGAGATTTCCAGCATCTTGAAAAAGAGGACCGCGACCACCAGCTTGCGGATGCCATGCGTTCGGAAAACCCGGAAGTGGATTTGCCGATCGCGGTTGAAACCGCGATGTTCCGCTTGAACGATCAGCAGGTGTACATTCCCATCTCCGCGAAGCTCTCTTCGAGCGCGCTCGATTGGGCCAAGAAGCACGACCGTCACGAAGCCGCCTTCGATTTTGCCGCCGAGGTTCTCGCCCAGCCTTCCGGGCAAAGTGTGGCCCAGCTGCGCGACACGATTACCGTGCATCTCGACGAGGAGCGGTTTCAGCAGGTGAATCGCACCAGCCTGGTTTATCAGGGCGGCGTGGTGCTCGCACCTGGCTCCTATCGCATGAAATTCATCGCGCGCGAAAATGAATCCGGGAAAATCGGCACCTTCGAGCAGTCGTTCACGGTGCTGCAGCGCCCGGCGGGACGCATGACTCTCAGCTCGGTCCTGCTTTCAAGCCAGCTTGTGCCCGTCGTCGCGAAATCATCGGAGGTGGAGACGCGAGGGCAGGGAACTCGCGCGCAGATCGCCGCGTCACCGCTCGAAATGGAAGGCGAAAAAATCGTTCCCAGCGTCACGCGATTTTTCACCCAGCAGCAGACGCTCTACGTTTTTTTCCAGGCCTACTACCCGGAAAAGACCGACAAGTCCGAGCCATTCGATCCCAGCACGCTTCGCGCCGGGCTGGTCTTCTTTCGCGGCGGCGTGCAGGTGAATACCACGCCGCTGCTCGCGCCGACCACGGTTGATTCCAAGACTCGCACCGCGTCGTATCGCATCAGCTTGCCGCTCGCCAAATTGCCATCCGGACACTATACGGTGCAGGCCGTCGCGATCGCCGCCGGCACGCAGCAATCCGCGTTCGGCCGCGCGTACCTCGCGCTCGACCAAGCCTCGGCGTCGCCCAATCCCACTGCAGCGCCGGCCGCCGCGCCCAATGCGCCCGCGCCGCCGGATACCGCGTCGCCATAACTCAGAAGAAGAAGCTAGATTTCGTAGGCGCAAAAAAAGCGGCCCCGATTCCTCGGGGCCGCCTCGAATCAACTGATCAAATTACCGGGCCTTGTTATTTGTCGTCCTTCTTTTTGTCGTCTTCTTTCTTGTTTTCCTTCGCCGGCTTTTGTTCCTGCTTCGGCGCTTCCTTGACCTGCGCCTCCGCTGGCTTTTGGTTCAGCGGCGGATGCACGTCGTAATTTTCATCCTTCGCCTTCACCGGCGGCGTATACCGCATCGGCTGCCGCTGATCGCCTTGCGTGGTGTTGTTCTCGGTCTTGCTGTTGTTGACGGTGTTGCTGCCGTTCTTGTCACCGTTGTTGTTCGCTGTGCCGGCGGGCGGCGTGAACGGCTTGAAACCATCCCGCGAAGCCGGCGGATTGTTGCTGGTATTCGCCGGCGGCGGAGTATTTCCGCGCGCAGGCTGCTGGCTGTTGCTGACGTTATTGCTGCCGCCGCGGGAATTGTATTGCGGGTTGCCCTGGTTGTGTCCGAACTGGCCATTGCTCTTGGCGGCTGGCTGGACGACCGGGCGCGAAACCGCGGGATTCAGCCGCGCAACCACGGCCCGCTGCGCGAAGGGAACCGCCGGCCGATTGGTTGAAACGTGTGCGGTCGAAGAGACGTAGCTCGATCGCGTCGGAGCGATGGGCGAAGTCTCGACGGCTCGCGCGCTCTGAATCTGTTCTGCCGACACGCGAACGGTGGCTCCGGAAACAGGCCGCGCATTCACGAATGTTTCCCGCGAGACGGCAGTGACCGCCGTCTGGTTGTGTGCGTAGGTGTAATTGTTGACCGTCGTGTTGTGATTGATGTACACGTTGTTGTAGACGGTGGTTACTTGCGTCACGTTGACCACGCGCGAATTGGTGACGTTGATGTTCTGCACGTAACGCGGGCTCGCCCGATACCCCGGAACGAACACGTCACGCGGGCCGAGCGGAAACCACGCGACGCCGGAAAACCCTCCGCCGAACGCAACGCCGACTCCGAATCCTCCGCCTCCCACGAATCCCACCAGCGCCGGAGCGTATACCGGCCGGACGACGACCGGCCCCGGAACCCATCCCCAGTAGCCGCCAACGAAAGCCCAGCGGCCGTAGTGGAATGGCGCGAAGCCCCACGGTTCAGAGTCCACCCATGTCCAGCCCCACGGCGCTACGTAAACCCAATGCCCGACCTGGTAGGGCGCCCATCCCGCCACAACTCCGCGGGGGACCCACACAGCGCCGTAGTCAGGATCCGTTCGCCAATCGCCGTATTGGTCTAGATCGTAATATCCGTCAATGTCCCGCGAAACGTACCTGGCCGATTGGGACGCGTTTTCGCGCTGATCGCGCGATTGGCACCAGTTCTCGAAATCATCATAGCCAGCGGCCGGCGAAGCGTCATAGGAAAGCTGGTCGGTGCCGTTGAATGTGTACTGTTGCCCTTCAGGCAAGTCCCAGGAGTCTCCCCCGCCGGTCACTTCGCCCTGGCCTTCGCGGACTGTGACTACGGTCGAGCCTCCATTGGGATCCGTCTCGATGCGGTATTCGCCGCCGCGGTCAATCGTGAAGGCGAGATTCGGCGTGTCGATTTCAAATGCATCGCCGGCGGATACGTTGCGAACGTGCACTTCGATCGTCCCCTGCGCGAGCTGGAGCTGGACCGTCCGATCGTCCAGCGTCAAAAACGAGATTCCGGTTTGGCTCGACATGCGAATCGCCGTGCTGCCGATGTGAACTTCACCTCGAGAATTTTGGTCCGCCCAGAGATTGTCCCCGGCGGTGAGCGGGCGATTCGGATCAGCCTGCACCCAATCCTGGTCACCGGACACCTGATAGGAAACGGAGCCCTGGATAAAGTTCAGCCGCGCAACGCGGCCGGGCGGGTCGTCCTGCGCTGCGGCTAGTCCCGGGAATAGCGCGACGAGTGCGGCAACAAACAGCACGAGCGTGAAGACCGAGCTGATCTTTTCGGTCATGTGGCTGATCATGTGGTTTCTCCTGTCGTGCCCCGTTCTCTTGATAGCATAGCGAACCGCGTCACCTGCTGCCATACCATCAGCCATGTAAGCCACGCGACAACGCGCAATTTCGACATAAGCCCTCCTGGTTCCATTCATGAAACACTTCGCGAGCGAATTCGTTTTTGCATGTCTCCGCCGCCCAGATTCACCGAAATTTCGCACTGCGCCGGCCGTGATGCTCCGCAGCCCCAATTCCTCGGGGCCCTGGGTTGCCGAATAATTTGGCTGGGAATTTGTTTAGTGGTGCCCGCCGCCGTGGCCGCCGCCACCACCGGAGTGACCACCGCCGGAATGGCTTCCACCGCTGCTGCCGCCATGCGGGCTGTTACTGCTTCCGCCACTGCGCGGGGCGCTATAGCTCGGCCGTGGAGGATTGTACGACCCTCCCGGCCTGCTCGATCCGCCGTAGGGATTCGAGCCGTAGCCACTCGAATTGTTTGAACGCGAACCGTAGGTATTGGATCCGCCGCGCGGCGTCACGATGGGCTGCCTCATATTAAGAGGAGGACGAGAGTATGAATTATATGAGTTGGAGGAGCCCCCTCGTGACGACGTCGTGGGCGGGGTAAAATGTTGCCACGAACTGTGATTTTCGGACTGGCTTCCCGTCGTTGATTCGCGCGACGGTGACGCAAACGATCCGTGAGATGAGTTATTCACCGTCGCGGAATTGTTTGCGCCGAAGCCCTGCCCGGAATGGTTCGCGGCGCCGGATTGTGGTGTTGAGAAATGCTGCCATCCCTGATGAGTGGATTGCGCTGTTGAAGCGTTGTTGCCGGCAAACCCGGATTGACCTCTCGCCTCGCTGGTGTTTCCGAGCGAGCGCGAACCCGCACCGCCAGCCACGGTGTTGTTCGTCCGCGAGCCGCCGTTGTAGAAGTGCTGCGAGCTGGAACCTGCGCTGCGGATCGTTGACTGGCTCGCCGCGCGGCCCGACGGGCTAAAACTTTCCCGGGACGGCGTGACGGGCATCTTGCCGGTCATCATGCTGCCTTGGCGGAACGAATCTGCGCTCATGCTTTCCTGGTGAGAGGACACGGCGCCACGTCCAAATTCGTTGCCAGCCATCGAGGACACGCCACTGCGCACACGGTCGCTCGCCAGTGCCGCGTGGACGTTCGAGAATTGCCGCGCTCGATTGCCCCCGAGCGGCCCGAAGCCGTTGTGGAAATTGTTGACGTTCGCTATCCCGACTGAACCGAAGCGGCCGCCAAACCCGCCGTACCACGGATGGAACCAGTCGCCAGGGCCGCAGGGCAGCCAGCCAAAGCGGCCAAATCCAAAGCCGAACCCGACCCCGAATCCAAAGCCGCCTCCGCCGAAACCGAAGAAGGAGACATACGCCGGCGACCAGATTGGGTAATAACCCGGGTAACCAACCACGGGTCCGGGCCACCATGCCCAGCTATTCCCGTAAACAAACCACCGGCCATAGTGATAAGGCGCCCAGCCCCACGGTTCGGAGGAAACCCACGTCCAGCCATAGTAGGGTTCATAAACCCAGCGGCCGTCGCGGTAGGGAGCCCAGTCCGGACCTGCGCCCGAGGGGGTCCACACGGGACCGTAGTCAGGAACTTCGCTCCACGTGCCGTATGTATCGAGATCTTCCGAGCCGGTGTAATAGCGATCGGTTTTGCCCCAGCTTGAGGCGCCGGTGATCCGGTGGTCGCGCTCGTCGTTCCACGTATCCCATTCATCCCGGCCAGTCGCGGCCTCGGTCTTGTATTGCGGGCTATCCGTTCCCTGGATCGTGATCATCTGGCCCTGATCAACATGCGTGCTGCCTTGAGGCGTGGCAATGTCCGCCGAGCCTTGACGAACGATGACTTGGGTTTCCGAGTCTGAATTAATCAGGATGCGATACTCGCCGGGGCCCTGCGGGTGCACGGAGGCGTTGGGAGTGTCGATCTCCGCATTTGCTTCGCTTCCTTTCAACGCCACGAACGTGACGAGGCCCTGACCGACCTGGACCTGGATGCCGGTTCGCGACAAACTCGTGATGTTTGCCGTAGCATTCCCGGACATGCGCAAAATATCAGCGTAATCCAATTGAAGTTCCGCGCGTGAATTCTGCCCGGTCGCGACGCGATCGCCCTGAGAGACCGGGGAATTCTGCGTCAATGCAACCCACTCGCTGTTGTCTCCGCGCTGAGAGGAGACGTCGCCGTGAATGTAGCTGACGCGGGCCACGCCGGGGGCTGCAGCATCGGTGGACGACTGATCACCCTGCTGGGTCGAAGAGTCGGGCTGCGGGGGCGGAGGCGCTTGGCACTGCGCATTTGTAAGCGCCAGGCCCAGAGTCAGAAGACTCAGCACCGCCAGACTTGTCAGAAGCTTTTTCATCGATACCCCTCCAGCAAATGATGGCCTAGAAACTTCGAACCCCACCCGTGTATTGCAGGGCCAGTGCCAAAGTCGGCGGTTCGCAAGAACGGTCAGTAAACTACTTAGAGACATATAGTTACGTAACTCAGGGCTCGTCTGCCAGCGTTGCGACACCGGCCGCTGATGGTGGATTTGACGCGGGGGTGGTGGTTTTCAACCACCATGAGAAGTGCGCTTAATCTCTCATCCGGCGCCGAAAGAAAGACCCCTCGCCGCGCTCGGGATGACGCTTTTCAACGGTTAATTCACTCTCAAGCATCTGCCGTGGGAGTCCGTCGCAGCGGACTGCGCCCCTACGAAACCATCGGTCGCCGCGGGACTTATTCCTTGTCGGGGGGATCGGGGACGCCCATTTTTGAGAGGCGATAGCGCAGGGCGTTGCGCGAGAGGCCGAGAGCGCGAGCGGCCTGGCTCTTGTTGCCGTTGGCACGCTTGAGCGCCTCGCGGAGCATTTCTTCTTCCCATTGCTCGAGGGTCATTCCTTCCGGCAGGGCGGCTGCTGCGGAATCGGCGGAAGCGCGGCGCGGCGCGCTATCTATGTGAATATCCCGGGCGTCGAGCATTTCACCGGACGAGAGAGTGACGGCGCGTTCCAAAACATTTTGAAGTTCGCGAATGTTTCCGGGCCAGTGAAAATCCATCAGAAGTTTCATCGCCTGCGGAGTGATGCCTTGAACCTTCTTGCCGGATTCGCGCGCGCTCTTTTCCAAGAAGAATTCGGCCAGGGCAGGAATGTCTTCCTTGTGCTCGCGCAGCGGAGGGATGTCTATCGCGACCACGTTGAGGCGGTAGTAAAGATCTTCGCGGAATGTGCCTTCTTCCAGAGCGGCGCGCAGGTCACGATTCGTGGCCGCGACAAGGCGAACGTCCACTTTCAGCGTCTTCGTGCTGCCGAGGCGCTCGAATTCGCGATCCTGCAGAACCCGCAGCAGCTTGACCTGAATCGCCCCCGGAACGTCGCCGATCTCGTCGAGGAAGAGCGTGCCTTTGTCGGCGAGCTCGAATTTTCCGGGCTTGTTCGTCATGGCGCCAGAAAACGCGCCCTTCTCATATCCGAAAAGCTCGCTTTCGAGGAGAGTTTCCGGAATGGCGGTGCTGTTGATCTTGACGAACGGGCCATTGGCGCGCTGGGAATGTTCGTGGATCGCGCGGGCGACGAGATCTTTGCCGACGCCGCTTTCTCCGCCGATAAGAACGGTCGAGTTCGTGGGCGCGACACGCTCGACGAGCGCGAGGACGGCCTGCATCTTGTCGCTGCGCGCGACGATGTTTTTGTATTCGTAGCGATGGCCGAGAGCTTCGCGCAGGTCGCGGTTTTCCTGCCGCAGATGATGGCTGTCGAGTTCCTTGCGGATCACGAGAACGAGTTCGGCAAGCGAGAATGGCTTCAACACGTAGTCGCTCGCCCCGGCCTTCATGGCGTCCACGGCGGTTTCCACAGTGCCGTAGGCGGTCATGATCACGACGGGCAAATCCGCATTCACTCGTTTAACGGCGTGAAGGAATTCGAGGCCGCTCATGCCGGGCAGCTTGAAATCCGTGACGATCACGTCGAACGGTTCTTTGCTTAGGAGTTGCAGGCCCGTTTCAGCATCGCCCGCGGTGCGGGCGCGGAATCCTTCTTCGGCAAGCTGGAGTTCGAGCACGCGCCGCATTTTCGGCTCGTCTTCGACGATGAGGATCGATGCTTTTTCCGGTTTCATATGCGCAGTCCATTCGATACCGCACGAATCGCCGCCGTTTCGCAGTTTACACGGGAAGGGTTCACGCCGGCGAGCTCGGGAGAAATACGCGAAAACGCGCGCCGTGCGAGGAATTATCCTCGAGTTTAATCCAACCGCGATGCCCGTCCACAATCTTGGCGACGATCGCCAGCCCTAGGCCCACGCCCGTTTTTTTCGACGTATAGAATGGGTTGAAAATCTGCTCGCGTAATTCCGAGGGGACGCCGGGGCCGGTATCTTCCACAGTGACGACGACGCCAGCCCTGCCACTGGAAGATTCGGGCGCGATCGAAAGTCGGAGGAGGCTTTCGCGGGCGTCCTGGCCAGCAGGTGCGGCCTCCATTGCCTGATACGCGTTGTGAATCAGATTCACGAAGACACTCCCGCACAGCTGCTCATCCACCATTATATTCGGTAAGCCCGGGGCATAGTGGCGCTCGACGCGTACCTTTGCATCCGGTGATTGAGTTTGCACGGAATCAAGGGCGCGGTCGAGAACACTCGCAATTTGAACCGGCCGCAGTTCAAGGTTCGACGGGCGCGCGAAATCCAGAAATCGCGCCACCAGGGCATTCAGGCGGTTCACCTCGGAGAAAATGTAGCCTGCGAGCTCGCTTTCCAGCGGCTGGGCATCCTTTAATTTGTGCACGAGCATTTCGGCCGAGCCCTTGATCACGCCCAGGGGATTGCGGATCTCGTGCGCCAGGCCCGCGGACATCTGGCCAAGCGCGGCGAGGCGCTCGGAGCGGCGCGCGTCGGCTTCAGCGCGTTGCAATTGGCGATTCGTTTCCTCCAACGTCTGCGAGAGCGCCTGATATCGCGCCACCTGGCGGCGATTTTCAACGACGAAGCGATTGACCAGAATCGCGACGAGGAAAAAGAAAAGAATGCGCAGCGCCAGCAACCCTTCCGCTTCCCGCGTGAGCTCGTATTCCTCCAGAGCCGAAATCAGGAACGAGCAGTAGGCGAGAGATGCGAGTGAACTCCACAACAGCGTGCCGATGGGGCCGTAGTAGATCGCGGCGGTAATTACGGGCAGGTAGTAAATCGGATAGTAAGGGCTGTTGATGCCCATCTCGCCGGTATGGTCGAGCAGCAGAGTGGCGAGAACAATTTTTATGCCGACGCTGATCGTCGGGCCCTCGCGCGGCAGCCGCGCCACGAGCTTGCCCTCGAACAATTGATACAGAGCGAAGGCGATCAAGATCAGCTGTTTGTGGACTTCGTTAATCGGTGGCAGAAAGGCGAGGCCGATAATGAAGAGCAGCCATACGGCGTCGATCCAGTCCACGGCCGATCGTTTGCGGTCGATCATCTCGCGAGACGGCTCCCCGAGGAATGGGAATCCCCGGTGAATTCATGTCGAATCTAGCACGAAGCGCGGGTATTTCGTTTCGCGGAGATGCGAACACTAGAGGGAGGAGAGAATCAATTCCGCTTCGTCCAGAGCCAGCGCGGCACCGGCGCTGGAATCGGCGCGCTGATGCGCGCGATCGAGCGAACGGCCGATCAGGAGAACGGCGGGAGAATCCATGGCCGGCAACTTGTCGAGCTCACCGACAATTGCGAAGCGATAGCGCTGATCTGGCGCGCTCGCGCGCGAGACGATTGCCGCGGGCATATCCGGGGCGCAGCCGGCGGCGAGAAGATCGTCGCGCAGACTCGCGAAATCATGGCCGGGCATGTAAATCACCAGCGTCGAATCGTCGCGAATGAGGCCGCGCCAATCGGTGCCCCCGGCATTTTGTTCGGCGCGCGCCTGGTGATTGCTGATAACCACCACACGCGCCGCTTTTCGCCGGTCAGTGAGCGAAACACCGAGAGACGCAGCGGCGGCGATACCGGCCGTGATTCCGGGAACAACTTCGAAAGGTACTCCGGCGGCTTCGAGCGCGTCAATCTCCTCCGCGAGGCGGCCGAAGATGCCAGGGTCTCCGCCCTTGAGGCGAATCACTTCCAAGCCTCGGCGGGCGGACTCGATCATGCGAGCGTTGATTTCCGGTTGGGTTGCTCCCTCGGCGCCAAAGCGCTTGCCGACGCTGATGACTTCGGCTTGCGGTCCAGCCAGCGCGAGGATCGCCGGGGGCACGAGATCGTCGTGCAGAATCACGTCGGAATGCGCGAGAAGCCGCTGAGCTTTCACAGTCAGCAGTTCCGGATCGCCAGGACCCGCGCCGACGAGATAAACCCTACCCTTGGCTACCGGCGGCTTCGCTGATTGGCTGTCCATGCATTCCTTGTGCAAACGAAAAACCCGCTTACCAGACTTGGCGCCGGTCAGCGGGGTGGTCACATCCGATTGCAGCTAACCTATTCGGATCGAGCTCCCGCGATAGCAGCGCCGAGACAACAATACGCCGTAGAAAATACCGCGTTTCTGCAACGGTCCATCACGCAATACTACTGGACGCTCATACCTCGGTCAAGAAGCCCATCGCGCTCGCGCCCGATCCCCGTCCGTTTTTAGCTCCAGAATGCCTGCTCGGTTAGCTCGATGGAATTGAAATAGACCTTATGTCTATTTCGGTTACAGGAATTACCGGATGTCATCCCGGCTTGATCGCAGCTATTGTCGGCTCGTGTCTAGAGTTCCAGCGCGGGCGATAGAGCAAAATCTTCAGGGCCCCGAAAATTGTACCGGTACCTCGGCGATTCACGTCTTGGAAGTGACTGAAACGAAAAGACATAAAGCTGGAATGGATGGAACGAATCTTGCTCCAAGCCAGAGTGCCAGCCACACGGGCGTGCGAGGTGTGCGATGAGAAAAATCTTTTTGACCGCGGTTGCGGTGGTGTTTCTCTATGCCATCGTGGTGGACGCGGCTCCGAGGGCAAGCCAGCCCGCAATTTCCTTGGCTGTTGCTCGATCGCGGGCTCAGGCCGATCAACAGTCCAATTCGGCACAGCAAATCCAGATATTCCTGGGTACGATTACGAAGATCGGCGATCAGTTCGTCTTTAGTGATAGTGTGAACAAAGCTTCCTATCAACTTGATGATCAGAAGACCGCTAGTAAGTTCGACGAGAAAATAATCAAAGTAACGGGCACGTCGGATTCGGCGGACAACCTGATCCGCGTGCAGAGCATAGAGGCAGCCACCGCCTAATCATGCCGTCCGCGGCTAGGAGAGCAGCGGCCGCCCTGTTTCGGCCCTCCTCCAGGTGCCCTCGGCAGATATTCAGAATTCCGCTCTCCGAGAGGAGTCCACGTGAGACTTAGCCTCCGGTTGATCCTGTCACTTGTGGTGGGAATCTCCCTGGTTACGTTCGTGATTGCGAGAAACGAAGTGCGCGCCGAGAAGCGCGGGCTCCGCGCCGATCTTGTGAGACGTGCGGAAATTTTGGCTGAAAGCTTGCAAGAAATCGTAGAGCCGGCGCTCGAACGGCGGTCGCATGACGAGTTGCGTCGCATCGTAGAGCGCTACGGCAATCGAGAGCGGCTCGCCGGCGTGGTCGTGTACGACCGAGACGGAAACGTGCTGGCTGAGAGCTCAAGTCTGGCGAGCCGATTTACGCCTCCGGCCGTTCCGTTTGACCAACTGAAGACACCGGATGGCGCCGGAGTCAGCGAATTCCTCAAGCTCGGAGGCGCTCCGGTGAATGCGTACTACCTGCCATTGCGCGACGGCTCGTCCATGACGGGCGTCCTCGCGATCTTTCACGACGCCGACTATATCGAGGCGCAAAGCGTACGAATCTGGCGCGACACGATTTGGCATGTGATCGCCCAGGTGCTGCTCATCGTTTTCGTCACGATCCTGATCATCCGCTGGACGATCGTCCTGCCCATTTCGCGCACCGCGCAATGGATGAAGGACCTTCGCGGCGGGCGGGTTCGACCAGCTCCCAAGTTGCCGAACGAAGATTTTCTGGCTCCGTTCTCGCGCGAGGTGGTGAATTTTGCTCAAAGTTTATCGGAGGCTCGAGCGGCCGCGGAAGAAGAAGCGCGTCTGCGCGAGACGGGTGAGTCTCTCTGGACTCCGGAGCGATTGCGCGCCAGCGTGCACAACAAACTCCAGGGATCGCTTTACGTGGTCTCGAACCGCGAGCCGTATATGCACGTTCGACACGGCAAGAACATCGAGGCTCTGGTTCCCGCTAGCGGCTTGGTGACCGCGCTCGAGCCGATTCTGCGCGCCTGCGATGGCACTTGGGTGGCGCATGGCTCGGGCGACGGCGACCGCGCGACGGTTGACGCTCACGATCGCCTGCGCGTCCCTCCCGACAGGCCGGAATACACGCTCCGGCGCGTCTGGCTGACGAAGGAAGAGGAGGAGGGCTACTATTTCGGATTCGCGAACGAGGGCCTGTGGCCCTTGTGCCACATCGCGCATACGCGTCCAACTTTCCGGACCACCGATTGGCAAAGCTATCAGGATGCCAACCGCAAATTCGCGGACGCCGTCCTGGAGGAAATGGAAGGCGCGGAACACGCATTGCTCCTCGTGCAGGACTATCACTTTGCGCTGCTTCCAAGGATGGTCAAAGAAGCGCGGCCAGATGTTCGGGTCGCGATCTTCTGGCACATCCCCTGGCCGAATCCGGAGGCGTTTGGAATCTGTCCCTGGCAGCGAGAGTTGCTTGACGGCTTGTTGGGCTCCGATCTGGTCGGTTTCCACACGCAAGCGCACTGCAACAATTTTCTTGAGACGGTGGATGGAGCTCTGGAATCACGGATCGAGTGGGAGCGCTTTGCAGTCAGGCGTCACGATCACGTCACGCTCGTGCGTCCGTTTCCCATCAGCGTTGATTTCCGAGAATCGCAGGGTGAGCCGGGCGCAATCACTGCGTCACCGTACGAGTTGCGCGCCTCGCTGTTGAAGAATCTCGGAATCGAGGCCAGTTTTCTTGGTGTAGGCGTGGACCGCGTGGACTATACCAAGGGAATCATCGAGCGGTTTCGAGGTGTCGAGCGATTCCTCGAGAAATGTCCGGCGTACCGCGGAAAGTTCACGTTCGTGCAGATAGGAGCGCCCAGCCGCACAAACATTCCGCGATACCACGACCTCTTGGCGGAGGTCGAGGCCGAAGCGGCGAGGATCAATGCGCGATTCGCGGAAGCGAACTGGAAACCGATCGCGTTGCTCCTCCGCCATCACAGCCACGAAGAGATCATGCCGTATTACCGCGCGGCGGACTTCTGCATGGTTACGTCGCTCCACGACGGCATGAACCTGGTAGCCAAGGAATTTGTGGCCGCGCGCGAGGATGGGGAAGGCGCGCTTATCCTGAGCCAATTCACGGGCGCCACTCGCGAATTGCGGGATGCGCTCATCATCAACCCCTACGATACGGATGAACTGGCCGACGCGATCCTCCTCGCGCTCGAGATGGACTCCGAAGAGCGCCGGACGCGCATGCGGCACATGCGGCATATCGTGCGAGAAAACAACGTCTATCGCTGGGCGGGAAATCTGATCGCCGAGCTCTCTGATATTCGTATCAATGAGGTCGAGCCGGCTGGGGTACTGCGGATGCAAAAACATGCCTAGCATGCGGAGCCAATTGATCCCTGCCGATACACAGGCCAGGTTCGTCGCGGCTGGCGACGATTCACCGCGCACCGCGCGACCTCGAAGTCCAGTCGCGAAAGCCAATGCAGAACCAGAGGCGGCTGTTTCGGGCCGTTTTCCTGTTTCCGCGTCTCGCGCGTGGCCCGAAATTCGCGCCCGGTTGCGAGGCGCTCATCGCGGGGCCATCCTTCTGGATTTTGACGGGACCCTGGTGAACTTGCGGCGCCGCCCCAGCGACGTTCGAATGGCCGCGGAAGTGAGACGCGTCCTCCAGCGACTCGTTGGCCATACCAACTTGTTTGTCGCGATTGTGAGCGGCCGAAAAGTTCGGAATCTTCGAAAACTTATTCACGTCGAGGGCCTCCACTACTTTGGTGTGCACGGAGGCGAGATGGGCGGGAAGTCCGCGACGCTCACCAAGAAGGCGCGCTTCGCCCTGGAAGGCGCCAAGCATGCCGCGCGACTGCAGCTCGGCGTGATTGAGGGGATATGGATCGAGGACAAGCGGCTCAGTTTTTCCGTTCATTATCGCGAGGCGGACGCGGCTGCCGCCAAGCGTGGCCAATCGGTTCTGTTTGATCTTTTGGCGCCGTGGGGAGATGCGCTTCACGTCTTAAATGGCAGCCGCGTGTGGGAGATTTTGCCCATCGAGATTCCGGGGAAGTCCTCGGTGATCGAAGAGGTGCTCAGCCAGCTTCCGGTTGGCGCGACGGTCGTCTATATCGGCGACGATTCGACGGACGAGATGGCCTTCGCCGTCCTGCCAGATCAGATCACCGTGCGGGTGGGACGCGCGCCTGCCACGAGCGCCAGATATCTCCTTCGCGACCCGGCGGACGTACTTCGATTTCTCGCGCGATTGGAAAAGGAGCTCCCTTGAAAGCCACCGAACCCTTTCAGTTTGCGACAGCGTCCTATCTGGTGAGAATCGGAAATCAGGTGGCGACAAACCTGGTTGAACTGGAGCAGGGTCTCGCGAACTGCAGCGATGCCTCGATCTTTTACCACACATTCCAGAGCCTCGGCCGGCACCATTTCCTGACGGAAGGTTTTTCCAACGATTTCGCGCAGTGGGTCCTGGGCTCGTGCAATCGCCCCGCGCTCGCCGAGCAGATGGCGTCGGTGGATATTCGTGACTATGTGTCGCTCGCCGAACTGCGAAATGATTTGCGGAGAGTCGTGGGTGACTATTCTCACGCTGACGCAGTAACGGCGTCTCAGGCTGCCTTCGAGCCTTTCTTCTTCTGCGAAACGCTGGAAGAAAACGTGCCGTTGGGACGTGAAGCGTGGACCCTCGATGAGTTTCACGACGCCCTAAAAGATTTGGCTCATGGATCGCTTCAGTTTCACTTCATTACCTCGCGGCTGCGGCTTCACCTGCGCACCAATGATTTTTCCCGGTGGCTAGCGCGGGATTTGGGTCTTATCGAACTGGGCCGCAAAGTGGATCAAATTGATATCTACACAGCAACGCTTGATAGCGCTCGTTCCACCATCCTGCATCTCGTCGAAAGGGAACTTTACCAATGAGCCAAACTCAGGTGAGCGCGCTCGTGAACACTCTAGATGATTACGATTCCATTATCGGAAGCGCCGAAATCGCCGAGTTGCGAACATTGGCCGCGCGGCTGCGCGGACGCACCGTTCAGATGGTCAACTCCACGGCGATCGGCGGAGGCGTGGCGGAGATCCTGAACCGCATGGTCCCGCTGATGCAGGAGCTGGAGATTGGCGTACGCTGGGACGTGATCACAGGCGGCGAGGAATTCTTCGCCGTCACGAAAGCATTTCACAATGCGCTGCATGGGGAGGGTTACCACCTCCCAGACGAAAGCTTCAAGACTGTTCTCGCCAACGCGGAACAGAATCGCGCGCGCCTCCACTTCGATTGCGATTTCACCATGATCCACGATCCGCAGCCCGCGGCATTGATTGATGCCCGGCCGAAAAACGGAGGCCATTGGACCTGGCGCTGCCATATTGATCTGTCCCAGCCGAACCAGAAAGTGTGGAATTTTCTCGCGCCATTCGTGAACCGCTACGATAGCGCCATTTTTTCATCGCCGGCTTTTTCGCGCCGGCTTCCGATTCCCCAGTATCTGTTCTATCCCTCGATCGATCCGCTGTCCGAGAAGAATCGCGAGCTCGATCCGGAAATCGTGGACCAAACGTTGGCGCGATTTGACATTGATGCCAACCGCCCGATCGTCACGCAGATCTCCCGATTCGACAGGCTTAAGGACCCGGTCGGCGTGGTGCGCGCCTACCACATCGTAAAGCGTTACACGGATTGCCAGCTCGTGCTGGCCGGCGGTGGGGCATCCGATGATCCCGAAGGTGACGCTGTGCTGGCCGAGGTTCGCGAGGCGGCGGGAAAAGATCGCGACATTCACATTCTGGATCTGCCGCCCTCGGCCGCCACGGAAATCAACGCGCTCCAGCGCGCTTCGACAATCATCGTTCAGAAAAGCCTTCGCGAAGGGTTCGGCCTGACCGTCACCGAAGGCCTGTGGAAGAAGAAACCGGTCGTGGCATCGGCTGTCGGCGGAATTCCATCGCAGGTGATTCACAAGCACACAGGTATGCTGGCACATTCGATCGAAGGGACGGCGTATCAAATCCGCTTCCTGCTGTCGAATCCTGCGATCGCACAGAAGCTCGGGGAAAACGGACACGAACACGTCCGCGAACATTTTCTGATTACCAGCGATGTGCGCCGGCATCTCACGCTCTTCCTGCATTTCCTCCGACCAAACTAGTCACGGCCGCGAGTTCGGGCGCGTGTTGTCCGCCGGAGACTGTCTGAACGCCTTCGCCGCCGTGATACAATTTCCCGGCTGAAACTCCAAGATGTGTCGTCCTTAGCGATGCTTGCGGACTCGTGAGGTTTTAATGCATTTCACCCGACGCATTCTCGTCCTCGTGTTGATGTTGTTTGGCCTTTACCTGATTGTCACCAGCAACCCGGCCCGAGCCGATCAGGCTGCGTGCGAACAGATCAGAACGGCATGCAAGAATGCGGGCTTCGTTCTAGGTGGCGGAGCTCGCGATGGGCTGCTCCTGGATTGCTACAATCCGATTGTGCAAGGAACAACGCGGCCCAAGATGGCATCAATACCCTTGCCGAACGTAAGCCCGCAATTGGTGAGCGCATGTCGCGCCGGGAAGGACTCAGCCGCGGTCGCGGCGCCGGCGAGCGCAGCGTTGGTGGCTGCCGCCGACGGTCAGACCGTCTATGATCCGAATCTGAACGTCACCTGGCTCGCCGACGCCAATCTGGCCGGCACGCAAACATTCGGAGTTTCAAACATCAATGAGAATGGCTCCATGGACTATGCGACGGCGGTCCGATGGGTCGCAGCGATGAACGCGCTCGACGACGGCGCAGGTTACCTCGGTCACAAAAATTGGCAGCTTCCGACTGCGCCGGCCCAAGGCAGCAGCTGCGCACGTACCGGACGTCACGGCGAATCGTTCGGCTTCCATTGTTCGGGCGGCGCGCTGGGATCTTTGTATTATCGCTCGCTGGGTCTTCGCGAACCGGACACGGCGGTTCGCATCCCCACCAATACGGTCGGACCATTCAACGATTTTCAACCGTATTTGTACTGGTCCGGGTCTCCGCCCGCCGATCCGAAACAAGGATTTGTGAGCTTTTCGTTTAACACTGGATTTCAAGGAGCCAACGTAACGCTGAATTATCTCTACGTTCTGCCCGTGATCAAAGGCAAGCTGCCCGGTACGCCCCCTGCCACCGACAAAGGACTCGAGGTCAACCCCGACGGACAAACCGTCTACGACCCGGTTGCACAAGTCACCTGGCTCGCGGACGCCAATCTGGCGGCCAAACAGACTTTCGGCGTTGCAGGCATCAATCCGGATGGCTCGATGGAACACTCCGTAGCGGTCCAGTGGATAGCCGCCATGAACAAAGCCGATCAAGGCCGCGGATACCTTAGTCAAACGAACTGGCAAATGCCTGAGACCGTGTCGCCCGATCCAACGTGTAGCATCGGGATGAACGGGACGACCGGCTATGACTGTACGGGCAGCCCAATGGGGGAGTTGTTCTATAAGCAATTGGGGCTGCTAAGAGGTGAGTCCGTGGCCGCCGCTCCGGACGTCAAGGTCGGTCCCTTCCACGATATCCAGCCCTATCTTTACTGGGCGTGCGAAGCGGAAACCGCAATAACTGCTTGCCTGGCTGCTGGGCCCGCCGACGGGTTCGAGTGGAATTTTTCGTTTGGAAACGGTTTCGAGGGCACGAATCTATTGGCGAATGATTTGTACGTGATGGTTTATTACCCGGGCTCGCCCACCAAGACGCCCACGCAGTAAGCGCAAAGGCCCGTCCCCCTTCGCCGCTTGTATCGGCTGCGACAAGAGCGTTCCGACTGCGGCGATTCGAGCGATGGACAAAATCGGCACGCTATTTCATAATCAGTGCGGCGATCGGCGCAACTGAAGTTATTCCCAGGATTTCGATTGCGCAAAGAGTGCGAAAAATCTAAGACGCAAAACCGATCTAAGCTTCTTCTTTTCAACGGCGCGCCCGTAGCTCAGCTGGATAGAGCGTCTGGCTACGAACCAGAAGGTCCGGTGTTCGAATCACCGCGGGCGCACCACTCATCTTTTATGTATTTCGTCTACGTTCTCGAGAACACCGTGACTCAAAAGCACTACACGGGATTCACGTTGGATCTGGTGCAGCGTTTGGGTCAGCACAATTCCGGTGTCACGAAATCCACGAAAAATCGTGGCAAATGGGTGCTTCTTTATTCGGAGAAATTCATGACCCGTCCGGAAGCAATGCGGCGGGAACGTTTCTTTAGGAGCGGGAAAGGGCGCGAGGAGCTTCGGCGAATTCTCCGCACCGAGGGCAGGCAATCTGCAGCTGGATAGAGTCCGCCTGCGGCGGAAACCAGAAGGTCCGGTGTTCGAATCACCGCGGGCGCACCACTCTTTCTCTTCTAATTTCAATTGAGTAGCACTCCTTGCGTCTGATTCTGTCTCTCCAATTTGGGAGCAACGGGGAGCAAAACCCGAGCGATTTTGCCTGTTCGGCTTCTATTGACGGTAAGTAAACGTCCTCTTACAATCGCGGCATGTCGCGAAAAGTCATCCTGGGATTCGGAATCAGCATAGACGGCTATATTGCGCGGCGGAACGGTGCTATGGATTATCTCGTCATCGACAAAGAAGGTGAATCGGTGATGGCGGACTTCTTTGCCAAGATCGATACCACCATCATGGGCCGCAAGACCGCGGTAGGCATGGTGAAAATGCGCAAGAGTGGAGAGATGCCCGAGACGCCGGGCATGGTCTACTACGTAGTTTCTCGACGCTGGAAACCTGGCACACGCGAGGGGTTCGAAGTCGTGAAAGGATCGCTGACACCTTTCGTGAAGAAGTTGAAACGCCGCCCAGGCAAAGATATCTATTTCGGCGGAGGGGGTGAATTGGCCCGCAGCTTCCTGCAGGAAGACTTGGTGGACGAACTCTTCATCGGCGTTGGTCCCGTTCTGTTAGGCGATGGCATCCCCGGCTTCCCGGGCAAGTTCCCGCAGCGCGACTTCAAGCTTACAGAATGCAAGTCATACTCGAATGGGTCGGTCGGGCTGCGGTACGAACGCATAGGGCATCAGCACTAATTTTGGCTAAGGCGCTGCAATGAAATATTCTCTAGGGCGTTACGTCTATGGCTTAGCGGCGATTGGTTCCGGTCTCTGTGCCTTGGTGTGGGATAACTACGACGCGCTTGGAAACGTTCCTCACCGCGGGATTCTCACCTACATCGTGGCCACGATCGAAGTCCTTGGAGGCGTAGCCGTTCAATGGCCGAGAACGGCCCGAGCCGGTGCTGTCGCGCTGGCTGCGATCTACTTCACCTTCGCGTTGATGGGGGTGCCGCTCATCATCGCGCATCCGCTCGTCTACAATGGCTTTGGCAACTTCTTCGAACAATTCTCATTCGTTTCGGGGGCCGTGATCCTATATGCGTGTTCCGATCCAATCGCCCCGGTTCGAACGGCAAGATTGGCTCAAATCGGGTACTACTCGTTCGGTATTTGTGTTGTCTCGTTCACACTGGAACAGCTTTTCTATCTCTCCGAAACAGCAAATCTTGTTCCGAAATGGATTCCGCCTGGACAAAGGTTCTGGGCGATCGCAACCACCGCCGCGTTTGCTCTTGCCGCTATTGCTCTACTCACGGGGTTCATGGCCCGGCTCGCGTCTCGATTGACCACGGCGATGATCGTGGGTTTCGGGTTGCTGGTGTGGCTGCCGGCGCTCTTTGCCAATCCCCACAGTTTTCTGAACTGGTCCGAGAGTGCGGAGACTCTCGGGATCGCCGCGTCGGCGTGGATTGTCGCGGACTTTCTCGGCCACCGTCGCCCAACAGGATATGCACCCGCGAGTCTGGGTTAATGAAATTCGCTCTCTGGGGCATCCGCGTTTGAACCTAGAAGGTCCGGTGTTCGAATCACCGCGGGCGCACCACTCTTCTTTAGTGTGTTTCGTCTACGTTGTGACCGTCGCGTCGCACGGTCAACTCGTGGCGCCACGGTAGGAAATACCCACTAGACCAACTTGAGTCGGCGCAAATCGTCGTTCGAAATGCTGAGGGATTCAATCTCCGCGCTTTCCGTTTCGTGCAAATCCGATAACGCGGCTTCGACGCGCTCATTGTCGAGCGAAAGCGAATTGGCAAGGAAGGATCGCAAAGATTCTTCGCCGTGGAAAATCCGGGGATCTATTACGTTGCAGACTGCATCATTGGTCACAAACCTAACGGCAAACTCCGGCTCGTGCGCTTCGCCCTTGTTCAACCAAACCAGATAGAGAGAGCCCTCGTTGTCCATGACTCAAGGTTATCTAAGCGGGAGCGGAATCTCGGTTCGATACCCGACGAAGCAAACGTCGTATTGACGGATCGGAATCATCGCCGGGGCCGGGCGGAATTCCGAAGGCACGCCAGTGAGGGACTTCGCGCCGCTGCCTCTCGCACGCTTTTCCGAGGTGGTTGAATACAAGCAGCTCGGTGGATTGCAGCCACCGCCCGAGGACCCGCGATTCACGCCTCTCTCCCTCCGCTTCTGCAGGCAGCTGATTTCAGGGGGGTTATTTTTCGTGGCCCGCATTCAACTTTGGCATGCCCCTTGCCTTATAGGGAATGAGCGTCCGCAGTTAGGACGCGGCAGAAGATCGGCACGATGAGTTAGATGTCAGCTTTCGAATCGGAAGCGATAGCGAGGCTGGCGAGGAGGTTCCAAATGCGATACCTAAAGTACGTAGCTCTGATAGGACTCTTCATGGTTGTGGCAGGTAGCGCCCATGCGCAGGTTGCGGTTCGAGTTGGCCCGGTCTTCGCCGGTACGGCTCCTGTCTGCGCCTATGGCTACTATGGGTACGCTCCTTACGCCTGCGCCCCTTACGGATACTANNCGGTGGCCCCGGCTTCGTTGGCCGGCCCGGTTGGGGCGGTCCTGGTCCGCGCGGGTTCGCCGGCGGATTCCGCGGCAATCCCGGATTCCATGGCGGAGCTGGATTTCACGGCGGCGGCGGATTCCACGGTGGAGCGGGATTCCACGGCGGGGGCCGACGTTAATCGCAGCATCGTTGTTCGCTTCGCAAAAACGGCTGACGCCCCAGGGTGCCAGCCGTTTTTCTTTTCAGGCGACTACTTCGTCCGCACGAGAGATACGACTCCCACAAGTATTGGTCCCACGATCTCAATGAAATAAACGTGCGTCACATGCGGTCGGGAGCGACGGGCCGAGGTTCCTTGGACGATTTGCCGAAGCTGAGCATCTGCTTGACCGACGCGGAAACGCGATGCCGGAAGATGGCGAAACGCTGGCTCTCGTTGTCGGTGACCCAGTTGAACTGGATTACGCGGCGCTCGCCGATAAACGGCAGATGGCCGTGCCAGGAATGATCGGAGCGCAGGAAGGCGACCAGCGCGCCGCCGGCAGCCGGCGCCTCGGCGGCGAGATCCTCAATGCTGTCCCGCGAACGCAGCACGCGCAGGCGGCCGCCCGAATCGTCCCACGCGGGATTTATGTAGAGCAGCACGGTGATGATTTTGCTGGCGGAGTCGTGGTGGATCTTGCCATCGTGCGTGTCGCAGCGGCCGCGAACCGTAATCGTCGTCGGGCGTTTCGACAGATCGAGTTGAAATTTATCCTCGAAGGCCTTGCGGAATTCTTCGGATTCGAGCGCATCAATCATCGCCTGGAACGCGGGGCCGAACTCCAGATGATCCAGCGGAAAGCTGCCCGCATGCTCGATTTTCGGGTAATCGGCGTTGATTTTCTCGAGAGCGTCCGCTTTGACAAAGCTCGGAATCACGAGATGTTCGTAGGGATCCCGGCTCAGCGGCGTGGCACGGAAAGTTTCGAGATCAAAAATCTGCATGAGTCGCCCGGTTGCTCCTGGTTGAATGCTACCTGCCAGCGTCCGCGAGTGTCAACGAAGAGAAGCGCGCCTCCTATTGCTCATTCGTGCGCGGGGATTTCGCCCGGTAGCAGAGCACCGGACTCGGTCCAACGCTGCGCCCCTTCGGTAAGCGCGAGTCGTTTTTGGAGGCGGCCGATGATGAGGACGCACGCCGCCACCACGAACGGGCAGACCGCAAGCATTGCGAACACTAATTTCACCGGCATGCGCGACGACAGAGCGACGCCTCCGAGCATCGGCCCCACAATCGAACCGATCTTGCCCACGGAAGACGTCCACCCCGTACCATTTGAACGGTAGGCGCTCGGATAAAAGATTCCAGCGATGCTCATCAACCCATAGTGAGCCCCGACGATGCACATCGTGCCGAAGAAATACAGCACCAGGAACCCGCGCCCACCGATCCCGGAAAATCCCATGGCGAGGAGTATGGGCGTGGCGAACGCGGGGAATATCGCGATGCTGTTCGCTCCGCGCGTGTCAACGAAGCGCATCAGGAGCAGCCCGCCGAGCGCGCCAGCCAGCACGTTTAACGATGCGGTCAGCGCCGCGGTGGACCGATTGAAACCGACCAGCTGCAGAATCGTCGGACCCCAGGATGAGCCGAAAAAGACCGCCATCGAACTGGCGGTATAGGCAATCCACATCAGGGGCGTGATCCAGCGGAGCTCGTTGCGGAAAAGCATCGAAACCGAAAACTTTTTCGCCGGCGTGCGGCCTTCGTCGGAAATCACGAAGCGATCCGTGGCGCTGATCGTTCGGCCGGGCGCAAGCCGGCGCGCGTAAGTTGCGATCAGGTCGAGGCGTTTGTTCTCGATCTCTAGAAACTTCAGGGATTCCGGCAGCCACAAAAACAGCATCGCGGTGCCGACAATACCCAGGCATCCACCGACGACGAACAGCGGTCGCCAGCCGTAGCGCGGAGCCAGCAAAATCGTCATGGGGCCGGCCGAGCTGCTGCCGATGGAGTACCCCACCATGATCAGCGTCACGACTGTTGACCGGTAACGGCGAGGCACGTACTCGATGTTCAGCGCCCACGCCAACGGGAACAACCCGCCCATCGCAATCCCTTCAACGAATCGCAGCCCAAGCAGCGTGGCGTAAGTTCCCGAAAACGCAATCGCCAGAGAGAGAGCGCCGAACGACGCTGTCGCCAAAATAATGGACACGCGGCGTCCGATCCGGTCGCCGAGGTAGCCGAAGACAAATCCGCCGAGCACCATGCCCGTCTGTCCGGCGCCGAACACGTTTCCCAGCGTCAAGCGATTGATATGCAACGCCGCCGACAAATCGGGCGCGACGAACGACAGCACGCTTACGTCGAACCCGTCGAAAAATGTGACGATCCACGACAACAACACGAGCCGAACGATGAACGGTGTGAGCTTCTGCTGCTCGATGATCTCCGATAGGTCGGTGGTGCGTCGGTCGGCCATGGAGTCCGGTTAGCCTTCGAGGTTGTGCGCCAACCGGCGCCGCAGCGCGGCGAGATCAACCTGCTGCACGCTTCCGCTTCCCGCGAGATCGAGCGCGTGCGCCGCCGCGGCTCCCATCCCGATGCACGGCCCCATCACGCGAACGCTGGAGAGCGCGGCGGCGTCGCCATCAATGCACCTTCCCGTCGCCAGCAGGTTGTCCGCATCCGCGGGAATCAGGCTGCGCAACGGAACGTAGTGCAAGTGATCGTCGCTGAACGGCTCCCAAAGATAGCCCTCCGGCTGGCCGTGCAATTCGATTGGCCAAGCGGTCCGCGCGATTTCGTCTTCGAAGTGCGCGCCGGCGCGTACCTCATCGGCCGTCAATTGGTGCTGGCCGACGATCCAGCGTGTCTGGCGAATTCCGGGCAGTCCATACGCGCGAACGCGGGCCTTGCCGAACGCGTCGGGGAATTCTTTCTTCAGAAACTGGACGACGCGGTCCGCTTGATCTTTCCCATCGAGGCCTTTCTCGCTCGCGCCAATGGGATCGAGCGGCGTCTCGACGTGCGTCATATTGACGACGGCTGTACCCCGCTCCGGAAAGAAAAACGCGAACCCATCCTGGCGGACCAGACCGTACTCCTTGGCTTTCGCGGCGAGGCGCTCGCTGTAAGCCTTCGGCGACGGTTTGTGCGCTTCGTTCAGATGCTCGAGGACCACGATTTGCGTTCCGTAAATCGGCACATCGGGTTGGCGGCAGGGAAGTCCGGCCTGCCACACCAGCGCGGCGTCTCCCGTGGCATCCACGAATCCAGTGGCCGTGATTCGCAGATCGCCGTAACGCGTGGCGAGGAAAAGCTCCTTGATGCGGCGATTCTCGAATCGCACCTCGCGCAGCACGGCTCCCACCACGACGCGAATGCCGGCGGCGCGGACCGTGGTTTCCACCCAGCGGCTCAGCGCGACTTCATCGTAGTAAACGGTGATCGTCATCGGCCCGCGCATTGGACGCGCCGCGCCCTGCGCGCCAAGATCGCGGAGAATATCGTCCGCAATTCCGTGCGTGAGCTGGCGCGCATTTGGTCCGTTGGAGTAAAGCCCGCAGAAAGTGCCGATGATGGAGTTGACCGCCTGGCCGCCGAGGCTGGGCAAGCCATCCACGAGGAGAACGTTGCGGCCCAATCGCGCCGCTTCAACGGCCGCGGAAATTCCGGAGATTCCTGCGCCGACCACGCAGATGTCGGCTCCCACTTGCGCGACGGCCGCGTCTTTGGATCGCACCCTGACTCTGATGGGAAGCGTGCCGGACGAACCTTCGATCATTCCGAATCCCTCTTGGACGTTTCGCGAGCGCTAGCGCCCTCGCCGCCCGCGTTTTACGACGCGCTTGCGTCGCGCTGTTCGCGCCAGATTCCAAGTTTTTCCTGCGCGGCGCGATCGGAAAAACTGAAGAGAACGGCTTCGCTTTCGGCGCGATGCTGCTGCAGCGCCCAGCTCGGCGCCACAAACACGTCGTTCTCCGCCCAGTCGAAAGATGAATCCGCCACCTTGCTGTGACCCTTGCCTTCGAGGACCACGAACACGGTGCCGTCCGTGGAGCGGTACGGCGCGGTACGGGATCCGGCCGCGATCAATTGCAGAGCCGCGCTCATCGTCGGCATCACCGAGCCGCCCGTCAGCGGATTGGTGTAGCGCAATTTCACTCCGTGGCATGGATCAATCGGTCCGTTGCGTTGCATCTCGGCCAAATTCTCCCGCGCCGGAGCGTAGCGGTAATTCAGAAGCGGTGACGACATCGAATGCGCTTTGTGGCCGTCCGGAAGCAGCGCCCCCGCATAACGCGCTTCGGAATCGTGCTCGGGACGTGAAATTGGAATCTGGCTCGCTTCGTTTCCCTCCGAGAAACTCGTATCGAACAGGTTGACGATGGGCACGTCCAGCCCGTCGAGCCAGATGACCGGGTCGGCGCCATCGTTTCCGTGATCGTGCCAGGTCCAGCAGGGCGTGATGACGAAATCGCCGCGCGACATCATCGTGCGCTCTCCATCAACCGACGTGTAGGCGCTCGATCCCTCCAGAAACACGCGCAGCGCGCTGGCCGTGTGGCGATGCGCATGCGCTTTTTCCCCGGGCATCAAAAGTTGCAGGCCGCTGAAGAGGGAACCGGTGATTCTCGATTGTCCGGGCAGGCCGGGGTTCTCGAAAATGAGCACGCGCCGCTCGGCTTCCTCCGCGGAGAGCAGCGATCCGGCCTGGAGCAGATGCGCGCGAACGGAGGAGTATTTCCAATGCACCGGCCGGGCAGCGGGCTGCGGCGAGCGCGTGACCAGGCCGCTGACGCGCTCCCAGAGCGGCGCGAGATGCTGCTTGCCGATCTGATCGTAGAACGCTTTTCGCGCGTTCAATTGTTCCGCCGATGGCGTGCGAGACGGCGCTGTCATGGGCCCAACTCCTCCTTGCGCTCGACTGGCGTGTTCCGGCCCAGAGTGTACACCTGCCCGCCGCCACGCATGCCGCAAAAAGCTCTGGCGCGTTCAATTCGGAATGTAGTTATGACCAAGGCGATTCGTTCCGGCAACGACGACATTCGGCGATCGTTTCGCGGAAAACCCGATCGAAGGAGGCAAGAGATGACGCGCTGAATGGCAAGCTGGAACCGAGGGGCGGTCACCTGGCGCGGAGACCGAAGTCTCCGCGCCGGGCTCCCGGGGTGGTACTAGGGGTGGTACATTCGCTGCCGCGATCGCGTCAGGCTGAAGCCTTCACTCGAGCCCGACGTGCGCAACATTTCGTTTCAGCCACGGCAACTCGGCCGCGGGCTAAAGTCTAAAAGAAGAAATGCAACCCGAACTGAATCAACCGCGGATTCACGTTCGTGTGCCGTATCGTATCGGGACCATCCACCACGTTAATGAACCCTACGCTTCCGAACGAAAGACCGCCCGGATCCGCGAAGTCGGGATGGTTGAACGCGTTGTAGAAATCAGTACGAAACTGCACCTTAACGCGCTCGGTGATTTGCGTGTTCTTCAGGATCGAAATATCCCAGTTGAATTGCCCGGGACCCAGCACGCCGCCGACGCCAGAATTGCCATATCCCGTTGCTGTGGCGTCACCGAACGGCACTATGGGTGCCGTGCAAAAGGCCGCAAAGTTGAAGTAACCGTTCAGGTTCTTCAGCGCCCCGCCGGGGTTCTTGACATTTGCGTTGCTAAAACCCGGGCAGAACTGGGCTGTTGCGCTTCCCGACAGATAACTATCGTTGCTGGTGCCGTAGGCGTCGCCGTTGAGTGGCGACTCAAAAGTCAACGGATCGCCCGATTGCGCGATCGTGACCCCCGAAACATTCCATCCGGCAATCAACTTGTTTGTGATTCCCTGAGTGCCCTTGCCAAACGGAAGGTCGTAGCTGTAATTCAGCGACAAGCGCTGCGGCCGATCGAACGATACGCGCCCGTATTGGCATTTCACGCAAAGGGCTTCGTTGATGTTGGCGGAGTTGCTGTAGAAGATGTCGGAGAGGTCCTTGTCCCAGGTATAGGCTGCCTGCATGGACAGTCCGTGGGAGAACTGATGCCGGACCGTCACCTGCAGGCTGTTGTAGTTGGAGTACCCATCCGAATCCGAAGCGCCGAGCCCAGCAGCCTCATAGCCCAGGTACGGAACCCGGTATTGAGCATTTGAGGACGTATTGCATATAGGCGGGGTTCCGGTGCAGAAAGAACTCAAGGCATTGGTCGGCGTTGCCAGCAGCGCCTGGTTCTGATTGTGGTTGTAATCGTTCAGGTTGATTCCGCTCGATCCGACGTAACCAAGATCGAGAATCCAGCCATGCAGGAATTCATATTGAATCCCGAAGCTATATTCACGGACCATGGGCGTGTGGACCCCGTCGGTGTAAGAAAGTGGGGTGCTCAATCCGGAGTTTGTGCTGGTCGCCGGGTCGCCCGTCCAGTCGGAAAAGCGAGGCGAAAAGCCAATGACCGGGTTCGACGCCAAGGGCACCAGGTTGAGAGCGGGATACGGATTGGCGATTGTCGCTGCCAAGTATCGTGCCCCACCCGGGTTGTAGTCGTACGTCTGGGCGTAGGGTGCGCCCTGCTCGAACGCGTGCACGATGCTGTCCAAACCGACGCGGTTGTAAAAGATGCCGAATCCCCCGCGCACGACGAGCTTGCCTCCCGACGTCGGCTGCCATGCAAAGCCGATTCGCGGAGCAAAATTGCTGTACGGGGCGTGCCCGTCAACAGACGTGTCGCTAGGGGAGACGAGGACGCCCGCTGGGGGCGGCCCGAAGAACTTCGGGAAGTTGTGTGCCACCACGTATTGCTGAATGGCAGCGGGATCGCTTAAAGCGGCACCGAGCGTCAATGGAACGTCGGCATTGTTAACCATCCGATCGAGGTATACCTGAGTGAGCCGGCCCAGCCTGTCGGTCAGCAACCCGTCGTACTCCCAACGCACACCCACGTTGATCGTGAGGCGCGAACTTACCTTCCAGTCGTCCAAGACATAGGCGTCCTGGTTATGTACGTCGTAAAAGTGAGTGATCCCATGCTCACCAGGTATACTCTCTACGCAAAACAAGCACCCCTGATTGAAGCCCGTGCCAAATGGGTTTGTGTTTCCGGCCGTTCCGACCAGCATGGTATTCAGATCTATCTCGAACATCAGGCCCTGCTGGAGTCCGGAATCCAGAAGGGGCCAATTCGTCCATTCGTACTCGTATCCCGCTCGAATGCTGTGCTTCCCATGCTGCCAGGAAATTTGATCGGCCAACTGGAGCTGGTTCGTTGGACCGAAGTTGGGCAACAGTCCTCCGAACAACGTAAAGTCCTGGATGAGATCGATGAAGACCGGAGGTTCCTCGAAACCGCCGGTGCCGGGCGTAATGCCCAGCGCGGTGTTAGTGCCTCCTGGCGGCATGGTGACGGAAGAGTTGTCAGTGTTCCGCTGGAACGATGCCCGGGCTTCATTCACAAAGTTGTTCGTCACCAGTGAGGTGAGCTTCACTACGGCGTCCTGATTTCCGAAAACGACGTTTTCCGGAGTGCCTGGCAGATCTCCGCCGTTCTGACCCAGAAACGGCGTCTGAGGATTGAGCGTATAGAAATACCGTGTCGTTAGGGTTTGCTTGCTGTTGATTACATAGTCGCCGTTCACGACATATTGATTCTCATGGTAGAGGGCTGGAATGCTGAAGTTACACGAATATTCAGGGAGTTGCGGTGCGGGCGGCGGGGGTAGCGCGTTCGCTTTGCAGAACTGCGTGTCTACTTGCGGACTCGGGATGTAGAAGCCGCCGCCGCTGGCGAGTCCTGGAATATTCATGATCGCGAGGCCCTGTGGACTAAGGTTCGACCCATCACAAGCGAGTTGCAAGAACGGAGAACCAGGGAACGCAGGATTGTTGTAGGGACAGAGCGCCGCGCCGAGGGTGGCGGCGGTGCGCGTCGTGGGAATCGGAGGCAAGGTGACGCCTGAAGTTGTTCCCGCGGCGGATACGCCGTTCTTGGCGCGCGTGCCTCGATAGCTGAAGAAGAAGAAAAGCTTATCTTTGAGGATCGGGCCGCCAATTGTCGCGCCGAATTGGTTCTGGTCGAGCACCTGATGGGGATCGGCAGGCGTCTTCACATAAAAGAAATCGTCGGCGTTCAGAACCGAGTTTCGGAAGTACTCAAACGCCGATCCGTGAAAGTTGTTCGTTCCGCCCTTGGTGACAACGTTTACGTTTGCGCCCGGATTGCGTCCGTAGCTGGCGTCGTAGGTCGAAGTCTGAATCTTGAATTCGGCGATGGCGTCGGGGCTGGGAATCGGGATGCCGGTATAAATCGTGCCGTCGTTGGAGCTGCCGGAGTTAGCGATGTTATTCACCGCGACGCCGTCCATCTGGTAGTTGTTCGAACCGGGGTCCACGCCGTTCGCGCTGATGTCCTGCGTGCCTTTGCCGAGTGACGTCGCATTGTCCACGCCCGCCGTCGCACCCGCCGCAAGGCTGAGGACTTCGGTGTAATTTCCGTTAGCCATTGGCAAGGCCGTGATCGTGCTGCCGGTAACCGTGGTACCAAGCGTGGAACTTTCAGTCTGAAGGGCTTGCACGCTGCTTTCCACCGTCACGGTTTGTGTGATCGCGCCGACCTCCAACACCTGATCAACCTCCGGCGTCTCGGTGACGTTCAGAACGACCGAGGAGACCTGGGAAACCTTGAAACCGGCCGCGCTGAACTTCAAGGTATAGGTGCCGGGCGGGAGAAGGGAAAACTTATAGTCGCCAGCCGCCCCGGTGGTCGCCGTGCGTTCCTGGTTGGTGCCAAGGTTGGTGGCAGTCACCGTGGCATTTGGCACAGCGCGGCCCTGTGGGTCGGTGACAATTCCAGTGATCGCGCCCGTTCCGGCGGACTGCGCCTGCGCCATTGACGCGGCAAGCAGCACCATTCCCAGGCAAACGAGCAGCGAAACCACAAGCTTGCGTCCCGTAATTCTGTTGTTCATCATTTCCCCCAAGTCCGTCTTAGTCGCCAATGGACGTGCCGAAATTAAATGGCGGGTTGAGCGCAGACCTGCCGCCATCGAAGTAATAAGGCCGCTCGAATTGACCAAGAGGTTCGCTCCACCCCAACCGCATGCGACACTAATACCTTATTGGTTCCCGTTGTCTATTTCTTATTTTGATTGCTTCTGTTACCGATTCGGAATATAAGGTCAATCACAGGGCGGGACTCTCTGATGGAACTTCGTCAGCTCCGGTACTTCATCGCGGTCGCGGAACATCTCAGCTTCTCGAAAGCTGCGCAGCAGCTCCACGTCACCGTGCCACCGTTGAGCCGCCAGATCCGCCAATTGGAAGAAGAGTTCGACGTGCGGCTTTTTGTGCGCGACCGTCGTCACGTGATTCTCACCGACGCGGGCCGCCTGCTGTTGCAAGAGGCAAGAGTCCTGGTCGCCCAGACCGCGCGAGTCTCGGATTCCGTTCGCATGGCGAAGTGCGGGTCGGTCGGCCTGGTGAAAATCGGAATAGGCCCCGGGCTGGGAGAACGCGTGAGCCGCGTCCTTACCGAGCACTCCAAGAAATTTCCCGGTGTCGAAGTTCAGTGCAGGGACGTGTTTTCGAGCGCCCAGTACAAGGCTCTACCGGAGGGCGACCTTGACGTCGGTTTCCTGCGCCCCTATGGCGAGACACGTCATTTGGCTTCCGAATTCTTGTTCGAGGAAAAGCTGGCTGTTCACATCAGCAAAGCGAATCCGCTGGCGAAGCGCAAGAGTCTGCGTTTGAAGGATCTCGCCGAAGAGCCGCTCTTGCTCTTCGATCCGATTTTGGCCGCCGGTCTCCACGACAAAACGCTCGAGATGTATGCAGCCGCCGGAGTGGTTCCAAACATCATCTACGTGCCGCCAGATCCAGCGCCGCACAACGGCGTCCAGGCAATGCTGTTGACTTGCCGAAAAGGGATTCTGATCATACCGGACGAGGTTACATGCCGTCCGGCGCCAGCCAGTGAGGTTGCCGTGGTACCGCTCGACGAACCCGGCGCCACGGCGGAAGTGCACATGGTGTGGCGCAAGAACGAAGACGCAAAGGCCGTCCTTGCATTTCTCGACACCGTGCGATGCGTGTTTCGCACCGTCGCCCGAACCGCGACTCCGCTGGGAGATCGTTCGGCGTATCTGACCTAGTATTCAGCTCGCGGTCTAACCTACTGCTTGTCGAACACGCTGGTCGTATCGAAATTCCCCATGCCCGATTCAATGTGGGTAACTTCCGAAAGCGTTTTTCCGTCGCCGCTGAGCGTGTAGGTGTCCTTGATCTTGATGTCGCTGCCCTGGAAACTCGTTTTCGAATCCACGACCAGAGCGACGCCGTCCCAGTGCGAAGTGCTGGTTACGGGCGCGCCGCCCATTCCCGATGAAGTGGTTTCCTTGCCGTCGGTGCTGAGCGTGGTGGTGAGATTCATGTCGCCCATCATGCCGCCCTTCTGGTCTTCCGCGATTTTGACCGAAGGCTCGCTGTGGTCAATCGTATCGGTTTGGCTGGCGGGCGGAGGAATCTGGCCGAAATTGCTCTTTGATATGTTTAATTTCCATGTCCCGGTGAAATTCGGCTGGGAACCGCCGGTGTGAATCATCGCAGCCGCGCCGGGAGTGGCGGCCATCGCCGCCGGATCAGCCATCGCTGCCGAACCTTCCTGCTTGTCGTACACGAGCTTCCGGTCGCCATTGATCGTCGCCGACGTGATGTGCGAATCCATCGTCATTGTCTTGCCATCGTCCGAAGGCGAGAACGTCAGCCGATCGGTGAGGTCGGTGCCGCGTAGATTGGCTGTCTCGGTGAAAACGACCGACGTTCCTTGCCACGCGCACTGAATCTTCGAAAGCGTGATAGCTCCCAAGTGGCCGCGGGGATCGTCCGGCGTGAGGGTTACCTCTTTGCCGTCGATCGTGCAGGAGCGCGTATAAGTCTGGCTGCCCTGCGCGCCGACGCTCGTCACCTGTTGTTTGAAGTCCGTGCCGTTGATCGCGATCGTATCCGTCTCGCTGGCAGGAGGCGGGAATTGGCCAAACGTGCTCTTGGAGTTGTTCAGCTTCCAGGTGCCGTTCAAATTCGAGCTCTGAGCCAGACTGGGAAGCGCGAGCGCCGAAACCAGAAACGAGATCGCGAGAAATTTTCGATGCATGTAGTCCTCCTGGGAGCTATTACGCTTGCCGGGGCCGGCTTGTTTCATCCGAGCGCGGCGGGATTATACACCCGCGCCGAGATGCTGGTGGAGAATGCCGAGCATGCGGCGTAGGGGTTCCGCGGCGCCCCAGAGAAGCTGGTCGCCGACGGTGAATGCGCCGAGAAACTCCGGTCCGAGATTAAGTTTGTGCAAGCGTCCGATGGGAACGTTGAGCGTGCCGGAAACGGCCGTGGGCGTGAGACAGCGCAGAGTTGATTCCTTGTTGTTCGGAATTACGCGAACCCAGGGGTTCGCTCCGGACAAAATCTGCTCGATTTCAGCCAGCGGAATATCTTTGTTCAGTTTGATGCAGAGCGCCTGGCTGTGGCAGCGCATGGTTCCGACGCGTACGCAGATGCCATCTACTGGCACCGGCGGATGGAGGCCCAAAATCTTGTTGGTTTCAGCGATGCCTTTCCACTCTTCCTTGGTTTGGCCGCCGGGCATGTCTTTGTCAACCCATGGGATCAGGCTGCCTGCCAGAGGAACGCCGAATTCCGCGACCGGCAATCCGCCGGCACGTTGCGCTTCAATGACCATGCGATCCACTTCCAGCGCGTTCTCGGACGGAGTCTTGCGAGTCGGATCGGTGAGGCGCTCCATCTGCTTCACCAATTCGAGCATTTTCGCTGCTCCGGCACCGGACGCAGCCTGATAAGTCATCGAAGTCATCCACTCGACGTGGCCGGCTTTGAAAAGCCCGCTCACCGCCATCAACATCAGGCTGACAGTGCAATTTCCGCCCGCGAAAGTGCGCAGGCCGCGGCGCAAACCGTCCTGAATGATTTCAGCGTTGACGGGATCAAGGACGATCACTGCGTCGTCGCTCATGCGGAGTGTGGAGGCCGCATCTATCCAATAGCCGTTCCATCCGCTCTTGCGGAGAGGCGCATAAATTTCCGTGGTGTATTCGCCGCCTTGGCAGCTGATGAGAGCGTCGCACGCGCCGAGGTCCTTCAGACTCGATGCGTTCAGGAGCGGCGCGCCGTTGGATTCTTTCGGAGCCGCGCCTCCCACATTCGAGGTCGAAAAGAAAACGGGCTCGATGCGAGCGAAGTCGCCCTCCTCCCGCATCCTTTGCAGGAGAACGCTTCCAACCATTCCTCGCCAGCCGATCAGTCCTACGCGCAACATGACCTGTTCATCTCCTTCGGAATGCTTGTTAGTTTACCTTCACAGCGACGATTTGTAGAGCATCGATGCGATTTGAAGTTGCCGAGTTGGGGCAAACACGCATGAACTGAGGCCCCTCGTTTCAGTGTCGAGTAGCTCGGACCACTTTTCTTTGTTTTCAATGAGTTAGGGAGAAAGTTACTCGGCACGCAGTGTCGAGTAGGATGGGTATAAATTGTGATTCGTGAATGGTGATTGACGACGGGCGGCTCGTGACCATTCGGACCGCGACGAGTCGCCCAAGGTCGCGGACACGCCGAGCTTATTTGTTGGGCACGGCAGCGCCGTCGCCCCACGACAGCAAAAGGCTCGCGCCTCTCGGGCGCTGAGGCGACTTCAGTCCAACCGCGTTCATCGCGCTTCATTTCACATCCCTTCATTTCATTGCTTATTGCTGATTTTAGGCTGGCACATCGAGAAGAGAAATTCAAACGGTTGTTGGTGTAAAGAATCGAGAGGCGGGCTCGCGAGCAAGTGGCGACTGCAAAAAGGGGACTTCAGCGGCTGAAGCCGTCCTCACTCCGCAGGGCTTGTGTTGTGGCTAAAGCCACGACCTACAAAGATTCGCCAGCATTCACGGGGAGTCTCAAGGCCAGAGCGAGTTCAGCAGTGCGGCGAGGCGGATTCCGGCCTTTGCCAATTGCTCGCGAACGACGGGCGCGGCGGCGTCCTGGTATTGAGCAGCCAAATTTTCGTTGAGATGCAGCATGCGAGTGGAGATGTGGTCGTCGTCGGCACAGCTTTCGACAGGGCGCGGCGTCTCGATTGCGATTTTGGTCGGGAGCTTGCCATACACGATGGTTTCCGCGAGCTGATGGCTCTCCCACGCCCACGACGAGAAATTTTGAGTCTGAGATTGCCACGTCGGCAGCTGCGTGTGAAACGTCGTCTCCAGCGCATCCGCGGCCTGCTGCGGCGTTTGTCCGTTCATGAATCGCTCGATGATTTCCACGTCCCAGACTTCGTGGAGGTTCGGATTGTAGCTTTCCCGGATCGGGTTCGTTTCGCGAGGCGCGCGATCGAAGAACGCGACTGGAACGCAGTTGCCGCCGAAATCGTTATTTGTTGTGTCGTGAAGGGGCTGGTGGATGTCGCCGACGAAATGAATTACGAATCTCAGCGCATCGGCGCGGGCCTGAGCCGTGGCGTTCGCGTCGCGCAGAATCGCGAGCTGGCTGGCCAGCGCGGTCGTGATGCAGCCTGTCGCGGGATGGCAAAATTGGCTGATGCTGCCTTCGCGCGCGCCCCGAGGAATATCAATGAAGTGCCAGGGTCCGGTTTCCGGCATCACGGTGCGTTCGTCGTCGGCCCATGTGGAGGAATCCACGAACGCGTCGAGGTCAGGCTCCTTGCAATAACGCGAGAGAGTCGCGCTGATGGGACCATCGGCGAGAATTTTGAACGCCATCGCGCGCGCTCGCGTATTGAGATGAGATTCGGCGATCAGTGCAACGATTTCATGGCCTTTGCAGCCCCAGCCCCACGCAGAGGGAACGGCGGTGAGAACGGAAAAGGCCAATAGCAGTGCGCGAGCGACGTGCGGCGTTCGTGTCATGACGATTCAGGCTGGCACATGGGACGGCGGATTTCAAACGATTCCTGACGTGCGAACAAATGACGATGAAATCGGAATCCCATTTTTTGCGCGAGCGACGAGAAAGATTGTCCTCAGGGGCTAAAGCCCCGCTCATCGTCGGCGCGAATTGTCGGAGCTGAAGCTCCGACCCCCTAAAGCCCGCTCGTGCATATGGTGGATGGGCATCGCAAGCCAAGCATCGGCGCCGGGCGCAGCATGCTGCGCCCCAACTAAACCGGGCGTCAATGGCGCGCAGTTGCCAAAGATTGATGCGGGTTGACCGCTGCGATTATTGAGACTTGGCCGAAGGTATTCGCGCGCTGACTACCGGAACCATCCACACCGCGTACCCGAGTGGGTCGCGGATGTTGGCGGCCATTTGATTGAAGTAGGCGACGGCTGACTCGCGCGAGATTGGCGTGATCTCACCAATGGACTCGGCGTATCCGTCGCGCCAGGCTTCGAAAATGGCGGCGAATGTCTCGCGCGGGACGCGCAGCGTGTCAACGATCACGTAATCCACGGCAATCTCCTCGAGGTTCATCGCGGCAAGAATCCCGAATGCGTTGCGGCCAATGAGCAAGTCAGTGTTGGTCGCGGCTGAGAAGGCGGGTTCGGCCGTGTGCCAGAAATCTCCCGGGTAGAGTGGCCCGCGCTGGAAGTGCAGCATCCCGTAGTCCTCGGGAATCAGGTGCAGGTAGCCGCCGGGGCGTGTCACCCGCGCCAGCTCCGCGATCACCCGGCCGGGGTGGGGAATTGAATGCAGCACATGGCGGCAGACGGTGAGATCGAAGCTGCGATCAGCAGCGTCGAGCCCGAATATGGATTGGCGCTCGAACCTCAGCCGCGGCGCGAGGGCTGCGTAACGCGATCGCGCCAGGGCGAGATGGTCTTCGATGATATCCACGCCGAGTACCTGGGCTCGCGGAAATAGTTCGGCGAGCCGCGAGGCGATTTCGCCCGTGCCGCAGCCGGCGTCGAGTATGCGCGGCTCGGCTGGAAGCGCGTAGCGGCGAACCAATTGAATTTCCTGCGGCCAAATTGCGTTCGCCTGCGCTGTCAGGTTGCGCACCATGGACTCGTCGGCCATTTGCTTCGCTTGCGGGTTCAGATCGGTCACGGGATTCTCCTGCGATCACCGGAAAGGGCGATGGCTTGATCGTACGGTGTGTGCGAGGCTGCCGCAAGAGTTCAGGGCAGGCTCAGCTCGGAACGGCCAAATTGGATGGTTGCGGGGAGCCAAGCGTGTATGGCGGGCATGCGCCACGTCGGACGCCCCCAACAAAACCGGAGCGGGCGGATGTCGAGGTGGATCGGCAGTACCGGGCGTATACTCCCGGCGATTGGAGGCGACGATGAAGCGCGTCACGATTTTTCTTTTTCTTGTGTTGGCAGGAGGTGCGTTTGCGCAGCAATCGTCTTCACCGGAGCGGGCGCAGGAACCGGCTCCTGTACCGCAGATTCCGTTTCGCTCGGTGGCTGATTTTCTGAAGCTGCCGCCGGATTTGTATTTTGGCGAAGTGGCGGGAGTGGCGGTTAATTCCAAGGGACACGTGTTTGTGTTTTCGCGCGGTAACACAACCGGAGCGGCCTACGGAGCGGCAGCGGCGCAGCTTCTGGAATTTAGCGCCGACGGCCATTTCCTGCGAGAGATCGGCCACAATCTCTACGGCTGGTCGTTCGCGCACACAGTGAAGATCGATCCGGAAGACAATATATGGGTGACGGACAAAGGCTCGGACATGGTGATCAAATTCAATCCCGCCGGCCGGGTGGTAATGGTGTTTGGCCGCAAGCAAGAAGCTTCGGATGAAGGCACCGGGCCGGTGAAACATGTGCACCCGCCGCTGCCGCCTGTGGACGGAATGTTCAGGCAGGTTACTGACGTGGCGTGGGACGCTGCAGGGGATACATTCATCAGCGACGGCTATATCAATTCACGGGTTGCGAAAGTGGATAAGGACGGCAACTGGATCAAGTCGTGGGGTGAACCGGGAGACGGGCCAGGTCAATTCAACACTCCACACAGCATCGCAACCGATGCGGCTGGAAATGTTTACGTGGCGGACCGCGGCAACAGGCGGATACAAGTGTTCGATGGCGACGGAAAATTTCTGAGACAGATCACGATTGACGTGCCGGTTCCGGCGGACGCTCGTCCGGCAATCGGCGCCAAGCCGACGGCGACGACTGGCACGATGGCTCCCGGCGCGCCCTGGGCGGTTTGCATCACGCCGGGACCACATCAAGTGCTGTACAGCTCGGATGCGTTTCCGGGGAGGATATACAAGCTGAGTCTCGACGGGAAAGTTCTTGGAGTGTTGGGCGAGTCGGGCAAGCAGCTCAAGCAGTTCGGGTGGATCCACGAGATGGCGTGCCCGTCGGAAAACGAGCTGTACGTGGCCGAGTTGTTGAATTGGCGCGTCCAGAAACTGATTCTCGCGCCGGGGCGATAGGCGCGACGAGAAGGACGCCGTCCTATCACTGCACGGTGAAGCGAACGGGCTGAATGAAAATAGCGTTGCCCGATTGGATCGAAACGTTGTAATCGCCGGGTTTCACTTCCGGAATCTTAATCGTGATCTTGTCCGCGGCTTGCGAGACAACGACGGCTTTGTGGTCGTCTTTGTCGTCGGACAAAAACACGGCGGACACGTGGCTCCTCTCCAGCATTTCTCCGGACACTGTGACGGTGTCGTTTGGCTTGCCGGAAGCGGGATCGACCGACGCCACGCGAGGTGAAGCCTGCGCTGCGAGCGGGCGTGCAGGAACTGCGAGAAGCACGGCCGCGGCCAGTAGCGCGCCTGCCGCACCCGCGATTCTGATCCCGCGTTCAAATTGTCTTGGGCCTGGAATGTTTGCCACGGACCACCTCGCCAACGCACTGGAATCGGGCAGCCGGATTTCGGGCATGCGTTTGCGCAGAACATAGTCCCGGGCACTCCCGTTGTCAAACAATTCAGGCGGAGGCGGCGGTGAGACGCTGGAAAAAAACGCCAGCAGAGAGATGAGGCCTCTCGGCGAGAGGGACCCCTCGTCGGCTGCCAAATTAGGCACAGGCCGCGCAGCGTCGCGCGGCGTGAACGCCGGCTGCTGCTACGCTTGAAATACTGAAGCGAAGTTTTTCGTCTGAATCGGAGCTTGTATGAAGAGTCGTAAAAACAAGATTTGCCTCGTTGTTTTGGTGGTTGCGCTGCTGAGCTTTACGGCAATGCCGGGCCAGTCGGATGCCCAGGCGCAGCAGGCGGCGAACACGCAGACTCAGGCGACAACTCCAGGGCAAACGGGCTCGCAAGAGCAGGGAAGCCAATCGAGCCCGCTGTACCGGGTGACGGTTGAGGCGCGTACGACGAAAGCGATCAACTACAGCCATGCGAAGGGTTCGACTCCGATTGACTTCAAGGGCACGGTGCTGATGCCGTTTGCCAAGGGTGAGGCGAAGGTCGAAGGCAAGAAGGGCGTCATCAGCATTTCCGCGAAATTCGAGAAGCTCTCGCCCGCGTCGCAATACGGGCCGCAGTTCCTGACTTACGTGCTGTGGGCGGTGACGCCGGAAGGCCGCGCGTCGAACCTGGGTGAACTTGAGCTCGATGGCGCGAAGGCGAAGGTTGACGGCGCCGCGGCGTTCCAGGCGTTTGCCATGATCGTGACGGCCGAACCGTATTTCGCGGTGACGCAGCCGAGCGACGTCGTCGTGATGGAGAACGAGGTGCGGCCGGATACGGAGGGAAGCGTTGAAGAGGTGGACGCGAAGTTCGACCTGCTGCAACGCAGCGACTACTCCACGATCACCACGGGCAATGACGCCACGCGGCTCGATCCGCGCGTTCCGCTGAGCCTTTACGAAGCGCGCAATGCCGTGCAGATCGCGCAGGCGGCGGGAGCCGAAAAATACGCAGCGGCGAGTTTTCAGAAGGCGCAGCAGCTTCTCCAGCAAGCAGAGGAGTCCCAGAAACAAAAGGAACCTCGCAAGAGCGTGGACATGACCGCGCGCGAAGCGGTGCAGACCGCGCAGGACGCGCGGTCCATCACCATTAAGCGGCTCGATGAAGAGCGCCAGGATGCGGAACGCAGGGCGGCGGAAGCGCGCGAGGTTCTCGCCAAGCAACAGGCCGCAGACGCCGAGAAAGCGAAACTCGAAGCGCAGCTCGCTCAAGAAAAGGCAGCGCGCGATAAGGCGGAGGCCGAGGCAGCCCGCGCCGCAGCCGTCGCTCAGCAGCAACAAGCGGAAGCGACCGCAGCGCAGGCGGCTCAACAGGCCGCGCAGGCCGCACAATTAGCCGCCCAGCAAAAGGCCGCCGCCGAGGCGGACGCCGAAAGAGCGAGGCTGGCAGCCACGCAAGCGGAATCCGAGAAGGCCGATCTGCGCAAGCAGCTCCTGCAACAGCTGAGCAGCATTTTGCAGACGCACGACACCGTCCGGGGATTGATCGTGAACATGTCGGACGTGCTTTTCGACACAGGCAGCTACACGCTGAAACCAGGCGCCCGAGAGAAGCTCGCGAAAATCTCCGGCATCCTGCTCGCGTATCCCGCGCTGACAGTGCAAGTGGAAGGGCACACGGACAGCGTGGGCAGCGACGATTTCAATCAGCGGCTTTCCGAGCAGCGCGCGGAGTCCGTGCGCGAATATCTGGTTGACCAATTGGTGCCCGCGAATGCCGTGACCGCGTTCGGGTTCGGCAAGACGAAGCCCGTGGCCACGAACGATACGGCGGAAGGCCGCCAGCAGAATCGCCGGGTCGAACTCGTGGTCAATGGCGACGCCATCGGCGCGGGAGTTGACGCGCCAGGCGGGCCCGCACAAACGCAGTAACCGAATTTGGTCGCGAAGCCAGCAAACTGCCCCGCAGATTTTTCTTCCGCTCCATACTCCATGAATTGGTGATACCCTCCGCACGCCCGATGCGACAACGTTCCGCTAGACTTGCAGTCCACAATGAATAGAATAGGGAGCCTTGGGCGGGGGTGGGTCGCGATGTTGGGCGCGGCGGTTCCACGGGCCACTTCGGTCACTCCTTTCGGGCGGGCGGCGCGCAGATTGTCGAAGCAGGGAACAAGAAGAGCGAGGATTTCGTGATTGTAGGTGTACCCAAAGAGAGTTTTCCGGGCGAGCGGCGAGTGTCGCTTGTTCCTTCGGCGATTCCGAACCTTGCGAAGGTGGGATTGGAAGTCATCGTCGAGCAGGGCGCGGGTGTCGAGGCGGGCTATCCGGACGCGCAATACACCGAAAAGGGCGCGAAAGTCGTTCCCGATCGCAAGTCCGTTTTTGGCACCGCAGATATTATCTCGCAGGTCCTGTGTTACGGCTCAAATGACAAGACCGGCAAGGCAGATTTGCCGCTAATGCGGCGCGATCAGGTGCTGATCGGTTTTCTGCGGCCGCTTGGATCGCGCGAAATAATTCAGGAGATTGCGGGCGCGGGCGTGACGTCTTTTTCCGTCGAGTTGATGCCTCGCACTACTCGCGCGCAAAGCATGGACGCGCTTTCCTCGATGGCGACGGCGTGCGGATACAAGGCCGTGCTGATCGCGGCGGACACGCTGCCGAAGTTTTTCCCCATGCTCACCACGGCGGCGGGCACGATTACGCCGTCACGAGTGTTGATCGTCGGGGTGGGAGTGGCCGGACTGCAAGCGATTGCGACCGCGCGGCGACTGGGCGCGGTTGTGTCTGCGTACGATTTGCGGCCGGTAGTGAAGGAACAAGTGCAGAGCCTGGGAGCGCGGTTCGTGGAACTTGGCATCGAAGCGAAGGACGCGCAAGATGCGCGCGGATACGCGACGGCGCAGGGAGAAGACTTTTACGCGAAGCAGCGGGAAGCGATGGGAAAAGTGGTGGGCGAAAACGACGTGGTCATCACGACGGCCGTGGTGCCGGGGAAAAAGGCGCCGGTGCTGGTCACGGCTGATATGGTGCGTCGCATGGCGCCAGGCTCAGTGATCGTGGATCTAGCCGCGGAACGCGGCGGAAACTGCGAGCTCACGCGGCCCGGCGAAACGACCATGGATAGCGGCGTGACGATCATTGGCCGCATCAACCTGGCGAGCACGGTGCCGTATCACGCGAGTTCGCTTTACGCTCGCAACGTGACGGCTTTCCTGGTGCATCTCGTGAAGGATGGCAAGCTCAATCTGAATCTTGCGGACGAGATTACGCGGGAGACTTTGTTGACGCGGGGCGGAGAAGTGGTGAACGCGCGCGTTCGGGAGTTTTTTTCGTTGCCGGCGCTGGCCGCGCAGAGCGGGTCGTAACAGAACGGCGCGACGAAATCAAAGGAGAAGGGACCATGTCGGGAGACGTCCTAATCAACAGTCTCTTCGTATTCATGCTGGCGGGTTTCGTTGGATTTCAGGTGATTAAACGCGTGTCGCCGTTGCTGCACACGCCCCTGATGTCGCTGACCAACGCGCTGGACGCGATCGCCGTGGTCGGCGCGATCCTTCTCGCCGGGCGGCATGAGAGCAAGCTGGCGTTTTGGCTCGGCATGGTTGCCATCGTGGCGGCGACAAGCAACATCGTCGGCGGATTTCTGATCACCGATCGAATGTTGAAGATGTTCAAGTCCAGCAAGCCGCAAAAACCCTGAACATGATACTTCCCGCGAACTTCCTCATTGAGATCGTTTACCTGATCGCCACGGCGCTCTTCGTGTTTTCGCTGATGTGGCTTAGCGCGCCGACCACCGCTCGCCGCGGAGTGCTGGCGGGCGAAATCGGGATGGCGCTGGCGATCGGCGGAACGCTCTTCGAGCGCGGAATTATTGATTATCAGTGGGTTGCCGTCGCGCTCGTGTTGGGAGCGATCATCGGAGTGCCCCTTGGCATGGTGCATATGACGGCGGTGCCCCAGCGGACCGCATTGAGCCATGCGTTCGGCGCGTGTTGCGTCACGCTGGTGGGCACAGCGGAGTATTACTTGCATCGATCGAGTGTCCCGAAATTTACGATGTCGGTGCTGTCGCTGGAGGTTATTCTCGGGGGACTCACGTTTACCGGCAGCCTGATGGCAGCCGGGAAACTGCAGGAGCTTAAGTTTATTCCGCAGCGCCCCGTGACATACAAGGGCCAGAACCTCGTAAACCTGGCAATGCTGGCGGTGGCAGTTGGGATCGCGGTCACGCTGGTGTTGAATCCGGCGCATACCACCCTTTTTCTGGTCATGGTCGGGATTTCGCTGCTTTTCGGAATCATGCTGATTATCCCGATTGGCGGCGCGGACATGCCGACGGTCATCTCGCTGCTGAATTCCTATGCCGGTCTTTCGGCGGCGGCGATGGGGTTCGTGCTGAACAGCAAGTTGCTGATCGTGGCGGGGGCGCTCGATGGTTCTTCCGGACTCATTCTTTCGGTGATCATGTCGAAGGCGATGAACCGGTCGTTTAGCAACGTGCTGTTCGGTGCGTTCGGGCAAGTGCAGGCGGCCGCCCCGGGCGCTGTGGAAGCGAAGACCGTGCGGAGCGCGACGGCGGAAGAGGCGGCCGGGATCCTGGCCGCCGCAAACAAGGTCGTCATCGTTCCGGGTTATGGAATGGCTGTGGCGCAGGCCCAGCACAAGGTGCGCGAGCTTTTCGACGCGTTGACCAAGAGGGGTGTGGACGTGAGGTTTGGGATTCATCCTGTCGCCGGCCGTATGCCGGGTCACATGAACGTCCTGCTCGCGGAGGCCGATATTCCCTACGACCGCCTCCTTGAGATGGATGACATTAATTCCGACCTGCCCCAAACCGATGTCGCTCTGATCATCGGAGCAAATGACGTGACGAACCCGGCCGCGCGGACCGACACGAGCAGCCCGATTTACGGGATGCCCATCTTGGACGTAGATAAGGCCCGGACCGTCATGGTGATCAAGCGCAGCATGAATCCTGGGTTTGCCGGTATTGACAACCCGCTTTATTACCTCGATAAAACGCTAATGCTCTTTGGAGACGCCAAGGGATTCGTGGGCGATATTGTCCGCGAACTTACCGGCGGCGCGCACCACTAAGGCCGCCTGGCGGGCGCTCCGCCCCACTTGAAGGGAACGGTTTCGGGGCCGGGGCCCTGCCCATTTACGTCAGCCGCTTTGTCGGACGCCGAACAGCGGACTATTTTCCCCTCCATATAACACCCCGTGCGCGGTTTAGAAAGCACTACCCTAATTCTGCCCGCAAATCGTCAAAATGAGACGCCCCCGATGAACGCAAAATACCATCCTCATGACACCGAATTGTGCCGTTCTGGCACACAGTAGTGACGTTTTGGCACGGATGCGCCAATTTGTAGTTGTGCCTCCGAGGACGTACACATAATTTAGATAGCACCAGTCTGCTTCTTAATGTGAGCAGGGCTAGCGCGGCCAGAGTCTCTCGCGCACAGCGGTGAGTGCTAATTGCGAGGGAAATCAGGGCGAGTATGTCGATATTGGCGGAAATTCCGGGCCAGGGCATCCAACGCAGCCGCAATGTAGTGTCGCGTGTAGTGGCGGACGAAGCAATCGTTGTGCCGATCCGGCGCGGGGCGGCGGACATGGATTCGATCTACACCTTCAACGAAACCGGCACTACGTTGTGGGCGATGATCGAGGCAAACCGAAGCGCAACCGAGCTGGCTGCGCACCTTCAGTCGGTATATGGGCTTTCCGCGGAGAATGCCGCCGCGGACACAGAGAAGTTTCTCGCGGACCTCTCCGAGGCGGGATTGATCGAGCAGAAGTGACCGGATACGAAGAACTACGGCTGGAGGCGGCCGGAGCTTGGGATGAACGACGCAACCTACGCCACATTTAGCCGGGCCATTCACGAGCGCCACTTTGGCAAGCGCACGCCTGTGGAAGTTTCCATTGAGGTGACACGGCGATGCCCGCTCGAGTGTCTCCATTGCTACAACAACCTGCCGATGAACGATGCGGCCGCCCGTTCGCAAGAACTGACCCTCGAAGAGCATTGCAAACTGCTGGATGAACTGGTGGCCGCTGGCTGCCTGTGGATCTGCTACACGGGCGGCGAGATCTTCGGCCGCAAGGATTTCCTGGACATCTATACGGAAGCCAAGAAACGCGGCTTCCTGGTCACTTTATTCACCAACGGCACGCTGATCACGCCGCGAATCGCAGACTATCTGGCGGAATGGCGTCCGTTTGCCATCGAAATCACTTTGTACGGAGCTACGCGCGGAACCTACGAAGCTCTGACGCAGGTCCGCGGCTCGTACGACCGCTGCATGAAGGGGATTCAACTGCTGCTCGAGCGCGGGCTTCCTCTGAAGCTGAAGACCGTGCCGACGAGCGTGAATCAGCACGAAGTGTATGAAATGAAGCGCATGGCCGAGGAGGAATTTCACGTCGAGTTCAAATTTGATTCGCTGATTAATCCGCGGGTGGATTGCTCGCAGAGTCCGGTCGCCGTCCGGATGACTCCCGAGGAAGTGGTGGCGCTGGATTATTTCGACCCGAAGCGCGCGCACGAATACGGCCGGCTGATCGAGCGCGACCTCGCGACGCCCCTGGTGGCGACGCCCGATGACGACCACCGCTATTTCTGCGGCGGAGGCATGAACGGCTGCGCCATCGATCCGAACGGCGAAATGAGCATTTGCGTCATCTCCCACCAGCAGGATTACAACATTCGCAGCAAGGGTTTTCGCGAGGGATGGGAAGGACCGCTGCTGGAAATTCGCAATCAGCCGCGCACGCGCCCGACGATTTGCGACCGCTGCAAAATTCGCTCGATCTGCGGCATGTGCCCTGCGAATGGCGAGCTCGAGAACGGCGATGCGGAGTCGCCCGTGGATTTTCTCTGCCAGGTGGCGCACCTGCGCGCCTACGCGCTCGGATTTGAAGTGCCCGAGCATGGCGACTGCTCGTGCTGCAAGCCGGGCGAAGCACACGACGAGTTGATGGCCTCGGCGCAGCGCATTCAAGAACAAGAATCGGATCCAAGCCTGTGGGCCGGCGGCAAGACGCCGCCTCCTGCCTTCAACGTGCTGCAACCGGCCGGGGGATGCGCGAGCGGCGGCTGCGGGTCGTGCGCGACGCATCACGCATGAAGGGACTAAACGGCGAGGGAATGAGCGTAGAGAATCAATCAGCGAAAGACGATCGGAAGCCTTACGAGGCTCCCCGGATCATTCGTGTAAGTTTGCGGCCCGATGAAGCCGTCCTTGGCCATTGCAAGATTTCGGGCGTGGCCGGGCCGGGCAACAGTTCGTGCGGCGCCTTATTTTGCCGGACACCGGGTTCCTGATAAAGACGATTACTCCCATGCAAGTCGCTCAGCCAAATATCGTTTGCACCGACGCCTTTGCGCGGCCGAAGCCGAACAAAAACCAGCGGCTCGCCTTTCGCGTGGGCGGAACAAGCTTCGGCCTCTTCAGCGAGGGCGGCATTGAGCTGGCGCTCGATCCGGGCCTGCGCGACTTCGTCGTGGAGCCGGGCTTTGGCGACATTCAAATTCAGGTGGAATGGACCGAAAGCCTTGAGATTCCGCAGGGGGAGCCGCTGTTCAATTCCGGGGGCTTGTGGCGGCTCTTCGAGGAATCGGGCGGTTATCGTTTTTATTTTTCAACTCCGTATCTGGGCGCCTCGCCGTACAAAGCCGCGTGGTTCGATCCGGAATTCAAGCGCGGACATCTGCTTCTTTTTCGGCCCTATTTCGATGAGCGCAAGCCAATCTACCCGCTGGAATATCCACTGGATGAATTGCTGATGATTCACCGGCTGGCGTGCGGCGAAGGCGTGGAAACGCACGCGGTAGGAGTCGTGGACGAAGCGGGGTTGGGGCACCTTTTCCTCGGACATTCGGGCGCCGGGAAAAGCACGACGGCGCGGCTCTGGAAGTCGGAGTCGAATGCCCAGATCCTGAGCGACGACCGGATTATCCTTCGCGTGCGCGACGGGCGAATCTGGATGTACGGAACGCCATGGCATGGCGACGCGGGAATCGCGTCTCCTGAATCCGCTCCGCTTTCCAGGCTCTATCTGCTGGAACACAGCAACCACACAGAGCTCGTTTCGCTTTCGCCGGGACGCGCCGCGGCAGAGCTTTTCACGCGCAGTTTCGTGCCGCACCATTCTCCGAAGGGCCTGCAATTCACTCTGCGATTTCTCGATCGCGTGGCGCGGGAAATTCCGTGCTCGATCTTCCGATTTCTTCCGGACAAAAGCGCGGTGGAGGCAATTTGCCGTGAGGGAGCTTAAGCCTTTGGAAACGCGCGACTCCCGGCAGTTCGCCGTGGTGTGCGAGGCCGCCCTCGATGGCGGCTTGCGCGTGCGTTTTCGCGCCGACGGGCGGAGCATGCAGCCGAACGTGCTGGACGGCGACACAGTGGTGGTGGCGCCAATCTCCGCCGGCAAGCCGAAGCGCGGCGATATCGCGCTGACTCGCGGCGACGCGGGATTCGTGCTGCATCGGGTAATCGGATGGGACTCGGCGACTGGCTCGATTGTGACACGCGGCGATGCGGGCCAGCAAAACGATGCGCCTGCAGCAAAGCTGCTGGGAAAAGTGATCGCGATCGAGCGCGGCGGTAAAAAGATTTCGGTGACGGCGCCGGGAACGAATTTGTTGCACGGGCTCCGGACTCAGACGCATCGTCTCCTGCGTGCCGGCGCGCGAAGAGCAGTCCGTTTCCGCACCGCGCTGGCTCCGGTTGTGTTCATGCTGTTCGCGCTGCTGCTGCACGTTAATCCGGCGGCTGCGCAGGCGACGCTTACTGTGACGGATGTCGCGACTCCGAACCCTGTAGCGACAGGCGCCAACATCACTTACGCCGAAACCGTGGCAAACACCAGCGCGACGACGGCGACCGGCGCGACGCTGACTCAAAACACGCCGCCCAATACGCTCTTTGAATCGGTGACTGCTCCTACTGGGTGGACTTGCGGCACGAAGCCCGCCGTCGGGGGCACGGGCGCCATTATCTGCACCGATGCGAGTGTCGCCGGCAATTCTTCGGGGAGTTTCTCGGTCGTCGTCGAGGTAAATCCGGAGGCGACAGGCGGATCAACGGTTACGAACTCGGTCACGGTGGCGTGGACCGGGCCGGGAGGTGGCGGGAGCAACACAAACGGCACGACGGTGACCGTGACTGGCGCTGACATCTCGATGACGCAGACTGTGGCGTCGGCAAATGTTGCGCCGGCCGGGACAATCACCTACACCGAAACGGTCACAAACAACGGGCCGAGCACAGCGACCGGCGTTAATCTCTATCAACAGACTCCGCCAAACACGACGTTTGCTTCGATTACGCCGCCCGCCGGATGGGCTTGCGGAACCGCTCCGGCGGTTGGCGCTACCGGAGAGGTGCTCTGCACGATCGCGAGCATGGCGACTACAACGTCGAGCGGAAATTTCACGTATGTGGTGACGGTTGGCGGGAGCGTGGCGGCGGGGACGACGATCGTCAACACCGCGGACGCGAACTCCGGGACCACCGATCCAGTCTCATCGAACAACGCGACGACCACATCTGTTCTCGTGGAGATCTCAGGTGATGCCGATATGTCGCTCACGATGCTGGCATCGCCGACGCCGGTTTTTGTTTCGTCGCCGATTACTTACACAATTCAAGTCACGAACCTCGGATTGTCGTCCGGAACGGCCGTCTCGGTGGTGGATACGCTGCCCCCGACGCTCGTGGGTGCCGCCGCTACGACGACGGCTGGAAGTTGCGGAGCAGCGACCGGCGGCTCGCCCAACACGATTACTTGCAGTCTCGGCACGGTCGCCAGCGGGGCGAGTCCAATCACGATCACGGTTACGGGAACTTCTCCCGGCACCGCCGGCACCTTGACGAATGCCGCCACGGTAAGTACCACAGTGACCGATCCGGTCTCCGGGAACAATACGGCGACGGTTGTCACGGTGGTGCAGCCTCTGGTTTGCGGGACGCCAGGTAAGGACGGCGCAGGCGGAACGCTAACGGGCGTAGTCAACTCCTATTACGCTGGCGTCGGCACCGCGGCGGCCGGAACAACGAGTCTCACGGTTACCACTCCGTCGTCTGGTTCGGCCACGCAGATTGGCGTCAACGATCTCTTGCTCGTGATTCAGATGCAGGGCGCTCAAATCAATTCCACGAATACGAATTCCTACGGAGACGGAATCCCCGGTGATCCGGCTTCCGGCTCGACCAGTCTGGGGAACTCGGGGCAATTTGAATTTGTCACCGTCACAGCGGTCACGCCAGGCTCGGGCACGAACACGCTGACGATACAGGGCACCGGCGCCGGCGGCGGTTTGCTGAACAGCTACGCTAGCGTGGCCGCGTCGAACACCAGCGTCCCGCCGCAGGGAATACAGACGTTCCAAGTGATTCGCGTTCCGCAGTACTCGTCGGCAACGCTCAGCAGCACGCTTGCCGCGCTGGCCTGGAACGGCGCCGTCGGAGGAGTGCTGGCGCTGGACGTTTCTTCGCAGTTAACGCTGGGAGGAACTGTCACGCTCGACGGGCAGGGCTTCAGAGGCGGCGGTGGAATGATCCTGACGGGCGCAGCGGGTACGTTTCCGACGGACGACGTGACGCTCTCCACTCAAGCAACGAACGGGTCGAAAGGCGAGGGAATCGCGGGGACGCCGCATTACGTCGCACCGGCCGTTGGCTCGATCGCGCTCACGACCACGGCGACCAGTACGGCTCAGGCTTACCTGGAAGGACTGCCAAACGGCAGTTTTGCGCGCGGCGCGCCGGGCAACGCGGGCGGCGGAGCCACCGACGCGGATCCTACGGCCAACGATCAGAACAGCGGAGGCGGCGGTGGCGCCAATGGCGGCACCGGCGGAACAGGCGGCTTCGGCTGGAATAGCGCTGGAATCGTCGGAGGGTTTGGAGGCGTGGGGTTTCCGGAGTCCACCAGCGCCATCGTGATGGGTGGCGGCGGGGGAGCGGGCACCACCAACAACGGTTCGTACTGGATTACGGCCACCGACAGCGGTAACGACAATTGTGGAGCAGACTGCACGGGCATTTTCAGCAGTGGAATTGCCGGCGGAGGCGTCGTGATTATCCATGCCGGGTCGTTCACCGGTACCGGCACGATCACCGCGAATGGCCAGAGTGCGCTCGAGACAGAAAACGATGGCGGCGGAGGCGGAGGGGCCGGCGGGACAATTCTCGCGGTGGCGGACAGCGGAGGGTTGGCAGGTCTTACGGCGAGCGCCGTGGGCGGAAACGGCGGCGTCACCTGGCCTTCANNACGCCGGGGGCAACGTTTCCCGGCAACCGCCATGGCCCGGGCGGTGGTGGCGGAGGCGGAGTGATTATGACGTCGTCTGCCCCAGCAGGAGCGAGCGTGACTGGCGGAATTCCGGGCTGGTCCACACTGGCCGACGATGCGTATGGGGCGACAGTCGGGCAGCCCGGCGTGTTTACATCCGGCCTGGCGAACTCGACTTCCCCTGGGATTCAATCGGGGGCGTATTGCGCGGGAGCCGACATTGCGGTGACAAACGCCGGCGCTCCGAGCCCGGTGGTGCCCGGGAATAACATTACGTACACGCAGACAGTGACGAACAACGGTCCGCTCGCTGCCGTCAATGCGTCCATGACGGAAGTGATTCCCGCGAACACAACGTTTCAATCCATCGTGATTTCCGGAGCTGGGGCGGCCGGCTGGAGCTGTGCGACACCCGCTGTAGGCGCCACCGGCGTGATTACTTGCACGAATGCGAGCCTGCCCTCTGGCGCTTCGGGCGCGGCCACATTCACTGTGGCAGTTCAAGTGAACGTTGGCACCGCGACCGGCACGCAGATTACGGACACAATTTCCGCTACGTCAGGGACGAACGACCCGAACCTCGCCAACAACTCGGCCACGGTGCTGACGATCGTAGGCGCGGCGACCACGGCCAACTTGGCAATCACGAATGCGGGCGCCCCCAATCCGGTGCTGGCGGGCAACGACATCACCTACACGGTGACTGTCACCAACAATGGCCCCGGCACGTCGAGCACGGTGGCCTTCACCGAAGCCGTTCCGACGAATACGACGTTTGTTTCGGCGACCGCGACCTCGGGCACTGGCGGCTGGACCTGCTCCGGCACTTCGATTTCCTGCACGATTCCCACACTCGCCTCGGGCGCATCAACCACATTCACCGTGGTCGTCGCAGTCGGAGCAGGTACTGCCTCCGGAACGGTGATTACCGACACCGCGAACGTCTCCGCGGCGACGACCGATCCGAACCCGTCGAACAATGTGGCAACCGTGACGACGGTGGTGGCAACCGCGGGTCAAGCTGACCTCGCGGTAACGAAAACTGGAACGCCGAATCCTGTGCTCGCCGGCAACAACATCACGTATACGATTACGGTGACGAACAACGGACCGGCGACCGCCGCGAACGTGACGCTGACCGATACCCTTCCGGCGAACACTACCGTCGTTTCAATCAGCACGCCGGCGGGCTGGACATGCCCGGCGGCATCCGGTGGGACTCAGACGTGCACCAATGCGTCGGTGGCAGCGGGCACTTCGACGTTCACTTTGATACTGAACGTAACCGCCGGAACCGCGCCCGGCACGAGCATCACGAATTCAGCCAACATTGCTTCCTCCACCACCACGGACCCGAACAGCGCGAACAACACGGCCTCGACAACGTCCAAGGTTGCGTCGCCTTCGCAGGCAGACGTCGCCATCCTCAAGACCGCATCACCCGAGCCGGTGAATCAGGGCACGAACCTGACTTACACGCTCCAGGTGACGAACAATGGTCCGGCCGTGGCACAGGGCGTCACGGTCACCGACGTGCTTCCGGCGCAAGTGACGTACACGTCAGTTTCCATTCCCGCGTCGCAGGGAACCTGCATCTACACGGCGGGAACCACGACAGTTAGTTGCACCCTCGGATCGGTAAGCGTCGGAGGCTTGGTAATTATCACGATCAACGTGAATGCCGCGACATTCAGCTCGGCGAGCACTTCCTCGAACACGGCGACGGTGAGCGCGACCACGAGCGATCCGAACATGACGAACAATTCTTCGACCGCCATTTCGACGATCCAGGCGGCCACCGCGGTGGATTTGACGTCGTTCAAGGCGCAAACAATTCCCGGCGGCGGAACACTGCTGGAATGGCACACGCGCGAAGAGTCTCGCAACCTGGGATTCCATCTGTACCGTGAGGACGCGCAGGGCCGCCATCAGATTGATTCTTCGCTGATCGCCGGGTCGGCGCTTCTGCTTCGCGGCGGCCAACCGCAGCATCGCGCGAAGACCTATCAATGGATTGACGCGCAAGGTGGCTCGCAATCGGCTTACTGGATCGAGGACGTGGATCTCAATGGCACGCGCTCGCTGCACGGACCGATCTATGCAGAGCCCGCCTCTTCGAATTCGGGACCGGTCACACAGTCGCGAACGCTGGGCCAGATGAGTCAGGCGCTCGCGCTCGCGGCCTCAACTGCGCCGGCATCGGCCCAAATGACGCGAGTGCTAACGACGCCGCGGCCACTGATTCCCGTGCTTCCGCCGGAGGAATCGTCCGCGTCGCTAAATGGTGAGCCGGCGGTAAAGATTTCGGTGACGACCGAAGGATGGTATCAGGTCTCGCGCAGCCAACTTGTGGCTGCCGGCATGCCGCCCGGTTCGGACGCCCGCATGCTGCAGCTATATGCGGAGGGCGTCGAGCAGCCGATGCTGATCATCGGAAAGCAATCCGGAGCTCTGGGTGCAAACGACAGCATCGAATTCTACGGCACGGGCATTGACACTCCGTTTTCAGGCACGCGCGTGTATTGGCTGGTGCGCGGCTCGCACGCGGGAAAGAGAATTTCGGGTGTAGCGTCACCTGGTAGCGGACCCTCCAGCGCGGCCAGCTTTCCGTTCACCGTGCTTTTCGAGCAGCGGACTACATATTTTGCGGCTTTGCTCAATGGCGAAAACAACGACAACTTCTTCGGGGCGATTGTGACCTCGGATCCGGTCGATCAAACTATCACCGTCGCTCACATCGATCCGGCATCGAGCCTGCCGGTCACCATGGATGTGACGCTGCAGGGTGTGACGGACCAACAGCCGCACAGCGTCTCAATCGCGTTCAATGGCGCGCCGGTCGGCGAGATGGATTTCGCGAATCAGTCCAACGTGACCAACACTTTCGCCATCAACAACAGCCTGCTGCAGAATGGCGCGAACACCGTCACGCTCACGGCCCTCGATGGAGATAACGACGTCAACCTGGTTCAGTCCATCGCTCTGCACTACGCGCACACGTACACCGCCGATTCGGACTGGCTGAGCGCTACCGTGTCATCGGGCAATACGGTGCGCATCAACGGATTCAGCAACGGCCAGATCCAGGTGATGGACATCACCAATCCGCTCGCGATCACTCAATTGACGGGTCCAGTCGCATCCGATGGATCGAGCTTCGGGATCACGCTGGCGATCCCCGGCTCGCCGGGCGTGGAACGCACGCTGCTCGCGTTTTCGAGCGATCAAATCTCCGCACCGGCGGGCCTTGCTTTCCACACGCCAAACTCCCTCGACCGGCCCGAATCGGGCGCTGACCTTGTCGTAATCGCCTATCCCGACTTTGAGGCAAGTGTTGCGCCCCTGGTGAAACTCCACGAGACGCAAGGGGACTCGGTCAACGTGGTGACGACCGATCAGGTGTTCGACGCTTTCAACTTCGGCGAGCGAAGCCCGTTTGCCATTCAGAGTTATTTGCAGCTCGCGGCGACCAGCTGGCGCAAGCATCCGGAGGCGGTTCTGTTGGTTGGCGGCGCGTCATTCGACCCGCGAAATTATCTTGGGTTCGGCGACACCGATTTCGTTCCGTCGCGAATGATCGAAACGGCCGCGTTCAAGACCGCTTCAGACGACTGGCTCACCGATTTCACACAGACGGGTTTTGCGACGATTCCGACTGGACGCTTGCCGGTTGATACACCGGCTGAGACAGCCCTGGTCGTGTCCAAGATTGTAAATTACGAGCGCGGCGGTGGCGCCGGAAGCTGGAATCAGCAGGCGCTGGTGATCGCGGACCAGAATATCGGCGCCGACTTCACAACAGCAGCGAATGCCGCGGCCGCCGATCTGCCGGCGTCTTTGGCCGTGACGGAAATCCTTGCCGATGGGCAGGATCCCACCGCGATCAAGCAACAAATCCTCGCGGGACTCAATAATGGCTCGTTGCTGGTGAACTACCTCGGCCACGGATCGGAAGAGCAGTGGTCATTCGCCGATTTCTTCGACGATACCGCGGCCGCAAGCCTCACGAACGGCGACCGCTTGCCTGTATATGTGCTGATGGATTGCCTGAATGGATTCTTCCAGGATGTTTACGACGCCAGCCTTTCCACATCACTGATGCTCGCGCCGAACGGGGGCGCGGTGGCCGTATGGGCATCCTCCGGCTTCACCAACGCTCCTCCTCAGGCGACCATGGATCAGGCGCTGCTGGGCGAATGGAAAGTCAATCCGAGCCTGCCGCTTGGCAAAGCGATTCTGGCCGCCAAAACTGGAATCGTGGATCCGGATGTGCGCCGCACCTGGAATCTTTTTGGCGATCCCCTGATGCAGTTACAGCTTCCCCCTGCCACACCGTCTCGTTTCTCTCCGTCGCGGAAGACGTCGCGCTAGAAACCGCTTCAGTAGGCCGCGCGCCGCTGCGACGCCTCGATATTGATCTTCGGCTCCAGGGATGGCATGTTGAGGAGTGATGGCATCCCGGGCGCACCAATCGAGCAGTAGTTTCACCCGCACTCTGATCATCAAAACCTCGCGCCGCACTGAGCTCAAAGACGTAACCGCTGAAATCGAGGCGGCCGTTCGGGAATCCAGCTGCGCCAACGGAATGTGTCATCTGTATGTTCCGCATACCACAGCCGGAGTGCTCGTCAACGAAGGCGATGACCCCGCCGTAGCACGAGACATCGAGGCGGCGCTCGATCGGATGGTCCCGCGCTCCGCAGGCTATACGCATGCCGAAGGCAATGCCGATTCGCACATCAAGACCGCGCTGATCGGTTCCTCGGCGACCGTGTGGATCGAGACAGGCCGGCTTGCGCTCGGCCGCTGGCAGGCGGTGTTTTTCGCCGAGTTCGATGGCCCGCGCACGCGCGAATTGCGGGTCAAAATAGTCTCCGATCGCGCGCCCTGACTCCTGCACGGAAGAAACGGCCCGCGCGGCTCAGCCTAGCGTACAATTCTTGCTGCATGTCTTTTCGATCAGGATTCGTCGCCATTGTGGGCCGCCCGAACGCGGGCAAGTCAACGCTCGTGAATACTCTCGTGGGCCGAAAGGTCGCGATCGTTTCGCCGCGGCCGCAGACCACGCGAAATCGCATCCAGGGCATTCTGAATCGCGACGACGCGCAAATCGTTCTAATAGACACGCCCGGAATTCACCAGCCGCACAATGTTCTCAGCCGCCAGATGATGGACGAGGCGCAGCACGCCCTTGAAGGCGTGGACGTGCTCTCGCTGATCGTGGATGCCTCGGCGGAATTCGGCGCCGGAGATCAGTTCTCGCTCGAGTGGGTCCGGCGCTTTCACGGGCCGATTTTTTTGCTCCTTAACAAAGTGGACCGCGTCCGCAAGCAGTTTCTCCTTCCGGTGATCGAGCGCTATGCCGGACTCTACGACTTCGCGGAAGTTTTTCCCATCTCCGCGCTCACCGGGGAGGGCTGCCCGGCGCTTGTGGACGCGTGGCTCGCGCGCCTGCCCGAATCGCCGCCGTATTTTCCCCCGGATCAGTTCACCGACCAGCCAGAGCGATTTCTTGCCGCGGAATTGATCCGCGAAAAAGCCATCCTGGCGACGCGCGAAGAGGTGCCCCACGCCATCGCCGTGCTTGTGGACAGCTTTGAGGAAAAGAAGGAGCTGGTAAAGATTCGCGCGACGCTTTACGTCGAGCGCGAAGGACAAAAGGGAATTCTGATCGGCAAGGGCGGCGAGACCATGAAGAAAATCGGCACGCAGGCGCGCAAGGATATCGAATCCATTCTCGGCGCCCACATTTTTCTGGAGCTTTTCGTCAAGGTGCAGCCCAACTGGCGGCAAAACTCCGTGCTCGTCCGGCAGCTCGATTGGCATCGCCAGCTCGAACAGCTTGCCGGGGAGTAAGAATCCCACTGCGGGTTATTGACTACGAAGCCTTCGATGGCGCAATTCCGAGGGAACGCATCTTGCGGTACAGATGACTTCGCTCGAGGCCAAGTGCAGAGGCGGCCTTGGTCATATTCCAGCGATTTTCTTCAAGCTTGCGCAGGACAAACTCCCGCTCGTAGGCTGATCGCGCCTCGTGCAGGCTTTCGTACGGTTTCTGCGGGCTTTTCGACGCGCCGCGAAATAGCTCGGGCGGCAAATGATGCGGCTCGATGCGCGGCGAGGGGCAGATAATCACCAGCCGCTCGACCAGGTTCCGCAACTCCCGCACGTTGCCGGGCCACGGATACATCAGCAGCACTTCCATCGCAGGCGCGGAAAAGTCCTTGGGCTTCTTTCCGTACGCCTCGCAGAATTCCTTCAGAAAATGCGCCGCGAGAATGGGTATGTCTTCGGTTCGTTCGCGCAGCGCCGGCACGTAGAAGGGAATCACATTCAGCCTGTAGAAAAGATCCTCGCGAAACGCGTTGCGGCCGATCTCCACCTCAAGTTTCTTGTTTGTGGCTGCGATCACGCGGACATCCACCGTGACCGGCAGGTTCGATCCGAGCGGTTCCACGCGCTGCTCTTCCAGCACGCGCAGCACTTTCGACTGCGTTTTCAGGCTCATGTCGCCGACCTCATCGAGAAACAGCGTGCCGCCGTCGGCCTTCTGAAACTTCCCCACCTTGTCTTCGCTGGCGCCGGTGAAGCTGCCCTTGCGATGGCCGAACATTTCCGATTCGATCAGCTCCTCCGGAATCGCCGCGCAGTTCACCTCGACAAACGGCTTTTCGTTGCGCTGGCTGCTGGCATGGAGAGCGCGCGCCACCAGTTCCTTGCCCGTGCCGCTTTCGCCGTAGATCAGCACGCGACCCGTGGTCGGTGCAGTCAGCGCGATCTGCTGGCGCAGCGCCTTCATTGGGACGCTTCCGCCCAAAATCTGGTGCCGCTCCTCCAGCTCTGCGCGCAAACGGCGGTTTTCATGTTCCAGGCGCACGTATTCCAGCGCGTTTCGCACGACCACCACGATTTTTTCGAGCGATAGCGGCTTTTCGACGAAATCGAAAGCACCGAGCTTGGTGGCGCGCACCGCGCCTTCGATGTTTCCGTGGCCGGATATCATCACCACGACCGGCGCGCCGTCCTGCGATTGAATGCGTTCGAGCGTTTCCAGCCCGTCCATCTTGGCGAGCCAGATATCGAGCAGGATCAGATCGAACGTGTCCCGTTCGATTCGCTCCAGGCATTCTTCACCCGATGCGACGCTCTCGACCTCGTAGCCGTCGTCGCGCAGAAGCGCTCCGAGCGACTCGCGGATGCCGTCTTCATCGTCAACGATGAGTATGCTGGCCATGATTTCTTCAGTGTCCTCAGCCTGCTTGCGTGGAAATTCCTACTTCGGCGGCGGGGAACCGGATCAGGAACCGCGCGCCGGCGGGCATGTTGTCTTCGACGCGAATCGTGCCGTTATGTTCGGCAATAATGCGGCTCGCTATCGCGAGGCCCAATCCCGTGCCGCGTCCTTTAGTGGAAAAATGGGGCAAGAAAAGCTTTTCTTTGTCCTCCGGCGAGATTCCGTGGCCGCTGTCAGAGACTTCGATAACGACGGCGTCTCCGTCGCTTTCCGTTCGAGTGGACACGCGCAACCGGCGTATCGCGGCGCCTTCCATGGATTCCGCTGCGTTATCAATCAGGTTTGCCACGACCTGGCGTATGAGCTCCGGGTCCGCTTTCACGGATGGCAACGAACCCGCAAGATCGGTCGAGACGATGACGCCGTCGAGTCGCCCCTGGAATAGCTCGAGGGCGCTTTCGACGATTGGGTTCAAATCCGCCGGCGCAAGCCGCGCCGCAGGGAATCGCGCAAACTGCGAGAATTCGTCCACCAGAGACTCCAGCGTCTGCACTTCGCGCTCAATCAGTCCCGCGCACTCGGCCGACAGCTTTTCAAATTCCGTGCGCTGCGCCGCAGGGTTCGCCGCGGCGGAGCGATCCAGGTACCGCAGCAAACGTTGCGCCGAAAGCTGAATGGGCGTCAGCGGATTCTTGATTTCGTGCGCGATCCTTTGCGCCACTTCCTGCCAGGCTGCCGCTTTCTGGGCTCGCAGCAGATCCGTCAAGTCGTCAATCACGACGATGAAGCCGGGATTGGACCGCCGCGGGCCGAGCGACGTGACTGTCACGGCCGTACGCACCAGCCGGCCGGCCGTGGCGATTTCAATCTCGCTCGACGCAGCGCCCATCCGCAACGACCGCCGCATCAGGTGCAATACCGCGCGCGCCGCCTCTTCACCCACCAGCTCGGGCAGCGTATGCGCGCCGCGCGCGGAATCCCCCAGGATCGTCGCGACGGCGGTGTTCACGCGCGCCACGTCCCCGGATGCGTCCAGCGACACAACGCCCGTCGGAATATTTTCGAGAATTGCCTCCATTAACTTGCGCCGGCGTTCGCGTTCCTCGATCGCTTGCTCCAGGCTGCGCGTGAATTCGTTGATCTGGCGCCGTCCTTCGCCGAGCTGCTCGGTCATGCGGTTGAAGGAGCGCACCAGCGTGCCGAGCTCATCCTGCGCCTGCACCTCGATCCGATGGTCGAAATTCCCGCGCGAAATTTCCCGCGTTGCCTCGGCGAGCGCTTGAATCGGCACGGTAACTTGCTTGGAAAGAAAAAGCGCCACCCACGTGGTGGTGAAAAGCAGGAGCAGCGTGACCAGCATCAGCGCCAGCAGGATTTCACGCTTGTACGCGCGGATTTCCTGCTTCTGCTGATGGTATATGGCCGTTTGCGATTCGATGGCGGCGTATCGCTCGGAAAAGTCACTGGGCAAATGGCGTGCGACGTACAGCGTCCCGTCTTTCAGCGGAGCGCTGCCCGCCAGGTAAAGCTCGCCATTCACCTTCCATACGCGCGCTCCACTTCGGGTCGTTTGCACCGATTCCGGCGAGATCGCCGCAGAAAATGTATGTCCGCTGGCTTGCGCAGTTGAGGCGTCGCCCGGTGCCTTCGTGAAATCCAAACTCGAAATCACCTTTCCGTTAGCATCGGCGACCCAGGAAATATCAATCGCGTGGTTGCGGCCGAGAAAATCTTCATCCTGCGTCTCATAAATCGCGGCCTCGGCGGCCAGGCGATTCAAACGGTCGAATTCCGTGGTTTCAAAGTGAGTCAGGAGAATCTGACTCTGCTCGTTGGCGATTTCCAGCGGTCGCGGGAACCACGCGTTCAACGTCCGGTTCACGAGCGCGTAGCTGAAGAAAAATAGGAACAAGATGGGCAAGAGCGACACTCCCATCGCGCCAAGAACCATTTTCACTTTGAAGCGCGAGCCCATCTGCCCGCTGAGCCTTTCGGCTCCGAGGCGCACCAAAGTGCGCGTCAGGATCAGCGAGAAGACCAGCAGCGCCGCCACAATCAAAGTAGAGAGAGCGAAAAAGACGACAAACGCGTTCCCTTGTTGTGGGCGCAACGGGATGTTGAGCGACCCCAGCGTGAATACGGCCGCCGCCAGCAACACCACGACGATCCCGCCAATCGCCATCCAAAGATCGCTTTTGCGGCGCCGCTTCACCCTAACGGCCCTCCTCGAGGTAGCGTCCCAACGGGCACTCTCCGCAGAGCGGATCGTGCGTTCGGCAGAAATTCTTCCCCGTATGTACGATCAGGGCGTGAAACTCGTTGAACCGTTTCACGTCGCCGGGAAACTCGCGCTCGAACATCCAGCGCACATCGTCGTATTTCGCGTTTTCGCGGGTCCAGCCGTGGCGGGAGAGCATGCGTTTCGTGTACGCGTCCACGACGAATACCGGGTGATCGCCTGCGTACAGCAGGATGGAATCAGCCGTCTCCGGTCCGATGCCAAACACACCGAGCAGTTTTTCGCGCAGCACGATGGTGGGAGTCTCGAACATCCGCTTGAGCGAGCCGCCGTACTCACGGCGCAGAAATTCGCAAAACGCCTTCAGCTTCCGCGCCTTCTGCCGGAAATAGCCGGACGAGCGAATCAAGCGTTCGAGACGCCGCAAGGGAACCTTTTCGATCGCTGCGGGCGAAAGCAAGCTGGTGTCCCGCAGATTCGAGATCGCGCGCTCCACGTTCGTCCACGAAGTGTTCTGGGTCAGAACCGCGCCGACAATCACTTCGAACGGCGTCTTGCCGGGCCACCAGTGCTGCGGGCCGAACGCCGTGAACAGGGAATTGTAGTACTCGTCCAAGGGCGGTGGGCCGCTTGCTATCGCCCGAACCGCAGGCATGCGCCTCTCGTAAGGGGTGGGTCCGGCCAGGTTGATAGCGGCATTGCGCATGGAAGTCACACGATAACCACAGCGGAGCGCCATGTCAAGCCGCAGTGTTGTACCTAAGACACAGTATTGTGGTGTGTCGTCCGCAGGCCCGAATAGCGCCCAAAAGGGTGTTTTTCAGCCGTTCTTGCGCTCAAAATCACGCATAAAGCCAGTAAGCGCTTCGACTGCCTCGAGAGTGATTGCATTGTAAAGGGAAGCTCGCATGCCACCCACTAACCGGTGGCCTTTAACTCCCGCGATGTTCGCCGCTTCGGCTTCCTTCACAAACTTCGCCTCGACGGCTTCGTCGCCACCCGCCACGCGGAAGACGACGTTCATCTTCGACCGGGATTCCCGCTCGTTGGGGCACTTGTAGTAGCCACTGGCGTCAATCGTGTCGTAGAGCAACTTGGCCTTGGCTGCGTTGCGCTTCTCGATTGCCGCTACCCCACCTTCCGCTTCAAGCCATTGGAGGACGAGTCCAACCGTATAGATGGCGAACGTAGAGGGCGTGTGATAAAGCGACCGTTCCTTGATCTGAGTTCGATATTGGAGAATCTTAGCGATCTTGTCGCTCGCGGCGTCAGCCAGATCGCGCCGGATGATTATGATCGTCGCGCCGGACGGCCCTAAATTTTTCTGCGCGCCCGCGAAGATCAGACCGAATTTCCGCACATCCACCGGCTTGGATGCGATGTCGGAAGACATATCCGCGACCAATGGAACGCTGCCGGTCGCTGGTATGGAGCTCCATTGTGTACCCTCAATCGTGTTGTTGGTGCACATGGCGACGTAGGATGCATTCGGCGCCAGCGTGATCTCGCTACTCCGCGGCACCCGCGTGAATTTGTCCGCCTCGGTTGAAGCCGCCAAACGATACTGCGCGATTTTCTTCAGCTCCTCGATCGCCTTTGCTGTCCAGGAACCCGTGTGCAGCACGTCCACCGGTTTCCCAGTCTGATACAGATTCATGGGCACCATTGCGAACTGCAGGCTGCCGCCGCCTTGCAGAAACGTTACGGCGTACTCGTCGGGAATGCCGAGCACGCGGCGCAGTGCGCGTTCGGCGTTGTCGCTGATGGCCTCGAATTCAGGCGAACGGTGGCTCATCTCCATCACGGACATGCCGGTGCCAGCGTAATCGAGCAACTCCTCCCGCATGCGTTCGAGCACGGAAAGCGGTAGCGCTCCCGGTCCCGCGTTGAAATTGAAGGCTCGCTTCGTGCCGCGCTCAGCAGTTGTCAAATGGCTCACAGAAAAAATCCTTGGAGTGATTTTTCGCGTCGCCGGGTACCTGATATGTCGCCCCGGCACGTCTAGAATACCAGAAGTTCGCGGGCGCCGGGCGCTCTCCGGGACTCGCCCATGCAGGGATGAAATGTGGACGGTTGGACGTTATAGTAATTGCACGAACCGCCTCAGGCGGAGCACTGACGACGAGGAGAACCCCGACATGAAGAATTCGCGACGCGCAGCACTACGCACGCTCCCATACTTGTTTCTTTTGGTTGCACTGGCCGGAATGGCCTACCCGGCGATTCACGCCCCCGCCATACACGCGGATGACCAGGCAATGCCAACCGTTGGCAGCATGGCTCCCGATTTCACGTTGAATTCGCAGGAAGGCACGCCGATCAGCCTCCACAGTTTTCGCGGCAAGTGGGTCGTTCTCTACTTTTATCCCAAGGACCAGACCCCCGGCTGCACGATTGAAGCGCACGGCTTCCAGCGCGACCAGGCAAAGTATGACGCGATCAACGCCGTCATCGTGGGCGTCAGCGTGGACACCGTCGAATCGCACAAAGAGTGGTGCGCCAAGGACGGCATGGCTTTCAAGCTGCTCTCCGACGCAAACAAGCAAGTCGTCGCCCTCTACGGATCCACGATGACCATCCCGCAGGCTCCGCAACTCGGCACGGTCGCCGCGCGGAATACGTTCGTGATTGATCCCAGCGGCAAGATCGTGAAGGAATTCATCAAGGTCAATCCAACGGGGCACAGCGACGAAGTCCTCGCGGCACTCGCCGATCTGCAGAAGGACTCGAAGTAGCGCGATAGGCACGAGCCGTGGTATCTATGGGGCAGGCAAGTCTTTCCGGGCTGTGCCTGCCCTATTGTGATGAACGGATTGCCACGACTGTGACTGCACGGCAGAACGAATTTGAGCGGGTTGCCATGCCACACTCCAGGAGCTTGCTCCGGGTGGCCCGGCGGCTCGCGTCCGATCCGGCGGCAGCCGAAGACCTTGTTCAGGAAACTTACTTCCGGGCGTGGCGCAGTTTCAATCAGTTTCAGACCGGCACCAACATTCGGGCCTGGCTTTTCCGAATCATGTTCAACGCGTTCTATGCCCACGGACGGCAGATAAGCGCCGCCCCGATTCTGGTTTCGCTCGATGCTCCCGGCCGCGATACGGAGCCGCAATCTCAGTCGGGAGCGTCGCTGGCGGAAATTGCGGAGATTTCAAATGCCCTCGAGGAGCTTTCCTCGGAGCATCGGACGGTGCTCTTGCTGGCGGTTGTCGAGGGATTTACCTGCCGCGAAATGGCGGGAATTTTGTCCCTGCCGATCGGCACGGTGATGTCGCGGCTTAGCCGGGGGCGGCAGGCGCTGCGCGAGCGTCTCGCGCCTGCGGCGCCCAGGGTTTGGCAGGCGCGCGCGGCTGCGGGACGCGCCGGAAGAGAAACGTAATGAATTGCTCTGACATAACGGAAATCGCGCCGCTCTACATCTCCGCGGAACTCGACTCGCAGGGTGCGGCGGAGTTCGACGCGCATTTGAAGTCCTGCCCGGCGTGCATGGCGGAGCTCGAAGCACAAGCCCGTCTTGATGAGCGATTTCGCGAAGCGCTCTTGACCGAAAAAGTCGATGTGTCGCGGGTCAATCGCCGCATTCGCGAGCTGATCGCCGCGGAATCATCGGGACCCATCGCGGCTCCGTTGCTGCCGCAGCCCCGCCGCTGGATGGCCGCAAGCATGGGCATTGCCGCGGCGTTTCTGCTCCTCGCAGCCGGCTATCTTCTGGTGCCCGGACACGTTGCTCGCGTCTATGCCGATGCCGGGAGGGATCACCAACTGGAAGTGGTCGAGCAGCAGCCCCGCCCGTGGATAACCGATCCGGAAAAAATCGCCGCGCTCGCGGAACAGCAGGGAATTTCAGGCCCGGTGCCTTCGGAATTGGCTTCGAGTTACCACCTGGAGCGCGCAAAAATATGCCGGTTGGATGGGCGTCTCTTCCTTCACCTCGTCTATTCGGACGGCGCGCGGGAGTTCTCGCTGTTTCTCAGGCAGCGGGACGGCCAGCGCTTGACCGGAGCCATCCGCGGCTTCTCGAACGGCAGGCTTCTGCGCGCTTCGAGCGCGGGGAGCGAAAACATCTCCTCGTTTGAAACCTCTCATCTGACGGCCATGGTCGCCACCGACCAACCCGCTGACGCAGCCCTGCATTTCGCGAGGTCCGCGTCCGCCGTCCTTCAGGACTGAACTACTGTCGGGTTGTTGCACGCTGCCTTGAACTTTTGCCATCCAACCATTAGACTGAATGGCTTGCGGTTGCGTCGCGGAGTCATACGGAATGCTTCTATCGCGGGATTATGTCGGCTACATGGCGAAAGAAATCGTAAAGCGCCTGGTGGCCGCCAAGATGATCGAAACAAAGGACGTTGAAAACCTGTCGCAGCAGGTGCGCCAGGTGATGGCCGACGAAGTAACCATCGAAGACCGGCTGAACGAGGAAGCGCGCGAGATCCTTGCCAAATACTCCGACGAAATGCGCCGCACCGGAGCGTCATACCAGGAAATGTTCAAGAAAATTAAAAGCCAGCTCGCCAGGGAAAGGAAACTCATCCTCCGCTAAGGAGGCCGCCCACATGCGACTGAGCCGCGAAAAGACCGTCCGCCTTTCTCATCGCGTCATTGATTTTCTGGTTTCGGTTCCCAGCGTGGACTTCGTCGAGGATCGCGATACGATCCGCACGGAGATCGTCAATATAATCACCGCGCTCCTGAAGGTTGAGGAGCAAGTGGATACGGAAGTCCGCGCGAAGATCACATCGCAAAAGAAGGAAATCCTCGAAGGCAGCGAGGAATGGGACATCATGTACCGCAAGTATTACGCCGAGGGCCTCAAGCGTCTCGGCGTCGCCGAAGTCCACACCCACTGACAAAAAAAGGCACCCGGTGGTGAACCGGGTGCCCGTCTGTAAACTCCAGACTGTGAAATTTTAACTCGTCTTTACTGCTGCGGCTGCTGCTGATCCGGGTCCGTTGTGCGGTGCTGCAGCGTCGGCCGGTCGCTATCGTCCGAGGATGGATCGGACGATGTCGTGCTGCCGCCAGTGGACGTGCTGTTGGGATCGCTGGGGGACGTATTGCCGCCCTTGTTCTGCGTGGTGCGCTTGCGCAGAGTCGGCTTGTTCGGATTCGAATCCTTCACTTTGATATTCGCCTCGATCATCTGCAGGCGCGCCTTCACCGTGTCGAACTCGGAAGTCGTGACGATGTACTGATCCCGCGCGGGCAGGATCGTGGCGATTTCCTTCTGAATAGCCTCAATCCGGTCAGGCGTTGGCGGGTGCGTCGAAAAAACCTTGGGTATCGTTCCCGGCTGTTTCTTCTCGTCCGCCTGCACTTTTTCAAAGAACGAAACGAAGGAATTCGGGTCGTAGCCGGCTTTGTACATGTACTGCAAACCCAGGTAGTCGGCCTCGGCTTCGTCTCCGCGCGAGAATTTCAAGAACGTGAGTGGAATCGCGAAGTTCATACCCTGATAGATTGCGTACCCGGCCCAGCTATAGGGAATAAAGATCATGGCGGGGATCGAAGCCAGCTGGACGATAGTGCTCTTGGTTTCTTCCCGCGTTCCGTGCCGGGCGCAAACGTGCGCGATCTCATGCGCCATCACGCCCGCGAGTTCCGATTCTTCATCCGCATGCAGAATCAGGCCGCTGTTCACGTAGAAAAATCCGCCCGGAAGCGCGAACGCGTTGACCACGTCCGAATCAATGACCTTGATCGTAAACGGCACTTGCGCATCGGAATTCCGGACCAGGTTCTGCCCCACCCGATTCACGTATTCGTTGATCACCGGGTCGTCAATGAACTTCGCGCTCTTTTCGACTTCCTGGGAGAGCTGCTTGCCGATGGCGATATCGTGCTCGAGCGAATACATCTCGGGTCCGTGCCCGACCTTGCGGTTCCCAATGGCGTCAACGTCCGCTTCGCTGCCGGACTTCACATTCGGACTGTTCTGCTGGGTGACGGCGGGCGGCGGCGCTGGAGTGGCCGGAGTTTGCGTGGTCGGCGCCTGCGCTGGCGTGGTCGGTGCCGGCGGAGTCTGCGGCGCCGGCGACTGCGCTGACGGAGTCTGCGCGGTCGGTGATGGCGGCTGTTGAGTCTGCGCGGCGGCGACGGCGGGCAGCGTCACGAGCGACGCCACGACGAGTGTTGCCATCCATTGGGCCGCGAAAGATTTCCTCATCGATACCTCCGGAAGGAACCTGGCCGCATTATACACCCGTCTGCGCTGGTTCTTTCACTTGCACGCTTGGATGGTGTATCTCGCAATATGGTTTCTTTGTGGGTTCAAGCAGGCGGCTCAGGCGGTGGCGAGCCGAGCGCGAGTTGCGACGCGGCTAGGTCCCCTGACAAGCTGCAAACCAGTGGGCATTCATTCTCTGCTGGCCAGGATTGCGGCGATGACGCGGGGATGGCGGCGTCCATGAAGCACGGCGATCACCACGAGAGGGTTCTCATTCGCGCTGTAAACAATGAGGTAGTCACGTACCGAGTGGACCCGCGGCGGGTGTGCGGTCAGGTCAATCCGCGCGTGGCCTTGATGTGGAAAGGCCACAAGCGCGCGGATTGCATCAAGGATCTCTTCACGGACGTGCCGGGCGGCTTGTGGACTATCAGCGGCGATTTATTCCCAGATTTCAGTGATGTCCTGCGCTGCGCCAGGGTAAAGAACAAAGCCCTGGCTGTCGGTCATTTCGGAGAGCGTCGCTTGAGAAGTTCGTCTTCGCGCTGACGGAGGGTTTCAAAGAAAGCCTCGCCGTCCAGGGGTTTCACACGGCCGCTTTTTACATCGTCATAGCGGCTGTCGAGCAGGTCGCGCACTTCAGCTACTTCGGTGAGGTATCCCGCCATGGCGTCTTCTACAAGGTCGTCGGTCCGGCGACCGCTCTTCGACGCCAGCTCGTGCAAACGCGATTCCGTTTCAGGTTTGAACCGCACTTCCATAATCGTCGGTGTAGGGAACGCCACACGGTTCTGTCAAAGGCAATTGGAGGTGCGAGGCGGACGAAGCAAGTTGGCTAGCCTTCGCGAAGCTGTTGCTTCAGGCGCTCGAGGTCGTCCCGAAGCTTGGCGATTCGGCTTGCCACCGACATTTCGTAGGCGAAGAAGACGGCCCAGACGGCCATCCACGCCGCGAAGAGAAAATGAAAGTTTCTCAAGGTAACCCCTTTGTAAGGACGGTGTTTGAGGCGACGCCGCGCGCGTCAACGGACAGCCGAAGCTCATCCAGATCGTGGCGCATGCGTTCGAGGCGGTAGCGGTCAATGAGCACGAGCACCATCATCGCCATGACGGCGACAATGCAGACCACCAGAACCTTTCCCATCGTGGGATCGAGGCCCGAATTCTCTCCGCCGAAAATGACGGGAGCCGGGTGCTGCGTTCGCCATAAGCGGTTGGAGGCATAAACGAGCGGGGCATCGAGGAACGCGAATACGCCGAAAATGGCGGAAAGGGATGCGCGGCGCTGAGGTTCCTCGATCAATCCGCGCAACAACAAGTAGCAGATATAAAGAATCCAAAGAATGAACGCGGTCGTCAGGCGCGCGTCCCAAGTCCACCANNCCCCAGAGGACGCCGGTGATCAACCCCGCCGTGCAGGAGACGACTCCCACTTCGACGCAGGAGACTCCGAGCCAGTCCCAGTGCGGCTTGCGCGTGACGAGCCAGGCGACGTTCGCAACGAACGCCAGCGAAAGCGCCGTAAACATCGCCATCCAGCTCGCCAGATGGAAGTAAAACACGCGCTGGATCTCGTGCATCGTGCTCTCATCGGGCGCGATGAAAAGGGCCGCGTAGCCCGCGAAGAAAATCAGCGCGGCGACGGCGGCGGTGATGGCGCTGCGTCCTTTCATCGGCTCGATCTCAACTCATTCCTCCAGCAAGAAATCGCAAAGGAGCCACGACGCGGTCAGAAACACGATATCAAATCCAGCAAGGAATGCGAGCCAGGCGCGGTCGAGCGCGGGCTGCTCGGCGAAAAGCGATGCCGTCGCCTCCACGGCGGCAATCAGAAGCGGCGCAAGAATGGGAAGCAACAGCAGAGGCAGCAGCAGCTCGCGCATGCGCGCGTGCGCCGCGATGGCCGAAAACACGGTTCCGGCGACGACCAGCCCCACGGTTCCAAGCGCCAGGACCAGCGCCAGCCGGCCCACGATTCCTCCAATCGAAATATTGTAGAGAACGGCGAACACGGGAACGAGAATGGCTTCAGAGACCGCCATGAAGATGAAATTCGCCAGCATTTTTCCCAGCAGGATCGCGAACGGCGAGACCGGCGCCATGCGCAGGGCGTCGAGCGTCTGATTCGCTTGCTCGCGCGCAAACGATGGATTGAGCATCAGCGATCCAGCGAAGAGAAACGCAATCCACAGCAGGCCCGGCCCGTACCGGCGGGATTCGCCGGCTGTGGGATCAAACGCGAAGCTGAATAGAACCACGATGACCAGCGCAAAGACGACGGTGGTGCTCAGCAGTTCGCGCGCGCGGAACTCCATGCGGAGTTCTTTGGTCAGCACAATGGCGGCGGCGCGCGCGGTGGTCATCTCAGGCTTCGGAGCGAAGCGCGGCGAGCAGCGGTCGCGGGTCGCCGCCGGATCCGCTATCGCTCTCGATTCGGCCGCCCGCGAGCGACACGGCTCGCGTGGCGAGATCGAGCGATTCATTGCGCGCGTGCGTGCTCATCACCACGGTCGTGCCGCTATCGCGCAATCGCGCGAGCGTCTCTCCGAGCCACGCCAGGCCCTGGCGGTCAAGACCGGCGGCGGGCTCGTCCAATAGAAGCAGGCGCGGATCGTGCAGCAACGCGCGTGCGATCGCCAGCCGCTGCCGCATCCCGCGCGAAAACGTGCGCACAATGCTCCCGGCGCGCGAGGCAAGGCCGCAGGACTCCAGCGCCCGCGCGACGCGCCGGGAAATGTCGTCGAGGTCGTAAAGCTGCGCAAAGAACCAAAGGTTTTCAGCGGCCGTCAATTCATCGTAGAGCAATGTGTTGTGCGCGACCATCCCGATAGATGGCTTCGGATCACCATAAACAATCTCCGTTTGCCGTCTCGTGGGGCCATCGAGGACGCGGGAGAGGCCCCGAAAAGCAATGCTGCCCTTTGTAGGGGTCACCAGCAGTGCGGCGATGCGCAGCAGCGTTGTCTTGCCCGCGCCATTCGGGCCCAGCAGCGCGACGAATTCTCCGGGTAGGATTTCGAGCGAGACGCCTCGCAGGGCGAGCAGCGAACCAAAGCGCTTCTCGACTCCATCGAACGAAATCCCCAGGCTCGCGGAAGGAATTGCGGAAGCAGATGTTGTTCCGGAACGCGATGGCGCCGGCGTGGACAGGCTGGACAAATCCGTCAGCCTTTCACCAGATCGCGCAGGGCTTTTTGAACGCGATCGCGTTCGCGAGCGTAGTCCGGTTCGGTGATCGTCCCGGCCTCGCGGCGCAATTCGAGGCGGAACAGGATGTCCTTCAGCTCGTCGAGGCTGCCGCGGACTTCGCGGTCGAGTTCCGCGGACGCGCTCGCGGCGCTCGAACCATACAGCGCAGGCTGCCCCGAGAGGTTCGGGCGCGCCGGAGGCAGTGCCACCGCTGGAATGCTCACCGAAAGCGCCTCAGTCGAGACCACCGCTTGAGGCTGGCGCGACACAAAAATCAAGCCAAGCAGGAACAGGGCGACGAAGCCGGCGACAAGAATCCATTTCAGGCTGTCCAGGCGCGCGGGTAGCGTCGTGACGCTCGCGACGGGCGCTTCGTTGCCTGTATCAATGCGGGAATTAACCGATGGATTCTGCGAATCGTCCGCCGGCGCGTTTCCCGCTGCTGCGCCATCCTGCGTGGGAGCGGGTGGTGGCGCCGTGCCAGAGACGGAAACGGATACGGGCGTGTTTGCCGCGACAGAATCGCGCGTGTACGCGCTGAATCCCTGCGCCTGCCCGGCAGCGATAAACCCGCCGCCGGAGACCTGCACCGACGGCGGCGCGAAAAGTCCAAGATGTTCCACGGCGTAACGCGAAGCGAAGTGGAGGTTTGCCTGATTGCTCGGGTAGGGCACTCTGTACGACAGGCTCACCTGGCTGTCGCCCGGCCGAAAGGGAAACGCGATCGCCTGTTGATTCTGACCCTTGTCTATGGGGCTCTGCACGACGGGCATTCCGGAGGAGCCGACCGCGGAAATATTTGTAAGCTTCGCGCCCTCGGGCAGCGAAAAAATGAAAGAGCCGTCCGCGCGGTAGTAGGCCAGCGGCGGGCTGGTTTTATTCGAGATGTTGTATTCCTCGGTGATGGTGAGGTCCGAACCCGTCGGCTGAAAAATGATCGCGTGGACCGTGACCGCGAACGCGCTGGGCTTGTCGGTCGGCTCGAAAACCTCNNGCCCGGATGAGCATCGGCCCGGCGCCAAGCCCGGGATTGTCGAATTTATAGTGGCCGTCAGCGTCCGTCGTGGTGTTCGCGACCGGTTGCATCGTGCCCTGAAGCTGGATCAGGATCATCTCCACGCCGGCTGCGGGTTTTCCGGTAGTGCCGTTGCGGACCGTCCCTGTAACCGTGCCGGCCAAGGCCGGGGATGCCAGCAACAAAAGGAACAGGGAAGAGGGAATCAGTAACGCGCAGCGGCGAAGATTCATGAGCGCCGTCCCTTTTCGGAGGCGGCCTGGCGCGTGGCCGGAGTCGGAGCGTGGCCGGTCAATATATCCATGTCGGACAGGACGCGTGCGGCCTCGATTTCGAGCGACTGCTTGATCTCGTCGTAGTCCGCTTCGGAAAATTTTCCGGCGCGATGTTCGAACCGCAGGTCGCGCAGGTTTTCGTAAATGGCGTCCCGCCGCTCCATGAGTTGATCGAGCTTGGTGCGGTGCGGTGCGTCATCGGACGCTTCCGGCCGCACGCCGAACACGAAAATCATGGTCGCGAGCGCCAGCAACACGCACGCGACGGCGATGTCAACGCTACTCATCGGATCCCCTGCCTGCTTCCCGGCGAGCGCGGTCGAGCAACTCCGGCGAAATAGCCGGTCCGCCTGCTGGGGCAAGGGCCACGCGACGGCGCCATCGGCGCACGACCTCCCAAATCAAAAAAAGCGCGATGAGCGGCGCCACCACGGGAGCAATCCAGACCAGCCATGTAAAACCCTTCTTCGGCGGATCGGGGAGAACCGTCGGGCCGTACTCCTGAACGAACGATTGCAAGATCAGGTCGTCCGAGTCCCCGCGATCCACGCGCTGTGCCACTTCCTTCTGCATCGCTTTCGCCGTGTCGCATGGTCCGGAAAACGCCCCGCCCGTGTGATTGCACGTTCCGGCCGTGTCGTTGCAGCCGCCGCACATGCACATCACTTTCTTGCTGAGAGCCTTGGCGCGAGGAGAATCGTCCGCACGCGGAGCTGTCGCGAATGCCAGGAACATCACGGCGAAGGATAAGGCTGCGATGGCCCTCACCGCGACGGCGCCAAATTTTGTGCCGTAGGTCATGTCAATCGGGGGAGCCGGGGCGGCGGACGGTCGAACTTGTGACTGGGCTGGCGGCGGGCGATCCGCCCGCGCTTCGCGCGATCGCGTCACTCCACGGTCTCTCCGCCGCGGTCCGAAGGACAATGGCCGGACGGCGATCGGGAATCATCGCCAGGCACGTCCCCAGAACCATCACGATGCCGCCAAACCAAATCCACTTCACCAGCGGGTTCAGATACGCGTGAATCACCGGTAGGTTGGTGTCCGGGCTGCGGCCGGCGTACACGACGTAGAGGTCGTGCACCGGAGTGCTCTCGTTTGCGACGATTGTCTCGGTCACCTGGCTCGCGAGGAACAGACGGCGCTCGGGATAGAGCATCATCTGCGAATGGCCGTTGCGGAAAACTTCGAGCGTGGCGCGTTCGGATGTGTAATTGTCCGTGGACGGCTGGTCGAAATTCTGGCACAGGATCGTGTAGGGACCGATCGTCATGCTCTGGCCGACTTTCAATTCCTTCTGAATGTCCTGATTGAACGCCGAACCGGCAATGCCGACGAAGATCAGCACCATGGCGAAGTGGACCACGTAGCCGCCATATCGCCGCGTATTGCGCATCGTAAGTTCGCCAACCGCCGTAAGCAGATTCGTACCGTCGCGCGAGGCGATCACGCGTGCCCCGCGGTAAAACTCCGAAAATATCGTGAGTGTGACGAACACGGAAAGTATCAGGCAGACCAGCGGGTAGAAACTGCGGAAGCCGAAAGCGAATCCCACCGCTCCAGCGATCAATCCGCCCACGAGAGGCCAAGCAAAATTGCGTTGCAGCGCATCAACGGACGTCTTGCGCCACGCCAGCAACGGGCCCACACCGGTAAGGAACAGGAGAAACAGCGCGATCGGCACGTTCACTTTATTGAAGAACGGCGGCCCCACGCTGATCTTGCTGCCAGTCACCCATTCCGAGAGCACAGGGAAGAGCGTTCCCCACAGAACGGCGAAGCACGCGGCCAGCAAAATCAAATTGTTGAAGAGGAAGCTCGATTCGCGCGAGACCAGCGAGTCGAGCTGATTGTCGCTGCGCAGGTAATCGCGATTCTTGTACCACGCTGTGAGGCACACGACGAAAACGATCCCGAGGAACCCGAAAAACCAGCCACCAATGGACGATTCCGCGAACGCGTGCACCGAGCTGACGATGCCCGTCCGCGTCAGCGAAGTTCCCAGGATGCACAGCATAAAAGTGACGAAGACGAGCCAGACATTCCACACCTTCATCATTCCGCGCTTTTCCTGCATCATCACGGAATGAAGGAACGCCGTGCCGGTGATCCACGGCAGCAGCGCCGCGTTCTCGACCGGGTCCCACGCCCAGTAGCCGCCCCATCCAAGCACGGCGTACGCCCAGTGCGCGCCAAGCAGCACGCCGATTCCTTGAAAGCACCATGCGACCATCGTCCAGCGGCGCGTGATGTGAATCCATTTCTCGCCGGGATAGCGGCCCAGCAGCGCGGCGAGCGCGAACGCGAAAGGTATGGTGAATCCGGTATAGCCGAGATAGAGCATCGGCGGATGGATCACCATCTCGGGATATTGCAGCAGCGGGTTCAGTCCGCTGCCCTCCGATAACCGCGCCATGTGCATTACGCCCGCTGAATCGGCGCTGGCCAGCACGTGAAATGGGCTCGCCACGAAGTTGTTCAAAACGAGAAAGAACGTTTGCACGCCGGCGAGTATGACGCCCACGTAGGGCATCAGCTCCGGATGCTTCTTGCGGTTCAGGAAAAGCGCGAGGAACACGTAGATCGAAAGCAGCCAGCTCCACCACAGCAGCGAACCTTCCTGCCCGGCCCAAAGCGCCGAGAACTTGTAATAAAGAGGCAGGGCGTGATTGCTGTGGGCCGCAACGTAGGCCAGCGAAAAATCGTCCGTGAAGAAGAAATATTCGAGCGACGCGACGGCAAGCGTGATCAGCCCAAACACGGCCATGCCGGCGTTGCGCGCGCTCTTGGTCAGCAGAGTGCGGCGCGTAACGATCCCCACGATCCCGGCGACGAAGGCATAAACGGTAGCCAGAAACGCGAGAAGCAGTGCGAACGAACCGAAAATATCCAAGCGGATTCCCCCTTGGGGATACTAGCTCTTGTTGAGATTCTTGTCGCTGGCCACCGGCGCGCCAATGGGAGAGGCCTCGTATTTCGAGGCGCACTTTGCCTGGACTTGTTCCGCGACAAAGCCGCCTTCCGGCATCAGGCGGCCTTCCACCAGGGCTTGCGCGCCGTCCTTGAACGTATCGGGCAGGGGATCGTTGCCAATGTAGCTGACGGACAGGTCCTTGCCCTGTTCCTCGAGCACGAAATTGACGCGCCCATCGCGGTGTGAAATTGAGCCCGCGCGGACATTGCCCGAGACGCGCATGCGCTGATGAAGCGTGGAGCCCTGCAAGGTCGGGAGCTCGGAAATCGTGTGGTAGTAAGTCTTGCTCTGCGTGTAGCCCACGTAGGCCAGCGCCAGCAGCGTAGCGACAATAATCCCCGAACCGATCAGGAACTTTTTGCGCGCTTTCATGCTTGTACCCCCATCTGCCTGGTGGCTGGAAGCACAAATTCTAGCACAATCGCGGAATGCCGCTTCAACGTTCGCCCGTTTGGCCGATCGCCCTGGCCAGAGGGCCAGTCGAAACTAAATCGCAGAACGCCTTGCCGTCGTCGAGGATCAGGCGGGCGCCCCAGCCGTTTGCCTGAAAAATGGGAATGAGCGCCTCGGTCAGCGGAGACAGGAACGCGACGGATTTTGGTTTGTAGGAGACGTTGACGCGCCTCAGCAATCCGGGCGCGGCGCGTTCAATCGCCTTCGCTGGGTCGCCGTGGTTTTCCAGGGCGCATTCGACCGCACCAATGAGAAAAAAGCCGTGCCGCTGAAACTCGGCCAGCGCCGCCTCTTCAGTCGTTTCCGAGCCTGGAGCCGCGCCGGTGCATTTCACCAGGGCGTCGAAGTACTCGCGCGATGCAGGCGACCGCTCCGACCGGTCGTTCGTTGCACGATAGAAATAGTCCTCGAACCGCGCTGGCGGGGCGGCGTCAACCAATAGAACGGAAATGTGAATGGGCCGGAAGCGAGTCGCCAATTCGAGCCGTTCGATGCGCTGCCGGATGTGCGCATCGTCCACCCGCGCTCCGCAGCTATCGCAAACCGGCATTCGTTGCCCTCCCGGCAAGGCGGCAAGAATGGCACGGAGCAGGAATTCCTGGCAAGCGCTCAGGTCTGTTATCGGAAGGAATACTGGGCGGCAACTTCAGAAGGATATTACGGCCTCGAACTCGATGCGGTTGCGCCCGAGATCCTTGGCGCGGTAAAGCGCTGCGTCAGCCTGTTTGACGAGTTGATTGAATTCCGGCGCTTTCCTCCCCGAAAACCCCGCGGCGCCAAAGCTCGCCGTCACCTTGATGGCCGTGCCATTCCATTCGAATCGTTCCTCGGCGAGCTGTGTGCGAATGCGGTCCACTACGACCGTTACGTTTTTCTCGTCCGCGTGGGTGAGGACCAGCAGAAACTCCTCGCCGCCGATCCGGCCGGAGATGTCGGAAAGCCTCGTATTGGCTCGAAGCACTTCACTGAATTTCTTGAGGACCGTGTCCCCGGCTTCGTGGCCGTGTGTGTCGTTCACGTTCTTGAAATGGTCGAGATCCATCAGCACGACCCACATTGGAAAGCCATGCCGCGCGGCTCCGCTCAGTTGGCGTGCGGACCAATCCTCAATCGCGCGGCGATTCGGAAGGCCCGTGAGCGGATCGGTAAGCGCCAGCTCCTCGAGCAGCCGGTTCTTCGCCTCAATCTGCCTGTGGAGGTCTATCAGTCTCTGGCCCACACGGATGCGCGCTAGCAGTTCGTTGCGGTCGAAAGGTTTTGTCAGGTAGTCATCCGCGCCCGCGGAAAGTCCCTTGACCACGTTTTCTTTCTCCGCGTTGCTGGTCAGGATGATGACGTACGTATAGGAAGAATGGACGTCCGCGCGGATTCGTTGGCAGAGTTCGATTCCCGTGATATCGGGCATCATCCAATCGGTGACGATCAGATCGGGACGCTCGCGCTCGAAAATTTCGATCGCCTGGTGGCCGCTGTTTGCGAACAACACCGAACAGGAATCTTCGGCCAGCGCATGTTCGACAAGCTTTCGGTACACCGGCGAGTCGTCGGCGACGAGCACTTTAAAACCGCTCATTCAATCCTCGGGGACTTGATCCGTCTTCGGGTTTGCTACTCGTCGTGGTCGTGTATGCCGTTCGTTCCATTGGAGCCGTTCGGGCCGCTTGGCGCGCTTGCGACGCTCGGGACATCCGCGCCGCTGATGGCATTCGGGTCCGCCGGGGCATCCACGATTGCCACCTGCGCCTGACCCAGCTTGGTGCGCAGGCAGCCCACAAGCTCCGGCGCGAGATCGGATATGTGCATCCCTTCCGACACGATGAATTTACAGCTCAAAATAGGGCGGGCCTGGTCGTCGTCGGAGAGCTGGCAATTCACCCGACAGTATTGGCACTCCTGATTCCAGCAGAAACGTCCGTAGGGAATCGTTTCGGGGCTGATGAACTGAAAGGCGCGGAGCAGCGAATTTCTCTCGGGAACCAAAAAGGTCTTTCCCAGGATCGTGATCTCGACAAGTCTCTCGTACGGCCGGAATACCTCCGACATGAATGGTGCCTCGCCTTCAGCCATGGAACGGATCTCCCGTTAATTAAAGCTAAACGAGTGTGCGATGGCGGGCAATGACAACGCGGCGAGGCGTGCCCAATGCTCTAATGGCGGAAAGAAATACCAAGCCGTGCCGGCGCGTTTACGCCAAATCCCCGCCCGTGCGCGATCATAGGCGTGCAGGTCTAGGCGGCGGACCCGAATTCCGTGCGTGTCTGGTTCGAGGACCTCGGAAGTACGATGACGATCGTGAAAACGCCCAGTGCGATGCCCAGCGGACCGGTGATCAAGCCCAAGAAGCTCGCCACCAGCGCCAGCATCCGGCCGGACGGGCCTCCCTGCATCAGGGCGATGCCAGCCAGAATCGAAAATATCGCGGTGATAACTGCCAGGATCACCGCCGCCAACATCGCGAAGTGGAACATGCTCATCCAGAAGAAGGGATTGGCTACCCGGTTCAGGAGTGCGCCCCACATGAGGGTGAGAGTCGCGCCGTCTATCACGATCCACGCGGCCTTCACAGCGCACAACACGCCGTAGAGTATCCACAGAATCCCGAGAGTCCCCAAACGCGAACTATTTGTCTGCATTAGCGAACCTCCAAAGCCAGCGCTCGTAAAACCTTAGAATGCGAGTTTAGGATATCGGGCCGATCCCGGACAGACAATACGGTAAATACCCTGTCTTAGGTGAAAAACTGGCCCATGTGTCGGAACTTGTCGTAGCGCTGTTGAAGCAGCGCCTCGGGCGAAAGCCGCAAGAGCTCATCGAGCGACCGCGATAGAACCGGAGCGAGGAGCTTTGCCGTGGCGGCATGGTCGGTATGCGCGCCGCCCTCAGGTTCGGGGATGATTTCGTCCACGAGCTTCAACTCCAGAAGATCAGGTGCCGTAATCTTAAGGGCCTCGGCGGCCAATTCCGCCTTTGTCGAATCTCGCCACATAATCGAAGCGCATCCTTCGGGTGAAATGACAGAGTAGATCGAATTCTCCAGCATCATGACGCGGTCGCCGATGGCGATGGCGAGTGCGCCTCCAGAACCGCCTTCGCCCGTAATCACGACGACGATTGGAACCGGCAGCCGGGACATCTCACGGATGTTGTGCGCGATGGCCTCGGCCTGCCCGCGCTCCTCGGCGTCAATGCCGGGATACGCCCCCGGCGTATCCACGAACACGAATATCGGCCGCCGGTATTTCGCGGCGAGCTGCATCGCACGCAGGGCTTTGCGATAGCCTTCGGGCTTCGCCTGGCCGAAGTTGCGTGCCAGGCGCTGCTTGGTGTCCCGCCCCTTCTGGTTGCCGACGATCAAAACCGGCCTACCGCCGAAGGATGCCATGCCGGTGATGAGCGCCGGATCGTCCGCAAAATTGCGGTCGCCGTGAATTTCACTGAAGTTCTCAAAGAGCAGGCGGATAAAGTCGTCGGTGTAGGGCCGTTGCGGGTGGCGCGCCAGCTGCACCCGCTGCCAGGAAGCGAGGTGCGCGTAGAAATCGTGCTTCAGTTCCTCCACTTCGCGGCGGATGCGGTCTATCTCGCCGGCCGTCGCATCTCCCGGATCGGTCAGGCGGCTCAGCTCGGCGATGTCCCGTTCGAGCGCGTTGATTTCGACCTGGCGCTGTTCGTCGCGCTGTGCGTCGCGGTGCCCGTCACGACGCCCGTCTCGCTGTCCCTCGCGCTGCTTGAAAGCAACTTCGTCGCGAGGCGGAGCGATGGGCTGCCGGACCTTCGTGGCCGGAGCGGCAGAAACTTTCAGCGCCGCTTTGGCGGCGCGCTCACTGGCCTTCGCCTGCAACCTGCGTAATTTCGCCAGGGCGCGCAGCCGGCGCAGCCGCTCGCGGGCCAGTTTGTGTTTTTCCTTCTGCTCAGGCGACTCCTTCATTGCACCACCGCGACGGAATCGCTGCCGCAAATCTGCCGCACGCGCTCGACGAGCTCTCGATCCGCCCGCACTGCGCTGCCCGCGTCAATCGTGGCTTCCGTTCCGTCATCCTGCACAAGCTCAAAGGCAATTCGGCAGCGGCCCGGCCGGCTCACGAAAAGTTCGTGCAACTGGTTGATGATTCCCGCGTCCATGGCGCTGCGGCTCACTCGCACGCGCAGCAGGCTGGGCGCTCCTGTCGCGCTCGCCGCGGCCTCATTCGCGGCGCCGTTCGGGGCAGGGTCGCGCACCTGATCCAGCAATCGCGCGTCGGACACAATCACGCGCGTTCCGACGTCCTCGACAGCAACGCGCCCTTTCACCAGCAGCGGCGTCGCCGCCTTGAGTATCCCTTCGAGCTTTTGAAACGCCTCCGGGAAAACCAGCGCTTCGCATACGCCCGTGCGGTCCTGCAGCGTCAGGATCGCCCAGCGCGCGCCGCGACGTGAGCGCATCGGCCGCAGCTGCACGATGATCCCGGCAACCACGATGTCCTCGCTGTTGCGCCGGCTTTCAAGCGTCGAGAGATCAATTGCCTTGAGGTCCTGCAAGCGCCCGGCGTATTTATCAAGTGGGTGGCCCGAGATGTAGAAGCCGAGCGTCGAGTACTCTGCGGCAAGGATCTCGTGCTCCGGCCATTCGTCCACGTCCGGCAACGCCTCGGGAGAGGGCGGCGCCGACGCCGAGGAGCCCCCGCCGAAAAGCCCGTGCTGGCCGCTTTCCTTGGCGCGCTGCAGCTTCTGCGCGCGCTCGATGGCGCGATCGATCACCGAAATCATTTGGCCGCGGTGCGCTCCCAAACCGTCGAGTGCGCCGGCACGCACCAGGCTTTCGAGTACGCGCTTGTTCATCAGCCGTGAATCCACCGATTCGCAGAACTCAAAAAAATTCGTGAACCGCCCCAGCGTCTCGCGCGCCGCCAGGATTCCCTTTACCGTGTTCTCGCCGACGTTCTTGATCGCCGTAAGACCGAAGCGGATCGAGTCGCCGACCGGCGTGAAATTGAGCGCGCTTGAGTTCACGTCCGGCGGCAGCACGGTAATTCCCATGCTGCGCGACTCGTTGATGAACTTAACCACCTTCTCGGTGTTTCCCGTTTCCGACGTGAGCATGGCGGCCATGAATTCAACGGGATAGTGCGTTTTGAGCCAGGCCGTTTGATACGCCAGCAGCGCATAAGCGCAGGAGTGCGACTTGTTGAATCCGTAGCCGGCAAACTCCGCCATCAAATCGAAGATCTTCGTGGCTTTTTTCACCGGCACTTTGCGCGCCTGGCAGCCGGTCAGGAATTTCTCGCGTTGCGCGGCCATCTCTTCGGGCTTTTTCTTGCCCATCGCGCGCCGCAGCAGGTCCGCATCGCCCAGAGAGAACCCCGCGAGGCGGTTCGCGATCTGCATCACCTGTTCCTGATAAAGAATCACGCCCCACGTCTCGGAAAGAATCTCCTCAAGCTCCGGCAGGTCGTAGGTGACTTTCTTTTCGCCGTGCTTTCGCGCGATGAAGTCCGGGATCATGCCGCCTTGAATCGGCCCGGGGCGATAAAGGGCGTTGAGCGCGGTCAGGTCCTCCAGACGCGTCGGCTGATAGCGCTTCAGGATGTCGCGCATGCCGTGCGATTCAAACTGGAAGATGCCGGTGGTGTCGCCGCGCGCGAAGATCGCGTAGGTGAGAGCGTCGTCAAGCGCCAGACCGGGAAGGTCAATTGCCACGCCGCGATTCTGCTGGATCAGGCGCACGGCGTCGTCGAGCACGGTGAGCGTGGTGAGGCCGAGAAAATCCATTTTCAGCAGGCCGATACGCTCCAGCGCGTTCATGTCGTACTGCNNGGCGAGATCACCACGCCGGCCGCGTGCGTGGACGCGTGACGCGTCAATCCTTCCAGGCGCAGCGCCACTTCCACCAGCTCCTTGACGCGATCGTCCGTTTTCCGCAGCGACTCGAGTTGCGGCGTCTGTTTCAGCGCGTCCTCGAGCTCGATATTCAGCGTCGTGGGGATCATCTTCGCGATCTTGTCCACTTCGCCATACGGCATATCGAGCGCGCGCCCGGCGTCCTTGAGCACGGCTTTTGCCGCCATCGTGCCGAACGTGATGATCTGCGCGACGCTTTTCTCTCCGTAGGTCTTACGGACGTAGTCAATCACCTCGCCGCGCCGACGCATGCAGAAATCAATGTCAATATCGGGCATCGAAACGCGCTCGGGGTTCAGGAATCGCTCGAACAGCAGATCGTATTGCAGCGGGTCCACGTCCGTGATCTGCAGCGCGTAGCTCACCAGGCTGCCCGCAGCCGAGCCTCGCCCCGGCCCCACGGGAACCTCCTGCGCGCGCGCGTAACGAATGAAATCCCAGACGATCAGGAAGTAGCCCGCGAAGCGCATCTTCTGAATCATCTGGATTTCCGCCGTCAGGCGGCTCTCGTAATCGGATAGCGAATGGCGGAGATGATTCTCGCGCGAGAGGCGTTCGAGCTGCAGCGCGCGCGTTGTAAAACCTTCGCGCGCCACTTTCTCGAAATAGGAATCGGTCGTGTGCCCTTCGGGAACCTTGAATTCGGGGAAAGGGTTGCTGACTCGCTGAATCTTTACGTTGCAGCGTTCCGCGATCGTAACCGTGCGCGAGACGGCGTCGGGAAGTTCGCGGAAGACCTGAGCCATCTCCTCCGCCGTCTTGAAATAAAACTGATCGGTCGCGAACTTCATCCGCTGGCCGTCGCTCATCGTCTTCCCCGTCTGGATGCACATCAGGACTTCCTGTGCGTGGGAGTCCGACTGGGTCAGATAGTGGCAATCGTTCGTCGCGACCAGCGGAATGCCCGTCTCGCGCGACAGACTGACGAGATCGCGGTTGATGCGCGTCTCGATTTCCATGCCCTGGTCCTGCACTTCGAGGAAGAAATTGCCCTTGCCGAAAATATCGCGCAGGCGATAGGCGTTCACGCGCGCCTGATCGTATTTCTCGGAAAGCAGCGCATCGGCCACTTCTCCCCGCAGGCACGCGGAAAGCGCGATCAAGCCCTTGCTGTGGCGTGCGAGCAGCTCGTGATCCACGCGCGGCTTGTAGTAGAAGCCGTCAAGGTATCCCGTCGAGACGAGCTGGATCAGGTTGCGGTAGCCTTCGTCGTTCTCGCACAGAAGCACGAGATGGTTCGAGCGTTCCGCCTCCGTGCCGCGGTTCTTGTGATTATCCGGCGCGACATATACTTCGCAGCCGATGATCGGCTTGACGCCATGCGTCGTGGCCTGGTGATAAAAATTCGCCGCGGCAAAAAGATTGCCGTGGTCCGTCACGGCGACGGCCGGCATTCCGCGCCGCGCGGCTTCCGCCGTCAGTTCGCCGATTTCACATGCGCCATCGAGGAGAGAGTAATCCGTGTGGAGATGAAGGTGAACGAAATTTGACCCGGAAGAGGCAGCCATGCAAAACCCATTCTAATCCAGCTTCGCGTAAACGTGTACGCAATCCTGACTGGCGCCGGAAAGCCCGCGAGTCACGAGTTACATGTCCCTGAGATCGAAATCTAGAAGTCGTCGGATTGTTGCGTGTAGGAGAAGCCCGGCAGATTCGCTGCCCCGCCGGTCTGCGCGATCTTGATACGCATCGGAGGCTCGCTCTCGGACCCGGTCTTGCGCAGAACCGCGAATGAGGTCAGCGCTTCGTTGTAAATTTTCGTGACCAGAAAGGAATCGCCAGTGCCGTCCTGTTTCCAAACCTGGCCGACTTGAATTTTTTTGACGGGCACCTTATGAATGTAGACATATTCCGCGGGGGCGTCAATAACGCATCGTTGGACGGATTCGCCCGCGTGAACCCGGAAGGGGATCGAGGCTCGTCTCTGGCTCGGATGGTTTTTCTGGAGTCGCGTGCTTCTCTTGTGGCATCTTAATATCTGGCAACCGAGATCATGCCCGCATCCAAAAAACTCGCCGTCGTCCTGTTCCAGCTGGGAGGCCCGGACTCGCAAGCCGCCGTCGAGCCGTTTCTCTATAATCTCTTCTGCGATCCGGACATCATCAACTTTCCCGGATCGTTTCTCGCCCGCAAGCCGCTGGCAAAGCTAATCTCGATTACGCGCTCGAAGGTTGCCGGGCAACATTATGCCGAGATAGGCGGAGGATCGCCGATTCGCCGTCTCACCGAGCAGCAGGCGCGCGCACTTGAACTCGCGCTGCGCCCCCATATTCCCGCCCGCACCATCGTGGCCATGCGCTATTGGCATCCCGACACCGCGGAAGCCATCGCCGCGCTCGAAAGTGCTCCTTTCGACGAGATCGTGCTTCTGCCGCTCTACCCGCACTATTCCTTCGCCACCACCGGAAGCAGCCTGAAGGAGTGGAACCGCCTCTACAAGCCCAGGGTTCCCGTCCACCTGATTGACCATTTCTTCGATCACCCGGACTACATCGCCGGAGTCGTCGAGCGCATCAACAGCGTCCTCCAACAGCTTGCGCGTCCCGAGGAAGTTCATCTCGTATTCAGCGCGCACGGCCTGCCGATGGCGCTCGTCGAAAAGGGTGATCCGTATCCCCAGCACATCGAAGCGACCGTCCGCCTGGTACGCGAGCTAGGTTCGTGGTCTAACCCGCACGTTTTGTGTTTTCAGAGCCGCGTAGGCCCGCAGAAATGGCTCACGCCTTCGCTCACCGGCACCATCGAGCGCATGGCGAGCGAAGGCCAGAGCCGCATGCTCGTGATTCCCATTTCGTTTCTCACGGAGCACATTGAGACGCTGCACGAAATTAATATCGAGGCCCGCGAACTCGCCGAATCCCTCGGCATCACCGAATTTCACATGATGCCCGCGCTCAACGATTCGCCGCTCCTGATCCGCGCCCTCGCCGACCTCGTCCTCCGCGCCGTCGGCCGCCGCTCCGGAGTCGCCACCCTCGCGTTGTAGCACGCCCTTCGGCGCCGCGCCCAAATCGCATTAAGGTTTGCCGTTCGTAGGGGCGTAGTCCGCCTCAGGCGGACCCGGCGCAGATGCTTGGCAAGGACCGGACATCGTCTCTGCGTCCACTATCCGTGTCTATCTGTGTTCATCGGTGGTTCCATGCCTTCCGCACCCGCGTCGCCATGATATAAACGTATCGTGGAATTCTCACTCACCGACGAGCAGAACCACCTTCGCCGCACGGTACGCGACTTCGCCGAAGGCGAAATAGCGCCGCACGTGATGGAATGGGACGAAGCCTCGAAATTCCCCTCTGAAATCATTCCCAAGCTCGCCGAAATGGGTTTTCTCGGAGTGATATTCCCCGAAAAGTACGGTGGCGCGGGGATGGGCTATCTCGAATACGCCATCATCATCGAGGAGCTATCCCGCGTGGACGGCTCGATCGGCATCATCGTAGCGGCGCACAATTCGCTCTGCACCAATCACATCTACAAATTCGGCACCGAAGCGCAAAAGACGAAATACGTCGTCCCGCTCGCGCAAGGCAAGAAACTCGGCTGCTGGTCGCTCACCGAACCCGAAGCAGGTTCCGACGCCGGCGGCACCCGCACCGTCGCCGCCAAGAAAGACGGATGGGTGATCAACGGCGCCAAGACGTTCACCACCAACGGTCACCACGCCGACGTTTGCGTCGCCATGGCCGTCACGGACGCTTCAAAGAAACATCACGGCATCTCCGCCTTCATCATCGAGAAGGGAACTCCCGGCTTTCGCCCCGGCAAGAAAGAAAACAAGCTCGGCCTGCGCGCCAGCGACACCAGCGAAGTAGTTTTCACGGATTGCCGCATCCCGGCTGAAAATATTCTGGGCAGCGACGGCGAGGGCTTCGTCAACAGCCTGCAAATTCTCGACGGCGGCCGCATCTCGATCGCGTCGCTCGGCCTGGGTATGGCGCAGGGCGCGTACGAATGCTCGGTGCGCTATGCCAAGCAGCGCAAGCAGTTCGGCAAGACCATCTCCGAATTTCAGGCCATCCAATTCAAGCTCGCCGATATGGCCACGGAAATCGAAGCCGCGCGCCTGCTGACGTATCGCGCCGCATGGCTCGCCGACCGCGCCATCGCCGCGGGCGACTACGACGCGCGCATCACCCGCGAGTCCAGCATGGCCAAGCTCTACGCGGGAGAAGTGGCCGTGCGCGTGGCCAACGAAGCGGTGCAGATTCACGGTGGCTACGGCTTCATCAAGGATTACCCCGCGGAAAAATTCTACCGTGACGTAAAGCTCTGCACCATCGGCGAAGGCACCAGNNGAGATCGACGCCGCGCGCCTGCTCACCTATCGCGCTGGATGGATGAAGGACCACGGGCAGCGCGTGACCAAAGAGTCGTCCATGGCCAAGCTGTTTGCCTCCGAGATCGCCGTGCGCGCCACCAACGAAGCGGTGCAGATCCACGGCGGCAACGGCTTCACTAAGGACTATCCAGTCGAAAAGTTCTATCGCGACGTCAAGCTGTGCACCATCGGCGAAGGCACCAGCGAAATCCAGCGCCTGGTCATCGCGCGCCAGCTCCTCGGCAAGTGACGATCCGACGAGAATCGTCATCCCGAGGGAGTCCGCCGCGGCGGACGACCGAGGGATCTCTCTCCTACGTCTCTGCGGTGAATCGGTTTCTTGTGGCCTCGGATGCGTACCGTGCTAGTCTCTTGCGCCATGAAAGGCCAACTCAAAGTTTCCACGCCCGCGCAGTACATCGCCAAGCTCAAAGAGCCGCGTAAATCCGACATCGCCGCTCTCGACCAGCTCATCCGCAAAGCCACAAAACTCGACCCCTTCATCCAGGCGGGCATGCTTGCATACGGCCACTGCCGCCTGAAGTACGCCGGCGGGCGCGAGGCCGATTGGTTCCGCATCGGCGTGGCCAGCAACGCCAGCTACATCTCCCTGTACGTCAGCGCGACCGATAGTAAGGGTCCCGTCGCCGATCGCTACAAGGAAGCCCTCCCGAAGGCGAATATCGGCAAATGCTGCGTGCGCTTCAAGCGACTGAGCGATCTCGACCCTGCCGCGCTCAAAAAAATGCTCAGCGAAGGCGCCAAAGCTTAGGCACGGGAACGGCGCATGTGGAGTGCGGCGNNTCTCAATCGCGCCCCGGATCGCCAAGTCGTCGCCCATCTCCTTGCGCTAATGCACGCCTCTCTTCCGTTTGTACTTTAAACTTTCAACTGTTAACTTTTCACCTGCCCATCTGCGTTCATCAGTGTTTATCTGTGGCTGCTATTAGCTTTCGAGTCGTCGCGAGGAGACCGCCATGAAACTCGGAGAGATCGCTGAAAAACTAGCCTGCGCCGTCGAAGGTGACGCGAGCCTTGAAATTACCGGCGTCGCCGGGATCGAGGAAGCGCAGGCAGGCGAGCTGACGTTCCTCGTCAACCGCAAATACCGCCCGGCGCTCGAGACGACCCGCGCCTCGGCAATTATTCTCACGCGCGACGAGCCGCGCCCGCGCATGGCCGCGCTGCGCTCCGCAAATCCCTATCTCGATTTCGCGCGCGCCATCGAGCTGTTTCATCCCACGCCGCACTACGCTCCGAGCATTCATCCGACGGCAGTCATTGCGGAGTCCGCAAAAATCGGAGTCGGCGCGCATATCGGGCCCTACTGTTTCGTGGACGAGGACGTGGAGATCGGGAGCCACGCGGTGCTGCACAGCTTCGTCTCCATCTATCGCGGCGCGCGCATCGGCGACCATTTCTTTGCTCACGCGCACGCCTGCGTCCGCGAAGATTGCCGTCTCGGCCATCGCGTCTTGCTCCAGAACGGAGTCGTCGTCGGCAGCGACGGTTTCGGCTTCGCGCGCGAAGCCACCGGCCGTTGGCACAAGATACGCCAGGCGGGCACCACCGTCGTCGGAGACGACGTGGAAATTCAGGCGCACTCTGCAATTGATCGCGCGACCGTCGGCGAAACGCAAATCGGCCGCGGCACCAAAATAGACAACCTCGTGCAGGTCGGTCACGCGTGCAAAGTGGGCGAAGACACGCTGCTCTGCGGCCAAGTCGGACTCGCCGGTTCGACCAACGTCGGGAGTCGCTGCATCCTCGCGGGCCAAGTCGGAGCCGCAGGGCATCTGACCATCGGAGACGGCGCCACAATCTCGTCACAGTCCGGCGTGCCCGGCGATGTCCCCCCCGCGGCAATCTATTCCGGCTATCCCGCCATGGACAATCTCGCCTGGCGGAAATCCGTAGCCGTCTTCAATCGCCTGCCGGACCTGCAGCGCGAACTCCGCGAGCTCCGCGAAGAAGTCACCCACCTCCGATCCCGTTGATCGGTTTTGTGGAAGCACGACATGCCGTGCACGGCAAACATACTTGGCTGAGCCGAGCCGCATGGCGAGCCTTGTCATCCCGAGGGCGTTTACGCCCGAGCGATCTCTCTTTTCAGCGTAAACGCCGGCCACAAACCGTCCCGCTAGCCCGCCACCGTCACTTCTTCCGAATCTCCGCCATCGCCCGCTGCAGAATCCCGCTGATCCGGACGCGCTCTTCCTCCGACGCATCCAGTTTCTCGTAAAGCGTCGTCTTCAATTCGTCCCGCAACCCGCGAAACTCCGCCTTTGTCTTCCGCCACTCGCCTTTGATCTCCCGCCCGGCCTCCGCCCCGAAATCCTCGGCCTCCTGCGTCTGTTCGGCGTATTCCTTGCGGATATGGGCCATCTTCCGGCCGTACCGCGCCAGCTGATCGAGCATCTCGTCCACGTTCTCGTGATTTTTCTTCAGGTGTTCGGTCCCGGCATCCGTGATCCGGTACAGCTTCTTCGTGCCTTCCGGCTCCGCCGACGCGTAGCCAACCTCTTCGAGGTACGTCAGCGCCGGATAAACCACTCCTGGGCTCGGCGTATAAATCCCGCTCGAGTGTTCCTCGATTGCCTTGATGATCTCGTATCCGTGCCGCGATTTCTCGCTGAGCAGCGCCAGAATGATCAACTGCAAATCGCCGGACGCGATCATCCGCGCGGCCCTCATCCCGGGCCCATTCATGAACCCGCCAAATCGCCCGATAAATCCGCGCCGTCCGCGAAGCCCGCCGTGATGCCGGTGCTCGCCGTGTTCGCCGCAATGCCTGCCATAACCGTGAAACCTCATTGTCTTCGTCTCCTTGAAGTAGCTTGAGCTACATCTGTGAGTATATCGTACGATATACCACAAGTCAACATGACCTTGGCTTTTGCCCCGCGAAGAGTTCATTTGGCTGGCTCGATTTCGAGTCCCGGGATCGCCTTCAGCTGAAGCTCCGCTGTCGTCCCGGCGGTTATGTCAACGGACTCCGCTTTGTCGAGGAATACGTGCGCGGAGATGTACATACAAACAGTATCGAAAATGGCTGAGCTCTGTTCAAGCGTTCGATTGTTGGTTCGTGTCATAAAATCTCTGCTAAACACCTAGATGCCTTCCCGGATGAATCCGAATGGCGCTTCAATAATCGTAAGAATCAGTTCCTTTTCCGAGATACCATGCACAAGCTAATCACTTCGCCGAACATCGAGTACAAAGTCCTAACGGCAAAAGCGCAAGACGCAGCTAAGTGTAACTGCTACTCATTTTTCTTTATCGCGCAATTAGACAGGTCTGTGACTGTCGCTACATGAAGCAGATGAGACGTTAATCCCCCTGCGGCGGTATTCACATTCTTGCCATAAACCGAAACCGATGAGTATGTTCTTCCAAACTCGTCCGTAACATTAATCTGCAAATCTTCGGCGACATTGACCAGCCCGAGTTTTTGTAC
>PMUS01000014.1:101588-189031 GCA_003166795.1 Acidobacteriota bacterium | reverse complement strand
ATCCATCAATATTTGAGCAAGGTATAAATGGTCGAAAAATCGGAACTGCTCACCGTCCCGGCGTTCGCCGGCCTGCCCGACGATCAAATTGCCTGGTTTATCAGCCAGTCGGAAGAGATACGCGCCAAGGCCGGTGATACATCTTTTCGCGAGGGCGATCCCGCGGACTCAATGTTTGTCATCCTCGAGGGACAAGTGCAGGTGCGGGGCGAGCTGGGCGGTGAAACCGTCGTGATCGCTCTCAATCCCGGCGCTGTGACCGGAGTGTTGCCCTATTCCAGAATGAAGCAGTTTACCGTGGGCGCGCGAGCGGTCACGGACGCCCGTATCCTGCGTTTTCCTGCTTCGCTGTTTCACGATCTTGTGCAGAAGATGCCGGAGTTGACGCAACGTCTTGTGGGACTGATGTCCGACAGAATCCGTGAGACCACTCGACGCGAGCAACAACGCGACCGCTTGGCTTCCTTGGGAAAGCTTTCGGCAGGACTCGCTCATGAACTCAACAACCCAGCTTCCGCCGCCAAACGTGCCGCAAGCCAGCTGCGCGACGTCCTGAAACGGATCAAGGACGCGAGTCACGAACTCGGAAGCCGCGACCTCACCGCCGCCCAAAAATCGGAAATCGAAAAGCTGGAAGCGTCGTTCGTCCAACGCGACGAAGTTCCGTCCGATGCGCTGACGATCAGCGACCGGGAAGACCAGATTGATTCCTTGTTGCGCAGTCACGGTCAGACCGATATGTGGCAAATGGCGGCCGATCTGGCGCACCGCAACGTCAAGCCGGAAGCGCTCGAATCGCTTTTCGCGACCCTCGATGCGGTCACCGCCCGCGCCGCGCTGGTGAGGATCGCTGCTTCCGTCGAGGTCGCGACCCTGCTGAACGAAATCGAGAGCGGCACATCGCGAATCTCCGACCTGGTCCGCGCGATCAAGGAATACACGTTCATGGACCAGGCGCCTTTGCAAAACGTGGATATCGTGAAGAGCCTGGAAACTACGCTCACCATCTTGAACCACAAACTAAAGCACGGAGTGGTCGTCAAGCGCGACTACGGGCGCGTCCCTCTCCTCGTGAATTCATTTGGCAGCGAGCTGAATCAGGTATGGACCAACCTCATTGATAACGCCATTGACGCCATGGGAGGCGAGGGCGAACTCCGAGTTCGTACATATCGCGACGACGATTGCGTCGTGGTTGAAATTGAAGATAGCGGCCCGGGAATTTCGCCTGACGTATTGCCGCATATCTTCGAACCTTTCTTCACCACCAAGGGTGTCGGGGAAGGCACCGGACTCGGCCTCGACACCGTTCAGCGGATCGTGAAGAAGCACCGGGGCGACATTCAGGTCACCTCAAAACCGGGCGACACGCGTTTTCAAGTCTGGCTCCCGTCGGCCCCAAGCGCGGCTTAGGACTGCTCTCGCCGGATATGCGGCGAACCCCTTACGTCGCGGTTGAGTCCGGATCGCGGTGCGATCGGAAACGGTCGGTTGAACTCGGCGCGGCGCTTCTCGCTGCCACCGTCGCCCCGCTAATCGTCCTAGTGTCCTGCCTGGAAGACGCTGAACCGGCGCTCGAGTTCCCATTGTTGCCGCGCCCGCTCGCTCGATTGCAGAAACGCGGCGCATGCGGGAGAGCGCTCGCTGCCGCTGAACTTGTCGCCGGAACACGCCGGGACGACACGATCGTATCGATCCCGTTCCTGCCACAAACTCGGTCCCGCCAGAAAGCTATTCTCGATGCTCGTGCGGACCATCCGTTTCAAGTCCGGATATTTCAGGCCATACGTCTCCACCGCTCGAACGTACTCGTGCGTCAAATCGATCCGTGATACTCCTTCGTCGTCGGTCGAGGGCGCGATTGGCACTCCGAATTTCAGGTACATCGCCAGCGGATCATCTTCGCCGGTCACTCCGAGAATCTCATCGTTGCTCGTGAGATTGAGCTCGACCATCACGTGTTTCGCGCTCATCTCCTTCAGCAATTCGTACGGGCGATTCTCCTGCATCACGTCAACTCCGTGCCCGATTCGCTCCGCATGCGCTTGCTCCACGGCCAGCCGAATGTGGCAGCACAGTCCTTCAGGCGGCACCATTCCTGGCGCGAGTTCGCCCGCGTGCAGGCTGATGTGCAAGTTCGGATAAACGCCGTGCAAAAATCCCACCATCTTCATGTGCAGCGCGTAGTCGGACATGGCCACATAGTCGTCTTCGGGTTGCACGTAATTGATGCCGACGATTCGCGGATCGGCCGCGCCCGCCTCAAATCCAAGCAGCGTCTGCGCGAACACTTGGGCCGGCGGAAAAGCGCGCAGCACTTGATAGATGTACCTGATCTGGATGTTGCAGCCGGCCGACTCATTCGCCTCGCCGCAGTGCTCGCGCTGCCGGCGCAGCGACTCCGCTTGATCCAGATAGGCGCGCACAACGGCGACGTCGTCACGCAATCCCTTGGCGAGCAGCTGTTCGCGGAATTCGCCCAAGCTGCGATCGGCATTCCAGCCAAGCTCTTTCGCAATCGCCGCCGTATGGTCGAACGGAGGCGTGACCATCAGCTCCAGGTATTGCTCGTTCTGCGCTGCGGCGCGAGTGGCCACTTCGTCCAGCCACTCGCCGGTGTGCCGCTCGTCCACGCTCATGAATCGAGGAAAACAGTCAAAGAAGTGATCGTGCCCCGTCACACCCGGGGTGGGCACGAAACCGCGCATCGAGAATGCGTCCACCAGCGCGTCATATAGATGTTGATCGTTGAAAGCCTGCGCCGCGGGAACGTCTCCTTTTTTGCAGGAAGCACCCGCACCGGAAGCCTGCTTCACGAACGACAGCGAGGAGATGTTCACGCAGAGCTTGTCTTCGGCGCCGTCCTTGATAAAGGTCTCCGCGTATATGGCGCCCTCCAGGTGAACGTGCAGGTCCCCGCCCTTAGGCATGTTCACGAGAAACGCACGCAGATCAAGCGGGTTCACCTTCGCTACCTCCATCGCTCGCGCGGTGCGCTGCTCGGCGGTCGCGCCCGAGGAGTCAGAGCCCGTCGCGGAACATCCCGCCAACGCGAAAACCAACGCGAGAGCGCTGAAGCAGTACGCGAACGGCGTGGCTACTCGCACGTGTGTGATCCTCGTTTGGTTGTCAACATTTGCCGTCCATTCTAAACGGGCTGCGCGCACAAACACAATTTCTCAATCCCTGCCGTGAGGTAAACTCTCTCAGTGTTCTACAGATTTCACAATCCACTCCGGAGACGCGAAGCGCATGCCTAGGGTCGTTCGAGCCGTTTGCCTCGCGTTCATCGTATGCGGCTTGTGCGCCACCGTGCTCGGCGCGCAGACACCGCAGCCGCCCCAGCCGGCGCCTCCGATCCCGGTCAAGGTTGTGGTCATCACCATGTTTGAACGCGGCGAGGACACCGGCGACGCTCCCGGCGAATACCAACTGTGGGTCGAGCGCGAACATCTCGACCGCGTGATTCCGGTGCCCGCCGGGTATCATCACGTGCGCATGAATGGCGACGGCGTTCTCGGTATGCTCACCGGAGTGGGCACCGCGCGGGCGGCGGCGTCGGTGATGGCGCTCGGCTTGGACCCGCGCTTCGATTTTTCCAAGGCGTACTGGATTGTGGCCGGCATCGGCGGCGGCGATCCGGCGGACGTGTCACTCGGCTCGGCGGTCTGGGCCGATCGCGTGATTGATAGCGACCTCGCGTATGAAATAGATGCGCGCGAAATTCCCAAGGACTGGCCCACGGGCTACGTTCCCTTGAACCGGGCGACGCCTTACGAACAGCCTGCCCGCAGCGGCCTCGACGGAGAGATGTACACGCTGAATCCGCAGCTCGTCGGCTGGGCGTTTCAGCTTACGAAGGATACGCCGCTCGCCGATTCCGATACGATGCGCACGTCGCGCGCGCGCTACGTCGGTTTCCCCAACGCCATGAAGCCGCCGTTCGTCGCGCGAGGCGATGCGATGTCCGGCAGCACCTTTTGGCACGGCACGCTCATGGACGAATGGGCAAACGCGTGGGTCGCGTATTTCACCGGCGGCAAAGGAAATTTCATGGTCTCGGGTATGGAGGATACCGGCACGATGCAAGCGCTCACATTTTTGAGCCAGGCTGGCCGCGTGGATATGAAGCGCGTGCTGGTGCTGCGCACCGTGAGCAATTACGTTCGCGAAGCACCGGGCGTGACTCCCGCCGAGAGCCTGAAACAAATGGCCACGGGAAATTATCCGGCGTTCATGCCCTCGCTCGAAGCGGCGGAAACCGTGGGCGATAAAGTCGTGCGCGATATCGTTCAGCACTGGGCCGAGCGCGAATCCACGATTCCCGGAGCTCCATGAGGACCCTCTCGGAATGAAATCCGAACTCGATTACGCGCGAATGCTTTCGGTGGCGCTGGAACAAGCTCGCCAAGGTTTTGCTGAAGGCGGCATTCCCGTTGGCGCGGCAATTTTCAACGCGAGCGGCCAGCTTGTGGGCGCGGGACGCAATCGCCGCGTGCAAAATGGCGATCCTTCGATGCATGGCGAGACGGATGCCTTTCGCAACGCCGGCCGCCAGCGCAGTTATCGCGATTTGATTATGGTCACCACGCTCGCGCCGTGCTGGTATTGCAGCGGGCTCCTCCGGCAATTCGGTTTTGGCACGCTGGTGGTCGGCGAAAGCCGGAATTTTCAGGGAGGCCTCGACTGGCTGCGCTCGCTCGGCGTGCGGGTGGTTGATCTCGATTCCGAGGAATGCGCGGCGCTGATGGCGGACTTCATTCGCCTCCATCCTGAAATATGGCACGAGGATATTGGGGAGGCGTAGCATCGGCGACACCGAAGAGGAAGAGAGATTCTTCGACTGCGTCCCGCGCGTCCCGGCAACGCTGGGACGAAAATCAAAGACGCGCGGGACTTCGGTCAGGACTTCGCTCAGAATGACAAACGCAAGCTCAGGAAAATGAACGCGACTCCACATTTTGAGCGCATCATCTGGATTGTCCTCGATAGCGTGGGCATCGGCGAGCTCCCGGACGCGGCCGACTACGGAGACGTGGGCCGCGACACGCTGGGCCACGTGGCGCGCTCGCGTCCGTTGCATCTTCCCAATCTCGTTCGCCTGGGCCTCGCGAATATCAAGCCGCTTGCGAATCTCGCGCCGCCGCCGCGTCCCGCCGGAAATTTCGGCAAAGGCGCGACCGTGTCGCCGGGGAAGGACACCACAACCGGCCACTGGGAAATGGCCGGCATCTGGCTCGACCAGGCTTTCCCGGTTTATCCCCACGGTTTTCCGCCCGAAGTGATTGGGGAATTCGAGCGCCGCATCGGCCGGCGCACGCTGGGCAACAAGCCCGCCTCCGGCACCGAGATCATCAAGGAACTCGGCGAAGAGCACGTGCGCACGGGCTTTCCGATTGTCTACACGTCGGGCGACAGCGTTTTCCAGATCGCGGCTCACGAAGAAGTGATCCCGATAGCCGAGCTCTACCGCATGTGCGAGATCGCCCGCGCGCTGCTCGACGGACCGAACCGCGTCGGCCGCGTAATCGCGCGTCCATTTACTGGCGCGCCCGGAAACTTCCGCCGCACCGAGCGGCGGCACGACTACGCCGTGGAGCCGCCGCGGCCGATGCTTCTCGACGTGCTTGCCGATCGCAAGATTCCGGTGTTCGGCGTCGGCAAAATTCACGATATCTACAATGGCCGCGGCGTGAACGATTACGCGACCACGAAGAACAATTCCGACGGCATGGTGAAGCTCACCGAAGCTCTCTCGCGGCAATCGAGCGGCTTGATCTTCGCGAACCTGGTTGATTTCGACATGCTCTACGGCCACCGAAAGGACGTGGAAGGCTTCGCGCGTTCGCTCGAGGAATTCGACGCGCTGCTCGGGCCGTTTCTTGCCGCCCTGCGCGCCTCCGATCTTCTCCTGATCACCGCCGACCACGGCTGCGACCCCGATCCCGTGAATCCGACCACCGACCATTCGCGCGAGTACGTTCCGATTCTCGCGTACAGCCCCGGGACTCGTCCCGGCGGCGTGAATCTCGGCGTCCGCTCGACGCTCGCCGATATGGGACAAACCATCGCCGAGAATTTCGGCGCGAAGATCCCGCACGGCACAAGTTTCTTGGGAGAACTTCGTTAGTAGTGATTCGCGACTAGTGACTCGTGACCCCCAAACCTCGCGCAAGTGAGCCAGCGCGAGCGGTCGCGGTCCATCGACGATCGTTTTTCGGGTTGAAAATCGCCGGATTGCGCGTACGGAGACCCCCTCGTTTCTGTGTCGAGTAGGTGGTGTGCCGGTCGTTTGTTTTGAATGAGTTAGCGCGAAATCTACTCGGCACCGTGTGTCGGGTAGGAATGCCATTCGGCGGCGCAAAGTTGAATATTTCAACGCCTCCGGAGCGGCAAGCCCGGCGGGTCGCTGCGGCCATTCGGCGCCTGATCTCCCAGGCTCGACTCGCCGTCGACCTGGGAGCCCTGTCATGGCGGCCTGCGGCAGCAGGGAATGCGCTGCGGGAGCAGCTGATATGTCGGAGCTAAAGCTCCGACCCCCGAAGAGGCGCGGACGCATGAGGTTTGCGGAATGCTCTCTCTTCGAGCGCACTCCGTCGCCGCTCGCCATCGTCTGCTTTGCAGCCAGCCGCTCGTTCATAACTCGTCCTTTCCGGGGCGAAGTGCGGCCCCGATTCAAACTAGCACGAAGAAGGATTGAAGTTGTCAAGCGCCGCCTGTGGACTTTTTGATGAGGGGCGACGGATGAGGGGCGGCGAAAAATCCCCACCCTTTGCTACGCAAAGGATGGGGCACCCGGAAAATCGAACGCCAAAGTGTGGGCCACCCGCCGGTACGTATTTTTGAACCTCGAAACTTCAACCATCCGGGTATGGTCACCTCGGTGTCGGCGCACAAGACGACTCCATCCTTGCATCGGAATCCCGCCGCAATCGTCATAGCCTTTACCCCCTTGCGTTGCGGGGGAATATACGGCTTCTGGTCTCTGTAGGGAAACTTTTGAGGTAATGGCAAGCATCCTAAACTGAATTCCCGGTCACTTATCCGCGGCATTTAGCTCGCTCCGAATGCTCTCTGGTCGCGTATTTCTGTGGTAGGCTTTCTGACAAATTGTGATCCACTAGATCAAGTCCATGATTAATGAGTTTTGCGGCACCAAAAAGAAATAGAATCCGGAACATTAAGATGAATCCCCGGGAGTACCAAGGAATATCGGCGGAGGAACCGCTGACGCCGAGGCTCGCAAATCCTAAAAACAAAAAGACCATACCAACAAATTGTTCAAGAAAACCTACCAATGGGTTGCCCTCAATGTGTGGCCAATAGTCAGAAGCTCGAGCTTCTGGACTGCCCTCGCAACGGTCGTCATTGCATGGGCCACTATCCGTTATACCCATTACGCCGAGAAACAATGGAAGGCGATGGACAACCAAGTGAAGGAATTGAAACGGGCAGACGATGCCGCGATAGATGCCCAATCTCCGTTGATATATGTCTACGGCGTGTCCCTGGTTCATCATATGCCTGTTCGTCCCCCGGAAGAACCCATCCCAGACGGCGACAAAATATCCTTGTGGAACAATAGGACGGAGAAGAATGACTCTTGCGTTGCCGTCGAGTTTGAAAACTTCGGGAACAGGGCTGCCATAGTGTATGGAATGGACATTGAGTCTAGCGTGTTGAATAAAGACGAGGTGCTCCGGCAAAATCCGGACTATTCCTCCCATCCGAGAGAATATAGCGACGGGATTCGTCCAAGTGGAGCGCCCAAGCCAGTTCCAGAACCAATCGTTGATGACCATCAAATGCTGCGTCTTACCAAGGATGAGGTCGCGGCTATCACTGCGGACCAGAAAAGACTGTGGGTTTATGGGATTGTTCACCTCAAGATATTCCCCGATCGATTTGAGGATGACGGTTTCTGTTTGCGATGGTATGGCAGTAAGGATGGAGAAGGGTTTAGTTCTAAGGGTTGCCCTGATAACTACCTTGCTCGAACATCCCCACAAGAACGTGTTTCCATTCACGACTGGTTCGACGACCCCACTCGCCGAGCCGAAGATAGGCATTGCCCCGGCAATCCCAAAGACAAGAAACGCACCAAGAATCCCACTTAGGACACCACTGGGTGCTGATCCAGTTCTAAGTTTTCCAGATCCGCACGCCGCGAGGCCGCCACTGGCGCCATGGAGACTGTCCGGCGCCCCATTCCCCCAAGGCAGCTTTCCTGCGACATTGCCTCCGCCCCCAAGTTGCTTCCTACTCTTAACTACAAGCGAATTAGCGGTTTGCACGGGAAGCCTCCTTAAGCTCGCTTTTCAACTTACTTAGAACAGTCTCCAATATTCCCTGAATAGCTTTAGGGTGTCGGGCGAGAATCCGGCGTAGTGATGATTCGTGTAGGCGAAGATGGTGACGCCGAGGCGGGTGATGGGCTGGAGATAGTCCACCCAGGATTTTAGCTGGGCTGAGCGGTCAATCACCGTGCGGGGCGAGGTATGACAGCGTAGGAGAGGAAGGCAGAAGGCAAATGCGCCCGCCTCAAATGCGAGGCGGCCGCTACGAAGGCAAAGGCGGGGCGCCCGGGGAATTGTGTCGCGCCTACGGCGCTTGAAACCTGGCTATTCGATTTCGCAGCCCTTCCGGGCTGGTTTCCCAACCCTTCCGGGCTGGGCTAGCTTCTGACGCGCCTACGGCGCTTGCTGGAGCGAGTGCCTCAGGGTAAACCCGTTCGAACTCGCCACTGGCGAGTGCGGGAGAGATGGGNNAGATGGGCGACCCTCCAGACAGCTGGCGGGCTGGCCAAAAGCTGGCCAGGAGAAAGTTGAGGGCGCAACACGCTGTTAAGCATGTTGCGCCCTCTAAATCGAGCCGTAAAGTTTCAGGCTTTTGATCCCCCAAGGCTCGTCCGCCACAATGAAGGGCGGACTACACTGGGGGGCCGCGCTTTTCAATCCGGCGACTCAACAGCCTTGCGGCGTGCCGTGTCTTCCGAACTGATGCGTACAGCCCTACGAACTTCTCGATTCGGCCCGTTGCCACAAAAGCCGTTAAGCTCCCGCGACATCCAAACCAAACCTCAAAGCCTCTGAGATCCGGCATCCGGCGCAGCATTGCAACAGGCGTGAAGCCGTCGCAACCTCTGAACTGAAGCGCCAGTCCCCGAGCCTCGCGAGCCAGCCTCGCGTCGCAATCGCCGTGAGGCTTTTGCGACCTCTAGGCTGAATCGCGAAGTCTTTTGACTTCCCGGCTCTTCCCGGAGCGCGTTGGCGGTTAAGCTTTCGCGGCCTCCGAGGCAAACCGTAAAGTCTCTAAGCTTCCCGGTTCAATCTGGCGCGGAAGATAAATCCACGGCGGATTTGTGTCAATCACACGGACGAAAAAAACCTGTGGAAACGTGTGGATGCTGTGGAAAACATTTAAGCGGCGACGCCCGCAAGATGACGACGGGCTGGCCCTCCGAATCGTGCCGCGCTGAAGACCGCGGCGCTACATTTAAACCTTGATTCCAAACCGTGCCGTTACGAAGGCAAAGCTTGAACATCGGCGGCGATGGGCGGGATCACAGCGCGGAGGAGCGCCATGAATTGGCCTTTCACGCGGTCGCCGGTTTCCATTACCTCGGCGTGGGTTAGCGGCTGATCCAGGATTCCGGCGGCCATGTTCGTCACGCAGGAAATTCCCAGGACGCGGATTCCCATGTGGCGCGCGACGATCACCTCGAATGCCGTGGACATTCCGACCAAATCGGCGCCAATTGTTTTGAGGTAGCGAATCTCGGCGGGCGTTTCAAAGCTGGGGCCGCAGAGCGCCGCGTAAACCCCTTCGTGAATTTGAATGCCGAGCCGCTTCGCTTCGCGGAGCGCGATTTCGCGATACGCTTTTGCGTACGCGTGCGACATATCCGGAAAGCGCACGCCGAATCGCTCGTCGTTTGGGCCGATCAAGGGGTTGGTGCCCTGCAGATTGATGTGATCGCGGATCGCGACGAGCGCGCCCTGGCTGTAATCGAGATTGATCGCGCCGGCAGCGTTCGTCAGGATCGCGGCGCGGATGCCGAGGCGTCCGAGCACGCGCATCGGAAACACAACTTCCTTCGCGGAATAACCTTCGTAGAGGTGCACGCGCCCCTGCATGGCGACGAGCGGCACGCCGGCCGCTTTTCCGATCACGAGTTGTCCGCTGTGGCCCGCGACGGTCGAGCGCGGGAAGCCCGGAATTTTGTGGTACGGGATTCGCGTCGCGGAAGAGAGCTCGTCGGCGAACGCGCCGAGACCGGAGCCGAGCACGAGCGCGACGCTCGGGCGCAGCTTCGTCTTCGACTGAATGAATTTTGCGGCGCGGGTGGCGCGGAAGAATTCAGAGGCGACGGATGGGGGGCGAGATGTCATTTGCTTCTAGTTGCGTCCTCGGATGTAGCAGCGCTGAAGAGAGATTCCTCGACCGATCTCCCAGGCTCGACTAACCGTCGACCTGGGAGCCCTTTCCTGCGACCGGACATCCCGCAAGAGCGGGAAAAAAGAGAGGTCCGACCACTCCGCTCGGAATGACAACGCGAGAAAAGCCGATCATCGGAGCATGATTCCCACGAGCGACGCCGACATCAGGTTCGCCATGGTGCCGGCGAGCATCGCGCGGACGCCGAGGCGCGCCAGGTCGCCGCGCTTGTTGGGCGCGAGCGCGCCAATGCCGCCGATCTGAATGCCGATCGAGCTGAAATTCGCGAAGCCGCACAGCGCGAAAGTGGCGATGGTAAACGAGCGCGGATCGAGAGTGCCTTGCATGGGACCGAGGCGCTGAAATGCGACGAGCTCGTTCGTCACCATGCGCAATCCCAGCAGATTGCCGACGGTGGAACAGTCGTGCCAGGGAACTCCCGCGAGCCACGCGACCGGAGCAAAGACCCAGCCGAAAATTTGTTCCAGGCTCGACGGAAACCAGGCGACGTGATGCGCGGCGAGGAGGTTGTGCACGCCGCCAAAACACGCGTCCACTAGATAGACCAGGGCGATGAACGAAATCAGCATGGCGGCTACGTTGAGCGCGAGGTGCAGTCCGTCCACCGTTCCGCGCGCGACGGCGCCGATGGCATTGGGGTCCTTTTCCATTTCCGCCATTTCGACGCGGCCGGCGGTCAACGGCTGTTGCGTTTCCGGCACGATCATTTTGGCGATGAGAATTGTGCCGGGAGCGGTCATGATCACGGCGGCGAGCAAATGCTCGGCTTTAATTCCGTAGGCCATATAGGCGCCCATCAGGCTGCCGGAAACGTGCGCCATGCCGCTGGTCATGATGGTCATCAATTCGGATTGCGTGACCTCGGGAAGGAACGGGCGAATGGTGAGCGGCGCTTCCGTCTGGCCCATGAAGATGCTGGCGGCCACATTGAGCGATTCCGCGCCGCTCGCGCCCATCAGGCGAGTCATCACTTTCGCGGCCGCCTTCACGACGACCTGCATCACGCCGTAGTAGTAGAGGAGAGCGAAAAACGCGGCGATGAAAATGATGATCGGAAGCGCCTGGAAGGCGAAGATGAAGCCGCGGGGCGAATCCTTTTGCCCCAGCTCGCCAAAAACAAACGACGAACCGAAGTAGGAAAAATCGAGAAGCCACGTGGCGCCGGCGCCGAGCTTGCTGAACGCCCATTGGCCCCACGTCCAGCGCATCACCAGAAATGCCAGCGCGATTTGCAGGCCCAGGCCCCAGGCGACGGTCTTGTAGCGGATCGCGCGGCGATTATTGGACATCAGGAACGCCACGCCGAGGATGAAGAGTATGCCTAGAATTCCGACGAATCGGTGCATTCCGGCTCCATTTGCAGCGGAAAATAGCGGCTAGTATATCGCTATCCGGCGCTGCGCCTTAGCGAGAAACAGCACCGGCGCGGCCGGGACTCCGCGCTCGGTGCAAGCCGGGATTTTCGCTAACAGACCGGCGATCGGGTCGGTCCGCCGCCTATTTCTGCTCGGGAATTCGGAATTCCGAGCGGATGAACGGTTTAATGCCTTCAGCGCCCGTGAGCCCCACACACACGAGGTTGCCCTGCTTCTCAAGATCGATGTGAAAGTTGAAAAAGGGGCAGCACTTTTCTTCGGCGACAACCCACTGAGCCGCGTCGGCGATCGAAATATCCTGGGGACTAAACTGAAATTCGTAGCCTTTTGGCAGTTCTACCACCGCTGTCCGCGCGGCGATCAGCTTTTCCGTGAGGCGCTGGTGATAGGCGCGCTCCGTGGGATCTAGAGCGGCCGTATTGCAGAAGAACCTGGCGGGGGCTGTCTGATCGCTGGCGGCGGCCGGCTCTGCTTGCGCATGAGCGGGCCGGGCACCGCCGACCGTCGTCATCAAAAGCGCTGCTGCTCCTGCGGTGCCGTGCTTCCTGAGTGCCGTGAGAATCTTGTGGTTCATTGGTTTTCTCCTTTTAGGTTTACCTGCTACCGGCAAGATGCTAAAAGTTAAAGCTGGCTTTAAGTCAAGCAGAAATTGGGGGCACGCGCCCCGGGAGAGAGTATGAAGATCGGAACGCTGGCGATGCGCACGGGCCTGAATGCCTCGGCCATTCGCTACTACGAGCGCGTGGGGCTGCTGGGAAACCCGCACCGCGTTGGCGGACAGAGGCGCTATGCCGAAGACGCGGTGTACCGCGTGCTACTCATCCGGTTTGCGGGCACGATGGGCTTCACGCTGGGCGAGATTTCGATCTTTCTAAATGGGTTGCGCGACGACGTGCCGGTGGGCTCTCGCTGGAGAAAGCTAGCGGTGCGAAAGCTGGCGGAAGTGGAGGGCAGCATCGAGCGGTCGGTCAAATTGAAGTCGCTGCTGGAGCACCTGCTGAGGTGCAAGTGCGCGTCGCTGCGCGTGTGCGTCGAAAGGCTGAATCTCAGCCCGCGGCTCAAGCAGATCAGCTAGGCCGGGGGCGGCTCAATGAGCGAAGCGGCGACTTTGCGTTGATATTCGTGCGCCTTCGCGAGGATGGCCGGCTTGTCCATGGTCATCATCACGCGAACTTCCATCACGATCTTCCCGGCGATCACCACGGTCAGCACGTCGTGCGCGTTCAGCGCGTACACCAGCTGCGAATAGACGTTGTACATCGGCGTTGAATGCGTTGCGCCCGTGCCGATCAGCACGACGTCCGCCTGCTTCCCGACTTCGAGCGAGCCGATTTGTTTGTCGAGATGCAGCGCACGCGCGCCGCCGATGGTGGCCATCTCGACGACCTGCCGCGCGGGCAGCGCTCGGGGGTCCATGCGCGTGACCTTCTGCAATTTCGCCGCGACGTTCATTTCCTGAAACAGGTCCTGATTGTTGTTGCTCGCCGCGCTGTCGGTCGCTAGCCCCACGGGCACGCCAGCGGTCAGCAAATCCACCACGGGCATCACGCCCGAAGCCAGCTTCATATTGCTCGAAGGATTGTGCACCGTCCCCACGCCGCGCCGGAGAAGCGTGGCGATGTCCATCGCGTCCACCCAGACGCAGTGCGCGCCCACGACGTCGCCGCCGAGCAATCCGATGCGTTCGAGGTAATTCACGGGCGAGCCGCCGTGCTGCGCGCGGCTCCGCTCGCTTTCGAATGGCGCTTCGGCGATGTGCATCAGGATAGGCACGCCATTGGCGCGCGCCAGCGCCCCGGCGCTTTTCAGGGTTTCCGTCGAGAGAGTGTAGATCGAATGCGGCGCGACGGCAGGCGTGATGAGCGGATCGCCTTTCCAGCGCTCGATGTACTTCTGCGTGTACGCCAGCGCCGCGGCCGGCGTCCTGTGATCGGGCGCCGGGAAATCCAGGATTGTCTCGCCGAGCACGCCGCGCATGCCGGCTTCCTTCGTGACGCGCGCGACTACGTCCTCGAAGTAATACATGTCGGCGTACGTCGTGACTCCGCCGCGCAGCATTTCCAGCACGCCCAGCCGCGTGCCCCAGAAAACGAAATCTTCAGTCACATTTCGCGCTTCGGCGGGGAAGATGTACCGCTGCAGCCAGTCGTCGAGCGAATGGTCCTCCGCGACGCCGCGGAACAGGCTCATCGCCGCGTGTGCGTGGCCGTTGATCATGCCGGGCAGCACCAGCGTCCCGCGCGCGTCAATCGTCTTCTTCACACCGCGAGATTTCGGTTCGAGATCCACGCGTTTGCCGACCTCGGTAATGACGTCGCCCTCGATCGCGACGCCGCCGTCCTCGATCACGCGAAACTCCGCGTCCATCGTGACTACCGTGCCGCCGCTGATGAACAGATCCAAGTTGTCCCCTCGCAGACTATTACTTCGGCGCAACAAACTGCAGAGTGTACGCCGTGGCCGGATCAAACGGTTTGCCGATCACTTTCAGGTCGACCAATTGTTGGTACATGGTATTCCAGCGCGCCGGATCCATCTGACCCAATTGCGAGCCGCTGGGGTCGTCGCCGGTTACGAAGCGGCCGTCCCGCAGCGCGCGCCAGGTGAAATCCATCCATTCGGGATTCAGCGCGGGGTTGAGCGTGGCGATCATGTCGTGGGCGGGCTTGGGATCCGCCAGATAGTCTCGCCAACCCTTCATAGATGCACGCACAAATTTCGCGACAGTCTCCGGATGCTGGGCCAGAAAATCGCGCGTGGTAAACACCACGCGATACGGGCTGTAGCCCGCATCGCTGGTCAGCAGCACGCGCGTCTCAATGCCTGCCTGCTTGGCGAAAAACGGTTCGGAGGTAGCGAAGGCCTGTTGAACATAATTCGGATCCGCCACGAAGTTCGCGACGTTCATCATCGCCGGCACTTCGCGGACGTTGTTCAGCTGATAGCGCTTGGCAATATACTCCCACCACGTCGAGCCAGTCTTAACTGCCACGGTGTGCCCGTTGAGATCGGCGAAGGAACGAATTGGGGAGTCCTTCCGCACCATGACACCCTGCGGATCGTGCTGCATCGTCGCGACGACGGCGACGAGCGGTTGACCATCGGCGATGGACTCGAGCGTGCGGTCCGACGATCCCATCCCAAACTGCGCCGCGCCGGCCGAGACCTGTTGCTCAACGGTCACGTACGGCCCGCCGGGCCGAATCGCGACATCGAGGCCCTCATCCCGGTAATAGCCCTTTACCAGTGCCGTGTAGAATCCGCCGTGTTCGGGTTGCGGATACCAGTCCGCCTGGAGCGTGATTTTGGTGGCGCCAGTTTCGCTAGACGAGCGGTGGCAGCCAGCGGCGAGCAAGGTGACGAGAATTGCGAGGAAACAGCGGGTGGCTGGAAGAACGAGCCTGCGCATGCAGCAGAGTAGCACGCTCGCTTCCAGCCGGGTAGTCCCCCAGACGCCTCCATCTGACGCCATTTTCAGGCTGTTATCGGTCTCTGCCGCCGTGCTACGATTCGCCATGGCGCGCCCCAAAACGACGCCTGATTTCTCATCCGCCGATGAGGAGCGGATGCGCGAAGTGGTCCGCTTTACGGCTCGGACCCTGGGCACGTCCCACCCCTCCCCGTTTGGTGCACTGATCGTCAGCACGCGAACCGGCAAGCCGCTGATGCGCGCTACCAACGCCGTTGCTCGCGAGCACGACGCTGCCTCTCACGCCGAATTGCGCGCCGTCCGGCTGGCCGGAAAAAAGCTCAAGCGTCCTTTGCTTGCCGGATACACACTGTATTCCACATGCGAACCGTGTCCCATGTGCATGGCGAATGCCCTGTGGGCGCGGCTCGACCGAGTGGTTTATGGCGCGACGATTGACGATGCCAATCGCCACTGCCTGCAGATTCACATTTCCGCAACGGAAGTGGCGCGCCGCGCCGATATGGCCTGCATCGTCCAAGGCCCGTTCCTGCGGGAAATGTGCAACACGCTGTTCGACGATCCGAGAATGCAGAAGGCTTTCAGAAACTGGAGCACTTCCAAGAGCAACGGCAAGAGATAGATCGCAATCGCAGACACCAACCATGAGCACGGACCCGCGCCACGCCGCCGCGATCGCTTCTCTTCTCGGCGATGGCGCGCGCGTAATCACGCATCGCCAAACGGTCGAGCAGCTCTCTCGCGATTTTTATTGGTACTCGCCGGTTCTCCGCAAGCAGCTCGATGGCAAGGTTGGCGACCTGGTGGTTCAGCCGGTGAACGCGAGGGAAATTCAAGATGTGCTGCGCTACTGCCACGCGAACGATCTGGCCGTCACCGCCCGCGGCGCGGGCACGGGGAATTACGGGCAGGCGGTTCCGCTGCACGGCGGCGTGGTGCTCGATCTGGCGCGCATGGATCGCATTGAGGAAATTCAGGCCGATGGCGTCGCCGTCTGCGAACCCGGCGTGCGCCTGGGCGTCCTGGAAAACGAAGCGCGCAAGGTTGACTGGGAGTTGCGCTGCTATCCTTCGACCATCGTGAAGGCATCGCTCGGCGGATTTCTCGGCGGAGGCTCGGGAGGCATTGGCTCCGTGGCGCATGGCAATTTGCGCGACTTTCAGACCGTGCGCGCGATCGAAGCGGTAACCATGGAGGCGGAGCCGCGCGTGGTGTTGCATCAAGGCGAAGCAGTCCACGACATTCTCCACGCATGGGGCACGAACGGAATCGCCACGCGCATCTGGCTGGCGCTGACGCCGGCGGTCGAATGGTCGCAGTGTGCGATCGCGTTCGACACATTCGACGCAGCTTTCGATTTTAGCGAGCGCATCGCCAATGATCCGAGCTGGACCAAGCGCCTGGTCACAACATTCGAGTGGCCGATCCCTTCATTCTTTACGCCGGTGAAGCAATGCACGCGCGAGGGTAAGGCGCTGGTCTTTTTTCTGGTTGCAACTGCGCAGTGCGAGGCGCTCGAGACCGCCGCGCGAAAGAGCGGCGGGGATGTCACTTACTCCGGGCCGTATCTCGGGCTGCGCGCCCGGCCGCTGCTCTCCGATTACACATGGAACCACACGACTCTGTGGGCGATCGGCGCGGATGAGGCATATACGTATTTGCAGTGCGCCTTCCATCCCGGGACGGTGCGCGAGCAGATGCGCCGGCTGAAGGAACGCTTCGGCCAGGAAATCCTGTTCCACATGGAATTCTGGAAGGCCGGAGACGGCCAGATGATTCCCGGCGCGATTCCGCTGGTGTATTACACGACCGAGGAACGGCTGAATGAAATGATTTCGTTCTGCCGCGAGATCGGCGTCTTCGTCGCCAATCCGCACGTGAACAACGTGGAAGGCGGCGGACGCTATCGCTCGGACAACGTGCAATTGCTTGCCAAGCAGCGTTACGATCCGAAAGGACTGCTGAATCCCGGGAAAATGATCACTTTCAAACCGGAAGCACTTACACGATGAAAACCTGGATCCCGGACGCGCGCAATTTCGCCTACCTCAATTGGAAGCAGGTGGACGCGCTTCCGCGCGAAACAACTCTCCTGGTCTTGCCTACCGCGGCGATCGAACAGCACGGGCATCACCTGCCGCTGGCCACGGATACGCTCATCAACAATCTTTTGCTGGGGCATGCGTTGGCGAAACTTCCCGCCGACGCACCCGTTTACGCGCTGCCGCCGGTTCATTACGGCAAAAGCAACGAGCACATTGGATTTCCGGGAACGCTTTCGGTCAGCTCGTCCACATTCATGGCGGTGCTGCGCGACCTGGGCGCAAGCCTTTCCAGCGCCGGCTTTCGGAAACTCGCGCTCTACAACACGCACGGCGGCAACACCGCGTTGATTGACGTGATGGCGCGCGACCTGCGCGCCGAATTCAAGCTGCGGACATTCGCGCTCCACGGCTCGGGCGGAATCAAATTCGAGGGCCTCAAGCCGCAGGAGCGTGCCTACGGCTTCCACGCAGGAGAAGTGGAGACGGCTTTTCTCCTGGCCGCGGCGCCGGAGCTGGTGGACCGTTCCGCTTACACCGCCAACTACATCGCTGACGTCGCCAAGCCTGAAATGCTGCTGCCGGAAAATGCTCCGGCGACTTTCGCATGGCTCACGCGCGACATCTCGGCCAGCGGAGTGATGGGGGATCCCCGGCCGGCCACGGCGGAGAACGGCGCGCGATGGATCGAGGAGGCCGCTACACGCTTGGCTGCCGCTCTTGAAGCAATGATGCGTTTTCCGGACTCGCCGAAACCATGAATCAAGCTCCGCTGGTGGATTGCGGCGATGGCGTGCGACTCGAACGCGGAGTGCGTTGCCGGATCTCCGATGGCGTCGCGCTGGTATCCGATCACTACTATCCGCCGGAGTCCGGCCCGCACCCCACGCTTCTGATGCGCCAGCCGTATGGACGCGACATCGCCTCAACCGTCGTTTACGCACACCCGATCTGGTTCGCGCGGCATGGATACAACGTAGTGATTCAGGACGTGCGCGGCCGCGGCGATTCCGGCGGCGAATTCTATCCTTTCCGGCACGAGGGCCGCGACGGAGCCGAGACGATCGCGTGGCTCACCATGCGGCCGGAATGCAGCGGCGGCATCGGCATGTACGGCTTCTCGTATCAGGGGATGACCCAACTCCTCGCAGCGGCTGAACAGCCGGAGGGTTTGATCTGCATCGCGCCGGGCATGACGGCGCACGATCTCTATCACGGTTGGTTTTACCACCACGGGGCCTTGCGGCTGGCATCGTCGCTCGGTTGGGGATTGCAAATGTTGAAGGCCGATGCGCGCCGCCGCAGGCTGCGCGAGGCGAGCGAACGTCTCGAACAGGCGTGGTCCAATCTTGGCGCACAGACCGGCGTGCTCCCGTTTCGCGATCATCCCGCGCTTCACGGGAAAGGCCTTCCAGCATTTGTGCTCGATTGGTTCGACCACCCGGAGTTCGGCGAATACTGGTCGTCACTCGACATCAGCCAATCGCTCAACCGTGTCCGCGTCCCCGCGCTCCACGTCTCCGGCTGGTACGACACTTATCTCAAAGGCAGCATTGACGGTTTTCTCGCTCTGACGGCGCACGCGGGCAGCGCCGCCGCGCGCGAAAACCAGTTCCTGATTGCCGGTCCGTGGGTCCATATTCCCTGGGGCGATCGCGCCGGAGCCGCGGGCTTCGGCTCCGAGGCGCTGCTCGACACGGACGCGCTTCTGCTCCGCTGGTTCAATCATTGGCTGAAGGGTTCGGGCGAGTTTGCGAAGGAGCCTCGCATTCGCCATTTTGTTCTCGGTGAAAACCGTTGGCGGGACGCGGCAGCCTTTCCGGCAGAACCCGGTTATACGATCTATCTGCACAGCGCGGGTCGCGCGAACTCACGCAAAGGCGATGGCATCCTGTCTGTTTCGCGATCAGCGAATGGCGAACCCGCGGACATTTTCGTGCATGACCCCGAGGTGCCCGTCCTCGCGCCGGGGGGAGCGGCGGCGGCGAGCGGACAATTCGACCAATCCGCGCTCGAAGTCGGCAACAATGTGCTCGTCTACACGAGCGCGCCTCTGGCTGCGCCGCTGCGCGTTTTTGGTTCGCCGCGGGTCTCGCTCCACTGCGCCACTTCCGCGGCTCACGCCGACTTCACCGCGAAACTTGTGCGCGTCCGTCCCAACGGCGCAGCGGAATTCATCTGCATCGGCATCGCGCGTTCGAGTTGGCTTTTTGCAACGAGCGGTTACGCCGCGGATAAAGTTCATCATTGGCGATTCGATCTCGAGCCCACGTCGTGTCTTTTTGCCGCCGGAGACCGCATACGCCTGGAAATTGCCAGCAGCGCCTTCCCGTTATACGACCGCAATCCGGGCAGCGAAGTCCCTTCGCCGCACGCCACTTCGTGGGAGTGGGTGCGATCCACGCAGGTGGTGCATCACACGAGCGATTTGCCCTCCGCGCTGCAACTGCCCGTGATCGAGGGCGCCGGATGAGCGCAGCGCCGGCGGTTCCGCAGATCGAGTTCGCGAACGTGACCAAGAGCTATGGCACGGGACGGCTGGTGCTGAGCGCGCTTGACCTGAATATTCAGAAGGGCGAGTTCGTGACGCTGATTGGCCCTTCCGGCTGCGGCAAATCCACGGTGCTGAAATTGATTTCGGGGCTTACGCCGCCCAGCGACGGGACGATTCGCATTGACGGCATGACGCCCAAGGACGCGCGCGAAACGATTTCGTTTATTTTTCAGGACGCGACGCTGCTGCCCTGGCGCACCGTGCGCGACAATGTTGGCTTGGGTCTGGAGCTGGAGCGGGCCGCCAGCGACCGACGCAAGAAGACGACCGCAGCAGTGCTTGAGCTAGTCGGATTGCAAGACGTCGCCGAGGCTTATCCGCGCGAACTTTCCGGCGGAATGAAGATGCGCGCGTCCATCGCACGCGCCCTGGCGACGAACCCGCGGCTGCTGTTAATGGACGAGCCATTCGCCGCCCTCGACGAAATGAGCCGCGACCGCCTCAACGAAGAACTGCTGCGCCTGCGCGAGGAGCAGCAGTGGACGGCGGTTTTCGTCACGCATTCGGTGGCCGAGGCGGTATTTCTCTCCACGCGCATCATTGTGCTGGCGCCGAAACCGGGCCGCGTGCACGCGGTAATTCCAGTCGATCTCCCATTTCCGCGGACGGCGGCGCTCCGCGAGGGTCCTGAGTTTGAGGCGCTGGTGGCGCGTGCGTCGCATGTGCTCAGAGAGGCGCTCGTACAATGAAGCAGCGCCTGATCACCATCGCGAATGCAGCGGGCGTGTTCGTGGCGCTGCTCGCCATATGGCAACTGGTGCTGTGGATATTCAAGGTGCCGCCCTACATGCTGCCCTCGCCGTGGGCAGTGGCGCGGGCGGTGGTTGCGCGATTTCCGTCTCTGCTGAACTCGTTCGCCATCACGGCGGCGGAGTCGGCGGGCGGGCTCATCGCCAGCATCATCGTTGGCGTGCTGGTCGCGCTGTTTTTCGCTCAGTCGCGCTGGGTGCGGCGCATGCTTTATCCGTACACGATCTTGCTGCAGACGGTGCCCATCATCGCCATAGCGCCTTTGATCCTGATGTGGATCGGGGCAGGCACGGCGGCGGTGGCTCTGATCGCGTTCATCATTTCGCTCGCACCGGTGATCGCGAATACCACGCAGGGGCTCGTCAGCGTGGACGAGAATCTGGTAAATCTCTTCCTGATGCACAATGCCTCGCGCGCACAAATCCTTTTCAAGCTGCGCCTGCCGCATGCGGTTCCGTCACTCTTTGTGGGGATTCGCATTGCCAGCGGCATCGCGGTGATTGGCGCCGTGACCGGCGAACTTTATGCCGGGTCGAGCCGCGTCGGCGAAGGCGGGCTCGGTTATTCGATCCTCTATGCGTCATCACAACTGCAGACCGACTATCTATTTGCGCTCGTGCTTGCCGCCACGGTGCTGGGGTTCAGTTTCTTCTTCGTGGTGATGTTTTTGGAGTGGTACTCTCTGCATCGCTGGCACGAATCGGCGCGCGCGCCTGAAACGGAATGAAGCCGCACGCTCAGCGGGGAGACTGACAATGCTGCGCCTGGAAACAGAAACGGGATGGTGGCTGGTGACTCATCCCGACCACGCCCGGTTGGCCGGAGCATTCGCCGAGCGCTGGGGCAACGAGCGTTTTCTTCCTCCCGAGCCGCGCGCCCATGTGCTCAAGGGAATCGCCCGCCACGACGACGGCTGGACCGCGCGCGACGCTGAGCCGCAAATCACGCGCCAGGGCAAGCCCAGCGCATTCTCCGTGGAACTGGTGGGCAAATACTCCGCGTTTGAAGAGATTGACCTCGCGGATTATCTTGCCGTGCGCGAGCGCGCCGTGCACCTGATCGCCGAAGAAGATGCCTACGCCGCGAAGCTGATCTCGATGCATACGTACAGTCTGCTGACGGACCACGCCGATCGCTCGACCATCGCTCCGGTCGAATTGCCGCTCCTTGACCAGTTTCTGGACCGGCAGAAAGCCTTTCAAGAATCTCTGATGCAACGAATTGGCGTGGATTCCCGGTTCACGACCGGACAGCAAACCGAAGCCGCCATCCTTGACCACTTCCGTCTGCTGCAGGCCACTGACAATCTCTCGCTGCTCACTTGCGTGGACTTTCGCCAGCCGGCGCACCTGCTGCATCCGCTGCCCCTGCGCGCGGGGGGTTACTCTCGCGTCGAGGTGAAGTCGGTTGGCTCGCGCCACTTCGTCCTCGATCCTTACCCATTCAGCGAACCGTCCTTGACTTTCGATTTTCCGGCGCGGCATGTTGCCGGCAAAGTATTTTCGTCCGCGGGGGAGTTACAGAAGCGATTCAACGCGGCACCAGTGGAAATTCTTTCCGTAACCGTCAGCGCAGCCTGAGAACCCTGGCGCCCGTGCCAGTCGGCCCATAATCAAAAAAGGGGACGGCAGGTTTCGCCGTCCCCTTTTTTCGCAGAGGCCGCGATTAGAAGACAACGCTCAACGACATCTGAATCTGCCGCGAGCTTCCGATCGTTTTGTTCGTGATACCCAAGCCGCTGAGGCTTGGGCAGACATAAAGTGCTGTGAAGGTCGTGTCGCAGTTTTGTCCGCCGTTAGCCAGCGTCGCGGGCTGACCAACTGCGGGGGTGCCCAGGAAATTGATATTTTGATCGACGTTGTCGATGGGGATGTCAAAACTCGGTGTGTTGAACACGTTGAAGATGTCGAACGAATAGCGGACCGCAACCCGGTCATTGACCCGCGTGGTCTTGATAATCGAAATGTCCGCGCGCTTCTGCCATGGCTGCCGGAAGATGTTGCGCTCCTTCTGAGAAATGAAATTCGTTTCGTAGGGATCATTCGTGGGGATGGCGCCAACCTGCCCGTCAACCGTCGCGCCCTCCGCCAGAAGCGGTAGCGTGAAGCAATTGGCGTCCAGCGCGGGCTCGAAGACACCGTTCTTGCCGGTAAGAGCCGACTTCGGTGTGCACCCAGGAGCCAGTGGCACCACTGGATTGATGATGCCGTCGTTGACACCGTAGAAAATGCTGCCCACTGCACCGGTGTAGTCGATCACGCTATAGGGCTGGCCGCTCTGGATAACGGTTAATCCGGAAATCGCCCATCCGTCCGTAAACCGGCCCTTGAAAGTACCCTCGCCGTAGAAATTCGGCAGTTGATAGAGGTAGGTGAAATTGACGACGTGGGTGCGATCGAAGTCTGAGTTGCCATAGGCCGAGCGCACGTTGTCCGGGTTGTTGCCGTTGTAGAACAGGCCCAAAGCGCTCTGCTCATCGAGCGAATGGGAGTAGGTGTAAGAGGCGCCGATCTGCAATCCGTGGCTCATGCGTTTCTCAACGTGCGCCTGTACGGCGTTGTAAGCAGAAACACCCTCGGCGTCGTAGGACTCTGATTCCGAGGAATAGCCGATGTAAGGAACGCGAAGGTCGACATTTCCGCCTTCAAAGGTATTCTGATACGGCGTGCCGTCGGGCAGGTCGATGGTCGTGAATGATCCCGGCGCGTCCACGATCGCGTAGCCGTAAGTGTTGGACTGGGGCGCGAATGCCGTTGCAGGGCTAGCGCACACGGGCGTGGGGCCGCACAGCGGGTTACCCGGCGACGCGATGCGGGCCTGATTGAATGGGATCGGAATGACCTCGTGGCGCCCCAGGTTGCCCACGTAGCCAATATCAATCGCCAGATCGTTCCGCGGCTGCCACTGGATGTCGAGCGTTTGATTCATGGTGTAGGGCAGCTTGTTCTTGCGGTTGTACACCGCGAATGAGAATAGTGGTATGCCGCTCTCAATCGTCGCGCTGTCGGGCAGGGCTAGAGTGGCAGGATTGCCCGTCGGGGTAGCGGGTAGCGTCGAACCAAAGGGTTCTTCAAACGTGCAAGTCGTATACGCAAACGGACTGCACTGTGTTTCGTTCACGTAAGGCGGCGATTGCGCAACGCCGAATGGACCGCCCGCGATCACGCCGGCAGCGAATCCCGGTGACAGATAGGTGAATAGCTCGCCGCGGTCGTAGTAAATGCCCCAGCCGGCGCGCACCACGATCTTGCTGTTGAACATTTTGGGACTCCAGGCCAGGCCGATGCGCGGCGCAATACCCCATTGCCGTCCGGTAAGAGTGGAAGCGCTAACACCCTTCGTGGGAAACAGTTTGTTGTTGCCGGCAATGATGAAGCCGTTTTCCGGATTGCCGCTTGAATCCACCGCGATCCCGCCCGGATCGGGACACGACGCGGTTACGTCCACGCCCGGACAGAAAACGTAGCGGCTGGGATCGAAATTAAATAGCGCGCCGTTTTTCTCAGTGAATCCGCCGTGGTAATCGAAGCGCACGCCGAGGCTCACGCTCAGGTTCGTGCGAAGTTGAAACTTGTCGGAGATAAATTCGCCGGTCTCGCGGCTGCGATAGTAACGGTCGGCATTTCCGTTCAGGAAGTTTGTGGTGACGAACCCGTTGGCGGAATACGTTTCCGCCTCGCCCTGAAGGAAATCGGAGAAGTCGTTGAACGCGATGGTGCCCTTGTCGGTTCTATCGTCGCGGGCATTGAGCTGCGTGTAGGAGAAGCTGCCGCCGAAGGTAATCGTATGCCGACCCTTGATCCAGATCGCCTGAGCAGACGGCTGGAAACGATTCTGAAAGACACCGGTGAATGCGCCCTGCGAGTTGGCGCCGTCGCCGATGTTGTTGGCCGCGTTGTAAACCGCATTCACGTTGTAGCCGCCGGGGGCTGGGGCATCGTCGGAGTAGACGTTACTCAGGGGGTTTCCGAAGTCATCGACAATGGAAATGCCGGGGAAGAAATGCGAGCCGAACGTGTCGATCAAGGTGTCGCCCGGCGCGAAGGGAATGCCCTGGCTGGTGAGGAGGGTCTGCACGTACGTGGAAAAGGTTTGCGGCGAGAAGGGCTGCTGAATCGTGCTGTAGACTTTCTCTCGAATGAACCCAAACACCTCCTCGACGTTGAAATTCGGCGTCAGCGTCTGCGTATTCGTGATTGACGCTACCTGGCTGCCGGCGTCCAGGTTCTGCGTGAAGCCGGGAGCGCCGGAGTAAGCGAAGGGGGCGATGCTCGGATCGTGCTGATAATAATATTTCAGCGCAAGGGTGTCCTTGGATGTCGCGATGAAGTCCAAATTCCCCACAGCTTGGTTGGCCAGGAAATATGCCGTGCCGGGCGTGAACGTGTTTTCCGGAAAATTGATCGTGGGTGTAAACGAGCTAGCCGACGGAATCAGGAACTGGCCGTTGGGCAGTTTATAGTTCAGCAGCCCGTAAGCGATTGGGTTGATTTCACCGGCCCCCGTGCCCACCGTCGGGGTGACCGCGCCGCCTCCAAAGTAAGGGCATGGTGCCGGCCCCGCCGGAATCGGAGGCTCCGCAAAATCACGGGAGACGCACGTTCCCGTGGTTTGCTCGGCGGCACTCGCCAGTCCCGCGGGGCTCCGATCGTTCGTCAGATTAGCGGGCACGGAGACGCGCGAGCTTCCAATTTCCTCATCGGAATCGTGGACGTGCTGATAGGAAACAAACATGAAAAGCTTGTTCTTGATGACCGGGAACCCTACCTCACCGCCCGGAACCTCCCGATGGAGCCCGGGATTCTTGTCCGCTTCCGGGATGTTCCCATTGAGCTTGTAAAAATAAGGATCCGCATTGATCCAGTTTGTGCCGTGGTGAATATACGCGCTGCCGTGAATTTGGTTGGTGCCGGAGGTAGTGCTCATGTCAATGTGCGCGCCGCTGGTGGACCCCTGCTCGGCGCCATACATCGAGGTATTCGTGCGGAACTCCTGAATCGTTTCGGGCGGCGGGCTCGGCAGTGCTTCCCCGATGGCCAGGTAGGGAGAAGCCGTGGCCTGAATCGGCTCCGCAGTCGTGCTGGAAATGCTAGCGGCGCCGCCGATGCCGGTATTGTTAACGACGCGGGCTGACGCGACCGAACTGGTACTTTTGCCGTTAAACAGGTTGCTGGCATCCACGCCGTTCAGAAGGAAAGTGTTGCTGGTGTCGCGTTGTCCATTGGCCCAGATGGCTTGATTGCCCAACCCTGCGTTCACGCCGGTGCCGCTCGGGAGTTCGGCGTTAATTCCGGGCGCCAGAATGGCGAGGCCGGTGAAGCTGCCGGTGGGCAGAGGCACGGATTCCATCTGAACTTTATCGAGAACGTATCCATTCGTGGTGTCCACGGAGTTGATCAGCGGCGTTTCCTCGACTGTGACAGTTGTACTGACTGCGCCTACCTTCAGGGAGACGTTTACCGTGACGGTGCGATTCGCCTGAACTCCGATCGAAGGAATTTTCTGGGCCTCGAAGGAGTCGTGTTTGAAGGTTATCGTATAGGTTCCGATGGGCAGGTTGACGAAGAGGTAGACGCCGGTCGCATCGGTTGTCTGTGTTCGCGTCAGGCCGGTTTGATCGCCAACTAACGAGACACTCGTGTCCGGCACCGCTGCGCCAGTAGGATCCGTGACTGCCCCCGTAATGCCGCCCAAGGTTTCCTGGGCTTGCGCGGGCAGCAGAAAGGCCAAGAAGAACGCAAAAGTCGCCGCCGCGAAAATGGCTGTGATCCTGATTCTCTTCATCATTTCAATTCCTCCAAAAGAGAAATTATCCGATGTCAAAAAACGGTGCTGCTTCGCCGCGGCCACGGTGGCCCGGCCTGAACCTGAGCTCTGAATTGCAGATTATGCGGGGGAATTTATGCCAGTCTCGGCCGAAAGGGAAGAGGAACTTTCTGATTACTTAGATCAAATATTTTGATGAGACCGAACAATGCGATCGGTCCGGGATGTATGCCCGCTGTAATAAGGATTTCATAAAGATATGCGGATTATGACGCGGTTTGTTTGTGGCGAAGTCGTTCTGGACCGCAAAGATACGGATGGGGCTGGCGTAAATCCGCAGAAACCACGGACCTCGCGGTTAGAAGAATTTTCCTGGCGGAAGAACGTGCTTTGGCACAGCGGCGCTGACGGTATACATCGGCTCGTTCACGACCTGGCTCAGCCGCAGATTCATCGCCACGCTGCAAAGAAGATACGCGTGAACATCGGAGAAGCCCCAGCGGGCGACCAGCAGGTCAATCATCCGCGAGGTGGCCGCGCGGGCGGCGGCGACGGCATCGTTTCCCGACTCGACCACGATCCAAGCCTCGGCCGCCTGAATTTCCTGATGGGCGGTTGATTCGATCAGCGGCCCTGCCAAGGCTTGGCGCTTATGCAGTTGGAACCGCAGCGTGACGTCCGCCGGGCATTCGATGCCATTGATGCATACCTCTCCGTCGCCTTGGGCGGCGTGCGCGTCGCCCGCGGAGAACAGCGCGCCGCGATTCAGCACAGGCAGGTAGAGAGTGGCGCCGCTGGATAGCTCGCGTACGTCCATATTGCCGCCGAAGACGCCGGGAGGCCGCGTGCGGAATTCACCGGCTTCAGCCGGAGCGACGCCCATCACGCCGCAGAACGGGCGAAGCGGCACGACGGCTGGAGCCAGCGAACGGCTGAGATCGCCTTCCAGCTTCCAGTGAAAAAGGAACGGCTCGGCGAAGCGCTCCTTGAGAAAACCGAGCCCGGCGATCACGCTGGACCATCCCCAGCCTTTGTGCGCCACCTCCAGCACTTTGATTTCGAGGACGTCGCCTAGCTCGGCGCCTTCGACGAAGATCGGTCCCGTGAGCGCGTGGATACGCTCGCGGTCGATTTTCAAGTATTCGGCAACCGTCATTCCCGGACGCACCTGCGCGCCGCTGGCGTCCTGGCATTCAAGGTGAACTGTGTCGCCCGGCGCGATGACGAGGCGCGGCTTCAAATCGCGGTTCCAGCGAGAGTGCGTGGGCGCTGCGGAAAGAGAATGTTCCGACATGGCGTGCTCAGGTTTCCAGCTCGACCGTCATTTGCAGCTCGACGAGCGCATTGCGCGGCAGCGCGGAGACTCCGATGGCGGCGCGCACGTGGCGGCCCGCTTCGCCCAACAGCTCGACAAAAAGATCCGACGCGCCGTTGATTACTTTCGGCGAGTCGTCAAAGCCGGCAACGGCGTTCACATAGCCGTTCACCGTGACGATTTGCTTCACCGCGTCGAACGATCCGAGGTGCTGCTTCAGCACTGCCAACTGCGTCAGCGCGCAAGCGCGGGCCGCCGCATAGCCTTCCTCTACGGTGCGATCCAGACCAACCGTCCCGGTCACGACCGCTCCATCAATGGTTGAAATCACGCCCGCCAGATATACGATGCGGCCGACAGTTTTGGCCGGGACGTAATTGCCACCGGCCTTCGGCGGCTCGGGCAGAACCCAGCCCAGTTTTGTGAATCGCGCGTGCGTTTCGGGAGCCATTGATGTGCGCAGCCTCCGTTGATCTTGGTGCGGGAAGAACGCAACTTTAGCACATGTAGCTCACGCCGAATCGTTGGGGTGAGGCTTTTCGGCCGGATTTTTCCGGCGTTGAATTTCAGCTGGGCCACTACGCGGATGAACGGCGTTGAGTTACCATGTGCGCGATGCGATGGACCCGGAATTTTGCGCGCGTGAGCGCCGTTTTCATGCTGGCGGTGGCCGCGGTCTGCGTGGCCCCAGCAGCCCACTCGCAGGTCAACGCTAGTTCGCTTGTAGCGAAATTGCATACCTCGCGAACATCGCCGAGCGATCTGGAAGTGAGCGGCGATCTCGCGGGAGTTGGCCCTGGCGAGACACGCTTTCTCACGCGCGAAGATTTGCTGGGCGTTTCGCAGGCGATGACCATCAAGCCTGGCGACGGGAACTATACTGTGCCCGCGCATGTGAAGGCCGTGCCGCTCGAGGATTTGACCACCGCGCTCGGCGTGCCGGCGGGCGATATGGTGATCGCGATCTGCAAGGATGAGTATCGGGCCCACTATTCCCGCGCTTATTTGGCGGCGCATCATCCTGCACTGGTGATGGAGTTGAACGGGCGAGCGCTTTCGGACTGGCCCAAAGATGATGAGGGGAATGATCCGGGACCGTATGAGATCGCGCATGAGAATTTCAAGCCGGCATTCATGATTTTAGCAGCCCGCGATGAACCGCAGATTCCGTGGGGTGTCGTGCGCCTGGAATTCCGCGACGAGGAGTCGGTTGTTGGCGCGATTGCGCCTCACGGTACACACGCCAGCGGCGAGGCTGTGCAGGACGGTTTCAAGATCGCGCAGCAGAATTGCTTTCGATGTCACAACAGTGGCGCCGAGGGCGGCTTGAAATCCGGAGTGACGTGGACGGTGCTCGCTGCAATGGCCGCGAACTCGCCGGACTTTTTCGCAGAATACGTGCGCGATCCCCAGGCGAAGAACCCGAAAACGCAGATGGCAGCGAGCCCGGAGTACGATGACGCGACCATGCGCGCGCTGATCACCTACTTCCAGTTGTTCGCGCCGAGGGAGGCGCACTAATGCTCCGCGCCGCCAAAATCGCGCTCGTTTTTGCCGTCGCGATTTATTACAGCTTCGTCGTGTTCAACAACCTGACCGATTACAACTCGAACTACGAGTTCGTGCGCCACACTCTGACGATGGACACGACGTTTCCCGGGAATCACGGCATGTGGCGCGCGATCAATGCGCCAGCCGCGCACACGGCGTTTTATGTGGCCATCATCGCGTGGGAAGCGCTGACGATGGCGCTGTGCTGGTGGGGAGGATTCCGGCTGCTGAAGGCGCGTCGAAGCACTGCCGCCGAATTTGAGCGGGCGAAAAGCGTCGCGGTGGCGGGACTGACGCTGAGCCTGCTGATGTGGCTTGTCGCCTTTCTGGCCGTTGGCGCCGAATGGTTCCTGATGTGGCAGTCAGCCACCGGGAACGGGCAGATGGCGGCTTTCCGAATGTTCACGGTCGTTGGGATCGTGCTGTTGTTGCTGGCGCAGCCCGAAAGCGACGAACGCAACTAGATTTGCTCGCGCGGAGATTTCTGACCGCGGCTGGCGAAAGCGAACCAAAGCAAGCCTGCCGCAAGGTACACGAGGTAAATGTAGGGCAGCCTGCCGTAGGGACCCTCGGGGACCGGATACAAATTTCCGACGAGCGCGAGCAGCATGGCGAAAAATGCGAACAAGGATATGACCCGCGCGGTCGGCCGCGCCGCGCCGTGGTCGCGCAAGTAACGCGGGAGCGCGACGCATACCAGCGCATACGCCACGATGAAGCCATAGGTGGCGAGCGAGCCCATCCAGCCGTAGACGTCCAGGCCCGTCGAGCCGCGGGCTGCCAGGACAGCGACGGGCGCCACGGCCGCAATGCCGGTGACCAGAACCGCGAAATGCGGCGTTTCGTTGCGCGCGTGCGTCGCGCCCAACGCGCGGTGCGCCAGGCCGTTGTGAGCCATGAGCATCAGCACGCGCGCCGCCGCCGTGATGCAGGCGAGCGTTCCCGCGAACAAGCTGACCAGCGCGCCGATGTCTATGAGCAAGCCCAGCAGGGGTGCGCCGCCCACGCGCGCCAGGACGTGCATTGGCGCATCGCTCGCGCCGAGATCCTGGCCGACGACGCGGAAGCCGAGCACTTCGGTATAAGCGCAAAGAGTGAAGAACGCGCCGCCGAGAATGGAACTTTGAATCACGGCGCGAGGAATTGTCTTCAGGGGATTGCGAGCCTCGGAGCCGAGCGTGGTGGCGCTTTCGAATCCGACGAAGCTGAAAAGCGCGAGCACGAGGCCGAGGCGCAGGCCGCTGCCCGTCACGCCGCGTAGACGGAGCTGGCTGTAATCCAGGTGCGAGCCGTGGCGCGCGAGCACCAGCACGATGACGGTTACGATGACGAAGACGGAAACGGCTTCGATCCAAAGCATCAAGCGCGCGGAGATTTTCACGTCGCGCCAGGCGATCCACATGGAAACGCCGGCGCAGAAGAGTGCGAGAAGAACGGTCGAGGTCGCGTGGCCGGTGGCGTCGCGCAGGAGCAAGTTGGCATACTGATAGAAGCCGCCGATCACGCTGGAGGCCGTGGCAACGTAGGCGAGGAGCAGGCTCCAGGCGGTGGCGGCGCCGAGCCATGGCGGAAGTATCATGGTCGCATACGTATAGAGCGAGCCGGGCGAGGACGTGTAGCGCGCGAAGCGCCCTATGCACCAGGCGACCAGTAGAATCGCGACGGTGGCGAGAACGTACGCGAGCCAGGTGCCGTTACCAGCCAGAGCGCAGACGAGCGGAATCGTTGCGACGGGCGTGGTGGTTGGCGCAATCGTGGAGACGGACTGCGCGAGCGTCTCCATCGGAGAAAGAACTCCGCGCCGCAATCCATAGCCCGATGATTCGCTCTGTGCTTGCGTTGGGCTTTCAGCGGGCAGAGATTCTTTTCCTTCGGCAGGTTGTATCGGCGGAGCCATGGCGTACCATACAGGGCTCGCGGAGTGCGCGCAAGATACCCGCGCAAGCCGAAGCCATATTTATTTCATCGGAGGCAAAATGCAATTCCCGCGTAGGCGTTTGGCGCAGATTCTTTCGGCGTTCTGGATCGCCGCTTCGTTGGCCGGCTGCAACTCTTGGTCGAATCAGGAGAAGGCGGAAGAGGGTCCGAGCCGGCCGACAATTGTCTTCATGACGGATTTCGGCACGGCGAATGACGCGGTGGCAATCTGCAAGGCGGTGATCCTCGGAATCGAGCCGGACGCGCGGATCATGGACATCACGCATCAGGTGACGCCTTTTTCGATCGAAGAGGGCTCCAGGTTCCTGGCGGGCGTGACGCCCTACTATCCTTCGGGCACGGTTTTTCTTGTAGTGGTGGATCCCGGCGTGGGCACGTCCCGAAAGGCGGTGATCGTGAAATCCAAGAAGGGACAATATTTCGTGTTGCCGGATAACGGCATCATCACTCCCGTGACGGATCGCGACGGACTGGAAGGCGCGCATGAAATCACGAACACCGCGTGGATGATTGGGGACAACATTTCGTCCACGTTTCACGGCCGCGATATTTTCTCGCCCGCCGCCGCGCACCTGGCCGCGGGAGAGGATTGGACGCTCGCGGGACCGGAAGTAGGCGACCTCGTGCGGCTAAGCCCGCGCACCGCAACCGTGGAGGCAAATGGCATTACCGGCACCGTGATCGGTCTGGACGACCCTTTCGGGAGCCTGATCACGGACATCGAGGGCGTAGATTTCAAGAAGCTGGGATATCAGGTCGGCGATAAAGTCACGCTAAAGGTTGACAAGACGCAGTACACATTTCCGTTCGAGAAAACTTTCATGGGCGTGCCGGTCGGCCAGCCGCTGGTTTACATTGACTCGCGCGGCCGAGTGGGCATCGCGGTGAATCAGGGCGATTTCTCGAAGAAATATCACGTTTCGCCGCCCGTGCCGGTGTTCATTCCGCGCAAGGGGAAATAGTCGGACGCGAAAGCGCGTCTCGTCCCGGCGCTCCACCGCGGCGGTCCATCCATCAAGAGGAGAATATCAATGAGCGTGACCTGCGTTATCCGCTACCAAATCGATCCGTTTCAGAGGGACGGCTTCAAGAAGTACGCCGAGAATTGGGGCCGCATCATTCCTCGATGCGGCGGCCACCTGATCGGGTATTTTCTCCCGTATGAAGGCACGAACGATGTGGCTTGGGGTTTGATTGCATTTGATAACCTCGCCTCATATGAGGCATATCGGGCGCGGTTGAGGTCGGATCCTGAAGCGCGTGAGAATTTTGAGATGGCGCAGACCAAGCGCCTTATCCTCCGCGAAGAAAGGAACTTCGTGGAACTAGTTGAGGGAACGTTTGGACTTCCCTCGACACTCGCACGACCGGCGTGATTGCCGCCATGGTGACGCAAGGTGGACAGGGGCGCACTCTTCTCGCGCCCCAGCGCTATCGCCGCGCGAACGGTTTTCGGGCGATGAAAGTTGAACTGTTACAATGGCGCGCATGAGTCCCAGGGAAATCGTGAAAGCATGGGTCGAAGCGTTCAATCGCGCCGACGTCGAAGCCCTGACGAGCTTCTATCGCGACGATGCGATCAACCACCAGGTTGCCGAGCAACCGGTCGAAGGGCGCGATGCAATCCGTGAAATGTTCGCGACCGGTTTTGCGGCGGCGGATATGGTGTGCATCGTGGAGCACATTTTCGAGGACGGCGAATGGGCCATTCTTGAGTGGCGCGACCCTAAAGGCCTCCGGGGCTGCGGTTTCTTTCACATCCTCGACGGCAAGATCGTGTTTCAACGCGGATACTGGGACAAGCTGACTTTTCTCGGGCTCTACGGTCTTCCCCTGCCCGAAACCGCGACCTGACCGGCTGCTCTTCCGTTTCTTCCATTGACGCCGTGGCGACGCGCACCCTATAGTTGCTCACTTTTTGCATGGGAGATTTTGGATTGCTCGAACGCGTCTTTCAGCTCCGGGAGCACGAAACCACGGTCCGCCGGGAGCTTCTCGCCGGGCTGACGACGTTCATGACCATGGCGTACGTGGTCGTGGTGAACCCGCGGATTCTGTCCGAAGCGGGCATGCCCGTCGAGGGCGTGCTTTTCGCCACGTGCATTTCGGCGGCGCTCGCGACGCTGGTGATGGGAATCTGGGCGAATTATCCGATCGCGCTCGCGCCCGGCATGTCACTGAACGCGTACTTCACTTATTCGATCGTAATCGGACGTGGTGTGCCATGGCAGACGGCTCTTGGAGTTGTTTTTCTTTCCGGCGTGCTTTTCCTGATCCTGACCCTCACGAATGTTCGCGAGCAGATCGTCAATGGCATACCTGATTGCCTGAAACACGGCACCGCCGCCGGAATCGGCCTCTTCATCGCGTTTGTGGGATTCCGCAACGCGAACATCATCGTTGCGAACGCTTCCACGTTTGTGGCATTCGGGAAAGCCTCCGATCCGCAGGTGATCCTGGCGGCGCTCGGCGTGATGCTGATCGCGATCCTGATGGTCCGGCGCGTCGGCAGCGCGATCCTGATCGGCATCGTCGCCATCACGCTGGTGGGAATTCCATTGGGAGTGAGCCATTGGCCGACGCATCTTTTCTCGCTGCCGCATCCTTCCGGGACGTTTTTGAAGCTGGATCTCCGCTCGGCCACGAAGCTCGGACTTGGCGAACTCATTTTTGTTTTTTTCTTCGTTGACCTCTTCGACAACGTGGGAACGCTCGTCGGCGTTTGCGAGCAGGGCGGATTTCTGCGGAACGGCAAACTGCCGCGCGCGAGCCGCGCCCTGCTGGCGGACGCCGTCGGCACAATCATTGGCGCGCTGACGGGCACGTCCACGGTCACAAGCTACATCGAAAGCGCGGCGGGCGTTGCGGCGGGAGCGCGTACGGGCCTGGGCAATCTGGTGATCGCGGGATTATTTGGCGCGGCGATGTTTTGCGCGCCGCTCGTGTCCGCGATTCCATCTTACGCGACAGCGCCGGCGTTGATTCTCGTTGGCGCGCTGATGTGCGGCTCCGTCGCCAAGGTGAAGTGGGACGACTACACCGACTCGGTTCCTGCGTTTCTCACTCTTATCGCCACGCCGCTCACGTTCAGCATCGCCACGGGCCTGAGCCTGGGACTTTTGTCGTTTACTTTCCTGAAAGTTTTTACCGGGCGGCACCGTGAAATCAGCCCGCTGATCTGGGTGCTCAGCGTTCTGTTTCTTCTTCGTTACGCTTTTCTCGGTTCCGGGCAATAGCGCGTCATTAAGGTGCCTCCGGCGCGTGTGCAAGCGGGGTGGATCGTCTACATCACGCCAAGGATGTTCGCCGGGCGCAGCACGCTGCGCCCCTGCGAAAAACTAACTGCACGCCGGATGGAGGCGTCAATAGGGGACTTTGTTGATCTGCTTTTTCCAGGTGCGAAAGCCTTCGAGAGCCTCTTCCCGCATCATCGGAACCATGGGTATCTTGCGCTGCGAATGCGGCTGCTGAATTTCACTGTAGATCAGGGAATCGTCAAATCCGGCGTCCGCCGCGTCCGCGGCGGTATTGCCGAAGTACACGCGATCGGGCCGCGTCCAGTAAATCGCTCCCAGGCACATCGGGCAGGGCTCGCAAGACGTGTAAATTTCGCAACCGTCGAGTTCGAAGGCGCCGAGCTTCCTGCAAGCCTCGCGGATGGCGATGATTTCGGCGTGCGCGGTCGGATCATTCGTCGCGGTCACGCAATTCACGCCCTCGGCGATGATTTTGCCGCCTTTCGCGACCACTGCGCCGAAAGGTCCGCCGCGACCCGTGCGCACGTTCTCAATTGAGAGCTGGATCGCGCGCGCCATGAAGGTGCTGCTCATTGGAAAAGTATAAGCTGGATTGGAAAGCGGCCCCTTATTAAAGATGCGGGCGTGTTGAAAGACTGAAACTCCTAAGATACGCTCGTGCAGGAGCTATTCTTTGCCGGCGCAGCGACTGATCCAATGACTCTACAAGCTTTTCTCTCGAAACGTGTCGTGGCCCCGGAAGGAATACGGGAGGCTGCGGTGCTCGTCGAGGGCGAAAAGATCCAGGCGATTGTGCCCATCGAACAGGCGCCGGCGGGCGCGCAAATTCAGGATTTCGGCGACGCAGCGATTCTGCCGGGGCTCGTAGATTCGCACGTGCACATCAACGATCCCGGAAGATCGGAGTGGGAGGGATTCGAGACGGCAACGCGCGCTGCCGCGGCAGGCGGTTACACCATGCTCGTGGACATGCCGCTGAATTGCCTGCCGGCCACGAGCACCGTGGCTGCGCTCGAAGCGAAGCGTGAAGCAGCGCGCGGCAGATGTCGAGTGGATTGGGCGGCGTGGGGCAGCGTGGTTGCCGACAATCAACGGGACATTGAAAAACTCGCCGGCGCGGGCGTGCTGGGTTTCAAATGTTTTTTGATTCATCCCGGCATTGACGGCTTCACGATGGTCACCGAATCGGAGCTGCGCGCCGCGCTCCCTCACGTGGCGCGAACGGGTCTGCCGCTGCTGGTTCACGCGGAGCTCGCCGGACCTATCGAAGCAGCCACGGCAGGTTTGGCAGACGCCGATTGGAAATCGTATGCGACGTACCTCCAATCGCGCCCGGACGAAGCGGAGCTATCGGCGATTCGGCTGCTGCTATTGCTCTGCGGGGAGTATCAGTTTCGTCTGCACGTCGTTCATCTGGCGACGTGGCAGGCGCTGGACGAGCTGCGCAACGCGCGCGCGGAGGGGCTTCCGGTGAGCGTGGAAACGTGCCCGCACTATTTGCATTTCACCGCCGAAACGATCGCGGACGGTGCGACGCTCCGCAAATGCGCTCCGCCAATTCGAAGCCGCGAAAACCGCGAGAAATTGTGGCAGGGACTGCGCGAAGGAGTGATCGATTTTGTCGCGACAGATCATTCTCCTTGCCCTCCGTCCATGAAGCAGCTGGAAAATGGAAATTTCAAAACTGCATGGGGCGGTATTGCGAGTCTCTCCATGGCGCTGCCGGTGATGTGGACCGACGCAAGCCAAAGAGGATTCACGCTGCGAGATATCGCGCGGTGGATGGCCGAAGGGCCCGCCGAATTGGCCGGATACGGTTCGCGCAAAGGGCGAATCGCGGCGGGGTGCGACGCGGATTTCGTCGTATTCGAGCCGGAGGCGGAATTCACGGTCACGCCGGAGCGCCTGCACTATCGGCACGCAGTTTCTGCGTACATGGGTGAAAAACTTCGCGGCGTCGTCAAGGCGACCTACCTGAGAGGGAAGCGAATCTTCGCCGAGGGCAAATTCCCCGGCGAGCCGACGGGCCGGGAATATCGGTCGTAGCAGCGCCGCCGGCGGAAATCAGGTATACAAATCCCGCCAGTTTTCGTTCACAATATTGCCAGCCCGAAAAAATCTTTCGGGTCAAACTTCGATTATCTCCATATGTTCTTGCCGAGCTTGACGTGAAAGACGATCGCATCGTCGGCCTGTCCGCGCCGCGCAAGGAAGGGCGCGACAAAGTCACGGGACGAGCACGGTACATTGACGACATCTCGATGCCGGGCATGCTCTACGGGGCCACGGTGCGCAGCCGAATCCCGCGGGGCAAAATCAAAAAGATAACCTTCGGTCCCGGAATCAATTGGAACGATTTCGTGGTCGTCACCGCGCAGGACATTCCGGGAAAAAACCATATCGCGCTGATTGAAAACGATCAGCCCTGCCTTGCGGATGGGGTCGTCAATCATCCGGAGGAGCCGATCCTATTGCTGGCCCATCCCGACCGTCATGCGCTGCCGAAAGCCGTCGAAGCGGTTTCCATCGAATACGATGCTCTGCCGCCTGTGTTCACCATCGAAGCAAGCGAGCGGCAAAGTGAAATCATCTGGGGCGCGGACAATACCTTCAAGACGTTCTTAATTCAAAAAGGAAATGTGGACGAGGTTTGGAACAAGGCCGACTACATCGTCGAGGGCGAATACACCACGGGTGCCCAAGAGCAGCTCTATATCGAAACGAACGGGATGATCGCGGCGTTCGATTCGGAACGCGGTGTCACCGTGTGGGGCTCGCTGCAGTGCCCTTATTACGTCCACAAGGCGCTGATGGCGCTTTTCAATCTGCCAGAAACCAAAATTCGCGTGGTGCAAACGGAAACGGGCGGCGCGTTTGGCGGCAAGGAGGAATATCCCTCCATGCTTGCGGCACACGCGGCGCTGCTGGCGATGAAGTCCAGGCGGCCCGTGAAAATCATCTACGACCGCGCGGAGGACATGGTTGCGACGACAAAACGGCACCCCTCGCGGACGCGGCATCGCACCGCCGTTCGCAAAGACGGCAAAATTCTCGGCGGCGAAATTGATCTGACGATTGATGGCGGCGCGTATTTGACGCTGTCGCCCGTCGTTCTTTCGCGAGCCACGATTCATGCCGGCGGCCCGTACGAATGGCCCGCCATTCGCGTGCGAGCGAAGGCGGTGGCCACGAGCGCGCCGCCGCACGGAGCGTTTCGCGGCTTTGGCGCGCCGCAAAGCCTTTTTGCGATGGAGCGGCACATGGATCGGATCGCGCGCGCTGTGAGGTTGTCGCCTGTTGAAATCCGGCGCGTCAATTTTCTGAAGCAGGGGCAGACAACGATCACGGAACAAACCATCAATGAACCGATTGATCTTGGCGGCATGCTCGACAGGGCACTCGAAAATTCGTCGTATCGAGAGAAGAAGCAGCGTTTTGCGCGCGAGAACGAGTCCGGCAACACCAAAAAGGGAATGGGCATTGCCGCTTTTCTGCACGGCGCGGGATTTACAGGATCGGGGGAGCGGTATCTGAGATCCGTCGTGGGAGTCGAGGGAACGGCGGAGGGTCGCGTCCGCGTACTGGTCTCCAGCACCGAATTCGGGCAGGGAACCAACACCGTTCTTTCTCAGATTGCGTCCGAGACTCTTGGCCTGCCATACGACGATATCGAAATCGCGCAGCCCGACACCGGCGACGTGCCCAACAGCGGTCCCACGGTCGCATCGCGCACGGCGATGGTCGTTGGGAAGCTGGTGGCGTCCGCCGCCCGGGGGCTGGAGCAGACGCTGACGGCTTCCGGGACGCTCGCGGCGAATCACACGCCGGAAGAATTCCGCACGGCATGCCGCGCGTATGTTGCCGCGCACGGCCAATTTCGATCGCTCGCGCGTTACGATCAGCCGGCCAATATTTTCTGGGACGATAAGAACTACCGCGGCGAAGCGTACTCGGCGTTCGCGTGGGCGGTCTACGTGGCGGAAGTCGCGGTTGATCTGACGACATACAGCGTCACGGTGGACGATTTCGTCGCGCTGCAGGAAATTGGCAGGGTGTTGAATCCGGTTCTCGCGCGGGGACAAATCATCGGCGGCGTCGCGCAAGGAATCGGATTCGCTCTGTACGAAAAAGTGGAATGGCGCGACGGCCGCATGCAGAATGGCCAGATGACGAATTACATCATGCCGACTTCGGCGGACGTGCCTCCCATCCGCGTTTTCTTCGAGGAGCTGGGCAACACTCACGGCGCATACGGCGCAAAGGGTATCGGCGAGCTTCCGATGGATGGTCCCGCGCCCGCGATCGTGAATGCCATCGAAGACGCGCTCGGGGTTCCGATGGATTCGATCCCCCTGCTTCCGGAGGATATTTTCGACGCGATGGCTTCCGCATCGAAGCGCGAAAGCGACGCTCATTTTCCGGCCGGAGTGCGATGACGAAGACAGGCGGCGTCCAATGCGAAATTTCCCTGACCGTGAATGGCGAACCCAGGACCGTGCGCGCGTATCCAATGGACCGATTGCTGGACGTGCTGCGGCAACAACTCGGTTTGACGGGCACGAAGGAAGGATGCGGAGAAGGCGAGTGTGGAGCGTGCTCGGTATTGATGGATGGCGCGCTTGTTGATAGCTGCCTCGTGCCGGTTCTTCAGGCGCAAGGGGCGGATGTCGTCACGATCGAGGGGCTCGGCGGGGACGCGCGAGCCTGCGCGCTGCAGGAGACATTTCTGGAATATGGCGGCGCGCAATGCGGCATCTGCACGCCGGGAATGATTCTCGCCGCCGTTCATCTGTTGCGCGAGAAACCCGAGCCGACGACGGACGACATCCGGCAGGGGCTTGCGGGCAATCTTTGCCGCTGCACAGGGTACGTCCAGATTTTTGAGGCGGTGGCCGCGGCCGCGCGGCGCGGCGTCGCAAGATGAGGTCCGATCCCGCGGAGTTCGATCTGGTCGCGCCCGCAAATCTGCAGGCCGCGGTGTCGCTGCTGGCGAGCGGGCCTGACCGGTGGCTCCCGATCGCGGGCGGCACGGACCTGATGGTGCAGTTCGCCGCGGGCACGCTACGAGCGCGCAAGCTGGTAAGCATCTCGCGCCTTCCGGAGCTGCGGCGTATCGAGATGTTCGCGGAAGAAATTCAGATTGGCGCGGGCTGCACGTACACCGATCTTCGCAAGCACGAATCCGTGCAGCGCGAATTTCCCATGCTCGCGAAGGCGGCAAGCTGGACCGGCGGAGTTTCGAATCAGAATCGAGGGACGCTCGGCGGCAATATTGTCAACGCGTCGCCCGCGGCGGATTCGCTGCCGGCGCTGTTGGCGTACGACGCGGAGCTGATTCTTGTCTCCGTCCGTGGCGAACGTCGCGTGCCGTATTCGACCTTTCACACGGGATACAAGAAGATGACGCTGAAGCCGGACGAGCTGATTCGCGCGGTGTGCCTGCCAAGGCGATTCGGCGGATATATTTCCCACATGCGAAAAGTCGGAACGCGCAACGCGCAGGCTGTCTCCAAGGTGTGCATAGCGGCGCTGGCGCGAGTGGAGGATGGAAAGGTCTACGACGCGCGCATCGCGCTCGGAAGCGTCGCTCCGACGCCCATTCGTTTGATGGAAACCGAACGCATGCTCGATCGAAAGCGGCTCGATCCGTCGCTCGTGCTACTGGCGAGCAGGACAGCGGCGGCTGAGGTGCAACCGATTGACGACATTCGATCCACCGCGAGATACCGGTCGGCGATCGTCTCGAATCTGGTTGCCGAGTTCCTCGGAAAACTTGGCGGAACGCAGCGAGCGAGAAGCACCGTGTTGTTGCGCTGGAATAGCTCGCCGGCGGACGATGCCGAAAACGAGATTTTGCCGTGTTGCGGCTCGCGCGCGTGGGCTCGCGGCATGGCCGCTCGGAGGCCGTTTCAGGACGAAGCGTCCGTGCTCGCCGCATCCGATGAAACGTGGCGGAATTTGAGCGAGCCGGATTGGATGGAGGCTTTCGCCAGTCACCCCAGGATCGGCGAATCGCGCGCACCAGAATCCGCGACGGCCCGGTCCGCGGCCTGGTCCTCGCAAGAGCAGCGAGACGCGGATGCAGCAGATGACAATGTCAGGACCGCCATGCAGGAGGCGAACCGAGATTACGAGCGGCGGTTTGGGAGAATCTTTATCGTTTGCGCAAGCGGCAAGAGTGGCTCCGAAATCCTGCAGATTTTGCGGCATCGGTTGCAGAATGATGATCGTACAGAAATGCGCGAAGCAGCCGAGCAGCAGCGGCAGATCAGCCAAATTCGCTTGGGAAAGTGGTTGCAGGGATGAGCGGAAAAATCTCAACGCATGTGCTCGACACGGCCCGAGGCAAGCCGGCAAGCGATGTGCCGATCAGCCTCCATTGGCAAGAAGCCCCGGACCGCTGGCGTTTGATCGCTTCGGCGCGCACCGATCAGGACGGCCGGTGCGGCCAGTTGTTGCCGGCGGGCGAAAGCCTGCGCGCGGGAAATTACCGTTTGAGTTTTGATGCCGAGCATTACTTCGCGGCGCAGAAAATCGCGGGACTTTATCCTCTGGTGCAAATCACGTTCACGGTAAGAGAGGGCGAAGCGCACTTTCACATTCCGCTGCTCTTGGGGCCATTCGGGTACACGACGTACCGGGGGAGCTGATCCGATGATTGGGCTGGGCGAAAATCGGTACGGCAAATCGCGTATCCGCCTGGTGCGCGTGAAGCGGCATCGCGACCGGCACGATTTTGTCGAGTGGACTCTGGAGATACTGCTCGAGGGCGATTTCGAGACCTGCTTCACGGATGGCGACAACAGCAAGATTCTCGCCACGGACACGATGAAGAACACGGTCTATTCGCTGGCGCGCGATTCATCCGCCGCGTGCATGGAGGATTTCGGCAAGGAGCTGGTTGATTTCCTGCTGCGCCGAAATCCACAAGTGTCGCGCGCGGAAGTAACGATTGCGGAAAAGGCCTGGGAGCATCTCGTCGCGGGCGGAAAGCCGCATCCAACCGCTTTCGTGCAAACGGGCGGCGAGCGACGGACTGCCAAACTGACTCGCGCACCGGGCGGCAAATGCTCCGTCACTTCAGGACTCGAAAATCTGGTGATCATGAAGACGGCAGGATCGGGGTTCGAAGGCTATGTTAAGGATTCGCTCACAACCTTGCCGCCCACCGCGGATCGCTTGTTCGGCACAGCGCTTCGCGCCCAATGGAATTACACCGCGGATAATCTGGCATTCGTTGCGCTGCGGCCCAAAATCCGCGAGGTGCTGCTCGCGGTATTTGCGGCGCACGAAAGCAAGTCCGTGCAGCACACGCTGTATGCGATGGGCGAGGCTGTTCTCAAAAGCGTCGCGGAGGTTGACGAGATCGAATTGACGATGCCGAACATGCATTGCCTGCTGGTGGACCTCTCGCGCTTCGGGCAGGACAATCCGAACGAAATATTCGTGCCCACCGACGAACCCCACGGCTACATCGAAGCGCGCATCCGGCGGAACGGATGAATTTCCCATAATCATGAGCGACGAGAGCAGAGCGCGAACGGCGATCGAGCGCTGCCGGAAGCTGGCGAGTTTCAGCCAGGACCACGGCAGCACGCGCAGGACATTTCTTTCGCCCCCCATGCGGGAATGCCACCGCGAAATTGCGGCGTGGCTAAAACCGCTGGGAGCCAAGGTAAGAATAGACGCCGCCGGCAATCTGCGCGGCTTCTATCCCGCCGCGGAAGCGATCGCGCCGCGATTGTTAATTGGATCGCATCTCGATACAGTGCCCAACGCCGGAGCGTTCGATGGCGTTCTGGGAGTGGTTCTTGGCGTGGCTTTGCTTGAGGCATTGGACGGTAAGCGGCTGCCATTTGGAATCGAAGTGATCGGCTTTTCCGAGGAAGAAGGACAGCGTTTCGGAACGCCGTTCATCGGAAGCCGCGCGCTTGTGGGACGTCTCGATGACGAATTGCTGAGCCGCAAGGACGAAAATGGCGTTTGCGTCCGGCAGGCGATTCAGGACTTCGGCCTGGACCCGCGCGAGATTCCCGAAGCTGCTCTGAAGGGCGACACGCTCGGCTTCGTGGAATTTCACATCGAGCAAGGGCCGATTCTGGACGGATTGGAGCGTCCGCTCGGTGTGGTCGAGGCCATCGCCGGCCAGAGCAGGCTCGAATTCATTTTTATCGGCAGCGTGAATCACGCGGGCACGACTCCCATGAATCAGCGCCGTGACGCGATCGCCGCAGCCGCGGAGTGGATCACTGCCGTCGAACGCGAGGCGCAACGCGTTGAAGGCCTCGTGGCAACAATCGGCAGCATTACAGCCAAACCGGGAGCGCCGAACGTGATTGCCGGAGAAACCCGTCTCACTCTTGACGTGCGCCACGGTGTGGACGATAGCCGGGACCGTGCGGTCGAGACTCTAATGCGATTGGCCGAAACAATCGCGGCGCGGCGTGGCTTGTCGGTGCGGCATACCACGCTTTTGACTCAGCCGTCGGTTGCCATGGACCGGCCGCTCGCGCGTCAAATCGAACAAGCGATCCGGCGGACAGGCTGCGAACCGCACGTGATGGTCAGCGGCGCGGGCCACGACGCGATGATCCTGGCCGAGAAAGTTCCCGCATCAATGATTTTCTTGCGGACGCCGCGCGGTATCAGTCACGATCCGGCGGAAAGCGTACGAGTCGAGGATGTGGCGAAAGCGATCGCCGCCGGCTCGCACTTGCTCGCGCTGCTCGCTTCTTCACCCGCCATTCAAAGGAGAACGCACCTTGCATAACCTTGGCCGCACGCGAAGCTCCCAACAACCCAATCACCTGCTGCTCACGCCGGACACTTTCGTGCGCACCGCGCTGCCGGGCATGAAGAATTGCAGCGCGGTTGTGCATGTGGGCCCAGCATTGGGCGCGGCTTTCACGCAGTACACGGCTGAGTTCGAAAGCGGCGGCGAATTGGGCGCCACGGACGCGCAGCGCTTCCTCTACGTGCTGGAAGGTAGCGTCAAGGTGGAAGGGGAAGGGAAGTCGCATCAGCTCGCCGCGCGCGGTTACGCTTATTTCCCCGAAGGCCCGGCTCACCGCGTGGTAGCGGCGCAAACGAGCCGCGTCGCTGTGTTCGAAAAATCGTACCAGCCGCTCGATTCGGTGAAGCGGCCGTCCGCAATTTTGTCGAACGAAGATGCCGTCGAATCGCATGCGCTCGGCGACGACCCGGACCTGCAGGTGAAGTGCCTGCTTCCGGACACGATGAGCTTCGATTTCGCCGTGAACACGATGGTGTATCAGCCCGGTGCCGCGCTCAGCATGGTCGAAATGCACGTGATGGAGCATGGCCTGCTGATGCTCGAAGGCGGAGGAATTTACAGGCTCGGCGATTCCTGGTATCCGGTCACAGCCGGCGACTTCATCTGGATGGGGCCGTGGTGCCCGCAATGGTTTGGCGCGATCGGCAAGGCGCCCGCGAAGTATCTGATTTATAAGGATTGGAACCGGCATCCGCTGCCCCCAAAGCAACGATGACCCTCGCCATTGATTCCGCGCGTCTGTCTTCCGAGATCGAAGCGCTCGCTTCCATTTCGGATGCGGAACCTCCGGCGGTGACGAGAATCGTTTTTACTCCCACGGATCTGAAGGCTCGCGCGTGGCTGATCGAGCGTTGCAAGGAAGCCGGACTTTCCGTGCGACAGGACGCCATCGGAAACACGTTCGCGCGCTGGAACGGCTCCGAACCCGCAGCGCCGGCTGTCGGCACCGGCTCGCACATTGATGCGATTCCCAACGCCGGAAAATACGACGGCGTCGTGGGAGTGCTCGGAGGACTCGAGGCGATTCGCGCGTTGCAACGCGACGGATTTCGCCCGAGAAATTCAGTCGAGTTGCTGCTGCTCACTTCGGAAGAGCCCACGCGCTTCGGAATCGGCTGCATTGGCAGCCGTTTGCTTTCCGGCACTCTTTCTCCGGAATCCGCTCGAAAGCTGAAGGACTCCGAGGAAAAATCGATGGACGAAGTTCGCCGCGCCGCGGGGCTGGCCGGTGAACTCGAGGAAGTGCAATTGCCGCGCGGCTATTACAAGGCATGGGTGGAATTGCACATCGAGCAGGGTCCGATGCTGGAACGCGAAAAAGTCCCTCTGGGAATTGTCACCAAAATTGCGGCGCCGGCCAGCTCGCGGATTTCAATCGAAGGTGCGGGCGGACACGCCGGGGGTGTTCTGATGCCCGACCGGCGCGACGCGCTCTGTGCCGCGTCTGAACTGATTCTGGCGGTGGAAGATGCAGCTCGAACCAGCGGATCAATCGATACAGTGGCGACGGTGGGGATTTGCGACGTGTTTCCGGGCGCGGTCAACAGCATCCCGAGCCGCGTTCGACTAAGCCTTGACGTCCGCGATACGGACCTTGCCCGTCGTGATGCGGCGATGCAAGCCGTAGACCATGCCTCGCAGGAAATCTCACGGAAGCGGAACGTCTCGATTCGCAGCGAATTGCTGAACGCGGACGCGCCTGCCGATTGCGCCGCTGTGGTCGTCGAGGCTCTCTCGCGTGCTTGCGAAAAGCACCAGCTGAGCTCGCGGCGCATGATCAGCCGCGCTTACCATGATTCACTATTTATTTCGCGCATCGCTCCGGTTGCAATGCTTTTCATCCCCTGCCGCAACGGATACAGCCATCGTCCCGACGAGTACGCGTCCCCCGAGGACATCGCGCGCGGCACGCTCGTGCTCGCCGAAACGCTGGCGAGCCTGTCCGCCTGATCCAGCGGGGAGTTCGTTTCAGCTTTTCTGCGTCGCGGGAATAATCCGGTGAACGAGTTTCCTCGGAGCAGGAGCCGAATCGGCGATCTGGTAGCTTTGTTCCATCAGCGTTTTTGCGCGGCCTGCGCGAGCCTCGGAGTTATACATCAAGGTGCACAGAGCCTCGCCCGCCACGACTCGATCGTGAACTTTCTTATGCAGAATGATGCCGACCGCCGGGTCCACGGAATCTTCCTTCTTTTCGCGGCCGCCGCCGAGAATCACGCAGGCCGTGCCCACATCCTCGCAGCGGATGGCGCCGACGTAGCCGCTTCTCGGACTCCTGATTTCCAGCGAATGTTTGGCGCGCGGCAGCCGTGTCGGGTCGTCAATTGCGCCGGTATCGCCGCCTTGCAGCGCCACCATTTCGCGAAATTTCCTCAGTGCTTTTCCGGACTGAATTAATTCGCCGGCAAGTTTTTTTGCCTCCGCAATCGTGGCGGCGCGCCCTCCGAGATGAAGCATCCAGGCTGCCAACTCCAGGCAAAGTTCGCGCAAATCTTCCGGACCCCCGCCGCGCAGCACTTCGAGGACTTCCTCCACCTCGAGCGCATTGCCCACGCGCAACCCCAGCGGCTGGTCCATATCGGTGATGAGCGCCACCATCTTTTTGCCCATCCTCTGTCCGGTCTCGACCATGAGTCCGGCTAGGAATGCGGCGTCTTCATCCGTTTTCATGAATGCGCCCGAGCCTGTCTTCACGTCCAGCACCAGCCCGTCAATGCCTTCCGCCAGCTTTTTGCTCATGATGGAAGCGCAAATCAGGTAGGGGCTTTCGACGGTGCCGGTGACGTCGCGCAGGGAATAAAACAGCCGGTCGGCGGGAGCAATTTCCGCAGTCTGGCCGATCATCGCGCAGCCGCACGCGCGCAGTACCTCCCGGAAGCGGCTGACGGAAAGATTCACGTCGAAGCCCGGGATGGCTTCGAGTTTATCGAGCGTGCCGCCCGTGTGACCCAGGCCGCGGCCGCTGATCATCGGAACGACCAGCCCTCCCGCGGCAGCGAGCGGCGCCAAAACGAGAGAAGTTTTGTCGCCCACGCCGCCGGTCGAGTGCTTGTCAACTTTCGCCGCCGGAAATTCGGCGAGGTCCAACACCTCGCCCGAATGCAACATGGCGTCCGTTAGATTTGCCGTCTCCGCGCGGCTCAGGCCGTTCAGCAGGGCAGCCATCAGCCACGCGGAAATCTGGTAGTCCGGAATCTGCCCACGCGTATAGCCGCGGACCAGATAATCAATTTCCGCGCGGGAAAGTTCGTGGGCGTCACGCTTCTTGCGAATTACGTCAACGGCGCGGATCGCGCTGCCGCCAGAGGCTTCGCCGACGTCGCTCACTGTAGGCGGAATCCCTCCGGCAAGAGCTCCGCGATGGGCATTTCCTTCCACTCCGAAGCTCCGCGAAAGAAAACGACCGCCTCGGGCCCGAATTGAAAAATCACCTGGCGGCAGGCCCCGCAGGGAGAGCACGGCACGTTTTGGTTGTTTACCACGGCGATTGCTCGAATTTTCGTTTTCGGTCCCAATTGTGCCACCGCGGAAAAAATCGCGGTGCGTTCGGCGCAGTTCGTCATGCCATACGATGCGTTTTCAATATTGCAGCCGAGAAAAAGTTTGCCGCTGGTGGTCAGCAGCGCCGCGCCCACCTTGAATTTCGAGTAAGGAGCGTAAGCATTCTTCATTGCGCGCCGGGCTGCTGCGAGCAGCCGCTTTCGCACCTCGGTTTTGGGTTTGCGTTGTGGCATAGGTGAATTCGAAATAGGCGCGGCCGCCGCCGATCGGGTCAGCCAGCATCGAAAAGCAGCAGCTAGCGTAGTAACATCTATTGCCCATGTCGAGCCAAAACTCAGCCGCCGACAAAAAGACGGTCATTCGCAGCTGGCACGATCTCGCGAAGATCATTGACCACACGAATCTTCGTCCTGAAGCCACTGCGAATCAGATTGTGCGTCTCTGCGAGGAAGCGCGCGAGTTCGGCCTCGGCGCGGTAATGGTGAATTCCTGCCACGTTGCGCTCGCGACGTCGAATCTGCAAGGCAGCGACGTTACAGTCGGAGCTGTTGTCGGATTCCCGCTCGGAGCGGCGCTGACCAGCGTCAAAGTGTTTGAGGCTGCCGAGGCGATGAAACTGGGCGCACGCGAAATTGATATGGTCATCAATATTGGAGCGCTTAAGGCCGGCGATCGCGAACTCGTCCTATCGGACATCCGCGCCGTCGCCGAGGTTGTCCACGCGCAGAAATCGCTGCTCAAGGTCATCCTGGAAACGGGCCTTCTCACGGACGATGAAAAACTGGCCGCGTGCGAGATCAGCGAAAAGGCCGGCGCCGATTTTGTGAAGACTTCGACGGGATTTCTCGGAGGAGTCGCGACCGTGGAAGACGTGGCGTTTATGCGCCGCGCCGTGACGATCGGAGTGAAGGCGTCTGGCGGAATTCGAACCGCGAGCGACGCCCGCAAGATGATCGAGGCGGGCGCGAACCGTCTCGGCACCAGCAGCGGCGTGAACATTATTCGCGAGTGGCGGGCCGAAGCGGGTGTCTAGCGCGGCGGGATCACGACCTCGCCTCTGCGCATCGCGTCGAATGCAGTAGCCAACATTAGGAAAGCCTCTCGAAAGAAGTTGAACTCCCCTCCGTGACTTTTCCTCCTTTCTTTCGCTCGTTCCCATCGCATCGGCTGACTAAGCAGCCCTAAGCCTTGCAAGGTCGCAGCTGCAAGCAACAGATTCCGCTAACGCCACTGCACCGCCTGCCGATGAATAACCGGAAGGCGCTCCCCGGGCAGTCCCTGCGCCGAAAAATTAGCGAATTTACATTTTTCCAATTAGGCCGTCGAACAAACAAAATTGGGTCGCTTGCAGAAAGAGGATGCCTTGCAGGCGGCGCATTTCTTCGCCCTTGCTCGAAGCGATGCGTTCCACAACCGCCCTTGCCTGACGGTCTTTCCTTCCAAGTGCTTGCTGGCGACAGCTGGGTTTTTCAAACGGGACCCGCCACGGCCGCACGCCACGCTTGACAATCCTTCTCCTGAAAACCTAAAATCACGTAGGCGAAGAAAAAGCGAAAACTAAAGCCTCCTCTTTTTCGCCCTTCGCGTTCGCCCATGAGCTCAAAAGCTGCCGCTTTGCGTTTGCACGTCGCATCCGCGCTCGCTGCGCGTGTCGCGAGTCCCTTTGAATATCGCGACCGCCCGGTCGTGGAAACCGTTCCGGCCGGCATTGGCCCCGTGGATTTTCTTACGGGAGGATTTCCTCGAGGCAGCTTGACGGAAATTTATGGCCCTCCCTGTTCCGGGAGAACCAGCCTGTTGATTTCCGCGCTGGCGTCGCGAACCGCGGCGTCGGAGGTGTGCGCGCTCGTTGACGCGCGCGACGCCTTCGATCCCACTTCCGCGGAGGCAGCCGGCGTGAAATTGAAACATCTGCTCTGGGTGCGCTGCCGCAATGTTGACCAGGCTCTTCGCTCGACCGATCTGCTGATACAGGGCGGCGGATTCGGCTTGATCGCCCTCGATTTCGGCGACACGCCTGCGCAGGCTGTCCGTTACGTTCCCCTCCAGGTGTGGTTTCGTTTTCGCCGCGCCGTGGAATCCACGCCCACGATTCTTGTCGTGCTGGAGCAGGAATCGAACGCCAAGACGTGCGCCTCTCTGGTCCTTCAACTCCACATGCAGCAAGCGCGTTGGTCGCGGACATCCGGGATGGCCGAAGAAATCCTTTCGCATCATTCACCGGGATATCTGCTCGAAGGCTCGAAGAGCCATGCGGAAATGATTCGTTCCCGGACGAAGAGGGAAGGGGACCGGCAGATTCAGCAGGAAGTTTTCATGCACGATGGCGGCAACGGCGCCGAGTTTGAAACAGAAGCCATGGAGATTTATTCCCGCGCATTATCCGGCACACGCCGCTTGGGAGGAGGGCCCGGACAAAGGTGAGGAATTTCTTCAGCCCCTTGGCCTCTCCGCCGGATTTCGATGAGATTCGCTTCCATTTTCGTTCCCAATTTTATGCTGCAGGCGGTTGTCCGCGCCGAACCCGCGCTCCGCGAGCGCGCCATTGCCCTGATAGATGGCAACCCGCCGTTGTGCAGCGTGGTGGCCATCAACGAAAAAGCCGCTCAAACCGGAATCGAGTTCGGGATGACGAAAATGAATGCGGCGCAATTCGCCGGTTTGGAAATGCGCTCTCGCTCCCGGCCGCAGGAAAAAATAGCCCACGCCGTATTGCTTGATATCGGCTGGTCGGTCTCCCCGCGAATCGAAGATACCGCGCAGGACACGATCGTGCTCGACCTTTCCGGCCTGACTCACCTGTTCGGCGCGGAAAAAGATATCGGCGCGCACCTTGCGCAGCGTTCCTGCGAATGCGGCTTGCTGCCCAACGTCGCCATCGCCTCGAACGTGGATACGACCCTGATCGCCGCCCGCGGTTTTCAGGGAATCACTGTCATTCCGCCCGGGCGGGAATCGCAGTGTCTGGGCGATTTGCCCGTCAGCGTCCTTTCCCCATCGGTCGAGACCGCCGAAACATTGAGCCGCTGGGGCGTGCGCACCTGCTCTGTCTTTGCCAATCTGCCGGTTTTGCAGCTTTCTGAACGCCTCGGGCAGGAAGGAGTTCGCCTACACGCCCTGGCGCGCGGCGCCACTTCGCGCTCGCTCGCGATCGCCGAGCCCGGCCATTTGTTTGAGGAAGAGATGGAGTTGGACGATCCCGTCGAGGAACTCGACCCGCTTTCGTTTCTCCTGGGCCGGTTGCTCGATCAGCTTTGCGCGCGTTTGGCGGCGCGCTCCCTGGCGGCCGCCTCCCTTCGCGTGCGTTTTGAGCTGCAGCCTTCTTTTGAAAATGCGCTGGACCGTCGAAAAGAGATGTTTCGCCAAATCCATCCGCCCGGCGTGTATGAAAAAGAGCTGCAGCTCCCTGTTCCGGCGCGCGATTCAAAAATGCTTTTGAAATTGTTGCGCCTGCGTTTGCAATCGAATCCGCCCGCGGCTCCCATTCGAAAAATCACGATTGGAGCGGAATCCGCTCGCCCGCGCGCCACGCAGGGCGGTTTATTTCTTCCCAGTTTTCCCGATCCCGAAAAGCTGGAGCTCACCATCGCGCGCATTGCGAACGTAGTCGGCGAAGGAAATATCGGCTCGCCCGCTCTGGTGGATACCTGGCGCCCGGGAGAGTTTCAGATGCGGCGGTTTCTGGCTCCTCTGGAGGCCGCGGGAGCAGGCCACAGCCGCGGCGGCGTGGCTCATCCGGGAAGGCCGCACAAAAGCTTCAAAGCCTCGACAAGCTTTCGAATCTTTCGCCCGCCCGTTCCCGCCACGCTCGAACTGCATGCGGGGCGTCCCACTCGCGTTGTTTTTCAGGGGCTGCGCGGACAAGTGCTGGCCGCCTCCGGTCCATGGCGCACATCCGGCGACTGGTGGCGGGAAGATCCCTGGCAGCAGGATGAATGGGATCTGGAGATTCATTTTCATTCTTCCTCGGGAGGCCGTGATGCAGCGGCTGCATTGCGTCCCGATTGCGGCCTCTACCGCTTTTACTATGACTCGCTGCGCGCAAGCTGGTTCGTGCGGGGAATCTACGATTGATGTACGTCGAGCTGCACGCGCGATCCGCATTCAGTTTTCTCGAAGGCGCTTCCTCGCCCGAAGAATTGGCCCGCATGTGCGCGGAACACAATATGCCCGCCATGGCGCTGCTCGATCGGGACGGCGTGTACGGCTCGCCCCGTTTTCATCTGGCGGCGAAAAAACTTTCCATTCGCGCGCATATCGGCGCGGAAGTCACGTCCACGGCGGGCTGGCGCTATCCCTTGCTGGTCGAATCGCGCGAGGGCTATCAGAATTTGTGCCGTCTGATCACGCGGATGAAGCTTCGCGCGCGCAAAGGGGAGGGAAGCGTCCAGCACGAGGAAATCGCCGCGATGGGTGGCGGCCTGATCTGCTTGACGGGGGGCGACGAAGGTCCGCTCGCGCACGCTTTGTCGCAGGGCGGGCTCGACGCCGCCATCGAATGCGTGCAGCAGCTTTGCCGCGCGTTCGGCCGGGAAAATGTTTACGTCGAACTGCAGCGCCATCTCTGCCGCGAAGAGGAAGCGCGCAACCAGGCTGCGGTGGCCATCGCGCGAAAGCTGAAGCTGCCTTTGCTGGCTGCTAATGGCGTCTCGCACGCGCTGCCCGAGCAACGCGAGCTGCTGGATGTCTTCACCTGCATTCGCCATCACCGTGTGCTCGCGAACGCCGGCCGCTTGCTGAGCCGCAATTCCGAGCGCCATTTCAAGGCGCACGCGGAAATGGCGTCGCTTTTCTCCGATTTTCCCGAGGCCATTGCCGCCACGGAAGTTCTTTCCGGTCGCCTGCAATTTAGCCTGAACGACCTCGGCTATCAATTTCCCGCCTATCCGGTTCCCGGCGGCGGGTCGCAGATGGAATTCCTTCGCCAGCGCTCGCACGAAGGAATGATTTTCCGCTACGGCCCGAGCGACGAACGCGCGCGGCGTCAGATTGACCGCGAGCTCGCCCTGATCGAAAAACTCAACCTCTCCGGCTACTTTCTGATCGTCTGGGACATTGTCCGCTTTTGCCGCGAAAAAAATATTCTGGTGCAGGGGCGCGGCTCCGCGGCCAATAGCGCCGTTTGCTACGCGCTCGGCATCACCGCGGTGGATCCCGTGGGAATGGATCTTCTCTTCGAACGATTTTTGTCCGAAGAGCGCGGCGAGTGGCCGGACATTGACCTCGACCTCCCGAGCGGCGACCAGCGGGAGCGCGCCATTCAGTATGTCTACGAACGCTATGGAAAATTGGGTGCGGCCATGACCGCGAACGTCATCAGCTATCGCGGCCGCTCGGCCGCACGCGAAATCGGCAAGGCCCTGTCGTTCGATCCGGAAACGCTCGATCGCTTGTCCGCCCTCGTGGGAGCGTGGGAATACAGAGACCCCGGCGACACGCTGGCCCGCCAGTTCCGCGACGCGGGTCTCGACCTCCAGCATCGGCGCATTCGGAAATTTTTCGAGCTTTGCAAAGCTGTGCAAGATTTGCCGCGCCATCTGGGGCAGCATTCCGGCGGAATGGTGGTGTGCCAGGGGCAATTGGATTCCGTCGTGCCTCTCGAACCGGCCACGATGCCGGGCCGCGTGGTCGTGCAATGGGACAAGGAAGATTGCGCGGACATGGGCATCGTGAAAGTAGATCTGCTCGGCCTCGGAATGATGGCCGTGCTCGAAGACTCACTTCAAATTATTCGCGAGCATCATGGAGAAGAGGTTGATCTCGGCCATCTGCCCGCGAATGACTCCGCCGTTTATGCGGCGCTGCAAAAGGCGGACACGGTCGGGATGTTTCAAGTGGAAAGCCGCGCGCAGATGTCGTGCCTGCCTCGCCTTTACCCAATATGCTTCTACGATATTGTCGTCCAGGTCGCGATTATTCGCCCCGGGCCCATCGTCGGGAAAATGGTTAATCCATATTTAAAGCGCCGCCAGAAGCGGGAGCCGCCGGAGTGCCTTCACCCTTCGCTCGAGCCTGTCCTGGCGCGCACGCTGGGGGTGCCTCTTTTTCAGGAGCAGTTGTTGCGCATGGCCATGGTCGCCGCTGGATTCACGGGCGGGGAAGCCGAGGAATTGCGGCGCGCCATGGGATTCAAGCGTTCCGAGCAGCGCATGAAAGAAATCGAAATAAAACTCCGGCGCGGAATGCAGGCGAACGCAATCATCGGAGAAACGCAGGACAAGATCGTTCAGTCCATCACGTCTTTCGCTCTCTACGGGTTTCCGGAATCTCACGCAGCCAGTTTTGCGCTTCTCGCGTATGCCAGCGCCTATTTGAAATGCCATTATCTGGCGGCGTTTACGGCCGCGATGCTGAATAACCAGCCGATGGGCTTCTACCGCCCGGCAACTCTTGTGAAGGACGCGCAGCGCCACGGATTGAAATGCAAGCCCATTGACCTCACGCGCTCGGATTGGAATTGCACGCTCGAAAAGATTCCTGAAGGCTTCGCGGTGCGGCTGGGAATGCGCTACGTCAAAGGCCTGCGCCAGGAAACCGCGCTTGAAATCATGCGCCAGCGCGCTCCGCGTGCATTCGTATCCGTGGACGATTTGAAGCAGCGCGTCCCTGAAATACAAAAATCCGAGCTGACGGCGCTCGCCGCAGTCGGCGCTTTGAATTTTGTTTCCGGCCGGCACGGCTTCCATCGCCGCGACGCGCTCTGGCAGGTCGAGCGCGCCGCCCGCCGCCCCGGCCCGCTTCTGGAGACGCAGGAAGAATCTTCGCCGGACGAGCCTGCCGCCATTCCGGATTCGCCGCTTTCGCGCATGACCGACGAAGAAAGATTGGTCGCCGATTTTCGCGGCACGGGCTTGACCGTCGGGCCTCACCCGATGACCTATCGCCGCGCGGAATTAAAACAACGCGGAGTCCGCGCCGCCATCGAGCTTGCCAAACTTCCCGACGGAACGCGCGTGCGAGTGGCCGGAGCGGTGATTGCCCGCCAGCGCCCCGGCACGGCGAAAGGTTTTGTCTTTCTCAGCCTGGAAGACGAAACGGGAATCGCGAACGCCATCATCACGCCGCAGTTGTTCGAGCGCGACCACACCGTGGTCGTCCATCATCCATTTTTGCTGATCGAAGGCACGCTCCAAAATCAGGACAACGTGGTGTCGGTGAAGGTGGAACGCGTGCTGCCCCTGGATATATCGCGCGCCGAAGTCACCTCGCACGATTTTCACTGAAGAAGTTTATTTCTTGCTCGCCGGCAAATCGTCTTTCCAGCTCAAAATCGCCTCCGAAGTATCGCGCGTAGCGCCCAGCCGTTCGCGGGCCAGCGCCCAGCGATCTCGAATCAGCCGCGACACGGGCGCGTCGAGCTTCACCGCCTCGCCCAGATCGGCGGCGATCTTCACGTCCTTAGCCATCAGGCCCAGCGCGAAACCCGTGGCGAATTTGCCGCCCAGCACTTGCTCCTTGATCATCACTTCGGTCGTAAAGTTGCGGCCCGTGGACACGTTCAGAATGTCCACCATCGTTCCCTGGTCCAGGCCAAACCGCTCGCCGATCAGCAGCGATTCCACAACCGCGGTATATCCCGCCGCCGCAATATAGTTGTTCAACGCCTTCATCGCATGACCGGTGCCGAGCGGCCCCGTTTCGAAAAGTTGCTTGCCCATGGCCAGCAGCAAAGGCTTCGCGCGCTCGATCGCCGCCTTGTCATCGCCGCCAATCATGATGGCGAGCGTGCCCGCCTTCGCGCGCGGTACAGCGCCCGATACAGGCGCGTCAATCAGGACCGCTCCGCGCTTTGCGATTTCCACGCCAAGCTCGCGAGTCCCAACCGGTTCTGACGAGCTCATATCAATGACCAGCGCGCCGGGCTTCAACGCCTTCGCGAACGCGCCGCCTTGATCCTCCAGCAGCGCCTCGCGCACGATTTTTCCCGTCGGCAGCATGGTGACGGTAATTTCGTTGGCCGCAACTTCCGCAAGTCCCGCGGCCGCCTTGCATTTGAATTCCTGCGCAAAGCGGGCGCTCCGTGCCGCGTCCACGTCGAACACCATCAGTTCGTGCCCGGCCCCTGCGATATGGCTGGCCATCGGCCAGCCCATGTTTCCGATTCCGATAAATCCTACGCGCATGATGTTGGCGCCCCTTTACTCGAGTCCCATTTCCTTCAGCACGTCTGTCGCGTGGTTGAAGCTGTCCACGCCTGCCGGCACTCCCGCATAAATCATGGCGTGCAGCAGCACTTCGCGAATCTCGTCCTTGGTCACGCCGTTTTTCACCGCGCCCCGCACGTGTCCCTTCAGTTGATTGGGCCGGTTCAGCGCGACCAGCAGCGCCATGGTCAACATGCTCCGTGTCCTGCGATCGAGTTGTGGCCGCACCCAAACCTCGCCGAAGCAATAGCTCGTCACCAGCTCTTGCAGCGTGCGGTTGAAATCCGTCGCTGATTCGATCACCTTGTCGGAATTTGCCGGTCCGAACATGTCGCGCCGGATCTGCATTCCCGCGTTGAACGCATCGGCTTTCGCGCCGTTCGTGCTCTGCGGAGGCATTTGTTCGTCGAAATGAAGAAGCGTCACTCCGCCGGTTGCGTAGTTCGCCACGTCGGCGGCCACTTTCTGGCCGATCGGCGACTCCATCGCCGCGCCCATCGCCGCCGCATCGGCAAACGCGCCTTCCCATATGCAGAAATAGGGTGAAGGAGCGCCCACGCCCTCGATTGCGAAGCTGTGCCGGCTGGAGATCAGTCCCGGCATCTGTTGCGCAAGCGGAAGGTGAGTCCCTTCGTAGTATTTCTTGAAATGGGCTGGATCCTTCGGTGCAGGGTAGAGCGCGAGAACTTTGTGCATGGCGGTCGTTTGTCCTTTTCTATGAACTACGCTCGGGCTACATTGCCCGTGTGAAAAATCGAGAATCTTTGTAGGTCGTGGCTTTAGCCACGACATCATCGCTGCAAATTCAGAGCGGCTTCAGCCGCTGAAGTTCCGCTCTTGCAGTCCCCGCAAAATCTCTACAAGCGAAACAGCTTGCGCGCGTTTTCGCCCAGAATATTGCGCTTGGCCTGCTCGTCCAGAAACGGCAGTCCCGCGATGCGCGCCGGCACATCGAAATCCCAATGCGGCCAATCGGAGGAGTACATCAGCTGCGTATCCGCATGCACGGCCTTGAAAGTCGCTTCGAGCATGTGTGGCATGGTTACCTCGAGCGGCTGCGAGGTAAAGAACATCTCCTGTATGTATTCGCTCGGCAGCCTCTTCAGCAGCGGAGCATCGGACTGGCGCATCAGGTATTCGTGATCGAGCCGCTGCATCATGAAGGGAACCCATGCCAGCCCGCTTTCGATCCATATCACTTTCAGCTTCGGAAAGCGTTCCGGCAGTCCGTTCACGATCCAGTTCGTCATGTGCATCATGTTGCAGGTGACGAACGACATCGAGTGAACCGATAGGAAGCGGTTCATCGTGGACGTCATCGTGTCGCCCCAGGTTGGCCCGGCATGGAACGCCAGCGGCAGGCCGCGCTCCTCGAGCTCGCGATAGATGCGCATGAACATGTTCTTGTGAACGCCCGCGTGCCGCTGGCTGGTGATCATGAATCCGACGACGCCCGGCGTTTCGCCGAATTCCTTGATCATCTTCAAGCTCGCCTCGGGATCGTGAAACGGCAGGCAGAGCAAGGTCTTCACGCGCTTCTCGCGCGGCAGAATCGTCCTCGTAAACCAGCGGTTGTAGGCGAACGTCATCGCCGTGACGATGTCCGGCTCCGGATGCAAACCCATTTCGAGCATCGGCTGCGGGAACACGACCTGCATCTTGATTCCCATCGAATCCATGGCGCGCCGCACCAGCGTCAGATCGCGATGCTCCTCCGTCTTCTCCACATGCTCGCCGAGTTCCGCCTGGTGCGGGATGCGCCCAAATACGTCCTGAAACGTCAGCCCAACCGGATGGTTGCTGAACGCCAATTGTTTTGCGTTCGGCCAATTCTGCGTCATGGACTTGGCGTTGTGCCGCAGGACGGGATTCTCGAGGTGGTCCAGAATCTCGGACCAGGAATCGAATTCCACGTGATGCGCGTCCACATCCACGATGAAGTAGTCGTCGAGATGCAGGCGGGCGATATCGCGGTGCGCGTTGGCGAGAATTTCGCGCGAGTCGGTGCGCGTCGTAATCTGCTGTACTTTATGCTCGGTCGCGCTGCTAACGCCGTTCACAACTTCTACTTTACTCATCGTCGTGTCCTTATCCGCAAACTCACTTGGCGCTCAAAAAAAGCTCACAGTGCTTTTGGCGCCGTCCGCGAAAACCACAGCGCCAGATCGAAAGGGTTCATGTGCTGCGCTCGCAGCAGCGCGCATGCCACCACCATCGCCTCCGTGGTCGAAACCGTGGAGTCAATTGCGGGAACGTCGCTCTCGAGTTCTTCCGCGAACGCTGCGTAAAGCTTCACCGCTCCGGTCACGAGATTCGTCACGTCTTCGCGCGGCACGCCGGCCAATTCTCCTGCCAGCATGGTCCGTTCGATCTGCGCCCGCAACTCAGCGAGGAGACTCGATAACTTCGTTGCTTCCTCAGACGGTGACATAAATCCCATCGGCGGCTTCTTCCACCGTCACCGGAATCAACCGCGCCGAGCGCCGCCCGGGATGCGCGCCCGTCTTGATGTCGTATTCAAAGCCGTGCCATGGGCACACGATGTGCAGGTGCGTCTCGTCGAAAGCGAATCCGTGACTTTCCCCGCCCGAGTCAATGACCTCTGTTACTCGCGGGATAATTTTTCCCTGGCAGACGGGTCCTCTCTGGTGCGCGCACCTATTGAGATAGGCGTAGAGATTTCCGTCCACGCGAAAAATGCCGATGGTGATTTCACCGATGTCCACAACCAGGCGCCCGCCTTCCGGCACGCGCTCACCCGCGCCTACGAACACCTTCTGCGATGTGGCTGGCATATTCCCCCGATCGCTGCCATCCTGTGGTAGCCAATGGGGCGTATTGTATGTTGAGAAACACTGCTTATCAACTTACTCGCCCGCCCGCAACTGTGGTATACTCACTTTGCGCTTAATACCGCGGTTGTGTGGTGTGGTTGCTCTCGTCGAATAACTGCTGAGAATACCCCGCCGTCAGTTCCTTCCAAAGTCTTTTGCGTAATTAAAAAAAGGACTGGATATGCAGGTTGCCGTGCCCGCTTGAGTACCTTTCAGCGCGCCGCCCGCCGCATCTACCAGATAAAAAAACACTTAGATCATGCAGAATTTTTCAGAACTAGCAATTTCAGATTACACAAAGGAGCGGCTATCGTCGGCTGGTTTCTCGATTCCGACTCCGGTGCAGGCAGCTGCCATTCCGACAGCGCTTGCAGGCAAGGACGTGCTCGCGACCGCGCAGACAGGCACCGGCAAGACGCTGGCGTTCCTGATCCCGGTAATCGAGCGGTTGCTCCAGGATAAGACTCCCGGAATCGCAGCGCTCGTTCTCGTTCCTACGCGCGAACTCGCCATGCAGGTCGTGGAGCAGTACAACGATTTGAGAGGGAAGCAATTGTCGCCCGCGGCTCTCGTGGTCGGCGGCTTGGCCGAAGGGGGCCAACTGACCGCATTGCGTCAGGGAGCTCGCATCGTGGTGGCTACGCCCGGACGGCTGGAGGATTTTCTCGATCGCAAGCTCGTGAATTTCCGCGCTCTGCGCGTGCTCATTCTCGACGAAGCCGATCGCATGCTGGACATGGGATTTCTTCCCGCGATTCGCAGGATTGCATCCATCCTGCCGAAAGATCGCCAGACGCTTTGTTTCTCGGCCACGCTCGAAGCCTCGGTTGCGCATTTGGTTCACGACTACATGCGGCATCCGGTTCGCGTCGAGCTTGGCTCGGTGCTGAAAGCTTCCGAAAACGTTCGCGTGCAGGCTTTCGAAGTCTCCACCGATCGTAAGCTCGATGTGCTGTGCCGCTTGCTCGCTCAGGATAAGGGCCGATGCCTCGTCTTCGCGCGAACCAAGCGCGGAGCCGAACGCCTGGCTCTAAGCCTGACCCGCGAGGGTTTCGCCGCATCGTTGATTCACGGCGGGCGCTCGCAATCGCAGCGCACCGCGGCCCTGACCGGATTCCAGCAAGGGCGTGTCCGCATCCTCGTGGCGACCGATTTGGCCGCGCGCGGAATTCACGTGGACGATATAGCCCAGGTCATCAACTACGATCTGCCGGACATCGCCGAGAACTTCATCCATCGCGTGGGACGATCCGGGCGAATGGGCGCGCAAGGCCTTGCTTCGACTCTCTTCGGAATTGACCAGCGAGGTGAATTGCTCGCGCTCGAACGCACGCTGGGCATCAAGATGGAGCGGATGAAGGCGGCGGATCTTCCGGAACGAAAAGACCGGAAGCCGGCCTCGCATCGCGCTCTTGCTCCGGCAACCTCCAGAATCAGCCGGCTTCCCGGCGAATTTCTGCAGGCACAAACAATGTCCTAACCCATTCCCGATCCGCAGGGTTGCCCGGTGTTTCGGGTGCCCCATCCTCGCTTTGCGAGGGTGGGGCTTTTTTATTTATGCTCGATCTCTCCGCCTCTCCCCGGGAGTGCCTTGCCGAAGGGTGCGGATTTGAGCTCAAATTTACTCTGTGCTCTCTGTGCCTACTCTGTGTCCTCTGAGGCAAGTCTTAAACCTTTCTCTTTGCAGTCTCTGCGTTCTCTGCTGTGAATTGTGAGTTCAGGCTCTTGCGCACTGTGAGACGAAACCGCCGCCCAGCAAATCTCCGTTGACAGTTGTGACTCAAATGTGAGGTATAGGGTGCCAATGTTTGAGCAAACTCTTAATCCCACTGGACACCTGTGGTTGACCATCCTCGTCGCGTTGATTCCCCTCGCGGCGTTGATCTTGATGCTCGCCGTTTTTCGCGTCACCGCCTGGCTGGCCACCATCCTCGCGGGCATCATCACCGTGCCGGTCGCCGTTTTCGTTTGGCACGCGCCTCTCTCCAGCACGCTGAAATCGTATTTATACGGCGGCCTTACAGGAATCTGGTCCATTGACTGGATCACGTTCTGGGGCCTGATCATTTTCAACACGCTGGTCCTCACCGGAAATTTCGGGCGATTCAAGACCTGGATGGTCCATCACGCAACCGCGGACATTCGCATCCAGACCATCATGCTGGCGTGGGCTTTCGGCGCGCTTCTGGAAGGTCTCGTCGGATTCGGCTACCCGTGGGCCGTGGTGGTTCCGATTCTGGTGGGACTCGGGATCGCCGATCTCGACGCGATTCGTGTCGCCGCGCTCGCCAACAACGCGCCGGTATCCTACGGCGCGCTCGGTGCGCCGATTATCGGACTGGCTGCGGTGACCGGCCTTCCGCTGCTGGCGCTTTCTGCTTCCATTGGCAACGTCGTCGCGATTCTCGCGCTGCTTCCGCCGTGGGTGCTGATCTATCTCGTCAGCGGGTGGGACGGCGTCGTCGAGGCGTGGCCTCTCGCGATTGTCGGCTCGCTTTCCTACATCGCGGGCCAGTGGCCGGTTGCGCATTTCCTGGGCCCGTATCTTCCGGACCTCAGCGGCGCGCTCGTTTCCTTCTGGATTCTTTTCCTGTTCGTCAAAATTTGGCGTCCCAAGACGATTCGCGGATTTGGCGGCGCTCCTCTCGCTCCCGCCGCGGCCGCGCCTTCGAATTCGATCGAACTAGGCTCGGTCCGCGAAGCATTTATCTCGTGGGTGCCTTACATCGTGCTGATCGTCGTCGTCGTCGCGTGGACTGGGCCGTGGTCCACGCTTCCTGCCAGGAGTCTGTTCAAGCTGTCAATCGCCGCCAGATCCTCGATCACGCAGAAAGCGATCACGTCCGTCTTCAACTTTACTCCGCTGAATGGTGGCAGTTCGATTCTCGCTTCATGGCTCGTGATTTTGGCGATCCTGCGGCCCAGCCGCCGGATTTTAGGGCAGGTCTTTGCCAAGACGTTCAAGCAGATGTGGGGCGCGCTGCTGGTCGCCTTTTTTGTTTTCGCGCTGGCTTACATCTTCGTGTACGCGGGGATGGCGAATTCGCTGGCATACGGGCTTTCGAAGATCGGCGTTTTCTTTGTGGTTCTGGCGCCGATTCTTGGCTGGATTGGCGTTGCGCTCTCCGGCAGCAACACCTCCACGAATGCGATGTTCGGTCCGGTGCAGGCTGTTACCGGCAAGCTCTTGAATTTTCCCGTGCTCCTGCTCCCGACGCTGAATTCGGTCGGAGCGGAGGTGGGAAAGCCGATCGCGCCCCAGACGGCCAGCGTCGGCGTTTCAACCAGCAAATTCGTCCGCAGCGAAGGCCAGGTGATTCGCCACAATATGGGCTGGACTCTGATCGTCCTCGCGTACCTGATCCTGATCGCTCTGCTTTTCTACTACGTCTTCCCCAATTCGATGGCGCTCTGAAAGCGATGCGGCCGGAACAAGAGTTCGCTGATTCAATTTCTGGCAAAATCCCAAACCGGTCATCGTGAAATGCTGAATTTAAATATGGAATCGCTAGTTGCTTGCGGATTGTTTCGATTCGTTGTGCGGTGAACCCCTCTGTAGTACGGCAACTAGGTGGCGCCCCGACGCCGGAACTCGAAAGTTTCCGTCCAGCACGATTTCCCTGGCCGTCAGCTTGCGTCCATAGACGTCCGCGGTGGCATCGTTATCCGGGCGAAGCGTGGAGCCCTCGAGGGAAATGCCCGCAAAGAGGCCGCGTGTCCGCGAGTAGCTGAGAATCTCGGCGCGCATGTACGCATCTGTGTTTGCCGCTGCGTCGCGCCCCACGGGCCCTGCCGCAACGGAGGCGTCTCCCCCCAATTTGATCTTGCTCTCGAGTATCGAGGATGCGCCTCTCTCGTTCATGATGAGCAGGACGAGATCGGTCGCTTGTCCGCCGATTTGAAACCCAAAGCTTCCGCCCTCCAGCGCAAACATCGCCGGCGCGCCCCAAGGTCCTCTGAAATGTTCGCCCGTTCGGCAAACCATCGCGCCGCGGCCGTAGCTTGCGCCGAACACGAACGCCGCCTTCAGAACGGACGGGAACACGATGACGCACTCCGCCTTCTCCAAAACCTCTTGGGGAATGTTTTCCGGCGTATTCATGATTTCCTGCATCACCACGCCGGAATTCTCCAGGCGCCTTTGCTCCTTATTATTTGCCGCGCAAATTGTTGCTGTGGCGAGCGCCAGACCGGCGATGAGAATTGATTTACGCAGCATGCTGACCTCCACGATCGGAATTGCGCCTGCGGAAGTTGTGCGGATTGCTCTTGAAATTTCACCAGCCGAAGGCTTCCGCTAAGATTTTTGTTTCGCACCGAAGGCGAGCAAAGCAACTCCTCCCGCCAGGGCCAGGCCGCCGAAGATCGGAGGAATTGGAATTTGCTTCCGTTCGTCGGTCGTCGCGTGAATCGGACCCACGTCGAAGAGGTTTTCCCGGTGGGTATAGCTGAATCCTTGATAGATCAAGGCCAGGACGCCCACAACCACCAGCAGCATTCCCGCCATCGACATGGCTTTCATGTGTGCAACTCCTTCATCAGGAGGCGATCCTTCGCCCCTGAATCACGCGAACCACCAGGACGATAATCGCCAAAGCGAGCAGGATGTGAATGAACCCGCCCATCGTGTAGGCGGTCACCATCCCTAGGAGCCACAAGATCAGCAAACCCGCAAAAACTGTGCCGAGCATTCAGGGTCTCTTTCCAAAGCGATTGCAATCAATCCGCATGTGTTGCGCCGCGCGCCGCATTTCGTCGCCGGCCGCATGCTTTGGCTAATTGTTGTCGGGATGGGCGTGGCGCCAATTCCAGTATTCCGACTGCTCTTTCCTGTTTGCCTTCGCAAACTCGTGAGACTTCCTGTGATTGTTGGTCAGGAATATTCCCCACTGCCGGTTTTCGTTGTCATCCCAGTTGTGGTAGTCCTTGTGGTCGCGGTCGTAGACTCGAACTTGTACGCTGGCGTCTTGCGGCACGGGTGCCGCCATGATAGCCACCGGCGCCGAAAGGACGGCGGCCAGGAATAGCGAACCGATGTAGCGATGTGTATGGCGCATGTTCGAATCCTCCAAAGGCACTCTGCGATTTTGTCTCTCGGTACGCCGGAAAGTGTCGGGGAGCCTGACCAGCCTCGGCAACGGCACTGCCGTACCTGTCTCACCTGTTACAAGAGATATGCTAGGCGCAGCGCGGGCGAGCGTCTGTGCTCTTTTGCACGTATCCGCGAATGTGGAGGTACTTTCTAGCCTGCGTGGTATAGGTCATTTCGTAGGAAGAGATGTATAATATGAGGCAAGATTCGAGAACTAGGGGTTCTAACACTATGAAGACAAAGAAAAGGACGAAGAACGGGAGGATCGGCACATTCGATGCTCAGGCCTTCCTCGATTCCGCAGGCCTCGCTAGGACAATCGTCGAGTACAAACCGAAGGACACCATATTCTCGCAGGGAGATCTCTGCAAGGATGTGATGTACATCCAAAAAGGCGAGGTGAGGCTCTCCGTCGTGTCGCAGACCGGCAAGGAGGCCGTCGTCGCGATATTGAAACCCGGTGACTTCGTCGGCGAAGGCGGTTTGGCGGGACAGCCGCTGCGCATCGCAACGGCTACCGCGGCGTCGTCTGCCACGCTGCTCGTGATCGGCTTGAAGGAAATGATCCGCGTACTCCACGCGGAACACACGCTTTCGGATCGCTTCATCGCCTATATGCTGGAGCGCAACATCCGGATTGAAGAGGATTTGATAGATCAGCTCTTTAATTCCAGCGAGAAACGCCTGGCGCGAACTCTCTTATTGCTCGCCCGCTACGGCAAGGAAGAAAAGCCTCAGTGGGACGTCCCCAAAGTATCGCAGGAGACGCTGGCGGAAATGATCGGCACCACGCGGTCACGCGTCAATTTTTTCATGAACAAATTCAAGAGGCTGGGATTTATCAAATATAACGGCGGGCTGCACGTAAACGATTCTCTTCTCAGTGTCGTCCTGCACGATTGATCGGCCGCGCGCGGAGAGCATCATTCTTGCGTTCCGCTTCTGATTGATGAAGGCAGCGCCGAACGTATCAGCGACTCCGCTTGCTTCCATACATTTGCATCGCATTCAATCTGGATGTGAGATTTCATGAAGAGCCGGTCGAACCACGGATACCCGGCGCAGTTATAAGCGCTCGCTTTATAGTCGAACCGGAAATTTCCGATGATATTCGTGCGCGTCGGATCGGCGGCGCGAATGCTGGGTTGGCCGTGGATCAGTCCGTCCGGCTGATAGAAATTGGCGGCCCGCGCGACGTTCGCGGGGATCACCGCGTCGTTTTGGTGCATCTTGGAAACGCTGTCCACTTGAATGGTGAGCAGCACGGGAATGCCATTCGTTTGCAGCTCCCGCGCCAGCGCGATGCCTTCCGATGCGCCCCAGCTATGCCCGTAAATGATGATGCGGGCATCCTGTTTCTCCTGCGGAGCCAGCGTCCCGTCGTGGTTCGTGTCCAGCAGGCCCAGAACTTTCTTCAGCGCAATCTCCCCGCCGTGATTCTCAAAGGTTTCCACGTCCACACCCAGCGGGTATGCCTCGCGCAGCCGCGCCGCCAGCTGCACCTCGCTGTGGATCAGATTATCGTGCTTGATGAACCCGCCGACGAAGCCGACGACGATCGTTGGCGGCATCGTGCGCGCACCTGCGACGATAAGAGTCTGTGCGGGGCTGGTCTGGCCGAAGCTGAGTACGGCCACGAGAGATGCGACAAAAGTGCAAATCAAACTACGGGATCGGCGAAATGCGATTGCGTCCATCATCATGTGACACGCGCATCCCTGGAAAGCTTCGCTATTCGCCTCTTATATCACGCAGCCGCTGAAGTTGTAAAACCCGGCGAAGTGTTCGACAGTTTGGCGAACCTGGTCTTTGAAGGGACAAGGAACTCCGTGCCGCGCATGGGCGGCACGGAGATAACTTAGAGGCGGCCGAGAACCAGCAGGATGACGATGATGAGGAGCACGAGCCCTACGCCGCCGGTCGGGTAATAGCCCCAGTTCCTGCTATGGGACCATCGTGGCAGCGCACCCACGAGCGCGAGAATCAAAATCACTACCAATATTGTTCCAAGCATCGTTTGCTCCTTCTGTTCTGCGTTTAGCGTGAAATGCTACGCCCCGATGTGGATCCGGGAGAACGAACTAAAGAGTCCAAAAATGTTCAGAAGCCACAGGACCACGCAAATCACCACCACCGCGTTCAGGATTGATTTGATCGTTCCCTGCATTGGTATGAAACGATTGACCAGCCAAAGCAAGACCCCCACTACAACCAAAACCATTACGATTTGAAGTAAAGGCATGAATTTTCTAACTCCTTTGGGTCTTTTACAGCACCCACAGAGCCGCATCTTAGTGGGCGCGCAGGCGGGTGTCTGTTCACTTATGGACACCTGGTGATTCGATTCGGCAGTGGGGGCCGCTACGAAGCTCCTGCTGGATGGCGGAAAAGCGGCAGGTTGCGATGCCTTGTGGAGTGCGGCGACTCGCCGTGCTGCAACCGTCAGCCAACGTGCCGGAGCTTCTAGAAGCTAGCCGCGTCAGGATGTTCGGCGAACCGCGCTGGCGATCCAACTTCCCGAGCGCGAACGACAAACCGATTGGGCGCCGAGCCGACGTAATAAAACGGGAAGCATGTGATCAGCGTCAACGTGCGCCCGCTCGATGCGTCTAGCACCTCCACGTCGCTCGCGGGAACCACCTCGGTGTATTCCACTTCGTACTGAAAATCGCCATTGACCGTCTTGAACGTGATCGCGTCACCTGCCCGGATATTTCGCAGTGGGCGAAAGAAACTGTCGCGATGGCCGGCGAGAGCCGCATTGCCGGATTCCCAGGGCAAAGGCGTCTCAGGCATGTGGCCCACGGCGCGCCGCAAAATCTTGGCCGAATCGCCTTGTACGACCATGGTCTGGATCCCCAGGCGGGGGACATCCATCTCGCCAATCACGCCGCCCTCGGTCACGGGTTGCAACACCTGACTCCGGCTCACGTTTTCAAATTTCGATTTCTCAACCGCCTGATACGCATGTGCGTCCGCGACGACGTAGCCCGCGTAACCGAGCGCCAGAATTCCCGCCGCCAGGAAAAAAAAGCACGCTCCACGAAGGGTGAGCGCGCTCATTCGCCGGTCTTTTTTCAGCGCGTAGCCACCGAGATTCATGACGCGCTCTTTCCGGCCGCCGCGGCCGGCGGATTCTCCTGCCCGCCGAAATAGCCGGGCCGCGATCGCGCGTGAAGTTTGCCTCGGCCGGCAGCGGCAACCTTCACTTCGATTTTTCGAAAGGAACGGGAGTTGTTGGTCTGCTCCGGCGTAAATCCGAGTGTGTATTGTTCGCGCAGATCGCGGGCGATCTGGGTCGAAATATCCTTCACGTGCACCTCGGAGCCGGGAAAATAAGCGATCCCGCCCGTATTCTTGCAGAGCCGTTTGAGAGCGTTCGGGTTCTCGTCCTCGTCGAGCGCGCCGAGCAAACCGATCGAGTAAATTAAGGTCTGCGATCGCTGGGCCAGGGCGAGGATCTGCGAATAGGTGTGCTGGCTGGCGTTGTCGCCGCCGTCGCTGACGATAATCAGCGCTTTTTTGTCCCAATGGCCAAGCCGCAAATGGTTGAGTCCCTCCGCCACCGCGTCGTAAAGCGAGGTTCGTCCCCTTGCGGTAACGGCCGAGACGGCTTTCTCAAGTTCCGCGGGGTCGTTCGAGAAAGGTTTTCCATCGAGCAGTTGGAACCAGACTTGATCGTTGAAATCCACGACGAACATCTCGTCTTGAGGATTGCTGGATTGAGCAAAGGACGAAACCGCTGCGGCCACTTCCGTGAGCTCGGGGCCCATGCTGCGGCTGTGGTCAACCACCAGGCCCACGGTCACCGGCGTGTCGCCGCGCTGAAACAGGGCGATTTTTTGCAGTCGTCCGTCCTCGTACACTTGGAAGTTTTCCAGATTAAGCCCGGCAACGAAATCGTCGTGCGAGTCGGTCACTCGAACGGGCAGCACGACCAGTTCCGTCTTCACCGAAATCGCGGATTGGCCTGAAGCAACAGCACCCGGCGCCGGTGACTGCGAATACGCCGCGAAGCCGCAGACGAGCAGAAGGGAAGTGAGGCGATAGCATCCACGAATGAGACCGAACCGATGCGATCGGATGTTCGAAGTCACTGGCAAGTCTCCTTGCGCCGCGGGTTGAGCATAATGTATCAGCCCGCGGCGCACCGGAGTTTCGTTGCGTTATGAATGTTACCTGGCGAATCGCTTCAGTGTGAACGCGACGCCGATGGATCCGAGGCCCAGCAGCGCGATCAAAGGAATCGGGCTGCCCGTCTTCGGCAATTGTTCGTTCTGTGCCACGGTCACGGGAGTTGTGTCCTGTGCGACAGGAGCGGCGACCGCAGCCGCAGCCGGAGCGGGAGCCGGTGTCGGTGCTACTTCCGGATTGGCCTGCACAGCCTGGGCAATTGGCTCGTCCTGTTGCTCTGGGGTGATCGCGACGATTGAAGCAGTATTCAGATCAGTGGTGTCCGTCGCGGGTACGGGTTCCTTTTCTGCAATGGCTAGTTGAGCCGCCCGCTGCCTCGGATACACGAACTCCTGACCGAAGTTGTCGCCAGGGTAAAACCAGGCCTTAAGAGCTTCCGGGTTATCGCCCGACCGCTCGGCGAACTTGACCGATGTGTTGTCGGTTGAGTGAAGCCGATAATTGTTAATCGCCAGGATTGTGGCGACCACCGTCGTTCCGTCCGCCTTGAAAATGCGCACGATGTTCCGGTCGGAATGCGACTCGACCAGCGCAAACGTGTAAGTGCCGGCGGGTAGAATCTGGCCGGGGATCTCGATCGGTTGATCGAACGTCATAACGGTCTTCTTGCTCCATTCATCAGCCCGAGCGCCGGGAGCGAACGTAGCGCCGAGCAGTGCCAGTGCCAGTACTGCGAGAATTGTCTTTACGATCTTCATACTAATTACCTCCTGAGAGTTTGGAAGCGCATGGATTCCGAAGGCCCATGTTAAGCGGCGGCAAGATAAGGGTCTGTCCCGTTGTGCACACTCCAGGGTTTTAATTGCAACCCGGCGCCCAGGCATCGAACGCATGCCATGAGCCGGACGCCTGATCCTCCGGCGCAGCAACCGATGCTACGGTGCGCCCGCTTGGGTCGTCGATACACTAAACAGAGTAAATTTGGAACGGAGCTGACTTAGGGGAGATTGCCCCAACTTGCTAACGGCAGTGAACTTCATACCGGGCACTCGGCCTGACCGGTTAACCAGGGGCTACCCGGTCCCCGTTCCACAGCCACGACATGTGAGCAGGATTGAACAGCGTTGTTTCCACCTTGGTTTTACTATGACCAAATGGCGGATGAGAGCCACAGGAACAACCTGGATGACGTGGCATTTGGCGGCGTCGCAGAGGAAATGGCCGCGTCTCGCACGGCCGCGCCCGTTCGGAAAACTCCCGGAACACCTGCGGCAGCGAACTGTCAGTTCCGTGTGGAGGACTGCGTTTACAACCGGAACACAAAAGAACACGGCTTGGTCAGGCAGATATACGAGATGGATGGCGTCACCATGTACAAAGTGTGGCTCCCCGCGAGTCCAAATCTATTGCGATGGGGTCACTTTGTCTCCGACTGGGCTGAAGGTGTATTAGAACTATCCGACAATCTGCTCCTGAGGTCGGCCCCGGTAAAAGCAGAGACCAACTCAAGCGCCCACGGCGACAACGACGATTCCAAGCCGTAGCTTCTTTTTCATTTCGATTTCTCGGGCTTCTGAGGCGAGTTAACGAGCGCCTGAAATTCAGCCGACAGGACCCGAATCCTGTTTATGAGAGCCTGGTACTCCGCGGTGTTCATTCTCGTGCGTCCGAGCTCGATCCACGACTGCTGGATGAGCTGCAGCTTGTCTACCGCTACGTTGATCTCGTTCGTGTGACTCACCTGAAAAAGTAGTTTAAATACGGGTGTACAGCGACCAACGCACACTTGAACCAACAGGCCAGCACCTGCCAAGAAACCCAGGCGGCGCGCCAACCGTCAGGCCCAGCCGTGTAGGAACGGCTGTTTATCAGGAGTCGGGGGTGCGGAGCCCTGGTGTTCGTCAGGCGTGAGATCGATTCCCGCACATAGAAGAAACTGTCTCTCATATCGGACTACAATCGCTGGAGCCGCTTTTGCCGGCTGTGCAATTTTGATCGGATTTCCAAAGAGTTAAGTCCCCGGCCGGTAAGCCAGCGGACCATGGCGGGACCGGTGTTTCGGGAGCGAAACGGCAGCACGATGCGCGGTCCCGAGCCTCTTGGACAATTCGATTAGTTTAGGAGACCCGGCCTTCCCAGGTCGAAGGTTTCTCGCTGCTCGCCGGCGGAGTTCATGGCTGCCTCGAAGAAACGGTAACTCGGGTTCAAGTCCTTCTTGGCGTGATACATCGCCCTGTCCGCGTTCTTCATCAATGTCTTCGCATCAACCCCGTCATCGGGATATATGGCTATGCCGATGCTGGCGGTGATGTGAACCTCGTGCTGGTCGATCGAATGAACCTCCGCCACGGCATCCAGCATGCGTCGCGCCGTAATGGCGGCATCCTCGTAATGTCCCACCTCCGCCAGCAGGGCGACGAATTCATCGCCTCCCTGGCGGCTGACGGTGTCTGAGCTGCGCACGCAATCAACCAGGCGCCTGGTGACGGATTGGAGAAGTTTGTCGCCTGCCAGGTGGCCCTTGGAATCGTTGATCACTTTGAAGCCATTCAAATCCAGAAATAGCACCGCGACTTTTTTCTGGTGGCGCGGAGCCCAGGCAATAGCCTGGCTCACGCGGTCGTTCAGCAGCATTCGATTGGGTAAGCCGGTCAGAAAATCGTGCTGGGCTGAGTGGACCATCAATTTTTTCTCGATGATCGAGACATCATCCAGAGTTTTTCGTTTGATAGCAAATTGCAGGGCTCGCATCAGCCCGCGCGCGTCGATTTGTCCCTTGACGAGGTAGTCCTGCGCGCCTTCTCGCAACGCCCGCCCCGCAAGATCCTCGTCGTCCAGGCCTGTAACTACCACCAATGCTGCGCCGGGCGCAGCTGCGCGAGCCCGCCGAACCGCGTCCAGTCCTTGTACATCCGGAAGCCCCAGGTCCAGCACGACGATGTCCACCGGAAACTCGGAAAGATGCTTTTCGGCGTCAGCCATGCTCTCTACATGCGTCAATTCGGCAAGCTGCGTGCCTTGTTCGTTGTACATCTCATGTAGCAAACGAGCGTCTCCCGGGTTGTCTTCGACCAGGAGTAGGGTTTCGATCGAGTCTTTCCTCATTTGCTTGATCTCCGCTGTTGCAATTTGACCTCGGTCAGCCGCGATTCATTGATGCCTTTCGCAAAACGCTCGATTACCTCGAACTGAAGGTGCTTGGTGAGGAAGCAATTGCACCTTCAGTGTGTCCGCAGCCAAGATCGCAGTCTGTGCACAACGATACACACCAAACCCGTGTTTCCATCGCAGCACGGGCCCAAAGTGGAACGCGACAAACGTGATTCTGGCTGAGTCGATTTTCGCGGAGGGTCACACTTCGATGGAAGATTATCGGTTCCTGCGAGGACGTAAAGAATGGCTCCCCGGGCTAGATTCGAACTTGAGCCGGTATGCGGGCGTGAGCGAAGCGGAAGTCCGCAGGCGAAATCCCGAGCGAAGCGAGGGATCTGTCTCGAGCTGCGGCGCCGGCGTTTCTGGAAATTGGCTCCCCGGGCTAGATTCGAACTAGCAACATTTCGGTTAACAGCCGAACGCTCTACCGTTGAGCTACCGGGGAGTAGCCTGCATCTGCATCTGCAGCGGCAACCAAACCTGAAAAAGTGTAGATGACCTGCGCAGAGGAGTCAACGCGGCGGAAAATTTCAAGCGGCTGAAATCGCCGGCTACTGAAGTCTCTGTTTCGCGGAGTCGTGCACGATCAAGTTCTCGAAAATCGCCAGCACGTGCTGCCGGTACTGCACCACGCGCTCCAGCAACGGCCGCAGCCGCGGCTCGCGCACGGTTTCCTTGTCCCATTTCGCCAGCACCGGCGCGGGAACGGCGATGTCCCGGCGCAGCTCGTCGGCCGAATGGCCGCGCAGAAACAGGCCGTAGAAAAACGCGGCCTCTCGCTGCGGGAACTGGAAATCCTGCAGCGTCTCGTCCAGCGGATTGGCCTGTGTCGCCATGTCAGAAAATGCAGTTTACACATTTCGCAGACGCCGTCAAGAGTTCGCGGCGTCTAAGGTGAGATAACCAATCTGCTGCAACTGAATTGCCAATGTCACGCGTCGCTTTCGGCGCCCATCACCATCGGTACTGGACCTCAAAATCAGCATTTCCGGCGCCGCAACTTTTCGCATCCTCCCGTGTTTCATCAGCATGGCTGGCACCGCGGTGCGCGGGACACGCGCCGTGTGGCCCGGCCCAGCTGTATTCCGGACGTACCCCAAGCGGAGGCCCGGCTATCCGGGCCTCCACCCCTTTCGCCGATCCTCGGGCGTCGAGCGAATTCTCGTGGATTGTGCCCTCAGGCACGACGCAAAGTTCGCAGCATAATGCCGGCTTCAGCCGCTGAAGCTCCCGGCCGCGAATCCATTGACGTTTCGCGCATCGCCGCTTCCGCGCTGAAATATTTTCCCTGCGCCCGGCGTAATCTATTTAGAGAGGCAGTTATGAGCGCACACAGTAACTCCGGCATCAACCCAATCGCGAAAGCGAAAACCCGCGCGGCCATATTTCTTGCTGCTGCGGCGCTGATTTTTTCCGCGCCCGCCGCGCGCGCGCAGCAATCCCCGAAACCGCCGCAGGGCGCCGCGCCGCAAAATCCCGGCTCCATGCCCGGCATGGACATGAACGACATGCAGCACGACGCCGACCAGAATCCCGAGGCCGCGCGCGACGCCAACGACGCCATGTCCGGCCACGATATGGACATGGGCGGCATGGACATGAACCCGCACATGTTCATGACCGAGCTGCAGCCGAAGCAGCCCGGCGACGCTCAACGCGCCGAGGAAATCGTCGAAATTCTCGGCAAGTCCATCGCCAAGTACAAGGACTACCGCGTGGCCCTTGCGGACGGCTATCGGATCTTTCTGCCCAACTACCCGCAAAAGCAGTATCACTTCACGAATTATCACAACGCGTTCGTCGCGGGATTCGTTTTCAATCCCGCGCATCCCACTTCGCTGCTCTACACGAAAACGAAGGACGGCTACGAGCTCCAGGGCGCGATGTTCACCGCTCCGAAAAGCGCCACCGAGCAGCAGTTGAACGAACGCGTTCCGCTCAGCGTGGCGCGCTGGCACGAGCACGTCAATTTCTGTCTCGCGCCCAGGGGCGCGACCGCGCAGCAGCGCAGCTCGAAAGAATTCGGCCTCGCCGGCTCCATCGTCACCCAGGACGCCTGCGCCCAGGCCGGCGGCCGCTGGATCAAGCAAATCTTCGGCTGGATGGTCCACGTCTACCCCTACGAGACAGACCCCGACAAAGTCTGGGCGCATTAAATTCGCGCGGCTTTTGCCTGCGTAGCGCACGCCTTTAGGCGGGCAGCCTTGTGTTCGGAGCACCCTCGTTCCAGTGACGGGTAGCGACGGTCGCAATCGTGTGTTTTCAATCATTTACGTCCCTTTCTACTCGGCACGCAGTGACGGGTAACTTCCAATTCCTGGTGCGAGATTTTTCGGGTGGCGGCCCGCCAGAAACCGGCGCGGCAAGAGCGGCCGGCAAAACGCTCAGAAGGTGCCCCTCGACTACTTCTCCACTGCGGATTCGCTCGGGATCGCGATTGGACCGCGACTGCGCCGGCTCATTGGGTCGGTAGCCTCTGCCTCTGATCATGATGAGTAGCTCCTTTGGGGCCGCGAGAGATGGTGCCGGCCCTCATTGGACGCTAGCAGGATGTCAAGGGGGATGGTGGATGTGAGCCTGTGGACTTTTTTGATGAGGGGCGAGGGTAAGGGGCGGGGAAAAATCCCCAACCTTTGCTACGCAAAGAGTGGGGCACCCGAAAAATCAAAGGCTAAAGCCCGGGCCACCTGCCGCGATTGGGAATCATGGCTTCTGAATCTGACGCAGGGCATTTCGAACTGTGTCACTCTGACACTCGCTTGCCTCGATCTCTGAGGCGAAAGTGTCGCGATTTTTCAAGAGCACGGAAGCTGCGTGCAGGCCCAGTGCTTCGTCCCGTATCGACATGATCATCGAACGACAGGTGCCCATAGCAGCAAATCGGTTCATGTGAAATGCGGCGCGTATAGCTAAGTCCAATGCGCGCGCTTTTTCGCTAAACGGAACACCGTCGCCGTCGAATATCGCGCGCATATTGTTTGCAATAGTCTCAGCGTAACTCCAAGCGTAGTTGCAACCCTCAACAAGTCTGTCGTATATGGTTAGAAAGGTTGGAAGTTGATCGACGAAAGGTTGTTGTGCGATCACGGTGAAAAATCCGCTCGACAGTTCGTGGCAAATATGAATTTGGTCGGATTGGTCCAGCAATCCGAGCTGTTCGATAAATTCCGACAGGTCTTCAGCTCTGTGTGTGTGATTCTGTTCAATACCATCTTGAATGGCTGAAAGGAGTTGTCTTACCTTGCCAAGACTTCCGGCTCTTCCGAGCAAGACGTCGTACGCGGCCACAAGCGATTGCTTCAGCTCAGCGAGTGTTTGATAACGGTTTGTCTTCGAAATGCTGCAACAACGTTCGATGATGTGGAAAATCGGAGGCGGTAAATCGTTTCCGACGATGTACATCGGCTCCCTACCGGTGAGCAAGACATACATGGTCTTGCCTAGCATAAAGATGTCCCCGGATGCATCGGCGTACTTGAATCCGCCGTCTAAAAACTCTGGCGGGATATAGCCGTGTGTTCCCCAATACATGGACCTGCGGGTGAAGGCCGTCTCCGAACCGACTTCGGTTGTCAGTCCGAAGTCCGAGACAATGATCTGGCCATCTTCGAGAAGAAAATTATGGGGCTTAATGTCACGGTGAAACTCATTTCTTGAATGCAGCTCTTGCAGGCAATCGATCATTTGCAGAAAACTTCGTTCCTGAGTCTCGTGAGATCCTTGGAGGGTGGGCGCGAGCTTTGAGAGATCACCCTCAGGGTAGTACTTCATCACAAAGTATGGCGGAACGTGGTCCAGGTTCCGATCAACGATTTGAACGACCTTCGAATTACCCGCAAACGTTCCGAGGAGGCGAACCTCACGGCAGAATCTCTTGAGTTGCTCGTCGTTATTGTCTTTGCAGTACTTTAGGACCACTTCGAGTACGTGCCTTTGCCCCATCGGCGTAACGAAAAGGATTGCTCCCATGCCGCCGCTGTCGCTGCAGAGACCGTCGACTCGATACTTGCCGTCAATTATGTCGCCTGGATCGAACATGAATTCTGGCTCCGACGATATCTCGTCCGTCGCGGTCAGCGACCTTGATGCGAGGCGCGCGTTTGGCGAACTATCTAATGGCTTCATGCCAATCCTACACCAGTTGTTCGCCGTGCAACGCGCGTTCACGGCGGCTATAATTGCCAATCAATTAATTGTGTAGAGTTGTATTTACGTGTATAAGTTGGCGCGCGGGATCGTTAGCGCTAAAGACTCGACCGCCGTTTTGTCGGTCCTGGAAGTGCGCCTCAAGGGTCCAGAACCTGCTAGCTGAAGCGGCACTGAGCTGCAGCAAACGACTCATGATCGAATTTGACTTCATCGTTGACGCTAGGTTTCGCGAATCTTTGATGAAGGATTACGTTGAATTCCAGGCCTCGCTGTCCGGCGAAGCGTGGAAGGCCGCATTGGTCCTACTCGGAAGTATTGTTGAAGCTCTTTTAGTCGACCACCTGTTGGCGACCATGTACCAGAAACGAACCGGAGCCGACCCGCTCAAGATGCAGCTCGCGGACCTTATTGCAGCTTGCGAGAAGGAGAAGATCATCTCGACCAAGACGGCTGCCCTTTCGACCGTAGTTCGGGAATATAGGAATCTGATTCATCCGGGGCGTACCATCCGTTTAGGAGAGACGGCGAGCAAGAGCGCAGCGATCGTTGCGGGAGAGCTACTCCAGCTGATCGTTGACGAGATAGCTGCAAGTAGAAGAGAAAAATGCGGTTATACCGCGGAGCAGATCGTCAAGAATCTTGAGCGTGATGAATCGGCGATGTCCATTCATACGCATCTATTGAAAGAAGTATCCGCGTTCGAGCTTGAACGCCTGCTGTTAAGCGTAATTCCAAGTAGATACTTCGAACTTGACACTGCCGCGGGGGACTACGAACCGGAACCCGATTTCGAAGGGCAGAGCCGCCTGTCGATCTGTTTTCGTTCCGCTTTTTCATTGGCCTCGGAGGAGACGAAGAAGAGGGTAACGCTGAGCTTCCTATCCATACTGAAGGAGGAACATCAGCACAAGGTATTTACCTACGAAACGGCTTTCTTTAGGGCCGGGGACCTGCAATATCTTTCAGCCGCGCAGGCCAAATTAGTAAAGCATCATCTTCTATCTCGAATTGACAAGGATATTTCCGCCGAACTCATAAACGCCATCGATGGACTACCCGCTTTTCTCGAAGCGAAAGACATACCTGATCTTGTCGATTCGCTACTAAGGCCATGCGTTTCGAAGGGTTCAAGCCTCTTAAAAATAGCCGCTCGCAAGTACCTGAACGATCTGTGGATGGGATTGCCGGGCGGTTCAGATGGCCTCGATCACGTCGTCACCGATCGCCTTCAAGACTGGGTCGTCCATTTCGAGAAGCTGGAGAACGTCGAAACGGCCGCGATCGTACGTGAGATAAAGGATGGTCTCTCCGATATTCCATTTTGAATGTCGCCGGTGGCCAACCCCTTCGCCTCTAAATGATTTTTTCGCGCCGAGTTCGCAAGGGAGTCTGCCGCGCTAAAGACCGCGGCGCCACATTTACATCTGAAAAGATTTCCCAGCCCTGCCGGACTGGGCTAACTTCTTTCGCGCCTCCCGCGCTCGGGACCGGGTCTCCGCGCTTGCGATACGAAGGCAACGGCAACGGCAGAAGCAGATCCCTCACGCCATCCGCGAAGGGCGCGAATGGGTTCGGGATGACAACGTAGAAAAACAAGAACAGTTTCCCGGTCCAGCCGGGCCGGGGTAACGTCTTTCGCGCCTACGGCGCTTCGCTGAAAGCGTTCGGGTTCAGTCGCTGCGGCCATGCGGCCTTCGCGACGGCCTGCGGCAGCGAGGTGGCGATTCGAATCATTTACAGAATCCCCGCCCTTCCGGGCGGGGCTAACATGTGTCGCGCCTACGGCGCTACAAAACCGCCCTTACGGCCGAGTTTCCCGGCCCTTGCGGACCGGGCTAGCTTCTTTCGCGCCTCCTGAACCCGCCCTTCCGGGTGGGGCTAACGTGTTTCGCGCCTACGGCGCTTTTGACGTTGAGCACCGTAGGTGCGCCAGGAGTTAGCTCAGCCCGGGAGGGCTGAGTCCGTGATATATAGGACGCCGAGCGCCGTAGGTGCGACAGATGTCCCACACATACGTCCAGAACGTAATTCACGTGGCGTTCAGCACCAAACATCGTTCCAAATCCATCTCAAAGGAATTCCAGCCCCGGCTGTGGGCATACGTCGCAGGCATCTGCAAGAACCACGGGATTTTCGTCCATGCCGTGGGCGGGACGGACGATCATATTCATCTCCTCATCCAGATTCCGGCGCCGTTGTCAGTTGCCAAGGCCGTCCTCGCCATCAAATCGAATTCCTCGCGATGGGCCAACGAGCAAGGCAATAAATTCGCATGGCAACAGGGCTATGCGGCATTCAGCGTCAGTTCGTCCAGCGTTCCTGCGGTCGTTCGATACGTACAGAATCAGGAATCACATCACGCGAAAATGAATTTCGAGGCGGAATTGGTCGCGCTGTTGAAAAAGCACGGCGTGGAATTTGATCCCAAATTTGTGTTCGGCTAGGTGTCGCACCTACGGCGCTCGCGAACCTCATTCCTGCGTTTCCCAGTTACCCCGCCCTTCCGGACGGGGCTGACATGTGTCGCGTCTCCGGCGCTTGACCGAAAAGCTACGACACAAATTCGGCCGCCTCCAGGCGGCCGCTACGAAGGCAACGCAGGATATCCCGCGAGAAAAAACTTCGGGGGCCAGGGCCGGATTTTGCCGGCGCGACTGGCCCCCGAATGTGCGCTGCATCGAAACCCGTGGTCGGCCGTTACCGCTTCACGACGAGTACCGGGACGTTTTCCTGGTTCATCGCTTCCTCGGCTCCCTGCCGGCTGGCTAGCGTGCGGTCGAAGATGAAAGTCTCACCAAGTTCCGCGACTCGGAATGAATGTATGACAGGTTCTGCTCCGCGGTGGCCGAGCAACAGCGCGCTCTTCTCGCCGTTCGCCTTAAAGGTGTCCGCATTCGTGCACGACTCGCGGGCGGCCACCCTGCCGCTCTTCGCGTAGGTGATCTCGGCGATCAGGGGGCTGCTGCCGCCCTCGAGGTTGACCCTTACGATGTAATCGCCAGGTCCGAGCACGGTTTTTCCCCAACGTGCGGAATGCTGCAGAGTGAAGGTGCCCCGATACGTGGTTTGCGCGTTGGCGTTGCCGGTGAAAATTAAAACGGCCACGAGCACGGCCGCGAACAACGTAATTCTCCTGGCATTTGCTGTGATATTGGATTTCATGGTCGTCGTCCTCCTCATTTTTGGCCGGTGCGTGTTTCGAGCCTTCCGAACGCCGCATCGTGCCTTCACTATCTAGAGCGAGAACGGCCGGGAAACTGGCTCACGAATTTCGAAGTTATTTCCGGCGCCGCGAAGAATGGCCAAAGTGCTTTACTTCCAATGTGGTGCGGGGTACCTTCACGTTGAACCTGTGGCAAATCAGTCAACAGGGGAGCGCGAACGTGTGCCCGGAACCTTCCGCGGAGATCAGCCAGCTGCTGGTCAACTGGGGCCTTGGGGATCAGGAGGCGCGGGACGCGCTGATTCCGCTGATTTACGGTGAGCTGCGCCGCGTCGCTCGGCGCCACCTCGGGCACGAGCGGCGCGACCACACCCTGCAGAGCGCCGCGCTGGTGAACGAGGCCTACCTTCGTATGGTCCGGCAGGAGCCGCCACAGTGGCAAAATCGCGCGCACTTTTTCGGCGTCGCCGCGCAGATGATGCGCCACATCCTGGTGGATCACGCGAGAAACCGCGTGGCCGCCAAGCGCGGAGGCGCCGCGCCGCGCTTGAGTCTCGATCCTGAAATCGGTGTCGCGCCGGCGGAAAAGCAGGAACTGGACATCGTCGCGCTCGACAGCGCGTTGAACAAACTCACCGCACTGGATCCGGAACAGGGGCGGCTGATCGAGCTGCGATTTTTCGGCGGGCTGTCCATTGAGGACACGGCCGTCGTGATGAGCATTTCTCCGGCGACGGTGAAACGCGAGTGGGCGACGGCGCGAGCGTGGCTGCGGCGCGAATTGAAAAGGGACGCGGAAAAATGACGCCGGAACGCTGGCAAGAAGTGAAGAAGGCGCTCGCCGGCGCGCTCGAACGGACACCAGCAGAGAGGCGCGCGTATCTGGATCAGGCTTGTGCGGATGATTCCCTGCGGCGCGAAGTTGAATCGCTGATTGCCGCGCACGAACAAGGGGACAGCAGTTTCATGGAGCGTCCGGTGGCAGGGAACAACGAGGCGTTGAAGCCCGGCACGAAGCTGGGGCCGTACGAGATCCTGTCGCGCCTGGGAGCGGGCGGGATGGGAGTGGTTTATCGCGCGCGCGATGCGCGGTTGGAACGCGATGTAGCGATCAAAGTTCTTCCGCTGGGTTTGTTGGCGGACAAAGCAACGCGGAAACGGTTTCGCAAGGAAGCGCTCGCTCTTGCGAAGCTGAATCATCCCAATATTGCGGCGGTGTACGACGTGGGAGAACAAGAAGGCACGGATTATCTGGTGATGGAGTGCGTGCCCGGGAGGTCGCTTGCGGAAGAGGCGGGATCGTCGTCGCTGCCCGAGAAGGAGGCCGTGGAATTGGGGCTGCAAATCGCCACGGCTCTCGAGGAAGCGCACGAACACGGCATCGTGCACCGGGATTTGAAGCCGGGGAACATCATGGTCACGCCCAAGAGGCAAGTGAAGGTGCTGGATTTCGGGTTGGCGAAGATCCTGCGGGCAGCCGATGATTCCTATTCGACGGAGAGCTTCTCCCAGGCGCGGGACATGGCGGGCACATTGCCGTACATGGCGCCCGAACAGTTGAGAGGCGAGCCGGCGGACGCGCGCACGGACGTACACGCGCTCGGCGCGGTTTTGTTCGAGATCGTGACAGGCCAGCGACCGTATCGCGAGGAATCGGTTTTCCAACTAACCGAGGCGATTCTTCATAGACAGCCGGTAACACCGCGGGCGATAAACGCGCGGGCGTCGCCGGAACTTGAGCGAATCATCCTGAAGTGTCTGGAGAAGGAACGGGAGAACCGGTATCAGTCGGCGAAAGAAATAGGAGTGGACCTGCGCCGGCTGAGCGCGCCGTCGGTGGTGACCGTTGCGACTGCCGTACACCCGGCGTCACGCCGCCGCGTAGTTCTTCCTCTTGCGTCCGCGCTGGTGGTTGCGCTTGCAGTGGCGGCCGGCGCGTATTTCTATTTTCATCGCGCGCCGAAGTTGACCGAGAAAGATTCCATTGTCCTTGCGGATTTCACGAACACGACGGGCGATCCGGTGTTCGACGGCACGCTCCGCCAAGGGCTATCCGTGCAACTCGAACAGACACCGTTCCTTCAACTCGTCTCCGACGATCAAATCGGCCAAACTTTGCGCCTGATGGAGAAGCCGCCCGATACGCGGCTCACTCCGGAAGTCGCGCGAGAAGTGTGCCAGCGCACCAATGCGACGACTGAGATCGAAGGGTCGATCGCCACCCTGGGAAATCAGTACGTGCTCGGCCTCAATGCCGTCAACTGCATTAGCGGCGAAACTTTGGCCGGAGAGCAAGTGACCGCGAACGGCAAGGAGAAAGTTCTCGCGGCGCTGACCACCGGCGCGGCGGAGCTTCGCTCGAAGCTCGGCGAATCGCATGCGTCCCTGGAAAAGTTTGACGTGCCGCTCAGTCAGGCCACTACGTCATCGCTCGAGGCACTCAAGGCTTTGAGTTCAGGTTATCAGGTAGCGGGAACGTCAGGGTCGGCGGCAGCGATTCCGTTTTTCAAGCATGCGATCCAACTCGACCCGAACTTTGCCATGGCCTACGCACTGTTGGGCCGCATGTATGGAGATATTAAAGAAACGAGCATGTCTGCGGACTACACCCGAAGGGCATACGAACTCCGCGACCGAACCAGCGAACGGGAGAATTATTTCATCGCCGCCTCGTTCAATATGGTGGTGACGGGAAACATGGAAAAGGCCGCGCAAACCTGCGAGCTTTGGGCGGAGGCTTATCCCCGTTCCGCGGATCCGCACATGTTCTTGGGGGGGATAATTTACCCGGTCCTGGGGCAATATGAGAAAGCGGTTGATGAAGGCAGGGAGGCAATGCGCCTGAATCCGGACGCTGCCCTCGCTTATTACGTCCTCATGTACCACTACACTGCCGTCAATCGCCTCGACGAGGCGATGGCCACGTATCAGCAAGCTCTCGAACACGAACTGAATCACCCTACCTTCCATACTGGCCTGTATATGATCGCGTTCTTGCAGAACGATGCGGCAGGGATGGCGCAACAGGTAGCATGGGGCGCTGGAAAGCCAGGAGTGGAAGATGTTCTGTTGGCCCTGGATGCCGATACCGCTGCCTATTCCGGGAGGCTGAGTGCGGCGAGAGAGTTTTCGCGCCAGGCGGTGGATTCCGCCGACCGGGCGGACAAGACGGAAACGGCCGCAACTTACTCTGCCCTGTCTGGCCTGCGGGAAGCCCTGTTCGGCAACGCAGACGAGGCACGACAGCGCGTCGCTTTAGCAGTGGGGAGAACGACAAGCCGCGATGCGGAATACACCGCGGCGCTAGCGTTGGCATATGCGGGGGACGACCGCAAGGTACAAGTGTTGATCGACGATCTGGACAAGAGATTTCCAGAATCCACGATCGTGCAGTTCAATTATCTGCCGACGCTTCGGGCAAAGCTGGCAGTCAGCCGGGGAAATGCTTCTGAGGCCATTGAGAGTCTAAGAGCTACCGCCCCATATGAGTTAGGCAAGGCCAGCGGCACTATCTATTGGGGGGCTTTGTATCCCATCTACGTGCGTGGCGAAGCTTATCTAGCGGCGCATCAGGCCAGCGAAGCAGCAGCTGAGTTGCAGAAAATCCTCGACCATCGCGGAATAGTAGGCAACGAACCCATCGGAGCGCTCGCGCATCTGGGGCTCGGCCGGGCGTATGCGCTTGAGGGCGACACCGCCAAGGCGCGCACGGCGTATAAGGATTTCCTGACGCTTTGGCAGGACGCCGACACCGATATTCCCGTGTTCCAGCAGGCCAAGGCCGAGTACGCGAAGCTGCAATAAATTGCGGCAGGAATAAATCGCGAGTTAAATTCAGAGAAGCGGACACGTGAACCGAGAGCGATGGCAAGAAGTGAAGCAGGTGCTCGCCGGCGCGCTGGAGCGGACGCCTGACCAGCGAAGCGCCTACCTCGACCAGACGTGCAGCGAACCGTCCTTACGTCGCGAGGTCGAATCGCTAATCGCCGCGCACGAACAAGGGGACAGCAGTTTCATGGAGCGTCCGGTGGCAGGGAACAACGAGGCGTTGAAGCCCGGCACGAAGCTGGGGCCGTACGAGATCCTGTCGCGCCTGGGAGCGGGCGGGATGGGAGTGGTTTATCGCGCGCGCGATGCGCGGTTGGAGCGCGATGTAGCGATCAAAGTTCTGCCGCTGGGTTTGTTGGCGGACAAAGCAACGCGGAAACGGTTTCGCAAGGAAGCGCTCGCTTTGGCGAGGCTGAATCATCCCAACATTGCAGCGGTGTATGACGTGGGAGAACAAGAAGGCACGGATTATTTGGTGATGGAGTGCGTGCCAGGCAAATCGCTCGCGGAAGAAGCGAAACGGCCTTCGCAGCCGGAGAAGGAAGCGGTGGCGCTCGGAACGCAGATCGCGGCGGCACTGGAAGAGGCGCATGAGCAGGGCGTCGTGCACCGGGACCTGAAGCCGGGAAACATCATGGTCACGCCCAAGAGGCAGGTGAAGGTGTTGGATTTTGGGCTGGCGAAGATTCTGCGGGCGGCGAGCGATTTGTCCGCAACAGAGAGTTTCGCGCAGGCGGACAACATGGCGGGCACGCTGCCGTACATGGCGCCCGAACAATTGAGAGGCGAGCCGGCGGACGCGCGCACGGACGTACACGCGCTCGGCGCGGTGTTGTTTGAAATCGTTACGGGCAGCCGCCCATACCGCGAGGACTCAGTTCCCCAATTGACGGACGCGATTCTGCATCGGCAGCCGGTGACGCCGCGGGCGCTGAATGCGCGGGTGTCGCCGGAGATGGAGCGGATCATTCTGAAGTGTTTGGAGAAGGAGCGGGAGAACCGGTATCAGTCGGCGAAAGAAATAGGAGTGGACCTGCGCCGGCTGAGCGGTTCATCGGATGCGGCAGTGGCGGCTGCCACTACGCGCCCGGCATCGCGGCGTCGCGTAGCTCTTCCTGCTGCGGGAGCGCTGATGGTCGCACTCGCGCTGGTGGCCGGCTGGTATTTTTATTTTCATCGCGCGCCAAAGATCACCGATAAAGATTCGATTGTAGTCGCGGATTTCACGAACACGACGGGTGATCCAGTCTTCGATGGCGCGCTGCGACAGGGACTCTTCGTGCAGCTTCAGCAGACGCCGTTTCTCGCGGTCGTTTCGGGCGATCAGATTACGCGGACGATGAAGATGATGGAGCAGCCGCCGGACGCACAGCTAACACCCAAGCTGGCGCGAGAAGTTTGCGAGCGGATGAACGCGACGATGGAAATCGAGGGATCGATCGCGGCGCTAGGGAATCAATATGTGCTTGGGCTCAACGGCGTGAATTGCACCACCGGCGAATCGCTGGCACAGGCGCAGGTCACGGCGGACGGAAAGGAAAGGGTGTTGCCGGCGCTCAGCCAGGCTGCCGCGGCGCTGCGCTCAACGCTTGGCGAGTCACGAAGTTCGCTCAGAGCCTACGATGTGCCGCTCACACAAGCGACGACGTCGTCGCTCGAGGCCCTGCAAGCATACAATCTGGGCGGCCAAGCATTCTGGCAGGCGGATTTTCCGGCTGCAGCCTCCTCCTACCAGCACGCCGTTGATCTCGACCCAAATTTCGCCGCAGCGCACGCGAACTTGGGACTCGCATATGACGCGCTGGACAGAAGGGATCTCGCCGTAAGTAATCTCAAAAAAGCCTACGAGCTTCGGGACCGGGCGAGCGAGTATGAAAGACTTCAGATTTCCGCGGACTACAATTTAGTCGTTATGCGAGACTACGAGCAATCCATACAGTTCTTCGAGCAGTGGGCCAAGTTGTACCCGAGAGATGCAGCGTCGTGGAACGGACTTGGGATCACGTGCCAGGTAGTGGGGCGTTACGACGAAGCATCCAGTGCGCTCAAGAAAACGGTCGAGCTGAATCCTTCGGCATTTACCTACGGTTTCCTGGCAATAAACCATTACCTTCAGAATTTGTTCCCACAGGCGCGCGAAACAATTCAACAGGCCCGCGCGAAGCACATCGAGCCGTACCAAGCCTCCGTAACGCTGTATCTTTTGGCTTTTGTCCAAAACGATCAGACCGGAATGAAGGACCAACTGGCGCGCCCATGGATGGAACTGCCTCCAGGGACTCAGGAGGATGCTCAAGCCGGCACGGCCGGCTACTTGGGTCAGTGGTCTCTTTCCCGTGAATGGAGCCGCCGCGGCCTCGCGGCGGCCACGTCGGCTAAGGCGAGCGTCCAGGTGGCGCAGCTCAAAGGAGAATTGGCGTTTCGCACGGCGATGCTCGGAAATTGCGACGACGCCCGAGCGGATGCTCAGGATGTCGTCAGGTCAACGAAGGATCTCGACGCACGCGGCTGGATGGGGGTTATTTTCGCTCTCTGCAATGATCCCGAGGACGCGCGAAAGGTGTCGGATGGATTGAAACGAGACTTTCCCGAGGCGACATTGGTTCGATACGGCTACATACCCGAAACGGAAGCGGCCCTCGCGCTCGGCCAAGGCGATCCGCAAAAGGCAATTGAGAATTTGAGCCCCTCGACTCCCTACGATCTGGCCTATCCGTTCCAAGGGATGCCCATCTATCTGCGTGGGCAGGCGCACCTCGCCGCGCATCGGGGAAAGGAAGCGGCTGCACAGTTTCAACTGATGATTGACCATATCGGCGTGGTCCAAAATCAACCCCAGGAGGCACTCGCGCATCTTGGGCTCGGCCGCGCGTATGCGCTTGGGGGCGACACCGCCAGGGCTCGCAAGGCGTACCAGGATTTCCTGACGCTTTGGAAGGATGCCGATCCGGACCTACCCATTCTGAAGCAAGCCAAGGCCGAATACGCGAAGCTGCAATAAATTGCGGCAGGAATAAATCGCGAGTTAAATTCAGAGAAGCGGACACGTGAACCGAGAGCGATGGCAAGAAGTGAAGCAGGTGCTCGCCGGCGCGCTGGAGCGGACGCCTGACCAGCGAAGCGCCTACCTGGACCAGACGTGCAGCGAACCGTCCTTACGTCGCGAGGTCGAATCGCTAATCGCCGCGCACGAACAAGGGGACAGCAGTTTCATGGAGCGTCCGGTGGCAGGGAGCAACGAGGTGTTGAAGCCCGGCACAAAGCTGGGTTCGTACGAAATCCTCGCGCGCATCGGTGCGGGCGGAATGGGCGTGGTGTACAAGGCACGGGACTCGAAGCTCGGCCGTCTGGTGGCACTGAAGTTCCTTCCAGAAGGCGCCCTGGCGGACCAGTCAGCTCGAACCCGACTGCAGCGCGAGGCGCAAAACGCTTCCGCGCTGAACCACCCGAATATCGCCACGATCTATGAAGCCGGTGAAGAGAGCGGCCAAGTTTACATCGCGATGGAGCTGGTGGAGGGGCGGCCGCTGAAGGAGATGGTGCCGCGCGACGGGATGGCGCTGGAGACAGTTTTGCGCTACGGGATGCAGATCGCCGCGGCGCTGGCGCACGCCCATGAGCGCGACATCGTGCACCGCGATCTGAAAACGGCGAACGTGGTGATCACGGCAGATGGTCAAGCGAAGGTGCTGGACTTTGGATTGGCGAAACGCCTGTCCGCCGAGGAACTCACAGATGTTACGCGCTCGCTGGGACCGGTGACAAAAGCCGGGACGGTCGTGGGAACGCTGCCGTACATGGCGCCGGAAGTATTGCGGGGTGAACCCGCGGACGCACGAACGGACCTGTGGGCGTTTGGGATCGTGCTCTACGAGATGGCCACGGGCGCGCTGCCTTTCAACGGGCAAACGCATTACGAATTGAGTTCGGCGATCCTGCGGGAGCCGCCGACGCCGTTGCCGCAGCACGTGCCCGCGGGCTTGAGGGCCATCGTTCAACGCTGCCTCGCGAAAGAAATGGGGCAGCGCTACCAGCGAGCCGCCGAGGTGCGAGCGGCGCTGGAGGCGGTGGGGTCCGACACCGCGATGCCTATCGTGGCTCCGGCCGCGCGCCCACGCAGGCATTGGCTGGCCGCAGGCATCGGGTTAGTGGCCCTCCTGATTTTGCTCGCGGGCGCCGTCGAATTTTTTCGGTCGAAGCAATCCGTTCCGCTAACTCCATCGCAGCAGGCTTGGGTGCAGATAACCAATTTCGTTGATTCAGCCGTTTCGCCAGCGCTTTCGCCGGATGGCCGAATGCTGACTTTCATCCGCGGACCCAGCACGTTCTTCGGTCCCGGCCAGATCTACGTCAAGCTTCTGCCGGACGGCGAATCCGTGCAGCTGACGCGCGACAACCTGGAAAAGATGAGCCCGGAGTTTTCTCTCGACGGCTCGCGCATCGCGTATACCACCTTCCTGGGGATCTGGGATACGTGGCAGGTGGCGACGCTGGGCGGTGAACCGCAGCGGATGTTACCGAATGCCTCCGGGTTGACATGGGTTGACAGCCAGCATGTGCTGTTCTCCGAGCTCAAGGAGGGCATGCACATGGCATTGGTAACGTCGAATGAGAGCCGCGCCGATCTCCGCGACGTCTATGTGCCTCCACGAGAACGGGGCATGGCCCATCGTTCCGCCATTTCACCGGATCACAAGTGGGTGCTTCTAGTCGAAATGGACAATGGCGGATTTCTGCCTTGCCGACTCGTTCCCTTCGACGGCAAGTCCGCCGGAAAGCAAGTCGGACCGCCAAACGCGGGATGTACATATGTCGCATGGTCTCCTGACGGAAACTGGATGTACTTGAGTTCGGATTCAGGCGGGCGTTTCCACATCTGGCGGCAGCGCTTCCCGGACGGCGAGCCACAACCAGTGACTTCCGGCGCCACGGAAGAAGAAGGCATAACAATCGCACCCGACGGGAGTTCTCTGATTACCTCCGTCGGACTGGCGGAAAGCACTGTCTGGGTGCACGATGACAAAGGCGAGCGGCAAATTTCCTCGGAGGGTTTCGCGCAATACCCGCGATTTTCTCCCGACGGCAAGAAATTGTATTACCTGGACAGTCCTCACGGGTCATCGGGCAAATTTTCGAGCGGAGAGCTCCGGGTCGTGGATCTCAAGACAGGAACAAGCGATCGCCTGCTCCCCGGCTTCCTGTTGTCCACCTACGATATATCCGTTGATGGGCGTCGCATCGCATTCTCCGCGGCCGATGAACAGGGGCATTCGCACTTGTGGCTGGCCTCGCTGGATAGTCGTTCGTCTCCCCGGCAGTTTCTATCGTCCGCTGACGAAGATTCGCCCGTATTTGGCCCGAAGGGTTACTTGTATTTCAGGGCGGCCGAGGGGCAGCTGAACTTCCTGTATCGCATGAAAGAGGATGGCAGCGAGCGGACAAAAGTGTCACCCGATCCCATTCTTGAGATGGAGAACGACTCCGTATCCCCCGACGGGCAATGGGTGCTCGTAACGCGCGCCGTCTCGGGGGATGAAAACGTGTCGTTTGCTACGGCTGCCGTCCCGGTCGCGGGTGGGGCTCCCGTTCCGGTCTGTCGTCGCGTGTGCAGGGCAGGATGGATTCCCGGCCAGCGACTGTTCTTCGTATCGGTGGAATCGTGGATGGCGGGTAACAAGACATGGCTCTTGCCGGTTTCGAGCGACGGGAACCTGCCCGCCCTGCCGCCCGCCGGGATTGAAGCGGAAAAGTCCAACATCAAGGGAGCGAAGTTCCTGGACGGCGAGGTGATTCCGGGGCCGGCGCCGGGACTTTACGCGTTTTCACGCAGTGGCGTGCACCGCAATCTTTACCGCATACCATTGCAATGAGACGCGCTTTGCGTTGGATGAAAGAGCAGCGCGGCGCGCCGAAGCGAATGCCCAGAAAGGCCAGGAGCCCCACCCTCGCGAAACGAGGATGGGGCACCCTAAAAACCGAAAAGGGCGGAGCAAGAAGCGCCCCTACGGGCATGCGTACGCGAGCGCGAAGAGAGGTCCCTCGGCGGGCATAGCGCGTCCGCCTCGGGATGACGATCCTGGTCGGATCGTCACTTCTTCGCGGCGGTGTAGTTGTCGGCGGCTTGCGCCCAGTTGACTGTATTCCACCAAGCTTCGATGTAGTCGGGGCGCTTGTTCTGATACTTGAGGTAGTAGGCGTGTTCCCACACGTCGAGACC
>PMUS01000014.1:0-101565 GCA_003166795.1 Acidobacteriota bacterium | reverse complement strand
CGGAGGGTTCGCCGCCGCCGCCCTTCTTCATCAACTTCCAGAACATGGAGTGGTTGAGATGGCCGCCGCCGTTGTTGCGCACGGCGGTGCGGGTGGCGTCAGGAACTTTAGAGAGCTGCGCGAGCAACTCTTCGATCGAAAGCTTCTGAAGATCGGGGCTGGATTCCAGAGCCTTGTTGAGATTGGTGACGTAGGCGGCGTGATGCTTGTCGTGATGGATCTCCATCGTCTTGGCGTCAATGTAGGGTTCAAGCGCGTCGAAAGAATACGGGAGAGGCGGAAGTGTAAAACTCATTTGCGGAGCGGCTCCTTGTGCCGAAGTGGCTGTCATAATGTACCTCCTGAATTTCGGTTACTGCGCCATAATTATACGCGCCTTTGCCGGGAAGCGTGGAATACAGCAAATTCCCCGGGCCGCTGGGGATGAGGAGGTCTTCATGCCGTCCGTCGAGCACGTGGAAAAGCATTTCACGGCCACTGCAGCTGTACGCGATATCGTGATCGGAATGGCGGACGGACTTACGGTTCCGTTCGCGCTCGCGGCCGGGCTGACGACTGCCGCGGCCGCCTTGACCAGAGGAACGGGAATCATTGTCACCGCCGGATTCGCTGAAATTGCAGGAGGCTCGATCGCCATGGGACTCGGCGGGTACCTGGCTGCGAAAACGGATACGGAGCACTACGCTTCGGAACTGGAACGCGAGTATCGCGAAACCGTGGAGCTGCCGGAAATCGAAACGGAGGAAGTGGCGAAAGTCTTCCGCGAATACGGACTGACCGAAACGCAAATGGCGCCTATTGTCACGGCGATTACGGCCGATCAGAAAAAGTGGGTTGATTTCATGATGCGCTTCGAGCTGGGACTGGAGCCGCCGGACCCAGCGCGGGCGGCACGCAGCGCGGTGACCATCGCCGGGTCGTATATCGTCGGCGGTTTGATTCCTCTGGCGCCGTATATCCTGATGCATGAAATTCTTCCGGCGCTTTGGGTATCCATCGGCGTGACGCTGCTGGCGCTTTTTGTTTTCGGCTCGATCAAGGGGCACTTCACGGGAGTGAAGCCGTGGCGCGCGGGGATGCAAACCGTGGTTGTCGCCGGACTTGCGGCCGCAGCGGCGTTTTTGCTTGCGCGGCTGATCAGTTGACGGTCATTAGTTGACAAAGCTACACTTACATTCGCTGCGTCGCGTTCGAACGAATCGTACTAATTCCGCCTGGTACTCTGTTTCGCGAAATTGATGGAGGCTTCGTAGACCTTTAACGGCTGTTTTGCATCTATACTAGTAGGACCTTACGGTGGTTTGTCCTCAGCCGCGCGGCGCGGAAATTCGTTGCGGCAGTCTGTAAGGTACGAATCGCCGGGAACTTCGTCTAATGCACTCATAACCCTCGATAGCTCCGACGAGCGCCGAGGGACGAAAAGGAGACAGCCATGAAGAGCAGTTACTTACACGTTCCCCGCTGGATCGCGACGGCCGTAGTTCTGGTGGCGCTGATCGGCGGAGGAGTTCTCGCACTCGGATTTAGAAATTGGTCGGGCCATGAAGTCTTCGGCGCATCGAATCTCGCGCTGACGATGGCGCGAAGCTCGACTCCGGTGTCGCTCGGAAGTTTCAGCAACGGTTTTGCGTCCGTGCTGAAGCCCGCGCTTCCCGCGGTCGTGAACATTCACACGTCGAAGGTCGTCAAGTCGAGGGCGTCGCAGATGATGCCGTTCTTCAACGACCCGGCGTTTCGGCAATTCTTCGGCGATCAGTTCGGGCAGGGCCAGGGCCAGGGGCAGCAGCAACAGCCGCAAACGGAGCGGGAGCAGAGCCTGGGTTCGGGCGTAATCATCACTTCCGATGGAATGATCGTAACGAACAATCACGTGATCGAAGGCGCGACGGACATCAAGGTGGACCTGAGCGACAAAAGAGAATTTCAAGCCAAGCTGATCGGCACGGATGCGAAGACGGATATCGCCGTCCTCAAGATCGAAGCATCGGGTCTGCCCACGCTTGCGATTGGTGATTCCTCGAAGCTGCAGGTCGGCGACATGATCTTCGCCATCGGCGAGCCTTTCGGATTGGAAGGGACGGCCACGATGGGAATCGTCAGCGCCACGGGACGGGGAGGTCTGGGCATCGAGAACTACGAGGACTTCATCCAGACCGACGCACCGATCAATCCGGGCAACTCCGGCGGGGCCATGATTGATTTGCACGGCGACCTGATCGGAATCAACACGGCAATTCTCAGCGGCGGAGGCGGCGGAAATCAGGGCGTCGGCTTCGCCATACCAATCAATATGGCGCGTTCGGTGATGGATCAGATCGTCGGCCACGGCAAGGTCGTGCGCGGCTATCTGGGCCTGTTTCCACAGGACGTGACGCCCGCGCTCGCGAAGGAATTCGGGCTGAGCAAGCCCGGCGGCGCACTCGTCAGTGGATTGAAACCCGATGCTCCAGCGGCGCACGCCGGACTGAAGAACGGTGACGTCATTCTCGAGCTCAACGGCCAGCCTGTGGAATCGGCCAATGACTTGCGCTTGCGCATTTCCCAAGCCGCTCCGGGATCGAGCGTGAAGCTCCAAGTCTCGCGCGAAGGCAAGACGCAGGAAATGAACGTCACCCTCGGTGAACTTCCGCCGGACAAGTCCGCGGAGGAAGCGCCGGGTGAGAGCACTGGCGGCGGGCTCGATGGCGTCAATGTACAGGAGTTGACTCCAGACGCCATGCAGGAGCTGCAACTGGCTCCCGGAACTCGCGGCGTAGTGGTAGAGTCCGTGGATCCCGCAAGCGGGGCCGCTGCTGTCGGGCTCCAGCGGGGGGACGTGATCCAGGAAGTCAACCATCAGCCCGTCCACAACATCACAGAGTACAAGCAGGCGCTCACTGCCGCAGGCAAGCAGCCGGTGCTCCTGCTGGTGAACACGGGCGGCCAGACGCACTACGAAGTGATCGAGTCGCGCTAACTGCGGGCTCGCGAATCAGACAGCGCGGCGGAGCACGGTGCACCCAGCATCTGTGCTCCGCCGGGCTGGCATTAATCGCACACGGAAGGCGCAAACTCGATGAGAGCCTTCATGGGCGTTTTGGGCACGTCGGTGCGCATCCCTGTATTCCGGATCGCATCGCAACCGATACCTTTTCGCCGTGTTAGATCCAGCGTGGGAGTGTTTCAAAAAAGCAGGTCGGAGTTCCGATTTTGATCAAGAACACGGACAGAGATGCCGCGGCGGGCGTTAGTTGCCTGATGGCTTGGGTTATCGCTTTCAGCACGACCGGGAGTAGAATAGTACTTGAGTTCTATTCGCCCCGGCCTGTCGTTCTAGTACTTAAGTAGTGTGCGGGGATTTGTGTCGTCGCTCAACAGACAGCCTATTACGACGTTCGGGGTGAAAGTTATGGCACCGGTAAAGAATAGACCTGTATTTAAGGAGGCGCTGCTCCCGGAGGGCAAGAAACGCTGGGGTTCATTCAGCGCGGGCCTGGGACTGGAGTGCTTCGCGCTGGTGGCCGTGATTGTGCTGCCTCTGCTGATCCCGCAGAAATTCGAGGCGGCGCAACACTATTGGGTCACGCCAATCGAGGCGCCGGTCATTCAACCCTGGAAGCCGCAACCGCCTCCTCCGAAGCCCGTGGTCATGAAGCGGGAAATCGTGAAGGAAATCCCCAAGCTTGAAGTTGTCGAAGTGCCCAAACCGAAGATTTATAATCCAGTGATCAGCACTCCTGTGGTGAAACCAGTGGCGGTGAAGAAGGTTCAGGCTCCGGACATGACGGAGGTCGCGAAGGATTTTCCGAACCCGTCGCTGGGGAGTTCGGCCATTCCGACTTTGAGGAAGCCCCGCGAGCAGGTTCAGACGGGCGGCTTTGGCGACCCGAACGGAGTTCCGACCAACGGAAAAACGGACCGCAATGTGAATATCGCGTCGGCGGGCAGTTTTGACTTGCCGACTGGCCCGGGCGTCGGAAATGGCACGGGCGGCGCAAAGGGAGCCAAGGGCGTAGTAGCCAGCACGGGTTTTGGCAACGGTGTTGCAGTGGGGGGTTCTGGCGGCGGGAATCACGGCGCCGTGCAGCAGGGAACGTTCGATGTGAAGGCCGCCGACGCTCCGAAAGTGAAGCAGGCGGCTGCGGTTTCGAACACGAAGCCAGTGGAAATTCTTTCCAAGCCCAACCCGATTTACACAGAAGAGGGCCGGGCCAAAAAGATCGAAGGGGATGTGCTAGTGCAGGTTGTCTTTACGGCGACGGGCGAAGTGAAGGTCGAGCGGGTCGTCCGGGGACTGGGCTATGGCCTGGACGAAGCAGCGGAGACGGCAGCGCGTCAGATTCGCTTCCGGCCAGCTTTGCAAGACGGGCAGCCGGTTGATTTTCCCGCGACCGCACGTATCACATTTGAACTGGCGTACTGATTGGCGTACTGAAAGGGGAATGGAATGCGCATCTGGAACAACTTCTCTATATCGATCATCCTTTTGGGCGCTCTCACAGGTGTGGCCGGCGCGCAGACGAGGCAGACGGCTGACCAGACTCAGCCGCAGCCTGGGAACTCAATCGACAGCGCGGTTACGACAGTGAACCAGGCGATCGACCGAATGATCGCGCGCGAGCACGATGAAAACGCCACGATCCGCCGTTACAACCCGATCATCGAGACCTACATTCAGGACATGAAGCCCGACGCGAACCTGGGTTCCATCCCGGTGAAGGACCACTACTTTCTAGGCCAGGCAAACCTTTCGAAGGGCGTCGTGGACACCTCGATGCTCGATAAGAAAAAGGGAAAGATGGCCGAGTTGAACCCGCTCTCGCACGTCTCGGAGTACTTTACGTCTTCGTATGTTCCCGAGGGTTTTCTCCAGATGATCTATCTGGACACGACTTTTTTTGACCGGCAGCACTACCAGTTCGACTATGTCGGCAGGGAGTTTCTGGGCGAAGTCCGCTGCCTGGTGTTTGACGTGACGCCGCTGCCGAAGTCGGGCCGTGGGCGTTTCAAGGGCCGCGTGTGGGCCGAGGATCAGGGCTACACGATCGTCCGCTTCAACGGCGTGTACACGCCGCTGGCGGGAATCAACAGCTTCAACCTGCACTTCGATAGCTGGCGTTTGAACGTCCAGCCGGGACTTTGGCTGCCCGCTTTTGTTTTCAGCCAGGAATCGCAACTGAAGGATTTTGTCGGCAACGACGTCCGCTTCAAATCACAGACGCGTTTGTGGGGTTACGATCTGAAGAACTCCGGCCGCGAAGAGGAATTCAGCCAGCTGACGATCGAAGCGGCGACGGCCATCACGGATCAGACGACCCAACAGCAGGACCGCTCACCGATCGAGGCGGAACGCGAATGGCAGCATCAGGCGGAAATCAACGTCCTGCAGCGCCTGCAGCGCACCGGTTTGCTCGCGCCTCCGAATGAAGTGGATAAAGTCCTCGAGACCGTCGTCAACAACATCGAAGTGACGAATAATCTCGACATCCAACCGGAGATTCACTGCCGCGTGCTGCTTACCGGCACGCTGGAGTCTTTCTCCATCGGCCACACGATCGTATTGAGCCGCGGTCTGATTGACGTGCTTCCGGACGAAGCGAGTCTCGCCACCATGCTGGCGCAGGAGCTGGCCCAGATCATCGTGACGAAGCCTTCGACCGACCAGTGGGGTTTCAACGACACCACGAACGTCTCGACGGTCGAAGCGTTGAACCATTTTTCGTTCCGCGACACTCCGGCGGACATTGCAGCCGCGAACGCGAAAGCGGTCGAGCTGCTGAAGAACTCTCCTTACAAGGACAAGCTCGGTCCCGCGACTCTGTTCCTGAAACAGCTCGACGCGGAATCGAAGGAACTGCCCGCGCTGATCAATCCTCATCTCGGCAACGGCGTGACTCTGGGCAGCGCGTTGTCAGCCACGGGTCCGGCGCTGCAACCTGATAAAGTTGATCAGATCTCGGCGCTGCCAATCGGCGCACGCGTAAAGCTCGATCCCTGGACCGACCGCGTGGAGCTGCTCAAGTCCAAGCCGGTCGCCCTGCTTTCAGCGCGCGAGAAAATGCCTTTCGAGGTGACGCCGTTTATGCCGTTCCTCACCCGCTATCAGAGGCCCGGTTCCGGCGTAGTGGCCGATCCGGCCAAAGCGGACCTGGCGAAGAAGGATCAACAGCAGCAGCAACAACAGCAATAACGGTCCTAAGCCAACCAACTCGGTTTCGACAGGCCCGGCGGGGGATCATTCTCCCGCCGGGTTTTTTTGTGGCATGGCGGAGCCCTGCCCCAAGTAGCGCAGCCACGCCGCACGCTATTCGGCGATAGGACACCGCCACGCAGCGATCGCATTTTCTACGATACAATGATGCAGGGGACGGAATGATCCATCGCGTTGTCTTTCATAACGGCCGCATGCTGCCCATCGAAGAAGTGCGGCTCTCGCCGGGGCAGGCTGGTCTGATGAGCGGCTGGGGGCTTTTCACCACGATGCGCATCATCGAAGGAATCCCATTCGCATTCGAGCGGCATTGGAAGCGCCTTTCGCGCGACGCCCAGAAAATACACTGTCCGTTCCCATTTTTGGAGGAGACGGTTCGCGGGCAACTGAACGAAGTTCTGCGCGCGAATCACGTGCGGGAGGGATGCGCGCGAATTTACGCGATCTACAACCAGGTTGGCTTCTGGCGCAGCGACGAGGATATGCCCGTTGCGGACTTGCTGATTTGTTCGTCCGATCTGCCTCCGCACCGCGAGCAGGTGCGACTGGCGCTGCGCGAACATGGACGCCATGCGGCTTCGCCGCTGGCCGGCGTGAAGGTCACGTCGTGGCTCAACAACGTGTGGAATCTCTACGAGGCGCAGCAGGGAGGCTACGACGAAGTTGTGCTGCTCAACGAGCGCGGGGAAGTGGCGGAATGCACGGCCGCCAATATTTTCTGCGTCCGCGAGGGACGGGTGCTGACGCCGCCGCTTTCTTCCGGGTGTCTGGAAGGCGTGACGCGAGGCGTCGTGCTTGAGATCGGCGCTGGTGCGGGCGTGCCCGTGGAAGAGCGCACGCTGCGGCCCGAGGACCTTTATTCCGCCGACGGAGTGTTTATCTCCTCGACCAATCGCGGCGTGATCGCTGCCGGCGAGATTAACGGCCACAAGATCGCGACGGCGCCGATTCCGATGATGCAGAAGCTTGAACAAGCGTTCTCCGCATACGTGCGCGAATATGTCGAGTCGCGCACCGCCGCGTCCGGCAAGCGCTGAGCTACTAAGTCCGCGCGCCTCAGGGGCTAAAGCCCCGATACTTTTTGCGGGTTTTATGTCGGAGCTAAAGCTCCGNNGCGGCGCCGATGGCTATGCCGAGAAGTCCCAGCACCAATCCCAATCCCCAGAAAATGCGTTTGCGCGTGAGCAGCGTGATCGAGCAGATCACGAGCGCGGCTTCGAGCAGCACTTCGCCGAGATCGAAACGATCCGCGCGGCGGCCTTCGCGCTTTACGTCGTCCTGAGCCTTTTTCGCTTCGGCTTCGATGTCCTTCTGATCGTCGCGATAGCGCTCTACTTCCTTCGCGTACTTTTCCTTCACCTTTTCGACCTGATCGGAGTTTTGAAGCGAGAAGACGGAAAGTTCGTCGAGGAAGAGCTCGTAGGTGTGGCGGCGAATGTCCTTGGCCTGATAGTAGGCCCATTGGTCGGTGGCTTCGGTCTGGTGGAGGAGTTCTTCGGTGTGGGCGCGATGGCCGAGCAGCGAAACCGCGGCGACCAGGACGGCGAGAATCGCCATGGTCACCGTCACGGGCGCGAGGCTTTCGTGTTCGGATCCCGCTTCCGCGTTCTCCTGCAACTCCTGGAGCTCATCCGGCATTCTCGATCCTCCGTCAGGGAATTAGTGCGGTAGTGCGCGCAAGAGAATAGCAGAATTCATCCAGCCCGGGCCATTGCCCGCGTCAGCCACAAGAAAGATTTTCCTCAGGGACTAAAGCCCCATCGTGTTGCGCCGTTTATGTTGGAGCTGAAGCTCCGACCCCCTAAAGTACAAGATGATGATGAACGCCCAAAGGTCAGACTAGGGCTCGACCAGCCCGTGGCGCGGCTACCGCCATTTGACGTGATCCGGTACAATCCCGTGGGGAATGATTCGAGGGGGTGATTCCATGACTGAGCTTGCCAGCAAGAATTGCGTCCCGTGCCGCGGAGGAGTGCCGCCGCTGGCCGGCAAAGAGCTCGAAGCGCTCGCGCAGCAGGTGCCGCTGTGGAAGGTCGTGGACGGGCATCACATCACGCGCGCGTTCAAATTTCCTGATTTTCTGCAGGCGCTTGCGTTCACGAACAAGGCCGGCCAGCTTGCCGAGGCGCAGGGGCATCATCCCGATATTCTGCTTTCGTGGGGCAAGGCGGAAATCACCACGTGGACGCACAGCATCAATGGGCTGAGCGAAAGCGACTTCATTCTGGCCGCCAAGATAGACAAACTCTGATCAGGTTTTAGTGTGGCGCCCGCTTGGCGCCAGCAGGGCGATTTCGGAAACGACTCGCGGCAATCGAGGGAACGACACATGGGCAAGGTTACAGGCGGAGAGCTGGTCGTACGGACGTTGATGAAGGCGAACGTGAAGAATATCTTCGGGCTGCACGGGGCGCATCTGGAGGCGATTTTTCAATCGTGCCTGGATCATCACATTCCAATTACCGATACGCGCCATGAAGTGGCCGCCGGGCACGCAGCTGAAGGCTATGCGCGCGCGACGCGCACGCTGGGTGTCGCGATGGTGACTGCGGGGCCGGGCTTCACGAACGTGATCACCTCGATTGCGAATGCATATCTCGATCGCACGCCGGTGCTTTTCATCACCGGATCGAGCGGGCTGGGCGATGCGGAGACCAATACGCTGCAATCGGGGCTCGATCAGGTCGCGGTGGCAACGCCCATCACGAAGTGGGCGCATCGGATTACGGTGACGCAGCAGATTCCACGCCTGGTGGCGCAGGCGATTCGTATGGCAACGTCGGCACCGATGGGGCCAGTGCTGCTGGATATTCCCGCTGACGTACTGGGCGCGCAGATTGAGGAAGATTCGGCGCCGATTCCCGAGCGAGTGCTGGTGGATTCGCCCGCGGCGCCGCAAGCGCGCGCGATTGACGAAGCGATCCAGCTGCTGAAGAGCGCTGCGCGGCCGGTGATCATGGTGGGCGTCGGCGCATATTTTTCGGATGCCGGCGAAGAGTTGCAATCGTTCGCTGAGGCGACGGGAATTCCCGTCTTCTCGGATTTTCAGGCGCACGGATTGCTTGCGAGCAGTCACCCGCTCTACGGCGGCACGTATCACAAGATGGCGGATTTGTCCTCGGAGGGTCAGCGGTCCGATCTGGTGCTCGCGCTGGGAGTTCGCTTCGGGCTTTTCACGCTGGGCATGAGCGATCTGGTGGTTCCGCTCGCGGCGAAAATTATTCACGTGGAAACCGATCCGAAGGAAATCGGACGCTTGCGGCAGGTGGCTGTGGGGATTGTCGCCGACCCGCGCGAAACCTTGCGCGCGCTAAACGCACGGGCGAAATCGGAAAAATGGCCGGACCGCAGCCGCTGGCAACAGGCGGTGCGCAACGCCAAAGTGGAACGTTGCAAGCGCTTGCAAGCCGACCTGAATCGCGCGGCGCCGCCCATTCATCCGCTACAGGCGGTTTCTGCTATCGTGGACAATATCGCGGAGGATACGATCGTCATCGGCGACGGCGCGGAGGCGTACCACTGGATGAACGAGGTGATTCGCCAGAATCATCCCGGCAGCTATATTACGCACGGGTTTCTCGGTTCGGTTGGATTCGGGCTGGGCTTGTCGCTCGGCGCGCAGGTGGCGCATCCGAAGCGGCCGGTGCTGTTACTCGTGGGAGATGGCGCCATCGGGTTCACGATCGCTGAATTCGACACGATGGTGCGACACAAGCTGCCTATCGTGGCCGTGGTGATGAATAATCACAGCTGGGCGGCGTCGCAACATTTTCAGGAGATTGTTTCCGGCAAAGAGCGTTTGTCGGGCACCGAGCTTCGCGACGCGAATTATCACGAAGTGGCCGCGGCGTTCGGGTGCCACGCGCAGCGCGTGACGGAGATCAAGGATCTTGGTCCGGCGATCAAGGCCGCGTTCGCTAGCGGCAAGCCCGCGTGCATCAACGTGTCCATTGACGTGGTGCCGCTGCCGCCGGAATTGCACTTGCTGATGGCGAGACATTAGGGCTCGTCCATAAAGATGCCCAGGGCTAAGGCCCAGCTAAGAGAGATCGGTTTGTCATGGGGCTTAAGCCACACGCTTGCACCGCTTAAACTGCACGGTTCGGCTGCTTGAGCGGCATGTTTCCATTGCTTAAGCCGCAGGCTTTCACGGAAAGGACAAGAACTTGAGTTCATCGATGCAAATGCGCAGGCTGGGAAAAGGCGGTCCGGAGGTTTCCGCGATCGGACTGGGCTGCATGGGCATGTCCGGAATGTACGGGCACGCGGATGAGAAGGAAAGCATCGCCACGATTCACGCCGCGCTCGATGCGGGGATCAATCTTTTCGACACCGGCGATTTCTACGGGATGGGGCACAACGAGCTGCTGCTGCAGAAAGCGCTGGCGGGGCAGCCGCGCGAGCGGTTTTTTATCTGCGTGAAATTCGGCGGAATGCGCGGCCCGAACGGGGCGTTCATCGGCATCGATACGCGGCCGGTGGCTGTGAAGAATTTTCTCGCATACACACTGAAACGGCTGGGTGTGGATTACGTAGATCTGTATCAGCCGGCGCGTGTGGATCCGTCGGTTCCGATTGAGGACACCGTCGGCGCGATTGCGGAGATGGTGAAGGCCGGATACGTACGATACGTTGGGCTATCCGAGGCGTCGTCAGCGACGATTCGGCGGGCGATTGCGGTGCATCCGATCGCGGCGCTACAGATTGAGTATTCGCTGGTTTCGCGCAGCATCGAGGCGGAAATTCTACCCACGGTACGCGAGCTCGGAATTGGCGTGACGGCTTATGGCGTGTATTCGCGCGGGCTGCTGACCGGAAGCGTGCCGACCGCCGAAAGCGCCGCGCGCGGTGATATCCGCGGACATTTTCCGAGATTTCAGGGTGAGAATCTGGCGAAAAATCAGGAAATGATTTTGAAGCTACAGGCGATTGCGCGGGAGAAGAGAGTGAGCGTGGCGCAATTGGCGCTCGGCTGGATTTTGACGAAAGGCCCGGAAATCATCCCGCTGGCCGGCGCGCGAACGCGGACGCAATTGAGCGAAGCTCTTGAGACGATGAAGCTATCTTTTTCCCCGAGCGAAATCATGGCGCTCCAGAGCGCGGTACCGGAAGGATCCGTGGCGGGCGACCGCTACGCCACGGAGCAAATGTTGGTTCTCGATAGTGAGCGCAAAGCCGGCGCGTCGAGCTCCGCGCGGTAGGGAACTTCAGGGACTGAAGCCCATCGGTTTTCGAGCGGCCAATGTCATAGCTAAAGCCACGACCCACAAACCTGCGGTCCCAGCGCTAAAGCCCTGAGGAGCAGAGAAAAGCCATCTTTTCGTGGGACTTCAGCCCCACGCTTCCACCCAAAGAACTTAGTGAATGGCGGCGGCCGGCGCGCTATTCGCGCTCGCGTCGGTCAGAAGTTTTACCGCATCGGGGCTGAGTTTCAGGGTGGTCGCTCCGAGCAAGTCCTTGAACTGGTCTATGCTGGTTGCGCTGGCGATCGGCGCGGTGACGCCGCGCGCCATCAGCCATGCGAGCGAAATCTGGGCGAGGGTGGCGCCGAGATCGGCCGAGACGGTATCGAGCGCTTTCAGGATGCGGAAGCCGCGCTCGTTCAGCATGCCTTTGACGCGATAACCTCGCGCCTTGCCTTCGACATCTTTTTCCGAGCGATACTTCCCGGTGAGGAAGCCGCTGGCGAGGCCGAAATACGGAATGACGCCGATATTTTCGCGCTGGCAGAGATCGGCGAGATCGCCTTCGTAGTCGAAGCGGTCGTAGAGGTTGTACCAGGGCTGCAGGCTTTCGTATCTCGGAAGTCCGTGGGCCGCGCTCACGCGCAGAGCTTCCGCAAGGCGGTCGGCCTTGAAGTTCGAGGCGCCGATCGCTCGCACTTTCCCCGCGCGAATCAGCCCGGCAAAGGTCTCCAGCGTTTCCTCCATCGGCGTTTTGTCGTCATCTCGATGCGCTTGATAGAGATCAATGTAGTCCGTTTGCAGACGCTTGAGCGAGCGCTCGACCGCTCTGGTGATGTAAGCCTTGGAGAGGCCCGTTTCGCCGGGAGCCATTTCCACGCCGAGCTTGGTCGCGATCAGAACTTTGTCGCGGTTGCCGCGCTTGGCGAGCCAGCCGCCGATGATCGTCTCGGATTCGCCGCCTACGTGTCCGGGAATCCATTTCGAATAGACATCCGCGGTGTCAATCAGATTGAGCCCCGAGGCAACGAAGGCGTCGAGCAACTTGAAGGATGTGGGCTCGTCCGCCGTCCATCCGAAGATGTTTCCGCCGAATACCAGCGGTCCAATTTCCAGGCTGGAATTTCCGAGTCTGCGCTTGATCACGTTGATGCTCCTGTGTCTTCCTGGTCGTGCTTCCTGGCTTCGCGCGCCGCGCAGGAATGTTAGTCGAGAGGCTGGCATCACCGCAACTGCCGTCGGTAGGGCGTTGGGCGCGTTTGCCCAAGTCGCGAACCTGCTCGTCAGCGAAGGGGAACGGGATGTAGCGAGCAGACGATGCTTTGGCGTTCGCTGCCGATCAAGCCCTCTTAGGAGTGGGCTTGGGCTTCAGTGTCTTGACGTATTCGTAGCTCAACTGCAAATATCGTTGCAGCTTTTTGGTATTTCTTAACAGGCTGTCCGGCACCGTCACGTATTCCTTCATTACCGCGCCGTACGCCTCAAACAGCGTCGTCTTATACTTCTTTAGAAACTCTTCTCTTTCATCTTTGGGGAGCCTGAGGGCTAGCGAACCAGATGAATTCAAGTACGAAAACATATGGCCATTCAGGGAGGTGTAAGGGTTCGCGGCCCCTTTGCGTTCGATCTTTGGATTGGTGCTGACGAGCTTGTCGTACAAGTCCAATTTATCGGCGGGGATATTGTTCTTTTTTGGTGAGCTCATCGCGTTTCCTCGCTATTCCATCGCGAATACCAATAGGGCGACGGACGACGATTGTACGCCCAACTCCTGATTAACGCGGTTAGGAGACAAGCGCATGCGGAACACGGTCGGGTTTTTCAAACTGACCCACTACCCACCTTTTGACTCCGCCGCGGCAAGCCCTTACACTCAGATATCGTGGGTTCCTTCTCACGCGGCTACGGGTACCGCTTCGATATCGGCGGATACTTTCCGCGCGCCATCAAGACGATCTGCCTGGTCTGCGTCGGCGTTTTTGTCCTGCAGGAACTTTCCGAACTGATCTTTGGCGCGGCCGGGAAAGATTTCTGGCTCACCTGGTTCGGATTGGTCCCCTACGCGGTGATTCACGGCATCCGGGTGTGGCAGCCGTTCACCTATCTATTTCTTCACGCGGGAATTCTTCATATTCTGCTGAACCTGCTTTATCTCGCCATGTTTGGCGCCGATCTAGAGCATGCATGGGGCGCGCGGAAGTTCTACACCTACTTCTTTCTGTGCGGAGTAGGAGCGGGCGTAATCAACGTCGTGGTGAAGTTGCTGATGGACCCGCACGGACTCGGGAGCGCGTTGATTCCGACGATTGGCGCGTCGGGAGCGATTTACGGGGTGCTGCTGGCGAACGCCGTGGTGCTGCCGGATCGCCGCGTATGGATGTTTCCGCTGCCCGTGACGGTCTCGATGCGGATTTTCGTGGTTGTCATGGGCGCGATCGAATTTTTCGGCACGATCGGGTCGTCCGGCGACAACGTGAGCCACATCTGCCACCTAGGTGGAATGCTCGTTGGATACATTTACCTGCGCCGGGGCTCGTTCCTCTATTCGCCCCGCAATTTTTTCTCGGATTGGAAGCGGCGTCGGATGCGCAAGAAATTCGAAGTGTACCAGCGCGACCACCGCGACAAGCCGCCCTCACGCCCTGACAATTGGCTGAATTGATCGCCGCTTAGGCCTCAAGCGTTAAATCCACTGCGCTTCGGCGTTCAATCGAAAAGAGATCCCTCGGTACGCTCGGAATGACAGAATTAAGATGAGGTGTACTCGGCACTCCACGTCACGAACGCACTCCTCGAACCCATCGCCCATTTCCTGATGATCCGGCACGGCATGGCCCGAGGCGAGCCGGATGCTGTGGCAATCGGCTTGATAGCGCCAAGCATGTTTGCCGGGCGCAGCATGCTGCGCCCCTACGAAGAGAATTCCTGAGGTAGTTCGCGGGTGCAGCACGCACGGGCAAGCCCGTGCGGCAAACAGCGGCGGTAGGCCGTCGCACTCCACATGGGGCTAAGGCTTGCGGCCGCGTCTCGAAACCAGGAGCCGTTTCGTTGGCGGCGCTATTTTGCTACGGCGAAATCGGTGACGATGCCGTAGAGGAATTCGACGCCTTTGCGAAAGGAATCGACGGGGATGCGTTCGTTGTCGGCGTGCATGCGGGCGACATCCTCGTCAGTAAGCGGGAAGGGCAAGAGCCCGTACGCCTGAACATTTCGCATGCGCAGCGGCCAGGAATCGGTGGTGAAGGTGGACATGTACGGCAGAACGGGCGCGCCGGGAAACGTCCTGCCGGCGGTATGGATGATCGAGGTGTACAAGTCCGAAGTGAGCGACGAGGATGGCGCGGATTCGCCCCCTGCTGTTTCGGTTTCGAAGCGCACCTGCGGATCGTTGACGAGTTGCTGCAATTTGGCGATCAGAGGATCGAGCTGATTTCCGGGAAGAAGGCGAATGTTCAGGACGCCGCGCGCCTCCGAGGGAATCACATTCTGGCGAATACCCGCCTGGAGCATGGTGGGAGAAATTGTGTCGCGCAGCATGGCGTTCCAGGTCGGGTTCGCGTCGGAAACCCATCGCGCGGCGTGATCGCCGCGATCGGGCGAGCCAAGGGCGCGAATCCATTTGCCGGTGTCCTCGTCTTCGGTGGCCGCCAGGCCGTCAAAAAACGCACGGGTGACGGAATTGAACTGCACGGGAGTTTCGTAGGCGGCGATTTTCGCAATTGCGGCGGCGAGGTGCGCGACGGGATTGTCCTTCCGCGGAATCGAGGCGTGGCCGGAGGTCCCGGTGGCGATCACGTCCACGTTCTGCATCACCTTTTCACTGGCTTGCACGCCGATGTACTGGGTTTTGCCGTTCTTCAGGACGACCTGGCCGCCTTCGTTGAGGGCGTAACCCGCGGCGATCTTGTCCCAGTGTTTTTCGACGGCGAATTTCATGCCCGCTGTACCGCCGGCCTCTTCGTCAGACTCGGTGAAAAAAATCACATCGCGATTCAATCGCACGCCGGAGCGCTTCAGGGCCACGAACACCGCCAGATTCGTGGCGAGCATGCCTTTGTCGTCAATCGCGCCACGGCCGTAGAGGTAGTTGCCCTGAATGACGGCGCCGAAGGGGTCTGTGGTCCATTTTGTCTTGTCCACTCCCACGACGTCGAGGTGGGCCATCAGCAGCAGGGCACGCGAGGGGTCGGGCATGGAGTTCGCGGAAAGGCGTGCAACGAGGAAACCGCGGCCGGGAGTGCTTTCGAATGTTTCCGAGTGGATGCCTTCCTGATCGAGGACGCCCGCCAGATACTTCGCGGCCACCAATTCATTTCCGGGAGGATTCGTGGTGTTGATGCGGATCAGGTTTTGCAGCCAGACGAGGGCTTCGCTTTCGATTTGAGAGATGTCCGCGCTCGAAGACGGTGGGGCCTGCGACGCGGTGGCCTGATTCGACGATGCCTGGCCCAAAACGCGCGCGGGCGGCTGCGCATGATTCTGCGCGTAAACGGGCGCTGCGGACGCCAGCGTCAGAAACAACCGGATCACAATTCGCAGAGTCGTCCGCGCCATCCTTTTCGCCTCCAGGAGAATCTGAAACTACATCGCGCAGTGGATACCATTGATATTATCATTGCGGCGGAAGGGAGCCGCGAGGCTCGGCGAGAGGGGTTTTCTGAATTGCAACGGACCATCCGCAGCGGGCCCTGGCGGCATCCAAGTCGAGTGAGGAAACTATGCGGATGAAATCGTGGTTTCGCGTCATCCTGATGGGCGGCCTGATCGCCGCGCTGGGCATTCCGTCCGAATCGTGGACGGCGCTCGCGCAGCAGGAAGGCCCGCAGTCACCAGCTCCGAACAGAGCGCCGGCCCAACCCGCTCCTCCAGCACCCGGGCAATCGCAGGGACAAACGCCGACCCCGGCGCCTCCGCCGCAGGTGGCGATCGCGGTGCAATCGAACATCGTCAACGTGGATGCAGTGGTGACCGATCAGGATGGAAACATCGTGACGGGCTTGAAAAAGGAAAACTTTCGCATCCTCGATGACGGCCAGCGGCAGCAGGTGGCGAATTTCGCGCCCACCGATGCGGTCATCACGATCGTGATGCTGATGGAGTTCAGCAAGCGATATGGCGGGTTCTTCGCGTACCAGGCGAAGAACTTGTCCTACTCATTCCTGGCTCAACTCAAACCGAAGGACTGGGTGGCGCTGAAAACTTTCGATCTGAAGACGACCCTGGTGGAGGACTTCACCCAGGACAAACAGGAAGTCGGGCAAGCCATTGCATCGCTGTATTTTCCCAGCTTCAGCGAAGCAAATCTATTTGACGCCGTGCTCGAAACGGTCGGCCAGCTTCGCGACGTGAAGGGCAAGAAGGCCATTCTGGTGCTGGCCACGGGGTTCGACACGTTCAGCAAGCACACGCTGGATGAAACGCTGCGGCGTCTGAAGGAAAACGATGTCACGATCTTCTGCGTGGGCGTGGCGGAGGATATCGATTTGTACTCGCGCGGCGGCGGGGGCGTCGGCTACTTGCAGGCCAAGAACCAGCTGAGCACGTTCGCCCGGATGAGCGGCGGCTACGCGTGGTTTCCTCGGTTCCAGGGCGAGATGCCCGGCATCTTCAACTCCGTTGCGCAAATGCTGCGCAGCCAGTACACCATGGCATTTTCGCCGTCCACTCCACAGGACGGGAGATACCACAAGCTCATCGTGCAAGTGGTGGACGATGACGGAAACCCGCTGGAACTTGCCGACAAAAAGGGCAAGAAGAAGAAAGCCGTGGTGATCGCCCGCGAAGGATACACCGCTCCGAACGCCCCGACCGGGGATTAGACTTTCAGCGAAGGGCCGTGCGCTTCACGAATGTGTCGAGCAGAAGACGCGCGAGGCGCGTCTGATCGTGCCGAACGACCTCCTCCTGCTGCGCGATATCGCCGGCGACATATTTCAGGTTCATGCTTTCGAGCTCCCCCAGCGACGGATCCACCGGCTCAGCGCCCTGCGCAGCATAGCGGCGCAGGATACGCGGCGATACAGGCGTGCGATTGATCACCACGAAATCGAACAGGCTGCGGCGGGTGTGCGCGTAAATCGCGCGGACATGGTCGGCGACCGAGTAGTGCTGGGTTTCGCCGGGCTGCGTCATCACGTTGGCGATGTAGACGCGCGTCGCGTGCGAGTTGGCAATGACCTCCGCCATCTGTTCCACCAGCAGGTTGGGCAAGATGCTCGTATAGAGCGAGCCGGGCCCGACGAGGATGAGGTCGGCTTCGCGAATGGCGGCCAGGACTTCGGGCAGGGGACGTGCGCGGCGCGGCACCAGCCGCACGCGCGCGATGCGTTTGCGGGAACGGGAAATATTCGTCTCGCCGGAAACCACTTTGCCGTTTTCCAACTCGGCTTGCAGCGTGACGTTCTGCGCCGTGGACGGAAAAATCCGCCCGCGAATCGCCAGCACCTGAGCGGACACTTGCACGGCCTTCGGAAAATCTCCGGTGACATTCGTCAGGGCGGTCAGAAACAGATTCCCGAAACTGTGGCCTGCGAGGCCGTACCCCGCGGGAAAGCGGTACTGAAAGAGATCTCCGAGCAGGTGTTCATTGCGGGAAAGAGCCACCATGCAATTGCGGATGTCGCCGGGAGGCAGAACGCGATATTCGCGGCGCAGACGGCCGGAGCTGCCGCCGTCGTCCGTGACGGTCACTACGGCGGTGAGGTCGGCTATCGGCTGGGTCGGCCGGCGTTTCCCGCGTTCCGCGATATGCTCCTTCAGGCCGCGCAGCACCGCGGATAGACCAGTGCCGCCGCCGAGCGCGACAACGCGGACTGACGGGGACCGGCGGTCTACAAATTTTTTCATGGAAGAGAACGGCGAATCAGCCGGCTGAACCGTCTCGCTCCGGGTAGAGCAGTTCGGTAAAGCGCGGATCTTCCTGCAGGAAAGCGAAATCCTCGTCATTGCGGGCGTGATAGCGGTTTTCCGGACGCAACTGGATGGCGACCTTGAGGTTTTGCATGGCCGAATCGGCTTCGCCGGTCAGGCAATCCAGCGCCGCCATGGCGTATACGATGTGGTCGGCCTTGGGAGCGGCCTTGCGGGCGCGATCCAGGTGCTCTCGCGCCTCGTCCCAGCGGCCCAGATTCATCAGCGTGACGCCCTGGGTGTAATGATCCTCCGCGGACTTGGCGGTGGGCGCCGGAAGCCGGGATATCCTCTGCTCGCAGATGCGCAGGTGAACCTTGGCGCGATCGCCGAGTTCTTTGCTGGGGCCTTCCAGGACGCGCTCGAGGACCTGCTGGGCGCGTTGAAATTTCTGCTGCTGGAAATGTTTGAGCGCTTCTTCGTAGAGCTTCAACTGCTGCTGCCTGGCGGGAGCTTCCGGATCAGGAGGCATTACTCTGGCCTTAGCCGAAGCTAATCCCTTTTTGCTCAATGATTTGCGGCCCCCGTTCGAAGAATCTTTGCTGCGAACCACGCGACGCGTCAAGTTTTCGCTCCGAGGCTAATCGAAGAAGCAACATAGCAGAATCGGAAAACCCCGTCAATGCAGCCATCAGCAGCGAAAATCCGCCGGATTAGATCTGAGAATAGGCCGCCGGAGTCAGAACCGCGTTGTCCACGTTGGAAACGAGATCCTCGAATGTGTATTTCGGCTGGCCGAACAGGACTTTTGTTTCCGGAGCCGACCGGAATGCGTCCCAGGCCTTGTCGCGTTCGGCGAGGTTGGCAAATCCAATCATGTAGGTCAGGTTCGGCATCCGCGCGCCGATGAGAGTGTCGCCGAAAAAGACGGGCCAGAAGCCAGCCTTGAGGAAAATGGGGATTTCGCCTTCGTTTACCTGCGCGACTTTCGCTTTGTGGTCCTGATCGGTGGAGCTCTCATACGTGCGGAGCTCGAATAGCCGGGGCGAACGCTGCGCCGTCGCGGCGGGGACGGTGAGCTTGGGCGCGCCGGCGAGCGCCACCATCAGCGAGCTTTCCAGGCGGACAAACGCGGGCGACTTCGCGGGAGCGTTCAGAAAATCCGAGGCTGCCTTCACATATTCGGCATCCTGGCTGAGGCGGGCGTCCGCCGTGACCAGCGTCTCGACCGAAGCGCCCGGCATGAGCACGTACATGGACGGACCTTCGAGGCCGATCGAAACGTTGAAGACGCCGACAGGAGAAATTCCCAGGCGATTCAGGCCCGGCACCAGGGCGCCGCGGAAATAGTCGTCGGCAAGCTTTCTCTGCGGCGTGAGCAAGTGGTAGCGACGCAGCTCGTAGTATTCGCGGCCGGCCTCGGCGCCCGCTTCCTGCGATGCTTGCGCGTATCCGAGCGGTGCGGCGGCCACGGCCGCGGATGCGAGCGACGTGGCCAAGAATTTTCGTCTGTCCATTGTGAATCTCCCTGTAAACGATGTCGCCGGCGCGCTCGCACAGTGCAGCCCGAAATGCAGGGCGGCCACATGCTGCGAGAAACGCCGCGCAGAGGAAGGCGCTTTCGCGCCATTCATTAATGTCGGAGCTGAAGCTCCGACCCCCTGCAAGCCATCCAGCCGAACTTCCGACTCGGAACGATTTCATCCCCGACGCAACAGGAACTTACAGCTCTTGCGGCGCGACATCGTCACACAGATTAGTTCGCGCGTCCATGGACTTCGCGGCGCGTTCGCGAGGCGCGCTGGAGCCGATCGGTTATTGAAGGCGGGGACGCAAATCGTCGGCGAATTTCTCGATGCGATTCAGCGGCACCAGGGAGATGCGCTGCTCCTCGAGCAGCCGCGCAATAAACTGGTGGCGAGGGTTTTCGCGCGCGGGCTCGACCTCGGTGATGGCTGTGAATTCCGAATTCGCCGCGCGCGCGCGGATGCACTCGGCGGTATAGGCGAGCACCTTCGCCTGCGAGGGGTCGCGGCCCAGCGCCACGGTATGGATGTAGCCGCGCGTTCCGTTGTAGCGGTAGGCGTAATCGAGATGCAGGGGATCGCCGGGCTGCGTAAATTCCTCGACGCGGACGCTGCGCTGGAATTTCGCCAGAATACGATGCCGCCGGAAAACGTCGTTGAGGCGAGCCCGAATCCAGGCGCGCGTGTTTTCGACGATTCCGCCGCGCGCCGACGGGGGAGACGCCACGTGATCGTGGAACAAGCGCTCGAGTTCGGTGTCAAAATCATCGGCCAGAAGACCGCGCTGGGGGCTCAGCTGCAATACGTTGGAAAGCGTCTGGTCGAGCTTCTCGAGGTAGGTCCTGACCTCGGGTTCGGGCGCACGCAGGCGCGCATCGAATTCGGAGGGCAGCGCGCGCAGCAGACCCTCGTCGGCGCCGGGATGGAGCCTGCGGACGCGCGCGATTTCCGAAGCATCTTCAATCAGGCGCATGGCGCGCCGCGTTCCGTCCACTTCCTCCAGCAGCACGCCCACGTTGACCCATTCATCGCGGACGAGATTGGGCGTATAGCGCAGGATGCGAAAGCGAAGCGTGTTTCCAGGTTCGTCAGGCATGTGTCACTTCCAGTTGAAAAAGGGTTGTGCCGATGATTTCCAAGCCGAAACGATCAGCTCGCGGACGAGCTTGCGCCGCCGCAGGAGCTGTTCGAGCATCCGTTCGAGGGCCTCTGTTTCGAAACCGTACCACTCGCCCGGAATTTCCTTGTAGACCTCGTCGAAAACCGCTTCCGTCATTTTCCCTTCGATGCGCGCGAGCCACGGCTCGAAGGCCTGCAAGCCGCGCGCTGATTCGTACACGCGATGGCGCGCGTAAAGCCCGCGCAGGGGAGCGTCGGGGAAATTCCATTCCACCGCGTTGAAACAAAATCCCTGGTCGATCATCCACGCCTGGTAGCGCGATTCGGCACGTGCGCGGAAGAACACCGCCTGGCGGCCGTTCGTGTTGCAGGTCCACTTGTCGAAGACGAGCATTCCGCAGAAGTCCGCCAGGTTAACGACCTCGCGGAGCTGCTCATCCGGCAGAAAGTCGTACACGACGGTATCGGCGGGCGATCCGGGATAGCGCGAGCCGAATTGCAGCCCCGCGCGGCACCGCGTCCGCCCGCGCCCGAGCTGGATCACCAGGTCGTCGGTATGCTCGATCAGATTTTCGCGCACCTCGACCACCGCCGCTGCCGGTGTGGGCAGTCCCATCCGCGCCGCCAGCCTTGTACCAAGCAATTCGTTCGCCAGTATCCGCGCGCCCTGCGGATTATTCTGGAATTTCACCACGTAGTATCCGCCGTCCTCGCAGCGCATCAGATGCGACTGCGCTCCCCCGCGCATTCTACGGACTTGCTGGACAGCCAGCGGCATCGAGCGCGTATGCTAGCGGCCCAAACAGGTGTACATCAAGAGAAACATTTCATATTGGGAAACATTGCAATCGGGATCTCGGGTAGAGCTGGGGCAACGTGCGGGGCGGACCGCATCCAAAAACCACAATGCGCGAGGCCGCGCGCGGTCACTCCACCACGCGGCCCCGCGAATCCGGTGTACCAAAAGCGGCGGTCGAGAAAGCGCTAGCGCTTCTTGCGTTTCTTGGGACGCGACTTTTTCGCGTGTCCTTTTTTCGCGCTCTTTTTCGGCTTGCCCTTGGCCTTTTTTTTCTTAGGGGCGGCCTTCTTCGGCTTCCCGGCCTTGCGCGCCGGCGCCGGCTTGCGGGGAGCAGGCGCGGCCGGGGCTTCCTCCTCTTCCGGTTCTTCGTCCACGACGATTTCTTCCACTTCCTCTACGATCTCCTGCGGCTGCTCCTGCCCCTCTTCTTCGTCATCGAAGGCGGGCAGTTCGTCGTCTTCCTCATCGTTCATTTTCGCGTGAAACATTCGATCCTCCGTGGGGTCGCGGCTTTGCCGGACGGCCTCACTCCTCGGCCCGCATATAATCGGAGTGCCGGAAGTTTGTCAAGGCGCAATGGATTTAAAAAACGGTGGGATCGCCGACGGTTCTATCTATCGGCACCGGGTTGGCTTGGCGAGAGGTGAGTAATCAGCGTATCTCACAGAAAAACAGCTACTTAGGGTTTCAAGGGATTGCTAGCGCTGGATGGTGAGAATGTCGCCGGCATGGAGAGGGCGGTCCGCCAGGAACGGATTTGACTGCTTGATAGCGGAAATCGAGGTCTGGTAATCGTGCGCGATTGAATAAAGCGTCTCGCCGGGCATGACCCTGTGTTCGAGGCTTTCGGGCCTTTCCGACTTTCCCGTGGACACATTCTCGAGGCCCTGACTTTCGTTTCGCGCGGACTTGGCTTTTGCGGGCGGAATCCCGGCCGTCTGGCTACCCGCATAGATTCGCAGCCGCGCGCCCCGCGAAACGTGGGCGCCCGAAATATGATTCCAGCGCTTGAGTTGGTCCACGGTCACATCGAAGCGGCCCGCAATTCCCTCAAGCGTGTCGCCGCGCTGCACGCGATAACTCACCAGCCGCACCACGGGCGGCTGCGCGGGCACGTTCAAAAGGAATCCCGAGGGCACGGTAGCGTGAGGTTCGAGGTGGTTCGCTGACTCGATCGCGGAAACGGTCACGCGGTAATGGCGCGCGATGTCGGAAAGCGTTTCGCCCTGCTCGGCGGGATGCAGGCGCCAGCTCGTCCACTTGTCCTGCGGGACCTGCTGGACGTTTTCTTCAAACGACTTTGCGGCGCCGGCCGGCAGCTTCAACTGAAATCCCGGATCGTTCGGCGTCACGTTGCGCAACAGCTGCGGGTTGAGCAGCCGCAGATCGTCGAGGTCCGCGCCCGAAGCGTCCGCCACCAGTTGCAGACTGATCGAGTGATCGAGTTTGACGGTTTCGAGCTGGGCCGGCTTCTCCGGATTTACCTGCACGCCATAATCGGCCGGGTCCTTGGCTACCAAAGCCATCGCAAGAATGATGGGCACATAGTTCTGCGTCTGCTTCGGCAGCGCCTTACGCTTCTGCAATTCCCAGAAATCGGCGTAACCGGTGCGCTCGATCGCCCGCTGGACATTCAGCGGACCCGAGTTGTAGGCGGCCATGACCAGATACCAGTCGCCGAACATGGCGTACAGATCGCGCATGTGGTGGGCCGCGGCGCGTGTCGCCTTTTCCGGATCGCTGCGATCGTCCACCCAGTAGGTGCGTTCGAGGTCGTATTCCTCGCCGCGGTAGGGCATAAACTGCCAGATGCCCCGCGCCCCGGCGCGCGAAACCGCCTGCGGCAGGAAGGCGCTTTCGGCCTGCGCCAGATAGATCAGGTCCTGCGGGACGCCTTCTTCTTTCAGGACACGCCGGATCATCACGTCATAGCGCCCGGCGCGATCCAGTCCGCGCGACACGATCGCCCGGCCGCGTGTGGTCGTAAAGAAACTCAGGTACTGCAGGACGGAATCGTTCACGGTGAGAGGCAAGTCATGGCGAACGCTGATCAGTTCTTTTTCGGCCTTGAGCGCCAGGCGCGGATCACCCGCCGGCAGCGTCAGGTCCGCAATCTCTTCAATGGGAGCAGGCTCGGCCGGAGTCTCCGATTCTTCCTGGTCGTTGCCGGCGTTCGATGCGTCCTGATCGCCGGGCTGGGTGGCCTCGCCGATTTCATCGGATAGCTTCGCGAGCTGGGGATCGAAGTCCGCCGGGAAGCCGCTCTTCAAAATCAGGTCCGCGGCGAGGTCAAAATCCGCCTGCGCCTTGTCCAGATGCGCGGCCTTAATTTCTCTTTGCCCGGCATCGTAGGCCGCCTGGACTTTGTCCACGAGGATATCGATCGCGGGCCGCTGTTCGGGCATCCATGCGGCCGCCACGGCGGCGTGCTGCGGCAGAGGAAGTGGCTGGTTGGCGTAAGCAGGCGTGGGCGCAGGCGTCGCGGCGGGTGGCCGGACCTGCACAGGCGTCTTCGCGGAATCGTTGCAGCCGGCCAGGAAGCAGGTACCAGCCGCCAGAACAACCAGGATTTTCGTCCGATGGTTCATCTTCGCCCTTGCCGATTCATGCTAACAAAAATATTACGAGGTACTTACGGCCGGGTCAATGGGACTTGGCCGCCCAAGGTTGACCGAAACAGGACACAGAGTACTAGTGGGATTTCAATCGCCGCAGCGACGCTTATACCACCGTGCGGGAGGGAATTGCCAGCGTTCCGGGATGCCTCGGGGCATCCCGTTGGCGTGGGCTAGGCGAGGGCCTGGCGGAGATCCTCGATGAGGTCCTCGGGGTCTTCGAGGCCGACGGATACACGCACCGTGCCCGGCTCGACGCTAGCGGCGCGCAGCTCCGCCGGCGACATGTTGTAGTGCGAGGTGTAGATCGGCAGAATCGCCAGGGATTCAACGCCGCCCAGACTGGCCGCCAGCAGGAACACGCGAATGCGATCGCCGAAGCGCCGCGCCCCGGCCAGGCCGCCCTTGTGGTCGAAGGCGAGCATGGCTCCGAATCCGCGCATCTGTCGCCTGGCCAGCTTATGGTCAGGGTGCGATGGCAACCCCGGGTAATGCACGCGGGCGACTTTCGGATGCTTCTCCAGAAACTTCGCGACGGCCATGGCCGTGCGGCACTGGCGCTCGACTCGAATTTCGAGCGTCTTCATTCCCCGGATCAACAGGAACGCGGCCTCGGGGTCCATCGAACCGCCGATCTGGATGATATTGGAGCGCACCTTATCCATCAGCACTTTGCTGCCCGCAGCGGCGCCCGCGATCACATCGGAGTGTCCCGCGAGGTATTTCGACGCGCTGTGGACCACGATGTTGAATCCCATCGAAAGGGGCTTCTGCAGCACGGGACTGGCGAAGGTGTTGTCCACGATCGAAACGAGACCCCATTCCTGGGCGAAGGCGGCAGCTTTTTTCAGGTCCACGAGCCGCAGCGTGGGATTCGTCGGAGTTTCGATGTAGAGCGACTTGGTGCGCGCGCTGGCCAGTTTTTCGATTCCGGCGAGATCGGATTCCACGAACCTCACACCGATTCCGAAACGCGGGAAGACGTCGCGCAGGAGGCGATAGCTGCCACCATAGAGCTGGCGCGAGGCGATCACTTCGTCGCCCGCATGCAGCACGGAAAGCAGAGCGGCCGAAACCGCCGCCGTTCCGGAGGCCGCCACAACCGCGGCTTCGGCTCCCTCAAGCGCCGCGATCTTCTGTTCGGCGATCGTAAGCGTGGGGTTCCCGTAGCGCGTGTAGATGTATGCGGCGCTTTTTCCCTCCGCCCACCGCTTCATCTCCTCGGTGCTCGAGAAAGTGAAGTTCGCCGTGCGCGCGATGGATGTTCCCACGGCCGCGCCGATGCGGAATTTTTCCTCGCCCGCGTGAATCGCGAGCGTTGCGTCGCCCCAGCGTTTTGCTTTCGAGGACTTTTTCATGATTCGGGAAGCTTGACGCAACTTGCCGCGGAATCGCAAGCGCCAATTTGGTCACGGGCTTCGCCTGGCGGAGACGGGGAAATCTTGACACCAGAGTTTCATTGGTACAAATGGAAATTGGAGCGAGAGGAGAGATTGCTCGCCGATCAGTTTGATCCGGCATTTGATGAGCACCGCGGCCACACGGGATTTTTGCTCCCGCGCTCATCGTAACTCCTTTGTCTCGGCAGGTTTGAAGCCCGGACGCGCTGGAGACGAGCCGCAATGGCTTCGCCTTCCGTTCTCTTGGCTTTGTGGAGGAACCTGATCTAATACGGGGAAGGAGCCGACAGCTTCTGTGCCAAAATATGAACAAGCCGTCCCAAGCCGTTTCGCGCTCCAGCCGCGCGCCGGAAAAGGGGAAAAGATGAGGAAATTCGGGAGTGTCCTGGTGTTGTGCGCGGCCACGGTGTGCCTATCAGGCTGCGCGTGGCGAAATTTGGGCCCTTGCTATGGCATCGGTTGCCCGACTTTTATGATGAGCAAGAGCGCGCCGCCCCCGAGCGGGACAGTTCAAAACGCCGCGCCCGCGAAATCGGGCCACAACGGGAATGCGCAGGCCGCAAACTCGACGCCCTCCAAGGCTCAAACGGAGTCCGGCCAGTAGTTTCGCTAATCGTCCGCCGATTCGCCGCGCCCGGCGGCTATGCCGAGGCCGCCGCCGCAGCTTCCTCTTCGCCCGCGTGGTGCGGCTTGTGCGCCGCGATCACTTTCTCCGCGATTTCCGCCGGCACGAAATCGTAGTGCGAGAACTCCATCGAGTAGCTTCCGCGCCCCTGCGTCATCGAAATCAGCTCGTTGGCGTAGCTGAGCATTTCCGAAAGCGGCACCAGCGCTTTGACGACCACACTGCCGGCTCGCGATTCGCTTCCGCTGATTTTTCCGCGGCGTCCGCTGAGATGACCCATCAAGTCTCCCGAGTATTGATCGGGAGCGTACACCTCCACGTGCATGATCGGCTCGAGCAGCGCCGGCTTGGCCTGCTTCATGGCTTCCTTGAACGCGAGCGAGCCCGCGATCTTGAAAGCCATGTCGCTGGAGTCCACGTCGTGGTATTTGCCGTCGTAGAGACTGGCGCGAAAGTCCACGACCGGAAACCCGGCGAGATATCCGCGCTCGGCGCAATCGCGGATACCTTTTTCGACTGACGGAATCCAGTTCTTGGGAATCGCGCCGCCGAAGACATCGTCCACGAACTCGACTCCCTTGCCGCGCGCCAGCGGCTCGAGCTTGATCCGGCATAGCCCGAACTGGCCATGGCCGCCCGTTTGCTTTTTGTGTTTGCCTTCGGCGTCCGCCTTCCCGCGAATCGTTTCGCGGTAGGGGACCTTGGGAGGTTTCAGAGTCATTTCCACGTGGTAGCGCTTTCGCAATTTTGCGACCACGACCTCGATATGCTGCTGCCCGGCGCCGGAGAGCAGGAATTCTTTCGTTTGCGGGTCGCGCCCGAAGCGCAGGGCGAGATCCTCCTCGAGAATTCTGTGGATGGCCACGCCGATGCGGTCTTCGTCGGCCCGCGTTTTCGGCTCGACCGCAAAAGTGATGGACGGTTCGGGAATGCGCGCCGGCGGATAAAAGATCGGAGCGCTCTTGTCACCGAGCGAGTCGCCGGTGGTTGTTTCTCTCAGCTTTGCAATCGCGCCCAGGTCTCCGGCATACAAATCGTTGACGGCCACGGCCGTCTTCCCTTGCATGACCTGCAGATGTTGAAAGCGCTCCTGCGTNNTTGAAAAACGTGATGCGCCCGGCAAAGGGGTCGGCGACGGTCTTGAAAGCGAACAGGGAAGCGGGCCCGGACGCAGCAATCGGGCGCTCGACGGCGTCTCCCTTGTGGTCCGGAGTGGCATGGCCCACTGCTTTTCCACGAAACGCGGGCGACGGGAAAATCTCGACGAGGAAGTTCAGAATCGCGTCGCTGCCGATATTGTGAAGGGCGGAGCTAAGCAGGACGGGAAAGATTTTCTTGTCGCGAACTTCTTCGTGCAGCCCCTTTTTCAAGTCCTCGACCGGAAGCGTACCCTTGTCGAAGAATTCCTGCATCAACTCGTCGTCGCCCTCGGCGACCATTTCGACCAGTCTCTCGTGCGCGTCCTTGGCCCGTTCGGCGAGCGCCGCGGGAATTTCCTGCACCGTGGCCTTGCCGTCGCCATCGGGCGTATAGATGAGCGCCTTCATTGTGACCAGGTCCACCACGCCACGAAAACCCTTTTCGGCGCCGATGGGAAGCTGAATGGGGACAACGCCGCGCCCGAACACTTGTTCGAGAGAGCCGAGCGCGCGGTCGAAGCTGGCGAGCTCGCGGTCCATCCAGTTCAGCAGGAACGCGCGCGGCTGATCGTATTCCGTCGCGTAATCCCAGACTTTTTCGGTGACCACCTGCACGCCCGCGGCCGCGTCCACCACGATCAGCGCGGCGTCAGCGGCGATCAGCGACGATTTCGTTTCATTGATGAAGGTCGAATAGCCCGGCGTGTCGAGCAGATTCACTTTTGTCTTTTCCGGCTGGCCCGGCGCCTGCCATTCGGCGTACGCGACGCCCGTATTGATCGAGATCTTTCGCGCGATTTCCTCTTCGTCCCAGTCGGTCGTGGTTGAGCCCTCGGCCACTTTGCCGAGCCGCGGCGTCATCCCCGCTGTGAAGAGCAACGACGACACGAGCTGGGTTTTCCCCGTGTCGCCGTGGCCGACAATGCCCACGTTGCGTATCCAATCGGTTGTGTACGATTTCATGGTTCACCTCGTTGGAAATAAAATTGGAAAATCGAAAATCGGGTTCGCGATCCGGCGGGCATTCTAAAGACGGGCTCCCGCCCAGGTGCGGGTGAGAACAGGCATTTCGTGTGGGGAACGTGCGGACGGCAAAAATCGTGCTGTAGGTTGGGATCAGCATCACGGACCCGCCCTCGGCGGCTGCGCGCGATGAACCCTGCTGAAAGCCGGGATGCTAGCACAGGCATCCGCATGCATTCAATCCCTCCAGTCACTTCTGGCCAACCAGACGCCCGGCAGACTGCGCCGATTCAAAACATGAATCGGAGCGCGCCGAAGTATGCATCGTGCTGGGGAGGAGTCGCTCCAATCTTCGTGCTATATTCTGGCGTTTCCGGCGCGGCCTCGCGTCCTCCGAGCGAGACGCAGGTCTCACGCAGCCACCATGATTGACGATCCTGTCCTGCTCAATGATTGGCACGCCGTGGCCTGGGCGTCCCAGATAAGGGACACTGAGCCCACTCCGATCCGCCTGCTCGAAAACGAACTTGTCCTCTGGCGAAATCGGGACGGCTTGCATGCGTGGCGCGACCTTTGCGTTCATCGCGGTTCGAGACTTTCCGCCGGACGCTTGACCAACAATTGCCTTGCGTGCCCATATCACGGCTGGGAATACGACTCGGCGGGCCGCTGCGTGCGCATTCCCGCCCATCCGGAGCAGCCGCCACCTGCGCGCGCACACGCCACCGTCTATGTGGTGAAGGAAAAATACGATCTCGTATGGGTCTGTCTCGGCAACCCAGCAAAGGACGTTCCCGTTTTCCCGGAATGGGACGATTCCTCGTTCGAGAAAATCATGGCCGGGCCGTATCTCTACCGCGCCCACGGCCCGCGAGTGATCGAAAATTTTCTGGACGTCACGCACTTTCCCTTCGTCCATGCGGGTTATCTGGGCGATCCCTCGGAGGCGCAGATCGGCGATTACGAAGTCGAGGAATTCGATGGCGGCATCATCGCCAAGGACATCCCCGTGTGGCAGCCCGACCCGGACGGCACCGGCCGGCCCGCGAAGGTCTTCTACACCTTTCACGTGCTGCGTCCACTCACCGCGGCCTTCACGAAAGTACACGGGGAGAATCGCTTTTCGATGTTTGCGTCCGTCACGCCGGTTGGCGAGCGCGAAAGCCTTGCGTGGCTTATCATCGCGCTCAATTACGCGCATGATGCACCGGCGGAGGAACTGCTGCGGTTCCAGGACATCGTCACACGGCAGGACATACCTGTTGTTGAGGCGCAGCGGCCCGAACTTCTACCTCTCGATTTGCAGGCGGAACTGCATCTGCGTTCCGATCGGACCGCCATCGCCTACCGCCAGTGGCTGAAAAAACTCGGTCTTCGGTACGGAACGGCCTGAGCGGACATGGCCCAGGAAATCGCAATCCCTCAAGGACACGCCCGCTGGTTCGTGCCGGGCGATTGGGACGGCTTCTTCGCTCTGTTTTTCAGCGGCTTCCCCGATCTGTTGCTGATCGCAGGGCTCGCCCCTCTATGCGGTTTTTCCGCCGGCATGGTCACGACGCGGATCCTGCCCGGCGTCGCGCTCTCCATTTTCGCAGGGAACATCTTTTACGCCTGGCAGGCGCACCGGCTGGCGGAGCGAACCGGCCGGACCGACGTGACCGCGATTCCGTTCGGCGTGAACGCTCCCACGATTTTCATTTACGTGGCCCTGATCATGCAGCCGGTGTACGAGCGCACGCACGATCCGAACCTCGCGTGGCAGGCCGGAGTCTTCGCGGCGTTTCTGAGCGGCGTCATCCAAACCGCCGGAGCGTTCTGCACGGATTGGCTCCGCCGGACCACGCCTCGCGCCGCTCTGCTAAGCCCTCTCGCGGGAACGGCGATGGCTTTTCTGTGCCTGGATTTCGTCTTGCGGGTGTTTCAAACGCCGGAACTCGGATTGCTGCCGGCCATCATCGTCCTGGCCATTTTTTCATCGCGGATTCGCCTGCCTTTTCGCATTCCGGGCGGCCTCGTCTGCCTGGTGGTGGGAGCTTCGCTGACGGCGCTCCTGAAGTGGGCGCATCTCTACCATTTGCCGATGTCGCAGGTGTCCATGGCGCCGGGAATTTATCTTCCGCGCCCGCTCAACCTGCTCGCATTTGTGATTCACGGCGAAGGATGGAAGTTTCTGTCCGTGATTCTTCCGATGAGCGTGCTCGACACAATCGTTTCGTTGCAGGTTTTGGAAAGCGTACAGGTAGCTGGAGACGACTACCCGACGCGGCCGTCGTTGCTCGTCAACGGGCTGGCCACGCTGGCCGCAGCGCTCTTCGGCAGCCCGTTTCCGACTGCGCTCTACTTCGGGCACATGGCGCACAAGGAACTCGGGGCACGTTCGGGCTATTCGATCTTAAGCGGCACGGCCACGATGCTGGTGTGCCTCACGGGTCTCGTGGTTCCGGTGCTTCGCGTGGTTCCGCTGGAGGTTGTCGCTATGATCGTGGTGTGGTTCGGGTTGGTGATGGTGGCGCAGGCCTTCACCGAGATTCCGAAATCGCACGCGATCGCCGTTGCTTTCGGATTGATCCCGATGCTCGCGTCGTGGGCGGTGGGATTGATTGACGTTGCGCTGCGCACGGCCGGGTCGAGTTTCCTGCAGAGCGCGCCCCTCTTCGGCGATCAGCTGTACGTCTACGGATTGATCGCGCTGAGCCAGGGCGCGCTGTTGGTTTCGATGATCTGGGCCGCGGTAATCGCCTACCTGCTGGACCGCCGCTTTCTTCACGCCGCTGCATGGCTGGTGGGAGCGGCGGCGCTCTCCTGCACCGGATTCATCCATGCGTTCCGGATTACAAGCCGCGGCGTCGAAACCGTGATCGGCTTTTTCACGGCACCCGCGTTCGCGCTCAGCTATCTGGCTGCGGCAATTTTCCTAGTCGGATTCCATTTTTATGCGGCGCGCCACACGGCCCTGGATCCACCCGCGGAAAGTTTATGAAGCCTCCGGCGGGCTCGCGAACAGCAATATGGCGCCCTTGCGCGACGCAGGCATCGGGGTAGAATACGTTCGCGCGCGAGGGCACTGGATACGGCGGGAAGCGTTCGCAGCGAAGGGGAGGCGGGCATGTCACCGGAACCAGCAGCGTTCTCGGCAGCCGGTTTCAGGATGCGAACCGACACGCGGGAAGATATGATCGTTATCTATTGCATCGGCCGGCTGACCAGCGAGCACACCGATACCCTGAAGAAGCATGTGAGGGAGCACATCCCCCGCACCAAGCGTGTCGTGCTGGATTTCAACGAGCTGGTGCGAATGGACAGCGCGGGACTCGGCGCGATCGTGGGCCTGTACGTTTCGGCGAAGAAGGAGAAGTGCGAACTCTTGCTCTTCAACTACAATAAATCCGTGAGAGATCTTCTGGGACTTACGAGCCTGCTATCCATGTTCGAAGACTGCGCGCGCACCGGCATGCGAATGCCGTAGGGCTCAACTTCTCCGCTCCTACCTCTTGGGGTTTCCGCAGGTGAAGTTGGCTGCGTCCATGATGTCTCCGCTTCCTTTGTAAATCGCGACCTGAGGATAAGCGCACGCTGGATGTGTTTTGTCCACCGCGCCTGCCGTCCGGTGAGCGTTGATGATTTTGTCCGGCGCGACATTGGTCTCGCGCCACTTCTGGACTACATCCATCGCGTCAAACGTGCCGTCGCTGCCGAATCCGAAGCCGGCGCACATTCCCATTCCCGGCACCATGAAGAGTCGGAAGAAATCCTGCGTTTTGCCCGGGCCGCCCATGGCAGCCTGTACGTTGTTGTAGTAATCGATCGCGCTTCGCGGCGGAATGATCGCCTCATCCCACGATTCGTAAAGGAGCAGTTTCCCGCCGTGATCCTTGAAAGGCTTCAAGTTCGGATCGTTCGAGTTCACCAGGGCGCCTGCCTTCGAATCAGCGGTGCGCGTGTCGCGATCCACATCGAACGTGCGGAAATCCCACTTGGGATCGTCGAACACGATGCTTTTGAAAAAGCCGGTGCTGATGCTCAGGGGCTCGGGACCAGCGGCCATCAAGCCCCAACCCATTTCGCTGCCGGGATCGAAGCCGGGATAAATCTGCGTTCCATCCGAAAATCTCGGTCCGGCGTAAATCAATTTTGCCGTTTCCACCTGCGGTCCAGTGAGGCAGGACGCGTTGTCGGTGTTGCCCGGGCATCGAATCGTCTCCGGATTGAAATGGCAGCGCGTGGGGTCTTCGATGACGCCATCGCGAACGCCGTCCAGCGTGTCGCAGGCGTCGAGCGCCGCGCGATGGATCACAGCATATTTACTCGGCGGGATGTAGCCGGGCGCTTTCACCCCGTCCTTGAGCGACACCCACGTGACGTACTCGGACACTGCTTGCAGGTGAGTGATGTTGTACGCCGGATCTCCGGCGGCGATTCCGTCGAAGTCGTCGGGATACTTCTGCGCCTCGGTGAGCGCTTGATTGCCACCCTCGTGGCAGCTACTCCAGAACGACAATTTTGCAGGCTTGCCGTAAAACGCCTGTAGCAGCTGCTTGGCAGTGATGGTAGTCACATGCACCGCGCGATATCCCCAGTCAGCGATTTTTTCCGGGTGACCGATGGCCCAAGCGTCGGGCGCCTCGCTGGTCGCGCCGACATCCGCGTGACCTGTGTCGGTGGAGGCTGTGGCGGAGCCGCGCGCAATTTCGCGAACCAGACCTCCGTAGCTGATCGAGCCGATGAATCCCGGATTCCCGATGCCGACGTATTTTCCATTCCAGTTCGCGGCGATGGGGAGCCACACCTCGAATGAAATGTGCGAATCAGTTGTCGGCGTCGCGAATCCGGCAACGCGGCAGAAGGGAACTGAAACTTTCAAGCCGGCGGGAGTGCCGAAACGTCCGGGAGTGCTGGGTACTTCGAAATCTGGCGGAGTGCTGATGGACGTCGCCGAGGTGATCGTGACTTCGGGTATCTTCAGCGACGCCAAACTCTCGCAGGATTGCTGCGCCGACGTGAGCTTGGGGGCGCAGAGAAGTGCGGCCAACAGAACTGCAAACGAAATTGCGTGCAAACATCGCTTCATTTGAATGTTCCCCCCGCGTCAAATTGCCGGCGCGCTTCGGATTATCCATTTCGGGCGCGGATTGTACACCGAATTTTCAAGCGTTGGGGCGCGCTTGCGCGGCTTGGGTAATCGCGTAGAATACGCTTCGCACTGGAATGGGAAAGGCACCCCGATGAAATTTGGCGGCATACATTTGATGGGGCTTCCGCGGCCCTGGACAAGCGAGTCCGAACGCACGCTGCTGAACAACGCGCTGGAGATAGCGGAACTCTCCGACCAGTGCGGGTTCGATTACGTTTGGGGGACGGAGCATCATTTTCTCGAGGAATACTCGCACGCGTCGGCTCCCGAAATTTTTCTGGCCGCCTGCAGCCAGCGGACGAAGAATATCCGGCTGGCGCATGGAATCATTCAGACTCCGCCGCAGATCAACCACCCCGCGCGCATTGCGGAGCGCATCGCCGTGCTCGACCTGATCAGCAACGGCCGGGTCGAATTCGGCATGGGATCCGGCGCGACGACCACCGAGCTCGGCGGATTCCTGGTGCCGCAGGAAGAGAAGAAGGCGATGCAGATCGAAGGGATGCGCGTCGCCGTGCGGATGCTGGTGGAGGATCCGTTCACGGGATTCGAGGGAAAGTATGTGAAGGTGCCGCCGCGCAACCTGGTGCCGAAACCTCTGCAAAAACCGCATCCGCCGCTTTGGATGGCGTGTTCCCGGCGCGAGTCAATCATCGACGCGGCGAGGCTGGGGCTGGGCGCGCTGACATTTGCATTTGTGAGCGCGGCGGAAGCGCGCCAGTGGGTGAAGGACTACTACGCCACGATCGAAAACGAGTGCGAGCCTCTCGGGTACGCCGTGAATCCGAATTTCGCCATCGCGACGCCGTTTCTCTGCGACAACGACCAGAAGCGGGCGGAGACGGCTGCCGTCGCAAACTACGGCTTCTTCGTGTACGCGATGGGGCACTACAGTTTTTTCGGCGAGCACCGTCCCGGCAAGACCGACATCTGGAAGGAGTACACAACGAATCCAAAGGAGCCTGTTTCACCTGAGTTTATCGCGCAGGCCTGCGTGGGCACGCCCGAAAAGCTTCGACAGACTTTGCGCGAGTATGAGGACGCGGGGATCGATCAGGTGATCGCCGTGCGGCAGGTGGGTCGCCTTTCGCTCGATCAGCAATGCGATTCGCTCCGGCTGTTCTCGCAAGAGGTGATGCCGGAATTCAAAGAACGCGATATGGCGAACGCGCCGGCTCGCGCCGACCGGCGCGCGCGAATTTCCGAAAAAGCGATGGCGCGCAAGCCGAAGATGCAGCAGTCGTGGGGCGACGCTGTGATTCCGTCAGCAGGGCGCCACTAGCAAGCGCCGATCGCGACTAGTGAGGATGAGAAGCAAGCCACGCGTTGGCTTGCTTGATTTGCGGCAGGTCGCTATCGGCGTGTCGCCACGCGGAAAGAAAATCGCGGTATGCGGCGGTTGCCTGAGGCACATCACCGGCCATAGCGTAGGACTGAGCGACGCCATAAAGAGCATGGCCGCTCTTTGGGCGCTCCTTCAAGGCTTCGTTGAAAGCGTCCCGGGCCTTCTCCCACTGCTTCGATTCGAGGTAGGCGTAGCCGATACTCTCTTGCTCCGGGCGAAAATACCGAGGCGGCTCCGAATAGCCGAGGTTCTTTTCTTTTTCCGCGGCCTGCTGCAGCAGCTTGATTCCTCCCGCGACGTCTCCCTGAGCGGCCTTCAGTCCGCCGCGAAGGTCGAGAGACATCGTTCCCAGCAGGTTTAGCACCTCCGACGGATCATCCCCCGGGTGATCTTCGGCTGTGTCCCCTTCCATCTTTTTCGGTTTCGTGGCTTCGAGCCTCCAAAGCGATGCATCCAGCGCGTTGGCTTCCCCGGATGCTTCAGGCAAATCGCCACGTTCGAGCGCCGCCATGCCTTTCGAATAAACATTCAGGCCGTCCGAATAGGCCTGTGCAGCCGCGCTGACCGAAGCAGCGTTCGTGCCAAAAGATATTGGATCCTGCGGAACGGCTTGCCAATCGCTGAAGCGGACGTGAACTCGCGCCACGCTGGCACCCGCCCAGGTGACAAATCGGGCGGAGCCCATTTCCTGAGGCATGGGCATGTCGCGCAACTTCTTGGCCCACTCGAGACCCTCCCGGTAGCGGCCGGCCTCCGCGCATGCCGCGATCAGGTATGCGAGGTCATGCGGGTAATTCCAATCCTCTTCGGGTTTGATCCCCTGCGCCGCCATGTATGCTTCGTCCACGCGCGCGGAATCCGAGAACGATTGCCGCGCCTTTTCATAGTCACCCACGCGCCAGTAGATGTGGCCCGGCATGTGAACCATGTGCCCAGAGTTGGGTGCCATGCTTCCGAGGATATCGGCGCTGTGAAGCGCGAGCTCGGGCCGCGAGCTGTCCTCCATGGCGTGTATCCAATAATGATTGGCAGCGGCGTTGTCCGGATGAGTAGCCAATAGATTGAGCAAGATTGACTGCGAGTAGAGTTCACCTTCGCGAGGGTGGCCTTCGCTGTCGTATCCGGACATTACCCCAAGAGCAAGCAGCGCCCGGGCATCGACGTCATCCGGGTACTGATCTATGAGGGCTTCCATCTCGTGCTGGTAGGCCGATTTCTCATCGGGTTTGTTCCCGCGGGCTTCATGTTCTGCAGCGCGGATATAAAAACGTTCATGGTCAGAAACCTTGTCCGCGAGTGCTTTTGCCTTTTCCAGCGCAGCCCGTCCATCGTCCATCAGAGGTCCGTGCATGTTTAGAGCCTCGAACTCGCCCCAATACGCCATCGCCGCGGAGGGATCCAGGCGGGCGGCTTCTTTGAACGCGCGGTAGGCCTCGAAGTCCCAGAAATCGTGGAGCAATCGCAGACCTTGATTGAAATAAGCCTGCGCTGCGTCGGAGCTGGTCGTGATTTTCAAGCTGGCGTTGCCGATGCCCTGCATGAGCGGAGGTGGGGGTAACTCGCGGTACATCGGTCCCATCGTGTGATCGTGGCGGCCCATCACTCCGTTCTGGGCCGAGGCATTCGTACAAAGCAGGGCTGCGAAGCCGAGGAAGAGAAGTGTCCGGGACATTTTTGGGCAGGCTGCTTTCACCAATCGAAAACGGGAACTGGCGATGGACGGCGCTGAAAATGGAGCCGGTCGATCCGCCCAGCGCAGCAGGGACGAACCGGCCGCAACAATACCATCTCACTTGCCATTCGGGAAAGCGCTACATCCTGCCTTCGTCGCCGGAAGGGCCGTACATCGAAGGAATCGGCACTTGATTCATCCGCAGGTAGACCGAAAGCTGGCCGCGATGATGGATTACATGGTTGAGAATCATTCCCCGCATGACTGCAATGCGCGGCATCGAGAAAAACGTCTTTCCCCCATTCAGCAGCGTCCACGTTTTCTGCAAGTCCTCATCACTTGCCTTTGAAATCGCGGCGCGGGTTGACGCGACGTTCTTGTCGAAGATTTCGAGCAACTGCTTGCGCGAAGTCATGACGGTTGGCTGCAAGGGCGTCGCTCCCGGCGGCGCGAAATCGAAAGAATCACCCTGAAATGTGACGGCGGCGAACCCGATCATCTCAGCAATGTGGCCGGCCAGGCGCCCCATGGCCATGGATGTGTCGTGCGGTTTCCATGTCGTTTTGTCTTCGGGGACGCGTTCCAGCGTCTTCCGCGTGGTCTCCATTTCGTGTTCGAATTCAGGTAGAAACGAATCGCGTATTGCCATATTACCTCCAATGGAATGGTGGGTATTGTCCGGGCGATCTTACCCCAACTGTGTGAACGGACGGTAGTCAGATGCCCAGCGGGCCGCCCTAGATGCGGCCGCGTCCCGCCGAGCGCGTCAGGAGGGGCGGTGGCTCGCGGGTTTCCGGCGCGCCGCCGCTCTTGACGGGCATGGGAACCGGTTGAGGGGCGCTATTGCGGGTCTGCTTCCAGGTGTGCAGGATCCGGTGAATCACGGTGATATTGGGGCCGATCGCCAGGAGCCAGAGCGCCACGTCAATGCGATTGGTCAGTGCGCCCAGAATCATCAATACCAGGCGCTCGGGGCGCTCCCAGAATCCGATCTCCGACGTGGGCACCAGCGATTCGGCGCGAGCTTTCGCGTAGCTCACCATCACCGACCCGGCCATGGCCGCGCCGGCGAGGACCGCGTAACGGAAGCGGTTCACCTGCGCGTAATAGACGAGCAAGCCGAGAAACAGGATCAAGTCCGCGTAACGGTCGAGAATGGAATCGAGAAAGCCTCCAAAGAGCGAAACGCGATTCTGGCGGCGCGCCACTGGCCCATCGAGCAGGTCGCACAGGCCAGCGAGAACCATCATTCCGCCCGCTGCCTTAAAACGTCCCTCGGCAAACAGCATGCCCGCCCACAGATTTCCGACCAGTGCGCACCAGGTGATGACGTTCGGGGGAATTCCCGTGGGAGCCAGAAGGGCAGCGAGACGGTCAACGGGCCAGGAGACGTACCGGCCGATGGCGCGGGTTAACATGAAGCCCGGATCACTTCACTATTCCTGGTCATAGATCGTCGTCAGCCGCATAACTTCGTATTCTTTTATGCCCGCAGGCGTCGTAACCGAGACTTCGTCGCCGACCTTTTTACCGAGCAGCGCGCGTCCGATCGGGGAGGTCGTCGAGATCAATCCCTTGGTCGCGTCGGCTTCTTCGACCGTCACCAGTTTGTACTCGATTTTGGTGGCCTTGGCAACGTCCCGCACGACAAGCGTCGAGCCGTAGGCTGCGCGGTCCCTCGGGAGATTATTCAAGTTGAGCATCGAGATATCGGCCATGCGCTGGTGGAGCTGGCCGAGCCGCGCAGAAACATACGCCTGACGCTCCTTGGCGTATTTATACTCGGCATTCTCGGAAAGATCGCCATGGGCGCGGGCGACCTTGATTTCCTTCGGAAGCTCGTCGTGCAGCTCGTGCTCGAGGAGGGCGATTTCGTCCTTGAGCTTCTTTTTGATTTTCTCGGTCAGATCGATCATTGGGCGCTTGGGGCATCCGAGAGGGCCCTGCCTGGGCGGCTCGCCGGGACTTGCTTGGCTACAGGAGGAGTATAGAGGATTTGCGCGGCGCGCCGCAAATCCTGGGTGGAAAATCGGGCCTCTGATATCGGCCACCTGGGCTGGTCCGGGTGCCCCTCGAGACCGCCCCGAAGGGGGCGCCCGCGACGATCACGCCGGTGAGGGGGTAGCCTTCACCGGCTGCAGGTTGGACTTATATGAGTCAGGCTCGATCCGGAACGAGATGCTCAGCCGATTCCAGCTGTTGATTGCGGCGATCGCCAGGGTCAGGTTCGCAAGCTCCTCCTCTTTGAAATGTTTTGCCACCCTTTCGTACACCTCGTCGGGAACGTGACTTTCGGCGACGAGCGTGACGGCTTCCGTCCATTCGAGCGCCGCACGTTCGCGTTCGGTGTAAAACGGGGCTTCCCGCCACGCGTTCAGGAGGTAAAGGCGCTGCTCGGATTCACCCAGGGCGCGGGCGTCCTTGCTGTGCATGTCCAGGCAGTAGGCGCATCCGTTGATCTGCGAGGCGCGCATTTTGACGAGTTCGAGCAATGGCCGTTCGAGGCCACAGGAAACCACGAAACCTTCGAGAGCCGCCATCGCTTGATAACCTTTTGGCGAAGCTTTGAACGGGTTCAGACGATGTTCCATTTTCACTCTCCTTTTTGAGGGCTGCTAAAATTATAGCGCTGCCGGACGGGAACGGATCAATCAGACACGCGCGAAGCCTTGGCGCCACGTTCCGCTGTACAATTGCGTAAAGCATTGGTGTCGGGAAGGGAATCCGGAGCGAGCCATTGAATATCGAACTCAACGAAGAACAGAAACTGCTGCGACGCAGCGTGCGCGAGTTTGCCGAGGCGGAGGTCAAGCCCGTCGCGAAAGAGCTCGACGAAACGGGCCGCTTTCCGCTCGAGATTCTGCGCAAGGCCGGAGAGCTGGGGCTGACCGGCGTTTGCATCCCTGAAAAATACGGTGGCGCCGGAATGGATCACATCTGCTACTCGATCGTGATCGAGGAAATCGCGCGCGCCTGCGCCTCGACCAGCGTCATCCTGTCTGTCCAGAACTCTCTCTTCTGCGCCACGATCGAGCATTACGGCACGGAGGATCAGAAGCAGAAATTCCTCGTACCGTTCGCGCGCGGCGAGAAAATCGGCTGCTACGCGCTCACCGAGCCGCAAGCCGGCTCCAACGCAGCCGCGCTCTCGACGAAAGCCGTCCGCAAGGGCGACCGGTACGTCATCAATGGGGCGAAGGCGTGGATCACGAACGGCGGCGTGGCCGACGCGGGAATCATCTACGTGAACACGCAGCCTGAGAAAGGCGAGAAGGGGATTACCGCGCTTCTCGTCGAGAAGGGCACGCCTGGATTCACCGTTGGCAAGGAAGAAAAGAAACTCGGCATTCACGCCACGGCCTGCACGGCGCTTTCCTTCGACGATTGCGAAGTCCCAGCGGCGAATCGGATCGGAGACGAGGGGCAAGGCTACAAGATCGCGCTGTCCATGCTCGACGGCGGACGCATCGGCATCGCCTCGCAAGCCACCGGGATCGCGCAGGGCGCGTTCGAGGCGGCGCTCGCCTACGCGCGAGAGCGGCAGGCTTTTGGCCATCCCATCGCGGAGTTTCAAGCGATCCAGTTCATGCTGGCGGACATGGCCACGGAAATCGACGCGGCGCGATTGCTCGTCCGTCGCGCGGCGTGGAAGCAAGATTCGGGCGCGCGCTTTTCCATGGAGGCGGCGACGGCGAAGCTTTTTGCCAGCGAGATGTCCACGCGCGTGGCGCACAAAGCGATCCAGATTCATGGCGGCAACGGTTACAGCCGCGAATATCCCGTGGAGCGCGCCTACCGCGACGCGCGCATCACCGAAATCTACGAAGGAACGAGCGAAATTCAGAGGCTGGTGATCGCTTCCTGGGTGCTGAAATCGATCGGGGCCTGAGCGCCCCGATTTGCGCGCGAGATCCCTTCATCACGAGCGGCGCAGAACCTGCCTGCACCTTACGATTCATCCCGCGAGTTATCCCGCGAGCCCCTCCGCGACTCCCCCTGCGGCACGATTTTAATCTCAGTGTATGCTGGCATCATGCTGGAGCTCGACGGCAGCCAGGAATTCGATCCCGCGCGCGAGGAAGAGTTCTTTGCGGCGGTGCCTGAACGCGCCGGCATCCTGCTGATCGAGATGCGCGAGCCACGCGCGCACCCGCATCTTGTGCGGACCGCGGATTTGCGGCGCGCAGCAGAACGGCTGCTGCGCCCTTCGGAACCCGGCTCGAAGCGGCTGAATCTGCGCGAGGTGGCCGCGCGGATCCGCTACCGGCTCACCGGCTCGAAATTCGAGCAGACTCTCGCGCTCTACCAGCAAGCCCGGGAGAACTTTCCCGATCGCTACCGCGACCTGCTGCGCCTACGTCCTCCCGCGCTGCTGAAAGTGAATCTGCGGAATGAATATCCGCGCTGTTACGTCACGCGGAGGCTCGGCGCCGACGGGGGTTTTTACTTCGGGCCGTTCGCGTCGCGGCGTTCCGCGGACGTTTTCTCCGAGGGTTTCCTCGATCTTTTCAAGATTCGGCGCTGCCAGATCAAGATTCGCCGCGATCCGACTTTTCCCGGCTGCATCTATTCGGAGATGAAAATGTGCCTCGCTCCGTGTTTCGCGGGATGCACCAAGCAGGAGTACGACGTGGAGGTCGGCCGCGTGCTGGAAACTCTCGATACGACCGGCGCCGCGCTGACCGCGAACTTCGAACGGGAAAGGGAAGCGGCGAGCGAGGCGCTCGATTTCGAACGCGCCGCGGCGCTGCACAAGCGCCTGGAAAAGGTGTCCGATGCGCTGCGAGGATTGCCGGAACTCGCGAGGCGAATCGAGGACCTCGACGCGGTGATTCTCCAGCGAGCGGTCCAGGAAAAGACCATCGCGGTTTTTCCGCTCCACGCCGGAATTCTCGGCGAGCCTTGCTTCCTCAATTTCACGGAGCTATCGAGCCAGCCGCGCCCGGTCGAGGCGATCTTGCGAGAAGGGCTTGAGCCACAGATCAATGCAGATAAACACAGACCAAACCCGGGCAAAGAATTCGAATCGGGCGCCCCCGACGCGGCGAATCGCGAAAGCAGACCAGCAGACTATCGAACTCGATACGGCCTGCGCACGGCGCCGCCGGAGCTGGCCGAACACCTGTCGCTTGTTACGCGCTGGTTTTACTCGAAGCCGCGCGAAGGTGAAATTCTGTTTCGTGAAGACGACTGGCCCTACCGCCGAATTCTGCGGGCATGCGGACGATTGCTCGCGCCGGACGCCCCGGCGTCCGGTGAAGCGCAAAATCCGAGCGCCTGAAGAAATCCGCGCGGCAATCGCAGGAAGCGCCGCGCGCGATTGCATCGTACAATTAACCAGGGATGGCAGAGCAACACACCGCGAGAACCACGGAGGCCGCGACGGCCCCAACGCGTTCGCGATTCCAGGACACGATCCGCTCGCTGAAGTACCGCAATTTTCAGCTTTTCTTCAGCGGCCAGCTGATCTCGCTTGTCGGAACCTGGATGCAGAATGTCGCGCAGGCGTGGCTCGTTTACCGGATGACGGGCTCGTCGCTTCTTCTCGGCGTCGTTTCGTTCGCCGGGCAGATTCCCGTGTTTCCGCTGGCGCCGCTGGCGGGAATGGTGGCGGATCGCCTGAATCGCCGCAAGGTCGTGATCGCCACGCAGACCGCCTCGATGATTCTGGCTCTGGTCCTGGCGTTTCTGACGCTCACGAACCGCGTGACCGTGTGGGAAGTGATCGTTCTCGCGGCCCTGATGGGAGTCGTGAACTCATTCGACATTCCCGCGCGCCAGTCGTTCCTGGTCGAGATGGTGGGCCGCGAGGATTTGATGAATGCGATCGCGCTCAATTCGTCCATGTTCAACGGCGCGCGGATCATCGGCCCCGCGATTGCCGGAATTCTTGTCGCGAGCATCGGCGAAGGCTGGTGCTTTTTCGCGAATGGCGTGAGCTACATCGCCGTGATTGTCGGCCTGCTCCTGATGCGCATTCCCCGCCGGCATGTGGAGCGGAGAGACGCGTCCGCCCTGGAACACATCGCGGAGGGATTCCGCTTCGTGCGCCGCACGGCGCCGATTCGGGCGTTGCTCTTGCTCCTGGGTCTGGTCAGCCTCGTGGCGATGCCCTACACGGTTCTCATGCCGATTTTTGCCGCGAAAGTTCTTCACGGCAATGCCCGCACGCTCGGAGTATTGGGAGCGGCCACTGGACTCGGCGCTCTGGGTGGCGCGCTGACGCTGGCCTCGCGCACGAAGGTTCACGACCTGGGACGCTGGGTGGCAATCGCTTGCGGAGCTTCGGGCGCGACGCTGATCGCCTTCGCGCTCTCGCGCTGGTACGTCCTTTCGGTGATCATGCTCGTGCCGGTCGGCTTCGCAATGATGACGCAGATGGGCGCGTCGAATACTCTGGTGCAGGCGATGGTGCCCGATCGGCTGCGCGGCCGGACGATGGCCGTGTATGCCATGATGTTCATGGGCATGGCGCCGCTTGGGGCTCTGCTTTCCGGGGCGGTCGCGGATCACATCGGCGCGCAGTGGACGGTCGCACTCGGCGGCGCACTCACCGTCGCGGGCGCAATCGCTTTTGCGCGGCACCTGCCGAAGATCCACGTCGAAGTGGGGGAACTGATCACCGCGCAGGGACTAGCCGCCGGCGATCCTGTCCAGCAAATGGCTGCGCGCATTGTCTCCTGAGTCTCCGGCCGTGGGCACTCGAGTTGTGGCGTTCTGATATACTTCGCCGGCTTTGGAATTTTCGCCACGAAGCGAGGCTCGATGTCTTCTGCCGCAAAATCTGACGAGAAGCGCCTACCCGGCTGCGCCACGGCGCAGGGCACGCTGCGCTACGCGGCTCGATTTCAAGGGCGCGCGGCCCCGGGACATTTTCGCGACGTGCAGGCCGGGCTGGTTCTTTCGTCCATCGGCATCGGGACGTATCTTGGAGAACCGGATGAGGCTACCGACAAGGGATACACGAGCGCCGTGGTCGCTGCCGTCGAGGGCGGCATCAATGTGGTGGACTCGGCGATCAATTATCGTCTGCAGCGAAGCGAGCGCTCGGTAGGCGCCGCGCTCAAGCAGCTGGCTGCCAAGGGTTTTCCCCGCGACGAAATCGTCCTTTGCACCAAGGCCGGCTTCCTGACTCCCGACGGCGAGATGCCGGACGACGCGAACGAATATTTCGCGCGCGAGTATATCGAGCCGGGAATTTTCCGCCCGGAAGATATCGCTGCTGGATGCCACTGCATGACACCGCGGTACCTGGCCGACCAGCTCGACCGCAGCCGCCGCAATCTGGGCGTTGATTGTGTGGACGTTTTTTATCTGCACAATCCGGAAACGCAATTGAGCGAAGTCCCGCCGGACGAATTTCGCGGGCGGATCGGCAAGGCGTTCACGTTTTTGGAATCCGCCGTGGCTGCCGGAAAAATCGGCGCGTATGGGCTGGCCACATGGAACGCCTTCCGAGACGAACCGAAGTCGCAGGGTTACCTCTCGCTGGCCGCGATGGAGGAAATCGCTCGAGATGCCGGTGGTGCGGAGCATCACTTTCGCTTCGTGCAATTGCCGTTGAATCTGGCGATGCCCGAGGCGCTGTTGCGTCCGAATCAGGTGGTCGAACGCAAGACGATGGCGATGGTGCAGGCGGCGCGGGCATTGAAAATCACGCTGGTATCGAGCGCGGCGCTGTTGCAGGGACAGCTCACGCGGAATTTGCCGCCTTATATCGCTGCGGCGCTGGGCACGAAGAAAGACTCGGTGAGCGCGCTGCAGTTCGCGAGGTCGGTTCCCGGCGTCACCACGGCGCTCACGGGCATGAGCCACGTCGAGCACGTCCACGCCAATCTTGAAGTGATCGGCATCGAGCCCGCCCCCCGCGACCAGTTCCTCAAATTGTTTGAGCCGCGCGGTTAAGATTTCGAGCTTCGGCTCTAGATTGTTTCAGCGTCGAGCCACAAGTCAATGGCCGCGGCGACCTCATCGAGCCGATCGGTGAAAAAATGGTCCGCGCCTTCGACGAACACCAATCGCTTCGGCTCCGGGAGCGTCGCGAAAAGCGCTTCGACGCCGGCGCGTGCCCCGAACTGATCGCTCCCGCCCTGGATGATGAGCTTCGGCTTTTTGCACGCGCTCAGAAAACTCATGTCAATATTGTCCACGGGCAATCCGACGCCGATCAATTGCATCACGCGCGGGTCGCCGCAGCCCGCTCGCAGGCCCACCGATGAGCCGAAGCTGAATCCCGCGACCAGAATCGGCCGCCCCGGAAATTCTACCGCGAGATAGTCAATCGCCGAGCGAACGTCATCCTGCTCGCCCTTCCCGTAGTCGTGCACGCCTTCGCTCTGCTCCACGCCGCGAAAATTGAATCGCAGCACAGCCGCGCCGCGCTGATGGAGCGCTTTCGCCGTCTGAAAGACGACTTTGTTATGCATCGTGCCGCCGTAGAGAGGATGAGGATGGCAGACCAACGCGACGAATTTGGGATCGGAGACAGACGAAGTCCAGAGCAAAGCTTCAAGACGCCCCGCGGGGCCTGCGAGGAACAGACTGCGATGAAAGACGCCTGCCATCAGGATCCGCGCAAAAGGGTTTTCCGGGAGGTCATCGAGCGAGTGCCTATGTTCAAAAGGGGCGTGTGATTCAGGATTTCCCCGCTCGCGTCCATTCCACCGAAACGGAGGTGATCATAGCTCCCTTGCCGGCTTCAGGGTTCGCGGCAAACGCTGGGCCCGGCGTTCCGTCCACGGTTTCGACCCGCACGACGCGACCGGCCACCTCTCCTGTCTTTGACCATTCGCCCCAGGGAATCTTCGCGAGCACTTTGTCGCCGGCAGAATAGACGTGCGAGGATTCGAACCGCGTGCCATGCTGCGAGATATCCTGCGTCATGAATTCTTCAGGCCAGGGAGTTCCAACGACTCGAACGAAAATCGGCAGAGCGAAAGGAATGCGCTCCGAGCGCCGGCGCTCGGGAGCCGAGGGCAGCTTGGCCGCTCGCGCCGTTGATTCGAAGCGCAGCGCGACCCAGTAGCCTCCGTTGGCGCCGCGTTCCACACGCACGATCCGCGCCGGCGTTTCCGGCTGAGTGGCAGCGCCTGCGGCGGGATCGAACGGGAAAGCGACCCAGACGCGCGCCATCCTGTCGCATGGCCCGTTCCGGTGAAACAGCATCCCGTCGCGCGAGACGTCCACCGTTTGCGCTGTTTCGAGCCGCATGCCGATGGGGCCCTGCCAGCGGATCCGCGCCGGCAGTTTCAGTTGCGCGCGCGGATGTTTCCGCCGTTCGATGGATGTGTCAAGCCCTGACATGGCCATAATCCTAATGGCAGGGCCCGCGCAGGTCAAAACATACTCGTCCAGCGCTGCGAAGGAGTCACGGGGTAGTTCCAAATGCGCGCAGAGAGGCTCGTCCGTCGCGCTCGGCGGAGCCGAGCCCCGAGCAGTCCCTGAAAATGCATTGCGTGCTCCGGAGAGCGATGGTAGCGTTGCTCAGTTGTGGCCGTATGGAGGGCTCATGGAGAACGGTGTGGAGCGTCGCGCCGCACGGCGTTTTTCAATGATGCTTCCCCTGAGAGTGCGATTCTCCGCAGGAGACGGAATTGCGGAAAAAGCGGGCGAGACCCGCGACGTCAGCTTCCGCGGCCTCTATTTCCTGATCGAAGCGAACCTGGAATCCGGCAGCTCCATCGAGTTCGTTCTCACGCTTCCGCAGCAGATCACTCTCGCCGGCGACGTGCACATTCGTTGCTATGCGCGGGTCCTCCGAGTGGATTCTCATAACGGTCGCCGCGGCGTGGCCGCGCAGATCGAGCGCTACGAATTCCTTCCCGCCCTGGCCTGAAGACCTCCACGCACTCGCCGCCACGCACTCGCCGCCACGCATCACCGCTCTCAGAATTCACTTCTCTTATTATTTCTGCTGGCGCAAGATTTAGATTCGGGGACACAGCATGGCACGCCATACCCTTCTCATAGACGCCGACGACACCCTCTGGGAAAACAACATTTTCTTTGAGAAAACCATCGACGACTTCATCACAAGGCTCGAGCATCTTGGCTACACGCGCGAGTATATCCGCCACATCCTGAACGAAACCGAGCGCCGCAACATTCGCCAGCACGGCTACGGCGTGCGCAGTTTCCGGCGGTCCCTCGAGGATACATACATGAAGCTCGCCGGGAATTCCGCGCGACGCGAGATGGTGAAGGATATCGAGCAAATGGCGCACGAACTTGAAAGCACCCCTCCGCATATTCTCGACGGCGTTCCCGAAACGCTCGCTTACCTGGCCAAACATCACCGGCTGATCCTGCTGACCAAAGGCGAGCCCGCCGAGCAGGCGGCCAAGGTCGAACGCTCCGGCCTGCAGCCGCATTTCGACGCGATCGAGATCGTCCTCGAAAAAGACTCCGGTACCTATGGGCGGATGATCGAGCAATTTAAAATTGTGAAATCGCACGGCTGGATGGTGGGCAATAGCCCGCGCAGCGACATCAACCCGGCGCTGCAGTCGGGCCTGAACGCCGTCTTCATTCCGCATTCGGCCACCTGGGAATTGGAAAAATCAGAAGTCGAAAGCGGCACGGGCAAATTGCTGATTCTTTCGGCGTTTCGGGAACTCCGCGGACATTTCTAACGGCGCACCTTTTGCGCTTTCTGAAGACTGCGCGAAGAGTCCTTGCAGTCCAAATTGACCGCGCCGCACCGCCCTGAGGTCCTTCCTGCCGTTCTCCTACACGGATACACTTGTTCGTGAATGGAGGACGGGACATTGCCCACGGACTATCGCAGTGAATTCGCGGATTTCGAAAGTGTGGCGTATTTGAATGCGGCGCTGCAGGGGCCGATGCCGTTGGCTGCCGCGCGCGAAGCGCAGGCGGCGCTGGAATGGAAGAAGCGTCCCGACCGTCTGGGTGATACCGCCTACTTCGATCTTCCCGATCGAATCCGTGAAAAAGTTTCGCGCGTGATCGGCGCGCGGCCGGATGAGATCGCCGTAACCAGCGGCGCGAGCGCCGGCTTGGCGTCCGTCGCCGCCGGAATTGATTGGAAGCCGGGCGACGAGGTCCTCGTCGGGCGCGGCGAATTCCCGGCGCATTTCTCCACCTGGCTGCGTTATGAAAAAGCGGGCAAGCTGCGCGTGCGCGTGGTCGAGCCGCGCGGCCGCTTCATTACCGCGGACGATTACATCGCGCAGATCGGACCGCAGACGCGCGTCATATCGGCCAGCTTCGTGCGATTCGACAACGGCGCTCGGCTGGACTCCGCGCGCGTTGGAGAGGCCTGCCGGAAAGTCGGTGCGGCGCTTCTGCTCGACATCACCCAGTGCGCGGGCTCGATGCCCCTCGACATTCGCGAATTGGGGGCCGATATGGCCGTCTGCAGCGGATATAAGTGGCTGCTCGGCCCATACGGCGCCGGCTTTTTCTGGATCGCGAGCGAGTGGATCGAGCGGCTGCCGCTCGGCGCGGTTTATTTCATGGCTCTGGAAGGCGCACGAGATTTTCACGCCTTGCCGTCTGAAAAATTTCAGCCCGTGCCGGGTGCGCGACGATGGGACTCGCCGGAAACCGCGAATTTCACGAATCTCGCGGCGTTCGAATCGTCGCTCGATTTGGTGCTGCGCATCGGCCTGGATTCGGTCGCGAGACATGTGGATGGCCTCGTCGGCGAGCTCATCGAGCGGCTCCCGCGCGATCGCTGCATGCTCGCCTCGCCCGAGGAACGGTCGAAACGCGGCCCCTACGTATGCGTTTCGGCGCGAAAGCGCGAGGAGACACCGGTGCTTTATGAAAAAGTGCGCGCGGCGCAAATCCACGTCAGCCTGCGCGACAATGCCCTCCGCATCGCGCCATATCTTTACAACACGCCCGAGGAGATTTCACGGCTGATCGAGGTGTTGTCGGCCTGACGATTACGGCGGGCTGCCGCTAGTCTCTTGGATTCTCGTAGCTGAATGGAACGTAGATGACGCTCTCGAAATCCGCGGGCGCTCCCGCGCGCGTCCCCGGACGAAACCTCCATCGCTCCAATGCCTCGATCGCGTTGTGGTCGAGCTGCGGATCAAGCCCTCGCACGACCTGAATGCTGTCCACCGATCCATCCTTGCGGACAATTGCGTAGAGCACGACTTCGCCCTTCACGTGAGCCTTGACCAGTTCCGGCGGATATTTGGGATCCGCCTTCTCCACGGGAACCGGGCAGGCAACCAACTCTTTGTGCTGGTGCGGAGGGCCTTCCTCCTCATCCAGCTCGGCAAAGTCCATGATCCAACTGCCAGTCGCGCTGGTCAGGTTCGGCAGGTTGACGTGCAGCGTGTAAACCTCCTTGCCCGAAAGGATTTTTTCCGGCGGCAGGCTTGGATCGAATTGGCTCACGTCCGCAGGGCCTTTCCGCGTGCTTGCTGAGGGTTCATAGGGCGTAGCCGGCTTCAAGTTCAGCCCGCCGGAGCGACTCCCGGAGGGCGCAATTCCTCCGCTGCCCGCGTGAGGCGGTGCGCCGCTGATGCTCACGGCTGCGGGAGGAGAGCTCCCGCTCGCGCCACCAGCCGCACTGGCCGCACTGGCCGCGCCGGAATCGGCCGCCACACCGTTCTTGGCAGTGCTCGGGGCTCCCGGTTTCCCTCCGTCCGGTGAAATCGAAATGCGCGCCGCGAGATTTCCCTCCGGAATCCTGACGTCAGGCGTGGGAGGAGCGGGCATCGCGGAAAGCGCGATCAGTCGGTGCAGGCCGGGGCCGCCTTCGTCAGCGGCTGACCCGACATCGGGCGCAGCGCCGGCGTCCGTGTGGGTTTCATGGCGTCGCGCGGTTGCGGTCGTCATCGCGTCGAGCGCGATCTTCGGTTTTGCGATGGTTGCCGGTGATGGCGCGATGTCAATCGGGCCCGGATTCTTCTCGGCATTTGCAACTTCCGGCGCCTTCGCATCCGCCAACGCGTGATGGTGCAGCCGCGGCGTCGCAGCGGTGGGCGCCAATTCCAGGCGCGGACGCTGCAGATTGGCCGACGACCACTGCACGATATTTGGCAGCGGCGTCACGATTTTCGGGGGCGCCGGCGGCGCGTCTGGACGGATCAGCGTCTGCCGCGGATGCGTCACACGAACGGGTATCGAAATAATTGTCTGCCGCGGATGAAACATGTCGGCAGCCTGCTTCACGGGTTGCTTCGGCGGGTCATCCGGCTTCGCCGCGAGCTTCGGCGTATTTGCGGGCAGCTTGATCTCCGGCAAATCCGGCGGGTCGTACAAGGTCAATTCGATTTGCACCGGCGCGAGCGTGGGAGTCACTTGCGGTATGAATCCCCAGATGGGCAGAATCAGGAGCCAAATTACGGCCACGTGGCAGAGCAATGCCGCCAAAAACGCCAAGCCCGGCAATCTGCCGCGAACCCAGTCCATGCGGAAGCCCGGCGTATTCTCGACTTCGCTGTATTTGGGCGGCCGGGTACCGGTGAAAAATTCACGCACGCTGCTGCGAAACTCCTCGCGCGGGGATTCCCAATCAATGCCCAGATCGAGCCGGGGCAGGCGCGAGTGTGGCGGCAGTTCTTCCAGGTAGTCTTCGTCGACGCTGGTTTCGGCCTGAAAAATGGTCCCCATAGGTCGGTGCATTATACCCGAACGTTTATGATGCGCCCGAGCTAGGCGGCGGCTGCCAGCTGATAGAAACTCAGCATCGACTCCCCCTGCTCGATTTCGCGCGTGCACTCCAGCCGGTCGAGCCGCTCGGGCAATTCCACGCGCCAATGATGCTCTACGATCACCAGGCCGCGAGGAGCGATCAAGTGCGAGGCATCAAGAAATTCAAGCACGCTCGCGTGTTCAGGCGTTTTAACGTAGGGCGGGTCGAGAAAGATGAATTCCGCGACCAGATGCCGTGCAGCAAGTCTTTCCAAGCCGGTTAAGGCGTCCGTTTCCATCAATTCCGCGCCGGCGCGGATATCGAGTGCGGCCAGATTTTCGCGAACCAGCCGTGCCGCCTTGGCGTTCGACTCAACCAAAATCACCTGCCGCGCTCCGCGGCTGAGAGCTTCAATGCCGATCGCTCCCGTGCCCGCATAAAGATCAACGAACAGGGAATCCTCAACCGCGGGCGCGAGGATATTGAAAAGCGTTTCGCGCAGCCGATCGCTGGTGGGCCGGAGAGGCAGCAAGCCCGGGCCTTTCAGTTTCCTACTGCGAAATTTTCCGGCAATCACGCGCACGGCTCTGTGCCGCCTCCTACCCGACCGCCGCCAACTGGTAGCGTTTCCGCCACGCCGGGCTGACCGATTCCAAGCGCGCGACCAACTCGTCCGCGCGCGCCGGATTTTCGGCCAGCGCAAACGCTTCCCGCCGCGCGAATTCTAGAAGTTCGTGATCGCGCAGCGGTTGCGCGAAGGCAAACGCCGCGTCGCCGTGCTGCCGCGTCCCGAAGAACTCGCCTGGGCCGCGCAGCTTCAGGTCGCGCTCCGCGATTTCGAACCCGTTCGAAGTGGCGACCATCGTTTCGATGCGCTCCCGCGCCTCTCCGGCGATTGTTTTTGGCGCGACCAGGATGCAGTGCGACTTTTCCTTGCCGCGTCCGATTCTCCCCCGGAGCTGATGAAGCTGCGCGAGCCCAAATCGCTCGGCATGCTCGATCACCATTACGGTCGCGTTCGGCACGTCCACGCCGACTTCGATCACCGTCGTCGCCACCAGAATGTCCACCTCGGCGCGGCGAAATCGCTCCATCACCGCGTCCTTTTCCTCGTTCTTCAGTCGACCGTGCAGCAGGCCGACGCGCAGTTTCGGAAACACCAATTTCGCCAGGCGCTCGTACTCTGCGGTCGCCGCTTTCAATTCTTGCTTGGATTCCTCGATCACCGGATAGAGCACAAATCCCTGACGTCCGCTCGCGACTTCTCGGCGCAGGAATTCCCAAACACCCGCCAGCTGAGTTTCGGAAGCCCAGCGCGTTTCGATCGGCGTGCGGCCCGGCGGTAATTCGTCAATCACGGAAAGGTCGAGGTCGCCGTAGAGCGTCAGCGCGAGCGTGCGCGGAATGGGTGTCGCGGTCATCACCAGCACGTGGGGCGAAGCACCCTTGTCAATCAGCCGCTTGCGCTGCAGCACGCCGAAGCGGTGCTGCTCGTCCACGATCGCGAGCCCGAGCTTTGCGAACTTCACCGAATCCTCGATCAGCGCGTGCGTACCAACCAGCAGTTTCGTTTCGCCGCTTTCGACGCGCGCGAGCACCGCTTCCCGTTCCGCGCGCTTGCGGCCGCTCACGATCAAATCCACGCCGTACCCAGCCGCCTGGAAGATCCGCCGCGCGGAAAGGAAATGCTGCGCAGCCAGAATCTCGGTGGGCGCCATCAGCGCCACCTGGTAGCCGTTCTCGATCACGATCGTCGCCGCCTCCAGCGCCACGATCGTCTTGCCGCTTCCCACATCGCCCTCGAGGAGGCGGTGCATAGGATAGGGCCGCTCGAGGTCCGCCGCGATTTCCGCCAGCACCTTTTTCTGCGCCGCCGTCGGCTTGAACGGCAGAATGCGCTTCAGCGCTTCGCGGACTTTGTCCTCACGCACGCGCATGGTGATCCCTTGCTGGCGATGCTCCCGCAGGCGCCGAAGCGCCAGCGCCAGCTGGTAGTAGAAAAACTCATCGAAGATCAGACGCGTCTGCGCGGGACTTCGAAACGTGTTGAGCAGCTCGATGCTTTCGTCCTTCGGCGGGAAATGAGTGTAGAGCAATGCCTCGCGCCGCGCCGGGAAGCGGTAGCGCTGGCGGATTTCCTCGGGAAGCACGTCGGGCACGTTGCCGTCGAAATCGCCCAGGATGCCGTAGATAATTCGCCGCAGCATCCGCGAGCTGATGCTGCCGATCGCTTCGTAGATCGGGACGATGCGCCCGACTTCAGTCGAATCGCCCGGCCCCTCATCGTTCGCACTCACGATCTCGATCTGCGGATTCACCATCTCGATCCGCCCGGGCCGGTACGCGTCCACGTCCGCCTTGCCGTGCATCACCAGCCGCTGGCCCTCCTTGAGCCGGCCTTCCAGATACGCGCCGTGAAAAAAACGCGCGTGCAGGGGGCCCGAATCGTCGCGCACCGTCACGTGAAACACGCCGGCGCGCCCGCGCCGGAAGCGAACCGTGCTTCCACCGCCGCTGGTCACTTCGGCCAGAATGGTGTGCACCTGCCCGGGAACGATCTCGGCGATAGGCGTGAATCGGATGCGGTCTTCGTAGCGAAAGGGCAGATAGCCGAGCAGGTCGCCGACGGTCGAGATGCCGCGTTCTTCCAGCGTCGCGGCGCGCTGCGGGCCAACGCCGCGCAGATATTTCACCGGGTTGTTCAGTGCGATCGTCACGCTATCGAAGACCGGTTCGCGGCGGGGAAGCGCGGTTACTTGCCGTCCACCGAAAACGCGAGCAACACATTTCCGGCGGTGCTGCCCTGGAAGAAATACCCCGAATTCACGTACAGCATTCCACCGACGATCACCGCTCCGGACTCGTCGAGCGAGCCACCGTTGGCTTTCACTCCGTTGACGGTTTTGTAGTCGCGCTCGGTGTCCACGTCCCAGATGATCCGGCCGTCCTTCGCAGAATAGGCGCGCAGGTGTCCGTCCACGCCGCCTGAAAACACCACGCCCGGAATCGCGGTGACCGCCGCCGATTGGGCGGGACTGCAGCCGGGTTTCACGCATTCGGGATGGGGCGTTTGCCAGGCGGTTTCTCCGCTCTCAGCCTTCAGCGCAAAGAGTCCGCCGCCAACCTTCGGGTCCAATTCATACGGCACGCCATACACGGAGTCTTGGCCCGCGGACGATCCCGGCGCCGCAGCCCGGCGCAGTTCATCCGACACGGCCACATAAACGTTTTTCGCGTCCGCCGCGGAGCCCCACTGCACGCCGCCGAGAGTTCCGCCCTGTCCCACGCGTTTCTGCCAGAGCAGTTTGCCGCGCGCGTCCGGATCAACGGCATATACGATTCCCGATTTCGCGCCGGCGATCAATGCGCGGTGGGCGTTCGGCAGGTCCACCAGAATGGCGGACGAACCGAAATCGAAATCAGGACCCTTCGATTGCGGGCAATTGACCTGCTTGTCTCCCGGTATGTCGCAGTCAATATTGTAGGCGTCGCCTTTGGACATCTGACTCGACCACGCGAGCTTTCCGGTTTCCAAATCGAACGCTATGAATGCATCGGAAGTGTTCGTCGGAGGATCGGAATAATTATCACCCGTGGTCACATAGACCATGCGGCTCTGCAAGTCCACGGTAGGCGATGACCATATGCCACCGCCCGATGGCCCCCAGAGTTGCACGCCCTGCGCGTTCTTGCGTACCGGCTGCGGCTCGGCAGCAATCGTGTAGCTCTTCCAAATCACTTTCCCCGTGGCGGCGTCCAGCGAAGAAACGCTCCCGCGAAATTTGCAGCATTCATCCTTGGCATCGGCCCCGCTCACTTCCTCGAGCGACGACACGCCCACGTAAAGGCGGCCGTCTGCGAGCGTCGGCGCGCCGGTAACGTGCACGTCCGGGTGCGGATCGAGGCTCGTCTTCCATAGGACTTTGCCGGTCGCTGCATCAACCCCGTACACATTCCCATGCTGATCGCCAAAGTACGCGGCCCAGCCATCGCCGTTCGCGCCCACGCTGATCGCGGTCCGCACGGCGAAATCCGTATCGATCACCCAGTAGATGCAACCGCTCTTCGCATCGAGCGAGTAAACCTTTCGCGCCACGCTTCCAACAAAAATGCGCCCGCCCACCACGGCAGGCTGTGCATATGCCTGATTCGCGCCCGAATATCCAAATGCCCATTTCAATTTCAGCCTCGGGATTTGCGTGGCGCTCAGCCGAGCCATCTCCGCCGGCTGGAATCGGTGCTGCGTCGCATCCACGCCCCAACCGTTCCAATGAGGTTGGTCGGCGCTCGGACTAAACGCCGGGCCACCTTGCAGGCAGAGGTTGGTGTCTATTGGACCTTGGGCTTTCAACTCATCCAGTTTTGACAGATAGCCGGCCAGTGCATCCACCTGCGCCGGAGTCAAATTCGCGCCCTGCGCGCTCATACTCCCTTTGGTCAGCGCGAACCGTATGTTTTCGACCGACATCTGCTCCAGCGCAGCACGGCTGGGCGCGCGACTGGCGCCGCCGTCATGGCAACTCCCGCAATGTTCACGATAAAGCGCCTGTCCCTGATCGCTCGCCGCATTTGCGTTCTGCGCCGATGCCGCGGTCCGGGTGCCCACCGCGGCGCCGGCTCCGGCGACGATGAGGGCCAGCGCGCTCAACGCGATAGACATCGTCGCGATCCCGATTTTGGGTCGCATGTCAAACCTCCGGGTCCGCATATCGTTCACCGCGCTGATTTCTCGAGCAATTCCTTCAGATACGACTGCCACACTTCGGCGTGCGTGTGCGTACCGTGGCCGTAGGTTTGCAAGGAAGCAGGCAGCAGGACGAATCGGCCGTTTTTCACCTGCGTAATCTGGCGCTGGGCAATTCCCAGTTCCGGCGGATTGATGAAATCGTCGGCGGAGTTAATCCACATGACGGCCGCCGTAACTTTCTCCAGTTGCGCCGAAGGATCGTAATTCCTCGAGGCGCTGACGGCGTACAGAAAGTCGTTGGCGTCAAAGGCCGCTGCATACCGTGGCCGGTATTCCTCGAGATACTTGTCCGCGGCGTCGCGCGTGGAGTAGCTTTTCTGCATCTGCAGAGGGGCGCTGCCCGCGATCAACTGTATATCGGCCGCGATTTCGAGAGCCGTGCGAGGTTGGGTCGTATATTCACCGCCCTTCCACTCGGGATCGTTGCGAATACCGTCAATCACCATTTTTCGCCACATGCGGTTGCGTCCCGCCAGTTCGACAGCCTGGCACGCAAGCGGCATCAGCGCGTCCATGTAATCGGGGTACGTCTCGGCCCAGACCCACGAGTGCATGCAGCCCATCGAAGTGCCCAGCACCAGACGCAGGTGGTTAACTCCGAGGCCCTTCTCGACAAGCTCGTGCTGCGCCGCGACCATGTCGTCGTAATCATATTGAGGAAAGTGGGCGTGCATCCCGTCGCTCGGTTTGCTCGACTTGCCGTGGCCGATAGCGTCGGGAAGAATGATGAAATAGCGGCTCGCATCGAGAAGTTGCCCTGGCCCGAACAGCACGCCTGCGAAAATCGGCGCGAGGAACCCGCTGCCACTCCCGCCCGTGCCGTGCATGATCAGGACGGCGTTGGTCGTGCGTCCTTTCGCATCGCGGACCGGCGTGCCCAGCGTCGTGTAGTGCAGGCGCAACTCCGGCAGCGTTTCGCCGGACTTGAAATGAAAATCGTGTGCGACGTAGTCGCCCTCGCGCGGCGCGAGAGCCGCTACCACTTGCTGCTGAGTCTGCTGTGCATACAACGGTGCCGCCGAAAACATCAGCGCGATTCCGCACGCCATGGCCAAAGCCCGCACGTTCTGCCCCATCGTCTCCATCCTCCGCGCTGAACTCTATCACGAGCCGGGCGCTCCGATTTACATGTAGCTCCGCTTGTCCTATATTGGGGAAGTTCGCCCTCCTCTCAGGCGAGTGACACATGGCGACAGCACGGCAATTTCTCGGTGCGACTCCCCGGCGATGGCTTGAATACCTGATCGCTATTCTTCTCGGCAACGCGATCTATGCATTTTCGCTTTCGCCGCACCTCCCGCCGATGCTCCGCCATCCCGGTACCACCTTAGACTGGGGCGTCCTCGTTAATTTCGTCGTCTGCGCCGCGGTCTATGGCTTGATCCGCCTCGGCATGTACCTGCATCAGCGCTAGCCCGCTGATGGGCACATAAGTTCCTCGCATTCCACCCAAGGCCAATTTGACCGGAACAATCGGATAGCGGTGCGCGTATTTAACTTGGTACAAGCAGCAGATCAGCGCCAAGCTACTGTGAGCAACCCAATGAATCCCATACCCAGCGACGAGCTTTGGCCCCGAGGTGGCGAGCCCCCCTTGGCTGGTCCGCCCGAGGATGCCAAAATGGCCTCTCCGGGTGCTAACGAAGGGCTCGTACGTCCGTCTATAGCTACGGAAGCCGGAAAACGACCGCAGGCGGGGGTCGAATCCAGCCCGGTAATGGACACGGTGGGCGCGATGGAAATGGCCGTCGCACTCGAGTCAGATGCGCGACAGGCAGCTGCGGTGAAACTCGCGGACGAGCAGGCGGTGGTCCGCAAGGCTCAGGCGGGAGACCGCCTGGCGTTCGACGATTTGGTGCGGCGCTACGATCGCGACGTCCTGCGGCTGGCGCTTAATCTGGTTCATCGTCCCGAGGACGCCCGCGACATCTACCAGGAGAGCTTTCTCCGGGTATATCGGAATCTGCATCGCTTCCGGTTCGAGTGCAGCTTTTACACCTGGCTCTATCGGATCGTGACCAATGTGGGGCTCGACCACTTGCGCCGCCGCACCAGCCGCCGCGAGGATCAGGCGCCGGTGCCGGAGGAAGCCGAAGGCGGCACGCGCGATTTCTTCGATCGCCAGCCGGAGTTGAGAGCCGCCGCGAATCCCGAAAAGCGGCTCCTGGGCCAGGAACTCGGCCAGCAGATTCAGGAAGCAATGAAGAGGCTTTCGCCTCGCGAGCGCATGGTTTTCGAAATGAAGCATTACCAGGGCTTGCGTCTGCGCGCCATCGGGGATTTGCTCGGCACCTCGGAAGAGACGGCGAAGAATTCTCTGTTCCGGGCCACGCGAAAATTGCGCGCGAGCCTCGATACTTTTCGATAGCCGGGCGCGCGGAGAAGCAAGCGTCACATGACGAACCAAGACACCAATCAGAACCCGGGCAACGACGCGGCGAGCGAGACATGCGGCGAGTGGCAGCCGCTGCTGATGCTTTCTGCGGCGGGCGGCGAACTCGAGCCCGCCGAGCAAACCCGGCTCGCCGCGCACCTCGCGACATGCGCCTCCTGCTCCGCCGCACTCGAAAGCGAAAGGGAAGTGCTCGCGCTTCTCCTCGGGCATCGGAGCGAGCCCGACGCGGCGCTGCTTGCCAGCTGCCGTTTGAATCTCGATGATGCGCTCGACAGCGAAGAAGAGCACGGCTGGCTACGCCGCGCCTTCGGATTGCGCCTTCCCTCGAATTGGCTCGCGCCGCGCCCCGCGTGGAGCGCCGCCGTACTCTTAATCGTCGGCTTTGCGGTGGGCACCGCTGCGCCGCGTCTCCTTCGCCATCCTGTCATTCCCGCAACGGCGGGTGCTTCGAGCGCTCCGGATGCCTCCGCCGGCATCGCGCCATCTGACGCCGTTGGTTCTGCCTCGCCTTCCTTTACCTCTTTCGATCTGCATTCGGCTGACGTCGCTGGAATCAATGTGTTCCCTTCGGGCGGCGAGGGCCCTGCTCGCGTGCAATTGCAGCTCAAATCGCAGCAGCCGGTGATGGTCGAGGGCACGGTGAACGACGACAATGTGAAGAAAGTCCTTCTGAATGTCCTCGGCGGTGGAGAGCAATTCTGCCCGGACATTCGGCTGGATGCCGTGGAGTGCCTCCGCACGCGCAGCAATGATCCCGATGTTCGTACCGCACTTTGCAACGCGGTTCGCAAGGACCGCAACGCAGCTGTGCGCCTGAAGGCGCTCGAAGCGCTCGATGGCGCGGGCTCTCAGGAAATGGTTCGCCAGACGCTGCTCGACGCCCTTGTAGAGGACCAGAATCCCGGCGTCCGGATCGAAGCCGTCAACGCGCTGCGCGATATGGCCGCCAAGGGCCAGATGGATTCCGACGGCCATACGGCTGATGTGCTCCGCCAGCGAATGCAGAAAGATCCCAATACTTACATTCGTCTGCAGAGCGCCGCGGCCATTCGCGATATCGGCCCGCGCGAGAAATTCTAAATTAATCACGAGCGAGGCAAAGTGACGGCTGGAATTTCACGGAGCGACATTCGAAAGCCCTTCTGCGGATTCCTCGCCGCCTCGCTTGCCGCGGTCCTTGTCGTCGCTCTAAGTGCCTCGGCGCGCCGCCAACCCGCGCAGCCAAACTCGACCCATCCCGATAACCGCCTGACTTCGGACTTGACTGGCTCGGTTCCCACACACGAAGGCGATCACATCCGCGTGAAGACCGATCTCGGCAGCATCAACATTCACACGCAAAACTCCGATAAGTCCGGCACGGTGGACTACCACGTACATCTTGAAACCGATGGTTCACAGAAAGACGCCCAGGCACTCCTGAAGAGTTTCACCATCTCGGCGCGTAACACACCGGAAGGTGTGCTCCTGAAGGCCGAGGGACCGGAGCGGCGCGGAGCGGGCCGCCTCTGGGTTACGTTGGACCTGCAAATCCCGAAAAATTCGAGCGTGGAGGTCTCGACGGGCGGCGGCAACATTGACGCCAGTGAGGTCAATGGCCACGTCAGCCTTTCAACTGCCGGCGGCAATATCACCGCCGCCGATATCGGCGGCCCCGCGCATCTTGATACCGGGGGCGGCAACATCATCGCCAAGAACGTGGCGGGCGAGTTGAACGCGAATACGGGCGGCGGCCACATCACCATCGGATCGGTCGCGGGCAATGCCACGCTGCACACCGGCGGCGGGCACATCCGCGTTGCGTCGGTGCAGGGAACGGCCCATTTCGATACGGGCGGCGGGAATATCACGCTCGAGCATTCCGGAGCTGAACTCACCGCCGAAACAGGCGGAGGCGAAATCGAAGTCGGAGAAGCCGCAGGCCTCGTCCGCGCGAGAACGTCTGGCGGCGGCATTCGAGTCGTTCGCACGTTCGGACCGACGGATCTCGAGACGTCCGGCGGCAGCATCTATCTGACGCAGGTGGATAGCGCGGTGAAGGCCTCGACCAGCGATGGCGGAATTACGGCCTGGTTCGTCACGCCGACGAAAGGTTCCGGAACCTGCGAGCTTCAATCCAGTTCGGGAGACATCACCGTGCATCTGCCGCGCGAATTGGCGGTGACGATTGATGCGCTGGTTATGAAGGGCGGCGACCATCGCGTAATAGTAGATCCGGCCTTCCCGCTCAAAGTGAGCTATGACGATTCCTCGAAGGGTTCGCACATCGTTCGGGCCGAGGGCGACCTCAATGGCGGCGGCGAAATCCTCCGGTTGCGCACCGTCGCTGGAAATATCCGTTTCGTCCTAAGCGATGCGAACACCCAGCTGGAAATGACCAGGCAACAAATGTTGCAGCTCCAGCAACAAATGGAACATACGCTGCAAGACCAGAAGCAAAAGATGGAGCAGCAATCGCGGCCGCCGGCCGGCGATTCCGAGGACTCGCACTAGGGAACTGCGAGCGGGTTCCGTGCGTATAAGTGGATGTGGCTGACCGGGATGTCGAACCGCTGCCAAATATCGAAATAGCCTGGAAAGCTTTTGAGGGTTGCACGACAGGGGGCGTTCTGTGCAAGAGAAAACTCTAGGGGCTTCGCTTCAAATCTGCGGGACGCGCGCGCTCGTGCTTCTGGCCGGCGTTCTGTGCATGTGTCTCCCCGGCTTCGCGAATACCGATCAGGTATTCAACGAAATCTACAAGCTGCCCGCCGGCGGAAGCTTCCAGCTGGACAACGTCAACGGCTCCGTGCAGGTCGAGGGATGGGATCGCGACGAAGTCGAGGTCTACGCGGTGAAGAGCTCCAAGAACGACTCGCGCGATCTCGATCAAGTGAAAATCGAAGTCGAAAGCCATCCCGGTGAAGTGGATGTTCACACGCGTTATCCCACGGGCGAGGGAGCCGAAGTCGCCGTCGAGTATCACATCCGCGTTCCCAATCGCGTGATGCTCGGTTCGATCCAGACGGTCAATGGCAGCCTGCGCGTGCGCGGGGTGGATGGCGGCGGGGAACTGCGCTCGGTCAATGGCAACGTGGAAGTCACCGAAAGCTCCGGCCGCTTCAGCGCAAAGACCACGAACGGTGACCTGCGCCTCGAGCTGCGCCATCTGATTGACGGCGCGCCGATGAATCTTGAAACCGTGAACGGCTCGGTCGTCCTGGGGCTGCCCTCGAACGCGAGCGCCGACGTAAAGGTCCACAACATGAACGGTGAACTCTATTCGGAAATCCCGGTCACCTCGACCGATGCTCTGCCGGGCGCGCGCGCCTTCCATGGCAGACTGGGACGCGGTGGTGGCGGAGCAATTTCCGTGCGCACCGTCAACGGCGGCATCCATCTCCTGCTCGAACACTCCGGCGTTTAGGACCCCGGCATCGAACGGTCGCTTGTGCATTTAGGGCGCAACGAGTGCATCTTTCGCATGCTTCCCAAGCGCACAGAACTCGCCGCCGCCGCTCTGTAATACAATCATAACTTCGGCGACGTCAGCCCTTTACGCGGCGGAGCCAAAGCACGCGCGGTGCGCCGAGAATCCGACGGATAATCCTTTACGGGAACGTAATTGAATGCACGATCCCCAGTCGCAACACCCCGCCCATAGAACGCCAAGGAGGTCCTATGAAACGTGCAGGTTCACTCAAGCCCATGGCAATGATTGCCATCCCCGGCAGCAACCGCCTCGCAGTCCCACTAGCAAAGCTACTCAAGAAATCAGACCCCAAGCTTCAGATCAAGGTCAGCATTTACGCGCGCCAAAATCCGGCCGCGCCCGGGAAGAGCAGGTCGCCGCTCGTTGCCTTGAATAACAGCCTTCCGCGCGATCGAAAATATCTGAGTGATGGAGAATTCAACTCCACCTTCGGCGCGGATCCTGCGGACCTCGCCAAGATCGCCGCTTGGGCTCGAACCAGCAAGCTGAAGGTGCTGGACAGCAGCGTGCCCATGCGTCGCGTGCTCGTGCGAGGCTCGATTCGCGACATTGGCAAGGCATTCGGCGTCGAACTTAACGACTACCAACATCCGCAGACGGGCCGCTTCCGTGGGCGTGTGGGACAGATTTACGTTCCCGCCGATTTGTCTGGCGTCGTGCAGGGTGTTTTCGGTCTGGACACGCGAAATGTTGGCCGCCCGCGTATCCGCCGCGGCAATTTCCGGCCTGTGGACATTGAGACATTGGGGCTTGGCAGCAAGAAAAAAGGCGGCCCTGCGGCCGCTCCGGCCAGTCCGTTCCCCGGCGCTTTTTTCCCGCCAGAAGTGGCGCAGTTGTACGACTATCCCACGCAGCTCACCGGCTCCGGCCAGAACGTGGCCATCTTCGCATTTAACGGCACGGGTCCCGATCCGCGCGGCGGCTATAAGTTGCCAGCGCTTCAAAACTATTTCGAAAAGGTTCTCGGAGGCGATACTCCCACGATCGCGAATGTTGTCGTGCAAGGTCCGGGCAACGATCCCGGTCCGGATACGAACGCCTCTTCCAATCAGGGAGATTCCACCGGTGAAGTGATGTTGGACATGTGCGTGGTCGGTTCCGTGGCGCCGGGCGCGAACATCTTCATGTACTTTACAGAATTTACCAGCCAGGGCTGGGTGGATGCGTTGAACGAAGCCATCACCGACGACAATCAAATCTCGGTGATCTCGATCAGCTACGGCAATCCGGAAGATGATCCGCAGGGCGCGTGGACAGCCATGGGAGTCCAGAACGTGAACGTGGCCGTGCAAGCGGCCGCCGCCAAAGGCATCACGATTTGCTGCGCCTCGGGCGATGACGGCTCGAGCGACGACGATCCGTCCGGTGCGCACGTGGACTTTCCCGCCTCGAGCCCCTTCGTTCTCGGAGTCGGCGGAACGAACCTGGTGGCATCCAGCGGCGCACCACCGACGATTCAGTCGGAAACGGTCTGGAACGAACTCCTCCACAGCGAAGGCGCAACGGGCGGCGGCGTCAGTGACGTGTTCACCAAGCCCTCGTATCAGAACTCCGTAAACGTGCCGCCATCCGCCAATCCTCCTCATGATATCGGTCGCGGCGTTCCGGATGTAGCGGCTGTCGCCGATCCCGTGACCGGCGTCGTCGTGATGGACATTGACGGCAAGCATCTGGAACAGATCGGAGGCACCAGCGCATCCACGCCGCTCTGGGCGTCTCTGATCGCCCGGCTCAATCAGGGACTCAACGCGCGCTGTGGCTTCCTGAATCCGTTGCTGTACGGCAGATTCTCCACAGGTGTACTCCGAGACATAACGGTCGGCAACAACGGTGCTTACTCGGCCGGCCCGGGTTGGGATGCGTGCACCGGTCTCGGCAGCCCAAATGGTGATCAGCTATTGAACGCGCTGTCCGGGGCGCCCACACAAGCCAAGTCAGCGCGCGGCTAGTTGATTTGCGTAACAGTTTGATCGAATCATGGCATGCAGCTGAGGCTGGTCCCCGCTGCACGCACGATGTAAACTCTCGTCATTATGACTCGCAACCCAACTCGATTGTTCCTGGCGGCCGCCGCTTTGGCCTTCGCATTCGCCTCTGCTTCTCATGGTGCACCAGCGCCGTCGTCTTTGCGTCTGTATGTGTTTGACTGCGGCACGCTCCACGTCGCAGACATGGCGCGCTTCCAGCTTAAAAAGGAAGAAGTCTCCACGACGGACCTCTCCGTCGCGTGCTACCTGATCGTGCATCCGAAGGGGACGATGATCTGGGACACGGGCGCGGTTCCTGACTCCGCGTGGAAGCCCACCGGAGACCCCGTCACGCAGCACCTTGTGCTTCAGGACGGGGAACAGCGTGATGTGGTCATGCGCAAGTCCCTGCAGTCGCAATTGGCGGAGATCGGCTATTCGCCTTCGGCCATCACCTATCTCGCTCTCTCGCACTACCACTACGATCACACGGCCAACGCGAACGAATTCGCCGGCGCCACGTGGCTTGTCCGTCAGATAGAACGCGACACCATGTTTTCCGCAAATCCTGCCGGCGCGGTGCAGCCCTCGACGTATTCGGCTCTTCGCGACAGCAAGACGGTCATCATCACGACCGACGACTACGATGTCTTCGGCGACGGCACCGTCGTCATCAAATTCGCGCCCGGGCACACGCCGGGCCATCAGGTTCTGTATGTCAAGCTTGCGAACACTGGGGGAGTCGTGCTCTCAGGCGATCTGTATCATTTTCCGGAAGAGCGCGCCCTGGGCCGCGTGCCGACCATCGACTTCAATCAGGATCAGACGCGCGCGAGCCGCGCAGCAATCGAGGCATTCTTGAAGCAGTCCGGCGCGCAGCTTTGGATCCAGCATGACTTTGTGGGCAATGCCAAGCTCAAGAAGTCGCCCGCCTTTTACGACTAGCTCCGCTTCCACGCTGAAACGGCGGGCGGGCCGCGCATTTCTCTTCTTCCGTTCTTTTGACCCGATCGTCTACCCGTTTTAATGCGTGGCGTGGTCGGTCCGGACCGGACGGCGCAAAATTCCCTGCAGAGGCTGCAAATGTCCGTCGATTGGCCCGATTTCGAGGCCGAGAATCTTGGCAATGAACGGGTACACATCCACGTTCTCGAACGGTGGCACTTTGGCCCCCGGGCGAATGTCGGGACCGATCGCGTAGAAAATCGCGCGCATTGACTTCATCTGGCGGGGGTCGTAGCCGTGCTCGCCCTTCAAATCGGGCTCGGTGATCTCGGGATTGTCGGTCGCGTGCGCGCGGATCATATACGGCCCCGTGGCAATCACGACCGGATCGCCGATCCTGGCATTGCTGTTGTAATGCAGATGCGCCGGCACGTCGGCCCGCCGGTACACAACGAATTTGTCGCTCGCCCCTTTTAGTTGCTGATATGCCCGCGCCGCGGCCGCCTCGTCGTTCGGATAAAGCAGGGCACCGTCGGTTTGGAATTGTGAAAGGTCCGCGTAATGATCGAGGTCAATCCACTGGCCCTCGACCGTGGCCATGCCGTGATCGGACAGCACGATCACATCCACAGGCAGATGCACCGTTTTCAGATCGGCGATCAGAGTACCCACGAGCGCGTCCACGTGATGAACGGCATCGGCAGTTTGCTGGGTGTCGGGTCCGAATTTGTGCCCGCTGTGATCCGGCTCGGAGTAGTAGAGGGTGATGAAGTGCGGCCTCTCGGCCGGCGCCAGCTTGAGCCACTGGACCACCTGCTCGATTCGTTGCTCGTCTGGAATCGTGCCGTCGTAGTGCAAATAGAATGTCGGCCGCGTCCCGTCGATTTCGGCGTCCGAAGTCGGCCAGAAAAAGCAGGCGCTGCGCATTCCCTGTTTTTCAGCCAGCACCCAGAGCGGCACTCCGGTGTACCAACTTCCGTCCGTAACCGCCTGAACATTTTTGATCGCGTAGCTTTCCTTGCGGACCGGATCGTAAAAACTGTTTTCGACGATGCCGTGATGTTCGGGATAGAGTCCGGTGATGATCGAAAAGTGGTTCGGGAATGTGACCGAGGGAAACGAGGGAATCATTCCTTCCGGCGCGCTTGCACCCTCGGCAGCAAGGTGCGCCAATGCGGGCGCGCCGAATTGCGTGGCATAGCTGTAGCGAAAACCATCGAGCGAAACCAGAATCACATAAGGTTTCGTCTGCTGAGCCCGTGCATTCGGCCCATGGTCTACATGGATGACCTGGGCCGCCAGCGGCAACCGCAGCGCAAACAACAGGCACGCTACCGCTGCTCCTTTAACGAAGACTCTTCGCATTGGATTGTCGCGCGGGCCTCGGCCTCCGAAGCGGCATCGGCCGCCATCAACCGCTCCGTCGTTTGGCAGCGGCACAGCCTAGAACGTCAGGTGCAGTGACATCTGCAGGAACCGGCTGCTCCCGATTGTGCCTGAAATCACGCCATACCCTTTCGTATTGCCTGAGGCAGTAGGCGTTAGGTCGTAGCAAGGCTCCGGGTTGAAGCAGGGGTTCAGCTCGAAGTCCGTGTTCGGCGTATCCAAGCTTGGATGATTGAACAGGTTGAACGCGTCAAACTCATACTTCAGGCTGAAGCGATCGTTGATCTTGAAGTTCTTGAACACGGAGAAGTCGAAAAGCGTCTCGAACGGCGCACGGAAAACGTTGCGTCCCGTCGTGCCGAACCCGGTTTCAACCATATCGCAAACGTCGGAGCCACCGATCATCTGGCAGGGAGGTACACCATCTACCCCAGGAGCGATCGCTGGAAGGGAGAACGAGTCTGGATTCACGTACGGCTGGTTGGTGAAAGTTACCTGGGTTCCTCCGCCCCCTGCCTTCGACTCAGCCTGCTTTGGGGAGATCCCTGCCGCTAGAGGAAGAAGCGGATTGGTCACGAAGTCGTCGGCGCTGTAAAAGAGGCCGCCCGCAGTTCCGGAGAAATCTATGATGCTGAACGGCTCTCCACTTTGCGCGGTTGTGACTCCCGTAATGCCCCAGCCGTTGGCCAAAACATTGAGGATGCCGGAAGCATTCTTGATGTTCGGAAAATCGTAGAGATAACTGATGATAAATACGTGCGTACGGTCGAAATCAGCCGATGCGTACGAGCTTCGCGGATCCAGGGGATCGTTGCCGTTGAAGAAAAGACCGGCGCCAAGCCCGCTTCCTTCGTCCAGAGTGTGCGAGTACGTGTACGAAGCGGTGATCTGCAACCCGTTCCTCATTTTCTTGGTCAGGCCCAATTGCAATGCGTTGTATGAGGAAATGCCTTCTGCTTTCCAAAGATCCGCGTTCGGGTTGATGCCGATAAACTTTGAACGCAAGGCGGTATTCCCGTCCGAGAAAGAGAACTCTCCAATCTGCGTCTGAACTTCCTCGTCCGGAAGCATAAGACATGTGGGGGAAGGGTCAAAAAAGCTGTCACACCCGCCCGGAGGGCCGCCGATTCCCTGGTAGCCGTAGGAATAAATCTGATTGTTGATGGGATTCGTTGGAGTCGCAATCCCGGGCTGATTGAACGGAATCGGAAGCACTTCGTGAACTCCGCGATTCCCCACGTAGCCGAGCGTCAGAACGACATCATTTCTCGGTTGCCACTGCAAATCCAGGCTCCAGTTTTCCGAGTACGGCAGTTTGTTCGCGGGGTCATAGCCTCCAAAAAGGAAGGGAAACTTTGTGCTCCCGGAATTGACGCTGCAGTACGGCATCAGCGGTTGTTGCATGCCCGGAGCGGCCGGCTGGTCGCAGGCGGACATTTGCCGCATGTTGGGTACGAGTTCACTCGTCACCAGTTCACCCAGAGAAGTTGGCGTGGCCGGAAGCGTGGTCCCGAATGGAGAGCTGGATAAACACAGCGCCGCGGTGGTGCAACCGCTCGAGCAGGTCGGGGAGGCAGCGCCGCAGTCAGCCACGAGAGGAACGGTGAAGGGTTCCTGTGTGGTGACGCTGAACGGTCCGCTGATTCCTAAGCCGGCGCTGGCGGACAATTCTGTGAAATATTCGCCACGGTCATAAAACATTCCGAATCCCGCGCGCACCACGAGATTCTTCATCGGACTCCAGGCGATTCCGATTCTCGGCGCAAATCCCCACTGTCGCCCCGTCATAGTCGAATCGCTCACGCCCTTTACTCCGAAGGTTTTGTTGTTTTCCGGAACCACGATTCCGACTCCGGGCGTGCCGTTGATGGGATTGAACGAGTCGGTCGCCAAGTCGTAGTTGTAATCCTGTGGATAGAAGCTGGTCATCAGGCCGTTCGTCTCATAGAGCGGTCCGTCCCAGTCCCAGCGCAAGCCGTAGGTGAGAGTAAGGCTCGGCGTCAGCTTGAAGTTGTCCTGTGCATACAGACCGGCCTGTCTCGAGCGGAAATGGCGGTTCGTTTCACCGTCGAGCAGCGTGCCACTGCTCTTGTCCGCGCCCAACGTGCCGGTATAAAAATCCTCGAAATCACGGAAAGTCAGAATTGCGGCATCGTTTTCCCGGTTCTCGACATTGAGCTGCGTGTAGTCGTAGTCAACTCCAAAAGACAGCGTATGCCGGCCCACAACCCAGTTGTATTTAGACGCGCCCTCAAATTGGTTTTGAAAGACACCGGCATTCGCGAAGTTCGACGAAGGGCCGAGTTTCATCTCATTTCCCTTCAACGGCGCCACGACACCCGTTCCCGTTTCAGCTCCCACATCGGCGTTGTCAATGTCTATCCCGGGGAAGAGATCTCCGCTTGGCAGAGATAAGCCAACCGCGCCAGGTCCGAAAGGCTGAGCCGTTGATGCGTTCGCAATTTCACGAATAAACCCGAATCTCTGCTCCCACGTCGTGTTCGGCGTCAAGACAGTCGTGTTGTCCAGCGAGAAAACCTGGCTCCCCGCCTGAAGGCCTTGTGGAAAACCCACCGTCTGGCTGACTGCGAAGGGAGCTGACGTCGGATTACGCTGAAAGTAATACTTTCCAGCGAGGCGATCGCTCGAGCTGAAGTTGTAATCCGCGTTGCCGTTCACCTGGTTCGCCTTAAAAGTACTCGCGGGTCCCCTGATGCCCGCGTTGTACTCCTGGTTGCTGTTTTCGGTGCTGATCGCCGGCCCACCTGACGACGGGATAATGAATTGCCCAGACTTGGTTTTTGCGTTGAAGAGCGCAAGGGCGACCGGGTCCACTTGGGCCGCCGTAACGCACTTAACCTTGCCGTTCGTGCAGGTTCCTCCGAGAGTTGGTTCCAGGCCTGCGTCGAAGTTGATGAGATCCGCCAGGCTGGCTGCATCGCGATTCGAACTGGTAAGGCCGGCGAGCGTGGGCACGCCGCTGAACGCCCCGCTTAAGGCGTCGCTCACGTTCTGGCGCTGATACGAACCGAAGAAAAAGAGCTTGTCCTTCAGTATCGGCCCGCCCAGCGTCCCGCCGAACACGCTCCTATGCAGCGGCGGCGCGTTGCCGTCGTAGAGATTCTGGGTGATGGCACTTGAGAGAAATGTCGGTTTCGCGTCGAGACCGCTGTTCTGCAGGTAGCCGTAAACTTGTCCGTGGAAGTTGTTGCTTCCGGAGATCGTCGTCAACTCGATATGCGCGCCGCTGGTCTGCCCCATGGAGGCGTCGAACATCGAGGTCGTGACCTGAAGTTCCTGGATGGTTTCGGTCGGCGGCGTCGGCAAACCTTCGCCGATCGCATCGTATACGGAGGTGCTGGTTTGTACCTGGCCGCTGGTGCCGAAAACCTCGCCCGTGTTCAGCGTGAACCGGCTGTCGGCGATGTTGCTCGCCGAGCTTCCGTTGAATAGGTTATTTGCGTTCACCGCATTAAAGGTGAAGCTGTTGCTCGTGTCCCGCTGGCCGTTGGACACAATCCCCTGGTTGCCAAGACCCTCGTTGCTGCCTGAACCCGACAAGAAGTCGGCGCTGGTGCCGGGTGCGAGGATCGCAAGCTGCGTGAAGCTGCCCGTCCCGAGCGGAACGGACTGAATCACGTCCCTGCCCATCGTGTAGCCATTCGAAGTGTCTGTCTGGTTTAGCAAGGGTGTTGAATCTACGGTGACTTTCGTCGAGATGGTGCCGGGTTCCAGGCTGGCGTTCACCGTTGTGGTGTGATTGCCTTGAACAAGAATCGAGGAATAGACCTCGGTCTTGAATCCGTCCTTCGAAAATGTCACTTCATAATTGCCGATGGGCAAATCAGCGGCGCTGAACGAGCCGTCGTCTTTCGACTGGACGGTCACCACCAGGTTCGTCCCCGTGTTGCGGATACTGATGGTGGTTGCCTGGACGACCGCGCCGGTTGTGTCGCTCACGGTGCCGTTGATTGACCCTAGGGTCTGCTGCGCGTGAGCTATCAGCGGAATGAGAACCATCAAAGCAAGCAGGAAGGAGACACAAAACAATTTCGTGGATTTAGGCACAGAACACCCCTTTCTAGGAACCCCGCTGGCGTTTTACTTCCGACCGCGCCCTCTGTCAAGTTGGTCTTGTGGATAACTTCGATAGATGAGACGAACGCCGCTCTTTTGTAATCGCGCCGTGTGAATCCGGAAAGAAACGAACTTTAATGCGCGGTAAATAACGCCGGGGAGAGTTCGTTTTACAAGCGATTTCGCGCCGGGCATTCGGTCGAACGGCGGCACGCGGGAACGATGCGCCATCGGAAGTTACGTCTGGATCAAACGGTTCTGCGGCGCTCTAGATATTAATTTCTAATCGCAAACTATGAGAATTAGAAGGTGTTTCAAACTCTTGAAAACAAACGACGGCGACACGTTCTGATCGCAAATTATTGCGAATTCGACACGGAACTCGCAGGAAGCGAATCCGAACGCGACAACCGGCTATTGGCGAACGATTTCAGCGTTGGTGCTGGGGGCGACGATGCGGACGAGGCGCCCGGAGTCGAGATAGAGGTCAACTTCGAGATCTTCCGTTTTCACCACAAGCTCTTCAAGTTTCTTGCCGCCGCCGCTAGGTTGTTCACCGAGCGATTCGACGGTGACGCTTCCGGGCGTGAGCTCCTGCGGCACCAGAACCGCGAAAGTCTGCACGCCCTTCTTGTCGCGGTCGTAGAGCCGCGCCAGCACGGCGTACTGATAATAAAGATTGTTGTCGAGCACGGCGATCTGCGGAGTTTCGAACGTGAACTGCTGCGTGAATGGACGCCGGCCTTCGAGGCGCAGTTCGATCGTGGCCGTTGGGCCGCTAAAACCGATCGTGGCCGATGCTTTCTTCGCGCCCTGCGTGGACCATTCGTAACTCACCGGCGTTCCGTCCGCGTGGAGTTGAAGCGTTCCGGAAACGTGCGTCACACCGTCGGCGGATTGAATCTCCGACGTTCCTTTCGCGACCCAATCGCCGCCGCTCTGGCTGATATCAAATTCTTCCTTCCCCATCTGCTGGCCATTCACGAGAATTCGAAAATTTCCTTTGTCCGGCGTAAAAAGGGAGAGCGACTTCGAACCCTCCGTCGCCGCGACCGCAAGCATCGAAACCGCCGCGGCAAGAATCGCCGGAATCGCAACGAATGCGCATGCGGCCAAAATTCTTTTTTTCGTTTGCGTCATGCCGTCACCCCGGGGAAAATTCCCAGCGCCACAATCTGCTCGACCACGCGTGAGGGTTCGCTTCGGCTATCCACGCAATAGTCGGAAAGTTCATACGTTGGCAGGCGCTCTTCGTAGAGCCGGCGGAAACTGGCTTCGTCGCGGAACAGCGGCCGGTCGGTGATGTGCGCGCAGCGGTGCAACAGCTCCTCGACCGGACAGTGCAACCAGATCAGCACCGCGCCGGCCTCGCGCAGGAGCGCGAGATTTTGCGGCTGCATGATCGTTCCCCCGCCGAGAGAGACGATGCGCGGCTTCTGCGTTGCCGCGGTTTCGGCCGCCGCGCGCGCGAGCTGCTCGTGTTCGATTCGCCGGAATTCCGCTTCGCCCATGCGGGCAAAAATCTCGGGGATCGTCATCTGGGCCGCTTCGGCGATTCGTTTATCGAGGTCGGTATTCAGCCATCCGAGCTGGCTGGCCAATATTCGTGCGGTGGTGGACTTGCCGCTGCCCATGAACCCAGTCAGGCACACGAGCTTACGAGGACGGATTTCGTTGGTCATCTATTTCGAAGCATTCTGCGCTGCCTGCGGGCGCAATCAATTCCGCTTGAGGATGTTGATTGTACCATCGAAGGAGTTCAACTCGACGCGGGCGCGCCCGGAGTTATAGCTCCCAAACAGGGCATTGCCGAATCTCGGTATGAAGTGGTGGTGGGAAGAAGGCGTCAGATTCGCTTCGTTGTGCACTTTGCCTTTCAGCGAAGTGGCGCTCAGATCGAACGAATCTCCAGGCGAGAAGCGCACTTCAATTGCGCCACTATAGTTTTTCAGCACGTACGTGGCATTCGGCAGAAACGATCCGTTGAACAGGATGTTTCCTTCCGAGGTTTGCGCGCGGACGTAGTAGCTGCGCAGATCAACGAGCTTGAAATTCCCGCTGATCGAGGTTACTTCCAGGCGACCCGCGCAGCGCAGGCATTGAAAAGCGCCGCCGACGGTCTTGACGGTCAGATATCCCGCGGTGTCTTCCAAATCCACGCCCGCGGCGATGGTTTCCACGTTCATGTCGCCGAGCACGTTTGAGACGTTGACGCCGCCCGAATCGTTGTGAATTTGCAGCTCGGCGTCTTCGGGAACGCTGATTTCAAAATCGGTGCGCAGATCGTCCGGCGAAGCGGTGTCGGCGACCTGGCGAGTTTGAACATCCACTCGATTTCCGGTCTGCTCGGCGTCCACTTCCACCTCGGTGGTGGCGCGCCTCGCGATCACCATCACGTCGGATTTCGTCCACGCGCGCACGGTCACGGTGCCGTTCGGGTTATGAATCGTGACCACGGGATGAGCTTCCACCTTGAAGTGCCGCTCGATGCGGTCGGCGGAAGCCGCGCTGCACAGCAGCAGTCCGGGAACCAGCAGCCCGGCTGCTTTCCAATGACATTGACTCCGAAGAGTGGCTAGGGTGCTCATCGGCCGTTGACTCCGCGTTCGGTCATCTGCGCGAGCAAGTCTGCTTTTTGCTCATACGCATCGTACAGATAATCGCGCGCGATTTCGCTTTCAGGATCTTCTCGCACGCTTTTTTCACATAAAGCTATGTAGTTGTCAACAATGGCAAGATTGTCGTGCAGGGAAGCAGTCACGACGGGATCGGATCCGGCCATGGCGGAAACGCTGTCCCGCTCCGCGGTTTGCAGCTGCGCGCTAAGGGTTCCTGTGGAATCCTGGGTTCCGCTGATCCAGCGGCTTTCGTTGACCTGCTTCGCGGAGGGTCGCGTCAGCGCAAAGGATCCGGCGATAAGCGCGAGCAGGTACGCTCCTGCGAGCGCGGGCCGCGGCACGGCAGCGAAAATTCCGGCGAGCCAGCCTCGCGGTGCTTCCGTCCGGCTCGGCGCACTTGCATGCGCTTCTTCGCTTACTTCGTCGCGGATCAGGCCTTCCCGTTCGAGCTGCGCTCGCAGCGAAAGCCAGACGCGCGCCGGGGGATCGGCCTCTTCGACAGACCACGCGTGAGCCACCAGCCGGACGGCGTCCATATCCTCCACGAGGCTCCGGCAATGCGGGCATTCGCGGACGTGCGCGCGAGCGTCGGGCGTGCGGTCGCCTTCCATCCACGCTTCGAACTGCTTCCGAAATTCGTTACATCCAATCGTGCTCATCTAGTTCAGTCCTCGCTACCGGCGGCGCTTCCCGCAGCCCGGCGATCCTCGCGTGCCTTCGAACGCATAGCCTCTTGCAACAAGTCGCGAAGACGCATGCGCGCTTTATGAAGTTGCGACTTGGAGTTACCGATCGAGCATCCCATCATTTCCGCAATCTCATTGTGCTCGTATCCCTGCACATCGTGCAGAACGAACACCGATTTATACCCGGGCGGCAACTGCTCGACCGCCCTCTGGAGATTGACCCGGTCAATCGAACCGCTCAACACCAAATCGGGCGCGCCGAAATCCCGCCGCGGCGTTCCGGATTCTTCATCGGGCTCGGTGACCTGCTCCAGCGAGGTCTCCTTTCCCGACTTCTTTCGAAGCTTCATGAGAACGACGTTCACGGCAAGGCGATGAAGCCATGTGGAGAACGCCGACTCGCCACGGAAAGTGGCAATCTTGCGGAAGAGCTGCAGGAACGCTTCCTGCGTCAGATCTTCCGCTTCGGCCGTATTCCCCACCATCCGAAGACATAACGAATACACACGGCGACTGTGCAACTGGTACAGACGCTCAAACGCCGCCGCATCACCTTGCTGGGCGCGCCGGATCGATTCAGCTTCCGGTACTTCCCCAGGTTCGATTCGTCTCGTTCGGGCCACGCTACCCGTCGGGACGCATCCTTCAATGCGATGCGCCAGCCGCACCAGAAGTTGTACTTCTCGTTCCTACCGCGCAACGGTGCCGTCTCCGGGCCGGTGGAGAAGAGCGTTGGCGGATGGCCCTCATGAGATGCAGGGCGCTCCTGGAAAGTCTTTACTATTTTCGTCGGAATTGGCCCGCACGTCCAGCGACGATCCGGGCCCCACTGATCGCAGGCGGTTGCAACACGTTTGAAAGTCCGGCGTTAGGCCGAGGCCGACGCGCCAGATAGGCGAGGCTTCACGCGCACTGCCTTCGGCGGTGGCGGGGCATTGAGTTCGCGCGCCAGGGCCGGCAGTTGTTCTTCCGGCAGCATGCGCAAGAAGGACTTCAACACAACCTCCGATTCACGCAGGCAGGTGTTGAAGTCGTAGTGGAGAGTATCGAGGCGCTGCCAGCAATCGCCGGGCTGCACGGAAAGCCCTTTCGATATTTCACTGGCCGCTTCTTCGAATTCATTTTCGAGCTGGGTGAGCGTATGGGACAGAATCCGGAGCTTGTGAAAGAACCGCGACCGCGCGCCGAATAGCAAATGGTGAAGGATCCCATTCCAGGAGGCCGCGCTCTGGCCCGTGTTGCCGCGAAAAAAGTCGGTGTTCATCGGCTCAACCACGGGAAACTTCGCAACCAGCTGGCCGCGGGCGGCCAACGTGTCGCACAGAGAAATCAGCGAGGGAGCCAATCGCCCCAGCAGCCCGGCCGCGATCGTAACCTGCTGGCGTGCGCAGACCAGTTCTCCGGTGGCGCGGAGCGAGAGCGCCTCGTCCAGAGCAACACTCATCATCGCGTAGGAACATTCCCAGCGTCGCACGACGACCTGATACAACTGGCTTTTTTCGCGTGGCAATGCCGCGGTCCAGTCGTCCAGGACTTTACGCTGTCGCAAACGAGCGGTCTTGCGCCTAGAGAACACACCTACCCCCGAAGACGTCCGGATTATACATCGGTTTTCGAGGAAGCGGTTTCCGAGCGTTTCCTGTTATATACTTTCGCCGATTCTTCGCAGAGGCCTCGCGCTTGAAAGGATCGTCCCGTTGGAATTTGAACCGCTCGATCAGTTCCTGCAACGCCGAAAAAAGCTGAGCGAAATTGAGTCCCTGGGCCATTCGCCCTACCCGCACAGATTTGATTACACGCACACGCCGAGGCAGATCACCGAACAATTCGCAAGCCGCACGGCGGAGGAGCTGACGGCGGAGCGCGCGACGGTGCGCACGGCGGGCCGCATTGTGGCGCTCCGTCCGCACGGGAAAGCCGCCTTCGCGCACCTGGCTGGCGATGGCGGTCGCCTCCAGATATACATACGGCTGGACGTGGTGGGCGAGCAGGCGTTCAAGCTATTCCAGCTCCTTGATTTAGGCGACATCATCGGAGTTTCCGGCGAGCTATTCCGCACGAAAACGGCCGAGTTGACGGTGCGAGTCGAGAAGATCGGACTCTTAACCAAGGCGCTGCTGCCGCTTCCCGAGAAATGGCACGGGCTGGCGGACGTGGAGATGCGCTATCGCCGGCGGTACCTGGACCTGATCGTAAACGAGCGCGCCCGGGAAATTTTCCTGCGGCGCGCGCAAATCGTGCGGGAGTTGCGCCGCTTTTTCGACGAGCGCGGCTACGCGGAAGTCGAGACGCCGATGATGCATCCGATACTGGGAGGCGCGACGGCGCGGCCGTTTGTCACGCACCACAATACATTTGATATGGATTTGTATTTGCGCATCGCGCCGGAACTTTATTTGAAGAGGCTAGTGGTGGGCGGGCTCGACCGCGTGTACGAGATCAATCGCAACTTTCGCAACGAAGGGATTGACGCGATACACCAGCCCGAGTTCACGATGCTCGAGTTCTACCAGGCGTACAGCAATTCACTCGATCTCATGGATCTAACCGAGGAGCTATTCCGCGGGCTGGCGGAAAAAGTCTGCGGCGGCACGAAGATCAAATACGGTGAAAACGAACTCGACTTCGGCCGTTTCGAGCGGCTTTCGATGCGCGATGCGATCTGCAAATTTTGGCCTGCCGCGGCGGGCGCGGCGCCCAACGCGGCGGAGATGGCGCAGAGCGGCGGTCCGCGCGGCGTGGCTGAGCGCTACAACGCATATGCGCATTCCTCGAGCGCCGAGCCAATCGCCGCTGTTGAAAAACGAACCGACGGCGAGTTAACCGGGGAACTCTTTGAGGTGATCGCTGAGGGACATCTGACGCAGCCTACATTCATATATGACTTTCCCACGGGAATATCGCCGCTCTCGAAGCAGAAGCCCGATGACCCCTCGCTTACCGAGCGCTTCGAGCTATTCATTGCGGGTATGGAGATAGCGAACGGCTTCTCCGAGCTGAACGATCCTGTCGATCAAGAGCGGCGTTTCCGCGCGCAGGTGGAAAAAGGCGGGCAGGACATGCCGAAAGAAGTGGACATCGATTACATACGCGCGCTCAGCCATGGCCTGCCCCCGACCGCCGGCGAGGGTATTGGAATCGACCGGCTGGTGATGTTGCTGACGGATTCCCATGCGATTCGCGAGGTGATTCTGTTTCCGCTTCTGCGCGGCGCGGACGCGCCGGACGCGGCGCCTCCTGATGCTGCCGAAGGACCGAAATGACATTTGAATGGCTGGTGGCGCTGCGGTATTTGCGCTCGCCGAACCGGCCGGCGGTGCTGCGGCTCGTCACGTTGCTGGCGGTAATCGGCGTAGCCGCGGGCGTGACGACGCTGGTGATCGCGCTGTCCATGAACACCGGTTTTCGGCAGGCCATTCGCGACCGCTTGTTAAGTGTCACTGCACACGTGAACCTGAAGCCGATCGGCCCCGACGGAATCCACGACTATCGCGACCTAATGGCGCAATTGAGCGGCGCGCCCGGTGTTCGCTCGATCGAGCCGGCGATCTATAACACGGTCTTGCTCTCCTGCGGCGGGCGCGCGCGCGGGGTCGTGCTTAAGGGAGTGGACCCGGACCTCGAACGAAAGGCTAGTGGGGCGCTGCGCAACATCGTCGCCGGAGTAGACAATTTTTCCCCGGACGCAGACGGTATTCCCGCATTGCTGGTGGGCCGCATCATGGCCGACGAATTGAAAATCTCCGTCGGTGACTACGTCTCACTGACCAGCCCGCAAGGAAACCTGACGCCGTTCGGGATGCTGCCGCGCTCGCGGCGATTTCGCGTTACGGGGATTTACGATTCGGGCTTCTACGACTACGACGCGAACTGGGCGTTCGTGACGCTCGAGTCGGCGCAGGGGCTGGCGGGAGTGGGAGACGTGGTAAGCCTGCTGGAGGTGCGCGTGGCGAAGTTGGACGATGCGAGCGCCGTGGCGGGAGACCTGGTGCGGCGCGCTGGCCCAGGCTTCACGGCTACGACATGGATGGATGAGAACCGCGCGCTATTCCGCGCGCTGAGCCTGGAGAAACTGGTGACGGCGCTCTTCATCGGACTGATCACATTCGTCGCCGGGCTGAATATCCTGGTCGTGCTGACGATGACGGTCACCGAGCGGGCGCGGGACATCGCCGTGCTGATGGCGCTGGGCACGCGCCGGCGTCAGATACGCCGGATTTTTGTTTTGCAGGGGCTGGCCGTCAGCGTCGCGGGGACGGCAGCGGGTTTGGCGGCCGGCTACGGTTTTGCGTGGATCGCGGACCGGTGGCAGTTAATTCCGTTGAATCCGGAAATCTACGCGATTCCCTACGTGCCGTTCCATGGAAATGGTTTTGACGCGATTTGGATCGCGGCGGCGGCGCTGGCGATCAGCGTGGCTGCAACAATTGTTCCCGCCCGCGCGGCGGCCCGCATCCTGCCGGTGGAGATTCTGCGGTTTGAATAGCGGTTTCTTGACACCTTAGCATTAAAATGTCATTCTGACCGGGACGTTAGCCCACATGCAGCGGACAACTGTCTATTTCGCGCCAAAGCTTTACAGGGCGCTTAAGGTAAAAGCGGCGACGACCGACCGGGGTTTTTCCGAGTTGGTGAACGAAGCCGTGCAATTGGCGCTCCGGGAGGATGCATCGGACGAAGCTGCGTATCGCCGCAGGGCAAAAGAACCGAGCCGAGCCTTCGCAACGGTCTTGCGTGAGTTAAGAAGTGCCCGCCTTATATAGTCTGCGGATCAAGCGCAGCGCCGAGAAAGAACTTCCTGGCATTCCGAAGACTGACCTCCGCCGAATTGTGCGGAAGATCAGCAGTCTTGCGACCGATCCTCGACCTCCCGGCTGCGAACGGCTTTTTGGAGATGACGCTTACCGCATCCGCCAAGGCGATTACCGCATTCTTTACACGGTGGACGACAATGAACGAACGGTCGAAATCATAAAAATAGGTCATCGCCGCGAAGTGTATCGGTAAACCCGCAAAATGCGTGCCGCGGTAGACGGCGGCATATCCCCACGTGTCGCGCCGCGAATAATTTGCATTCAAATCTTGAGCGCTGTTTGCGTTCGTCTCCGGGACGGCTCGCGTGCTAAGATCAAAACCGGCCGGGGGTATAGTCACAAATTGGCACTTGTGCTGGACACAAGAGGGAAGAGCGAGGGATATGTGTGGAAGGAATTGAGCCACGGGCCCCTTCCCGGCGAACTAGCTGCATGTAAGAAAAGGACATACGGATCGCGGAGTTCGGCATCTAAAGTGTGGTGAGGTATGGCAGGCCATGAATAGGCAGGCAGCCACGGGTGTAGCGTTAGACGACTCCCCCAATAGGGCCGTCGCAAACTCTGGGCAGATCCTGCGCACGGAAAACCTTCGCAAAATCTTCTACTCTGGCACCCTGGAAATCGCGCCGCTCGACGGAATTGATTTTTCGGTTGACCGCGGCGAGATGATCGCGATCGTCGGACCTTCCGGAGCCGGGAAAAGCACGCTCTTGCATTTGCTGGCCGCGCTGGACACTCCAACGAACGGTGAAGTATACTTCGGCGCGAAATTACTTTGTTCGCTTGAAGAGGTGGAACTGGCCGAGTATCGCAACCGGGCCGTGGGTTTCGTGTGGCAGCGGCATCATCTGCTGCCGGATTTCACGGCTGCGGAAAATGTGGCGATGCCGTTGCTGGTTCGAGGACAGGCGCTGAGTCAGGCGCTCCGCGCGGCAGGGGATTGGCTGGGAGAAGTTGGACTGGCCGATCGCGCGAGGCAGCGTGCGGGAGAACTTTCCGGTGGCGAACAGCAGCGCGTGGCAATCGCGCGGGCGTTGGTGAATCAGCCCGTGTTGCTTTTGGCGGACGAACCGACAGGGGACCTGGATGAACGGAGCGCGGAAGCAATTTTCGAACTGATCGAGCGCCTCCACCGGACCCACCACCTGACTTCGATTCTGGCCACACATAATTTGAGTTTAGCGCAGCGCACGGACCGTGTTCTGGCCCTGGAACATGGGAAACTGGCTCCGAGCGCAGAAGTGCTTGCCGGCGTCGCGGGTCATGCGACGCGACCGGCGAGCGCTGGGGTACGGACCCCGGGAGAGCGTGGGTGACCCTTGTTTGAACGCTACACAGAGAAGGCACGGCGGGTAATATTTTTCGCACGATACGAGGCGAGCCAGTACGGAAGCCCGTACATCGAGACGGAACACCTGCTGCTCGGTCTGCTGCGCGAGGACAAAGCGCTGGCAAACCGTTTCCTGCGCACTCACGGCTCGATCGAATCCATACGCAAGGAAATTGAATCGCGCATCACCGTGCGCGAGCGCATTTCGACTTCGGTGGAAGTCCCTCTCAGTCAGGAATGCAAGCGCATCCTCAACTACGCCGCGGAAGAAGCTGAACGGCTTGGGCACAAACACGTCGGAACGGAACACCTGCTTCTGGGGGTGTTGCGGGAAGAAAAATCCTTTGGAGCCGAAATCCTGCTGGAGCGGGGATTGCGGCTCTCCACTGTGCGCGAGGAAATGGCGCGCAGCGCGGGAGAGAAGGTGCCTGTGAACCGGCCAAAAGAAGCTTCGTTGCTCGCTGAATTCAGCCGCGATTTGACGCAGGCGGCGATGGAAGGACAACTCGACCCGCTCGTGGGCCGGGATCGCGAGCTGGAACGCGCGATACAAATCCTCTGCCGCCGTACGAAGAACAATCCCGTGCTGATAGGCGAACCAGGCGTGGGCAAAACGGCAATTGTCGAAGGCCTGGCGCAGCGCATCGCTGACGGCGACGTGCCTCCGTTTCTGGCGGACAAGCGCATTCTATCGCTCGACCTTTCACTCATCGTGGCCGGCACCAAATACCGCGGGCAATTCGAGGAGCGGCTCAAGACCATCATGAAGGAATTGATGGAGAGTCAGAACGCCATCGTGTTTATCGACGAATTGCACACGCTGGTGGGAGCTGGATCGGCCGAAGGATCGCTCGACGCCGCCAACATTCTGAAGCCCGCGCTAAGCCGCGGCGAAATTCAGTGCATCGGCGCGACGACGCCGGGCGAATACCGCAAGTCGGTCGAAAAAGACCGGTCGCTCGAGCGGCGGTTCCAGGCTGTGAAAGTCTCGGCGCCGAACGAAGACGAAACGATTCGCGTGCTGCAGGGCGTCCGCGACCGCTACGAAAAATTTCATGCGGTCAGCTATACGGAAGAAGCCATCCGCTACGCAGTGTATCTCTCGAATCGGTACATCCCGGACCGCTTCCTGCCGGACAAGGCAATTGACCTGCTCGACGAAGCCGGCGCGCGCGTGAAGCTCCGCCAGGCGATGCTTCCCGACGAAGTTTCCGAAGTGCAGAAGCGCGTGAAGTTTATCACGCACCGGATGGAAACCGCGATCGCGAACCACGAGTTTGAAAAGGCGCGGTTCTACTCGGAGGAAGAGCGCAAGGAAAAGGAACACCTCAGAGTGCTGCGCGAGAAGCTCAAGATCGATGATTCCTCGACTGGCGTGGTCACGCGCGAGGATATCGAAGATGTCGTGGCGCGCTGGACCGGCGTCACCGTGACTTCAATCAAGGAAGACGAGCAGCAGAAGCTGCTGCGAATCGAACAAGAACTGCATCGTCGAATCATCAGCCAGGAAAAGGCGATTACATCGCTGGCGCGGGCTATTCGGCGCAGTCGCGCCGGCTTGAAAGCTCCGGGCCGTCCGGTTGGCTGCTTCCTGTTCCTGGGTCCGACCGGCGTGGGCAAAACCGAAGTGGCGCGCAGGCTGGGCGAGTTCTTGTTTGGCAGCGAAAAATCGCTGATTCGTTTCGACATGTCCGAATACATGGAAAAGCATTCCGTATCGAAATTGATCGGCGCGCCTCCGGGATACGTGGGTTACGAAGAGGGCGGGCAACTGACCGAGCGCGTGCGGCGCACGCCGTATTCGGTGATCCTGCTCGACGAAATCGAGAAGGCGCATCCGGATGTGTATAACATTCTTTTGCAGGTTTTTGAGGACGGCCAGCTGACCGATGGGCTGGGCAACACGGTTGACTTCCGCAACACCATCATCATCCTGACCTCGAATCTGGGCGCGCGGCAGTTACAGAAACAGTCCGGGCTTGGGTTCCAGTCGTCGGACGAAGTCGCGCAGGCGAAGAGCCAGGACGACATGGTGATGAGCGAGGTCAAGCGTGTGTTCAATCCGGAGTTTCTGAACCGGTTGGACGAGGTAATCCTGTTCGATTCGCTGACGGACGAGGATCTGCTGCTGATCATCGACCTGCTCGTCGGACAGATCAACGAGACGCTGGTTCATCGCCAGGTGCAGATCGCCATGACACCCGAGGCGCGCCAATGGATTCTCGAGAAGACCTGCGGCGATCGGAATTACGGCGCGCGGCCGCTCCGGCGCGCGTTGCAGAAGTACGTCGAAGACCCACTTTCGGAAGCTCTCATTCAGGGCGGATTGCAGATGCCGGCGACGCTGGAAGTTTTTCTCTCCGGCGAAGGCCTCGCGTTCCGTCCCGTGGTGGAAGCAACCCCGGTGGCCCACTAGGAATCCTACACGCGCGAGCTGGATTAAAACACGTCCGGCGGGGGAGCAAAAAATCTTGGGCGGGGTACCGCGGCCTTGACCAGAACCTTGGCCGCCAGCAGGAAACTTTCTGTTTGCGCATGTGGAATTCTGGCCGTTGTGTGCTTGCTACCCCTCGCTCTCAGTCAATCCCTTTGGGCTCAACAGGCGCAAGAGCCTGGCGGACCGCAATTCATCATTTCTCGCATCGAATTTGAGGGTAATCGCCGGGTCCAGCGCGACACGCTGAAGGCGCGCATTTTCTCACGCGAGGGCGATCCCTACAGCCCCGAAGGACTGCATCGCGATTTTCAGGCGTTGTGGAACACGCAGTTTTTCGAGGACATCACCCTGGAGGTGGAGGATGATCCTCAGACTCCGAACGGGAAAATCGTCATCTTTCACGTGAAGGAACGGCCGATCATCCGCCGGATCGAATACAAGGGGAACAAATCGATCACGGAGTCCGACATCCTCGATGCCTTTAAGGAAAAGAAAGTCGGGCTCAGCGTGGAAAGTCAGTTCGACCCGACGAAGATCAAGCGCGCCGAAGTCGTAATCAAGAGCCTGCTGGCGGCGCACGGCCACCAGTTCGCGACCGTAAAACCCACCTATGAGCGCATCGCCGCATCGAACGCCGTGAAGCTGATCTTCAATATTGACGAAGGCCCGAAGGTGAAAGTCGGGACGATCACGGTGGTGGGAAACAAGGCATTCTCGGCCAGGAAAATCATCCGCACGATGAAGAATGACCGGCCGTACGGCATTCCGCTCGGCATCACTTACATTCCGGTGATGAGCAAGACGTTCGATCAGCCGAAGCTGGATGAGGATCTCGAAGTGGGCGTCCGGGGCCTGTACCAGGATCACGGCTTTTTCAAGGTTGTGGTGGACGCGAAGGAAATGAAGACAGTGGATGTCAACGGCGGGATGCCGATCATCGGCAACCGGCACGGGAAGCAAACCAACATCGTGATTTCCGTCGAGGAGGGCGAGCAATTCCACATGGGCAAGCTCGCTTTCCGCAGCTCCGACCCGGACCAGGGACTGATTTTCAAGTCGGAGCTGCTGGCGCGAGCGTTTCCGCTGAAGGAAGGCGACATTTTCGACGCTGACAAGGTCCGTAAATCGCTCGAGAGCTTCACGAAGCTGTACGGCCAATACGGTTACATCGACTTTTCGGCCGAGCCTGATTTCGATGTGAATGAGGCAAAGAAAGTCGTGAATCTGACGCTCGTGTTCGATCAGCAAAAGCAGTTCTTCGTGCGGCGCATCGAATTCTCGGGCAACACGACGACGCGCGACAAGGTCATCCGCCGCCAGTTGCTGCTGGACGAAGGTCAGGTCTTCAACAACCGTTACTGGGAGTTGAGCCTGCTGCGACTGAATCAGCTCGGATATTTCGAGCCGATCAAGCCCGAAAACGCGGAGCTGAAGAAAAATGTGAAGGCCGGCACGGTGGACATCAAGCTGAAGGTGAAGGAGAAGGGCAAGCAGTCGGTCAGTTTCTCAGGCGGCGTCAGCGGGCTCCAAGGCGCCTTCGTCGGGTTTTCGTACCAGACGAACAATTTCCTCGGGCTGGGCGAGACGCTGACTCTTTCGGCGCAGATCGGCGATATCCAGCGGAGCATCAACTTCGGGTTCACGGAGCCGTATCTATTCGACCGTCCCATCGCCACTGGATTCACTATTTTCTCGCAAAAGTACGACTACAACACCGCGCGCCAGGAAGGCATTTTGTTGGGGCAGCAGGTGGCGATCGATCCCGCCCTACAGGAAAACTACAATACGGACTCGAAGGGATTCACGATTTTCGCCAGCTATCCGCTGCGCAGGTTGTCGTTCACGCGCCTGGGCATCAGTTACGGTTGGTCCACCACGGATATCACTCCGTTCAGCCAGTCGGCGACTCTGTTGTTCGAATTCACCAAGTTTACGAGCCTGGCCGGGCCCTCGGCGCTTCAGGGCATCCGCCAGAGTCAGATTTCGCCGACGCTCACGTACAACACCGTGGATAGCCCCATCAATCCGACCCACGGAAAAAGCTTCTCGTACGGAGCAAGCGTGGTGGGCGGCCCGCTGGGAGGAAACGTCAATACGATCAGCAACGTATTCGACATGTCGTATTTTCATCCGAACCATCACCACCGCAACACTATCGCCCTTCATTTCAACGGGAGCATGATCACGGGCTATGGCGGAAAGGAAGTGCCTCCGAATACCCGGTTCTATGCGGGCGGAGAACAAGACGTCCGGGGCTTCGACTTTTATACGATTTCGCCTTTCGTATTTATTCCGTTTTCGACGACCACCAACATCACTTTCATCAATCCGCACAATCTGAATTCGCAGGGAGTTCCGATACAGGAGACGATACCGGTCAACGTTTTGGAGTTTGTTCCGACCCGTCCGGGCGGCGACCTCAAGGGTGTGGCAAACGTGGAATACCGGATTCCGATTGTGGGCTCTTACGTTACGCTGACTCTGTTTAACGATCTTGGCGTGAACGGTATCCTGCGTAAATCGCAACTCCAACTCGATCCTTCCGCGATCGCCTCGTTGCGGCAACAGTACCCGAACCCGGATTTTCCGTGCCAGCCGCTTGGCGCTCCGTGCGTGAACATTCCCAATAATTTGCCCATCGCTCCCGGCACCGAGTTCAGGCCGCACACCTCAGCGGGAATCGAGATCGACATCCAGATTCCCATCATCCAGGCGCCGTTCCGCATCTATTACGCGTACAATTACCTGCGCTTGGATCAGACAATTACGCCGCCGCTAGGGGCCTATTTCGTCCCACCGGCCGAGAGAGAAAGTTTGAAGCAATTGGGCGTCTACGACACGGAGATCGTGCCGTCGCTGCAAAGTTTCCTGGACCAGACGCGATCCTCGCAAACAATCCCGCCGGGTCTGTTCGAGCCGAGGACGACGCTGCGGTTTGCGGTGAGCCGCACATTCTAGTGAATCGGCAGGAAATCCGAAGGAAACCGCGCGGAAGCGTTTGCTGCGCGGCGGGCGTGGGGAATCGAGCGGAGATGGCCGGAGGGAAGCACATGAGAGGGTGGGGACTGGGAGCGCTGATGCTCCTGACGATATTATCGGTGACAGGTTGCGGGGGTAACGCGACGGCGGTCGGGATCACGATCTCAGGTCCCGGGCTTTCCCCGCTGACGATCATCGTGAACCATCCGGCGCAATTTGCCGCGAACGTTACCGGCGCTTCGACGAGCACGGTTTTCTGGCAAATTTGCGAGCCACCCGCGACTCCTTCAACCACCATCCCACCGACGCAGTGCACGGCGGGCCAGGGACCGACCGGATGCACGATCACGAACGTTACCACCCCAATCACCGGATTCGGGACGATCACCCTGAATGGTCTGTACACCGCGCCTGCAACAGTTCCCCAGCCCGCCACATTCTTGATCGTGGCCACAAGTTGCATCAAAGCCAATGCGTTTACCACTTTCACGATCACGATTGATTCCGGGATTCGCGTGCAGATATCTCCGCTCACCGCTTCGATTGGTCCGGGAGAAGACTTTCAATTCACTGCAACGGTCACTGGCACCAACGACACCTCGATCGTTTGGTTGGTGAACTCGATTCCCGGCGGAAACGCCACCGTCGGTTTCATCTGCCCCAATCCCAGCGCTGCCTGCGGCAATCCGGGAGAATACTTCGCCCCCACCACTTCGGTCGGGGCCGTGACGGTTACAGCGCAATCAGGCGCCGATCCGACTCAAGAGCAATCGGCGTCGGTCACGGTCGGGAGCGGCGGTCCGCCGACGTTTAGCGCCACGACTCCGCTGGAGCCAACCGTGGCCGCGGAGGGCTCCGTGCAGCAGGACGTGTATATCTCCGGCACGAGCCTTCTATCAACAACACAGGTGGTTGTGGGCGGCGTCGCCATTCCGGCGGCGAATGTGACGTTCCTCGGCGGAACGTTGCTTCGCGCCACGATCCCGGCCGCTCAATTGGCGGTAGCCGGAAGCGTTACGATCAGCTTGGAGTCGCAAAGTGGCGCGCTGACTTCCGGGACGCTGACGCTCGAGGTCGATCCCGTGCGTCCTGCATTGATTGCGTCGTCGCCAGATAGCGTGCAGGAAGACAATGGTGGCGCGAGCCTGACCGTGAGTCTAACCGGCGGCTATTTCGTGCCGAACAAAACGACAGCCACGTTCGATGGAATCGGATGCGGCGGGGGCGCGCAGGTCTGCACGACTTTTCTAAACAGCCGGCAACTGACCGTTTCCATTCAGGACGCCAGCCTGGGCACGCCCGGCCTCTACCCTCTCGTCATTCAGAATAGCGACGCAGCCGCGGCCGGTGTGCCCTCGCTTACCGGACTGAATTTGGCGGTCACGCCGGACCCCACCACGATCTCGGGTTCGCCGACGCCGACGATCGCGCTCGGCACAGTGAGTCCCTCGGCGGTGGCGATTGACGAAGCGGACGGCATAGCTGTCGTCGCGAATACAGGTAGCAACAGCGCCTCGCTTGTGTCGCTCGTGGGAGTATCCAAGAACACTGTGATTGGCACGATCGCGGTGGGCACGGCGCCCACCGGAGTGGCCGTGGACGATTTGCTGCCCGACCACCTCGCGTACGTGGTGAATAGCGGCAGCAACAGCATTTCCGTGATTGATTTGAGTCTTGCGACCCCCGCGGTCACTCAAACGCTTTCGCTGGCCAGCTACGCGCCGGGGATCATTCCCCTCGGCACGGTGCCGTTTTCCATCGGTGTCAATCCGTTGACGCATCGCGCGTTCGTGGCCAATCAGTCCACCAACGAGGGCACGATCCTCGATCTCGCGAATGCGAATACGAGCCTGACTCCGCCGTGCGCTACTCCTCCTTGCCCGGTGACGACGATCACTAGCGGGGTCACTCCCTACGGCACCGGGCCGAGTCCCAATGTTTCGATCGATCCAAGATTGAATTGGGCCATGGTCACGCCCGGCGGCGCTGGAACGGCCGCTCTGGTGGACCTCGGCCGCGCGCCGAGTGCCGGGGACGTGGGCCGCATGCCGGAACTGATCGGGAGCGTATCAATTTCTTCCACCCTCCAGGGCGTCGGCATTAACACGGAAACCCACCAGGCGCTGCTGACCGATCCGACAGCGCGGACGCTGACCCTTTTTAGTCTTCTGAACGATGCTGTCGCTCCCGTAATTTTCACCGTCAACGGAGTTGCTTTGGACACGCTGAATTATTCCGCTTCCGCCGTGAATCCACTAGAGGATATCGGCGTCGCGATCCAAGGATCGGTTACCGGTGCTACAGCGGTGGTCGCCGATCTCGAGAACGGCGTGGTCTTAAAGCAAGTCAGTGGTTTGGGAGGCATGCCAGAGGCCGTGGCGGTGGATCCCATCAGCAACGAGGCCGTCATTGTGAACGGCGGAAGCGGATCGGTTTCGATTCTTTCGCTCGGTCCGGCGCTTACTTCACCGCAAATTCTGGAGGCGAGGCCGGCTGCCGCGTTCACGTCCGCCGTGCCGCTGCAACTGATCATAACCGGCGGAAATTTCACCCCCGGTTCCGTCGTGCGGCTCGATCAGACTCCGCTGGCGACCCCGGTGGCAAGCTCATGCACAACCACATGCCGCCAGCTGACGGCCATGGTTCCCGCCAGCATGCTGAGCGGCGCGCGGCGCTATTTGGTTGACGTGCTGAACGCGGACGGCTCGGTTTCGAATGTCACCGATCTAGACGTCATCCAGGCCGTCAGCGTCGGGAATTCCCCAGTAGCCGTCGCGGTGGATACCGATCGCGATATGGCGATTATCACGAACTCCCAGGACGACACCGCTTCGCTAGTTTCTCTCACTCCGGTGTCACCGACTTTTTCGCCCGAGTCGCTCGGGCCCGTTGGCGTAATAGGCGCGCCGGTGCCGGTAGGCACCACACCGGAAGGCGTAGCCATCATTCCGCGGCTCGGCATTGCCGTGGTGGCCAACAACGGCAGCAATGACATAACCGCAATTGACGTGACCACAACCCCATCAGCTCTGGCATTACCGGCAATACCTTTGTGCGGAGAGAGCTGCCTGAATCCGACCGGCGTCGCGTTCAACCAGGATACGGCGACTGCAGCGGTAACCAGCACGAACTCGGGGAATCTGTTCAGCACGGGCAGCGTGAGCTTTGTGGACGTCTCGCGCGCAACCACAGCGACGGGAACACAGATCGCCGCAGCGCTTGGGGCCAGCCCCGCGGTTGATCAGGACCCGGTCGCGGTGGCGGTGGACCCCACGCTGGATTTCGCGGCCGTGGCCACGGCTTCTTCCACAAGCAGCCTGGACATCATTGATATGGGCACGGACTCGATCGTGGGGCGCGTAAGCAATCTCGAGAATCCAAGCGGAGTGGTGTTCGACCCGGTTAACCAGGTGTTTCTGACCGTGAACAGCCTGCTAAACAATATAGACATCACGAATCCTGCCACGTTGACCACAACCACGGTCAGCGTGGGGATTGCTCCGACTTCCATTGACTATAATTTCCAAACGAGCTCGCTCGTCACCCTTAACGCGGGAAGCCACACGATGTCGGTGCTCGATTACACGTGTCCGCCGAGCATTGCCACACCCGCGTGCACGAATCCGCAGGTGCGCGCGGTCCTCGGATTGGGAGGGGCGCAGACTTCAACGTTCGTGCTCGGCCCGAACGCCGTGGCGATTGACCCGAAGCTCAACCTGGCCGTGCTGGTGGATCCGGACAATAATCGGGTGTTGTTGGTTCCGCTGCCGCACTAGCGCCGCCGGCTCAGAGCGCGTCCAACCGGGCACGCGGAGACCGCATCGGACTCTATTGGGGAGCAAGCAGGGTAAGGTTTTTCGCGTAACGACCGCGGAAGGATTTAGCTAGTGACTCCGTGGGTGCCGCAAGGCGAATCCAATTGACCATGCTCTTGATTCGTAGCTATAATTTGCAGTTTGCGATTATCAAAATTCTCTAACACATTTGAATGAGGAGTGAGAATGAAGATTCGAGCGGTAGTCCCGATTCTGGCAGCCCTCTTAATGACGCCCGCGGTGTGGGCGCAGGCCGGCAACGCTGGCGCGCAGGCGTCGGCGAAAGTAGGAGTCATCAATATTCAGGCGGCCATCGCCAGCACGGCGGAAGGCAAGCAGGCGGCGGCCGAACTGCAGTCGCAATTCGCTCCTCGGACCACGGAGCTTCAGAACCTGCAAAAGCAGATCGAGGACCTTCGGAACAGGCTGCAGACGGGCCAGTCAACCTTGAGCGATGAGGAGAAGGCCCGGCTCACGCGCGAAGGCGATCAGTTGACCCGCGCGTTTCAGCGGAAGCAACAGGAATTTCAGGATGACACGAACGATGCCCAGCAAGACGTCGTGAACCGCATCGGGCGGAAGCTCGTGGACGTCTTGAATAAATATTCGAAGGACAATGGATACGCGGTCGTCCTGGATGACTCCTCGCAGCAGACTCCGGTGATTTTCGCCGCGAACCAGATTGATGTCACCCAGGATATCATTCGTCTCTACGATCAGAGTTATCCGGTGAAGACTTCGGGAACAACGGCTCCCAAGGCCGCTGCTCCGCGGCCCGCTCCCGCCGCCCCGGCTCCGAAACCGTAGCAGCGACGATCCGTCTTCGATTGTGAATTTTCTGCAGGCCTTGCCGGCGCGAACCGGCAAGGCCTTTTTGTTTGTCCGGGCGAATCCCCGCGTGCACTTTTGCGCGGCATTTGTGGGTCACGCCGGGTTCGGCTATCATGAGTGCTCGAAGCCAACCGGTCGAGCGTTCCGAAAATCATTCGCGCGAGCGAACCAGGAGGATGGGCATGGCAATTTCCGTGGGAGCTGCGGCTCCGGATTTTACGTTGAAGGATCAGAATCAGAAGGACGTGAAGCTCTCGGATTTCCAGGGCAAAAAAAATGTGGTGATCGTGTTTTATCCGCTCGATTGGAGCCCGGTGTGCACCAACGAGCACGTCTGCCTCGTGAACGACATGAAGCGCTTCGAGCAATTGGATGCCACCGTGCTGGGTCTCAGCGTGGATAGCGTGTGGTCGCACAAGGCCTTCGCGGAGAAAATGGGGATCCACTATTCGCTGCTCGCGGACTTTCAACCCCGCGGAGCTGTCGCGGATAAATTCGGCGTTTATCTCGCGGACAAGGGAATCACCGGACGCGCAATCGCGATCGTTGACCGGGCCGGCAAGATTGCCTGGTTCAAAAACTACGACATCCCGACGGTGCCGGACATGAAGGAAGTCTCCGAGGCGCTTGCAAAAGTGAAGTAAGCGGAGCTGCCGGGGTGGCAGCGGACGATTTGTCCGCGAAGGTGCGGATGTAGTCAACCAGCTGCCAGCGCTTTTCGTCGCTCAGCTTGTCTTCAAAGGCGGGCATCGGGAGCCGCCCGCGGGTAATTTGCCAGAAAAGCTCGCCGTCGGTGCGCCGGCGCATCGCCTGCCCGTCGGTAAAGTCACCGGGCGCGACGGAAAGCTCGCCGGCTTTCTCGCCCCTGCCGTCGCCTTTCTCTCCGTGGCAACTCCGGCAGTGCTCGCCGTAGGCCTGCTTCCCGGCGGCGATGGCGCCGGCGGTCGGAGGAACCGGGTTTTTTAGCCGCTTGGCTGCGGCCGTCGCGCGCCAATTTCTGGAGGCGTTGATCGCCGTCAGCACACCCGCCGCCAGAATTACAATCAGGGCTAATATTCCCAAGGGTCGAAGTTTTCTTTTGGGTTGGCCGGGCTGCACGAGTTATTCCGCTACGCTCCGATGTTACGCGAGCGACATTCCGCTCCGGCCGAAATTTTCCCACAGCCAGTTAGGATTTCACAGCGAAGTTCCCGAGAAAGATCATGGCATCGGCGCCCGGCGCAGCCGGTGCGTCCATTCAAGCAGTTGCTCAGTGCATCGGATGGATTGCGCGAATCACCGAAACCACGACCAGCACCAGCATGGCCACGACATAGATACGCAATCCCCAGAGCAACACCTGCACTCCAACCGAGAGATTTCGGCGGCCGAAACGCGTTTTTTGCTTGGCGGCGACCACCTGGTCGGTTTCCAGCAGCGATAGCACCACCCGCGGATCCTCTAGATCCGGCTTCGCCGCGATTTCCGGGACGGAATCAGCACGTCGTGGATTCCCGGCAAACTTGCTTTCGCTATCGTTTGGTTTCATACGCATAACCCTCGGTCGGTTGCGATCGAAATTCGAGAGAACTCTTTCGATTCCAGTGCAAAGCTAGCGTCCCAGCAAACTCGGGAAAACAGTAGCGAGTCCGAATCCAATTCCGACGCACACCAACAGCACGGTGACGGCTATGCCGGCAGCGTTTTCCCAGAAACCGTTCACATGTTCGCCCATGACGTCGCGATCGTTCACCAGAAGTATCAGAAAAGCGAGCGCGGGAGGCATGGCAAGTACGGCGATCACATTCACCGTCAGCACCACAAATTCGAGCGGGGCGTGGGGAATGAGCACGAGTCCCGCAGCGGCGCAGGCCGAGCCGAGCAGAGTCGAATAGAACGGCCATGCGTCGCGAACAGGCCGATTTAGACTGTGCCCGGTCTGCAGGACCTCGCCGAACGCGTAGGCCGAAGAAGTGGAAATTGCGATGGCGGCCACGATTCCGGCCTCGAAAATGCCGAGCGCGAAAAGCGCCGCGCCAACATGACCGATCCAGGGCTCCAGCGCTTCGGCGAATTGAGCTCCCTCGAACTGAGACGCGTCGATGCCGTGATGGAACAGCGGAACCGTGGCGAGAAGGGCGGCGATCGCGAACACGGTGGCCAATAGCGCGCCGAGCAGGGTATCAAAGCGCCCGGCCCTGATGTCGCGCGGTTGCATCCCCTTGTCCACGACCGCGCTCTGCTGGAAAAAAATCATCCAGGGCGTAACGGTCGCGCCGATGTCCGCAAGAATCAGCAGTAGGATTTCGGATGCGTGTCCCGTCGGCAGAGGCGTCCAGGTCAGCATGGCGTGTCCTACGGCGGACCAGTCCGGATGCGCCAGAATGGCGGCGGGAATAAAGAGACCATTGAAGATGGCCAGTCCCAGCGTGATGCGCTCCCACGTCCAATACCGGCCGGTCGTCATCGCGGCGACCACGACTAATAACCCGATGCCCACCGCAATCACGGGACGAATGCCGAAAAATCCCAGACCGGCGCGAATGCCGATGAATTCCGTGATGAGCGTCAGAAAATTTCCGAGGACCAGATCTCCCATCGAGAAAAATCCCCAGAACTTTCCGAACCGGTCGAAGATCAGTTCAGCATGCCCCCGGTGGGTGACCGCGCCCAGGCGAACAGTCATCTCCTGAACGACGAGACCCATCAGAAATGTGAGCGCGACGAACGGAATAAAGAATCCGATGCCGAATCGCGCGCCCGTGGCGGAGTAAGAAAGCATGCTCGGCGCGTCGTTCTCGCCGAGAAAGACCAGGACGCCGGGCCCGACGAGAAGCCAGAGCACGCGGAGCCCGCCGAATCTCTTCGCTCCCCGACCCTTCCACCGGGCCCGGGTGACTCGCCAGCGGTCCCGGGCGCGATCCAGGTCTTCATGAGTCAGCAGGCCGATCAGGTCGCGAGCGACGGGGGACGCGGAGGCAATCTCAGTAGTCGGCCGGGCGGACCCGAATGACGATGCCTCCGAATCTTTTTTGACGCTGGCCATAGGTTAACTAGGTTGAACTTCATGTATAAACTACGCTTAACATGCGCGATCGTCAATCGTGGCGCGCGCGGGGGCTGCGGAAAAACCATCCAGAACCGAATCTCGGCTCTGCTATAGTGAGAAGGAACGCGCCGGGGAACGTTATTCCAGCGGATCGCAATGGGAGGAGAAGGCAATGGCCGAAGCGCCAAAGCAACAACAGCAGCAGCAAGCTCAGATCAAGGCCGACGAGAAGGAACTGCTCGGCCAGTATTCAAATCTCGTCGTCGTCCATCACAACGCCGAGGAATTCACGCTCAACTTTGTCTATATGTTTCCTACCGTGGCGCAGGGGAAGCTGGTCGCGAGCTTGATTTTGAATCCCAGGCACGCAAAGCGGCTGCTGCGCGCCTTGGAGGAGAACGTGTCCCGTTACGAGGCTCAATTCGGGAAGCTGCCGGAGGCACCCGCTCCGGACGCGGAACCTAAAGTTGGATTCGTGCAGTAAATCAAAGCAGGGAAATCAGCGGGATCAGAAATCCGCGGCAATTAACGTCCGAATCCGTCGCCCACCACCCAGCCCGCGCTGGGTTCGACGAACTCCAGCCCCACCGCGAAACCAGCCTGCGGCACCGAATGGCAATACGCGACGCGCGCGGTTGACTGAAAAGAACCCGCAGGCGTCGTGATCACCATCCGGTCATTGATCTTCCACCGGCGGGTACTGAACACGCGCGCTCCGCGCGAACTCACATTCTCCGTAAATGTGGTTTCCGTTCCTGGATGCGCGCCATGACCGCTGATTTGCACTCCGACTTCCATGGGAACTCGTGTTTCGCAACGTATGGCGTTGAACGACTTGGATCCCCCTAGCCCAAGCGGCATATCGCATGCCCCCTTTTCTTCTTCACAAGCACGCCACCAAATGCCTGAGATGAAACTTCCCCGGCCCCCGCCTTTTCATTCTGTAGAGCGCCAGGTCGGCCGCGCCCAAAAGCTGTTCAATGGTGGTCCCGTCCGCCGGATACACGGCCTGTCCCACGCTGACAGAGACAAACGGTTCCTCGCCGTCCGTCGCAAGCTTCTCGCAGATGCGCGTTGCGGCCTGCTCGGCTTCGTGTCCGCCCGCTTCTGGAAGGACCAGCGCAAACTCATCGCCGCCAAATCGCGCCGGCGTGTCAATCATCCGGCTGCTGTTCCGCAGCACGCTTCCCAGGCGCTTGATCGCCCGGCTACCTGTGAGGTGGCCGTATTTGTCGTTGATCTTTTTCAGGCCGTCCAGATCGAACAGCAACACCGCGAATTGGCGCCCGTTGCGGCGGGATCGCTCGATCTCGTTCTCCAGCGCTTCGAGCAGGCGGCGGTGATTCGCGAGACCGGTGAGTGAATCCGAGGCGGCCATTCGGCTCACCTGATCGAAGAGTTGGGCGTTATCGAGCAACGTTCCGCCGAGCACGACCACGTAGCTCAAAACCACCAGCCCGTGCGCGAGGGTGTACGGCGCATCGAGCATGCGCTGCGACTGGCTCATCGTGATGTGGCAAATGACGTTCAGTCCGGCGGCGATGAAGAGCGCCCGGTCCAGGGCTGCGGTCGTACGCCGCAATCGCCAGCCGTATCCCACCGTCGCGACAATGTAAATCACGGCAGGAAGCAGGTCCCACCCGCGCGGCACAAAGGCGCCAGGATGTACTTTCGGCGCGCGCGGCAGCATGAAGTAAAAGACGCTGGTCAGGTACGCGACGGCCCCCACGATAAGCGTCACGCCCGCGATTTCTTTTCCGGGATCGCGTGATACCGGGATCCGCTTCTCAACGATCAGCGCGGCCAGCAGCAGCACGCCAAGCAGTGTTCGCCCCGCGAGCCACCCCAGCGAGATTTGCGCCCCTCCGGGCGGCGGCACGAGCATCCCGTGATAGAACGACATGCTGCTTCCGGCTTCGATCAGCCCCGCCAGGACAAACCCGAAAGCCAGAATCAGCGAAATTCGGTCATGGGTTCCGCGGAATCGCACCATGGCATTCGCGGCAAAGGTGAAGGCAATCAGGCTACCCGCCATTTCCAGGTAGGCATCGAATAGCGGGTCGGATACGTAGTGAGACTTGCGAAGGAACCACAGAACCACGCAGAATCCGGCCAGGGCAATCGTCCCGAGCAGGACCACGCCGATACGGTACCGCCCCCAAGATTTGCCCAGACCCGCCACACTGCCCCCAGAAAACAGTGAAACAGCAACTCATGTGCCGTTTCGGAGCGGCGATGCCCCTAACTAACTATACTAGTTCTCAAGGAGTTTCCCCGTCGAGTACCCGGTAACGTCGCAAAAGGATACACAGGGCGTCTCAGGACGTCTCAGGCTAAGTGGGAATACGTCCTATCGGTGAGATTCTCACCTGGAGGGCGCGCTCTAGGGCTTGGGAAGGGGGGCTGGTGGGGCTGGGGGAACCGGCGGGAGATCGAACGCCTGGATCACACTCTGGAAGTTCACTTTCTTGTGGGCGCCGTCGCAGAACGGCTTGTTTTCGGAGTGCCCGCAGCGGCAAAGACCAATCTTGTTACGCCCGGCGAGGCCAAATGCCTTGCCATCCTGGTCCAGGACTTCGAAGTCGCCCTCCACTCGTATGGAACCATCGGTGCGGATCGTAATCTTCGTCGCTGCCATTCAATCCTCCGGCAAAACCTGGGCAATCGTCGCTCGAACGGGCTCAGTGCGTCGTCAGTACTTCGGCACCGTCGGGTCCACTTCGTCGGACCAGCCGAGAATACCACCTTTCAAGCTCGATATCTTACGGAAGCCCGCGCCGCGCAGAAACTCGACCGCTTCCGCCGAGCGTTTTCCGCTCTTGCAATGGGCGACGATCTCGCGCGAGCTGTCGAGCTCGTGGACGCGCTTCGAGAGCTCTCCTAGCGGGATCAGATGCCCGTTGATGTTGCAGATCTGATACTCGTGCGGCTCGCGCACGTCGAGGATGTAGATATCGTCGCCACGGTCGAGCCGCGTCTTCAGCTCCTTCGGAGTTATCTCCGGCACGTTGGTCACTGTAGTTGGACCCTCCTCGCCGCGAACTCCGCAAAACTCGGCGTAGTCAATCAGCTTGGTCAGGGTTGGATGTTCGCCGCAAACAGGGCATTCCGGATTCTTGCGCAGTTTCAACTCACGGAATTTCATCGCCAGCGCATCGAACAGCAGCAGCCGGCCAATGAGCGGCTCGCCCTTGCCGATGATGAGCTTCAGCGTCTCGGCTGCCTGAATCGTGCCGACGATTCCCGGCAGCACGCCGAGCACCCCGCCTTCGGCGCACGAAGGCACCAGTCCAGGCGGCGGCGGTTCGGGATAGAGGCACCGGTAGCAAGGGCCGCCCGGGTATCCGAACACGGTGATCTGTCCCTCGAAGCGGAAAATAGAACCATACACATTGGGCTTGCCGGTAATGACGCACGCATCGTTTACCAAATAGCGCGTGGGAAAGTTATCCGTTCCGTCCACGATGATGTCGTAATCCTTGAACAATTCGAGCGCGTTGGCGCTCGTCAGCTGTGTTTCGAATGTATCAATCCGTATGTCCGGATTCAGATTCCGCAAGCGTTCGGCCGCGGCCTCGGTCTTGGGCCGGCCCACGTCGCTGGTGCCGAAGAGAACCTGGCGCTGCAAGTTCGTGGTATCCACCACATCAAAATCCACCAATCCGATCCGTCCCACACCGGCCGCTGCGAGGTAGAGTCCCAGCGGTGCGCCCAATCCGCCTGTGCCAATGCAGAGGACTTTGGCTTGCTTGATCTTGAGCTGCCCCTCCATGCCCACTTCAGGCATGATCAGGTGGCGGCTGTAGCGCATCACTTCTTCTTTGGAAAGCGTGACGCCAGGTTTGGTCATCGCCGGCCCCGCTGGAATTCCAGTTTTCGTCGCCATCGAAAAAATCTCCCGTTGCAGCCTTTGCCTTAACCGGTTCAGTCGCGCGCGCCGCCGGCAATCGAGGGCACGATGCTGATCGTATCGCCCTCGCGGACGGCTGTCTGGTCCTTCTGGAGGTAGCGGATGTCCTCGTCATTCACATAAACGTTCACAAAGCTGCGCAGGCGCCCGTCATCGGAATAAAGGTGCTTTTTCAGCTCCGCAAACTTGCCCGTCAACGCGGCCAGCGCCTCGCCCACCGTCGCTGCCTGCACCTCGACGCTTTCCTGCTTGCCCGCATACGCGCGCAGCGGCGTCGGAATGATGACCTTGACTGCCATTCGCCTTCCTCCTCGTGTACCTGCTATTAGATGCCCGTCGTCGTTGAATTGACTTAAAGATGCCCCAAGACTTCGATCTCTTCGGGGTCGTATGCGGCGCGGTCGTCGTGCAAGCGCCACGAAGTGGTATCGCGCGGCTCGCCCTTCTGAACGCTTACGATAATGTAGCTATACCACGGCCAGGCGTGATCGCGGTCGTATTCGCTCGGTCGCGCCGGAGCATCGGGATGCGAATGATACCACCCGATCAATTCGAGTTTCTTCTCTCTCGCCGTTTTTTCCGCCAGGCGGACATCGTCGGCGGTCACCTCGAACCGGTTCCGCGGCGAATCGTCCCGGCGATTGGCGAGCGGCAGCAGGTCAATCACTTCGCGCGAGCCTTCGCCATCGCGCCCGAGAATGGCGCCGCAGCATTCGTGGGGATAGGTCTCCACGCCGTGCGCATGGATTCGGCGAAACATCTCTTCCCGTATTTTCAGGGCGGGCGCGCTCACTCTTCGCTCCAGAATCGCTCGCTCAGATATTTTTCGCCCGAATCGGGGAACACCGTCACGATCACGGCTCGTTCGTCGCGCTTGAGCCGCCGCGCGATTTCAAGACACGCCCAGAGCGCGCCTCCGGCGCTGACGCCCACGAGAAGTCCTTCCTCGCGCGCCAGCCGCTTCGCAATTCGTTGCGCGTCTTCGGTGAGCACTTCCATATTTTCATCCGCGAGGGTGGCATCGTAAATCGGCGGCACGATCGCCGTGGCCATGTGCTTCAGCCCCTCCAGGCCGTGGAAACTGGAATCCGGCTGAAAGCTGATGCAGCGAATCTGAGGGTTCAGCTCCTTCAGCCGCCGCGTGGTGCCGACGAAAGTTCCGCTCGTGCCGAGCCCGGCGACGAAATGCGTGATCTGGCCGTGCGTCTGTTCCCAGATTTCCGGCGCCGTGGTGGCATAGTGCGCCGCGGGATTCGCCGGATTGCCGTATTGATCGGGATAAAAATACTTCTCGCGGTCCGCTTCGTAAATTTCACGAACGCGCCTAATCGCGCCGTCCGTGCCCTCACCGCCAGGAGTGGATACGATTTCGACTCCGTACGCGGCGAGAATTTGTTTGCGTTCCGGCGACGCGCTCGATGGCAAGCAGAGCTTCACGCGATAGCCCAGCGCCGCCCCGATCATCGCGTAGGCGATGCCCGTGTTTCCGCTGGTCGCGTCGAGAATCACCTTGCCCGGACGCAGATCCCCGCGGCGTTCGCCCTCTCGAATCATGGAATAGGCCGCGCGGTCCTTCACCGAGCCGCCCGGATTGAACCACTCCGCCTTCGCGCAAATCGTCGCGTTCGGGAATTCCGATGCGGTCCGCTCGATTCTGATAAGCGGCGTGTTGCCGATGCGCTCCAGCAGGTGCTGACCCACACGGCTGTCGGAGCCCGGCTGGGCCGGCGATACGACCGGTTTGTTCGATGGCGTCATTTTTGCAGTCTGATGTCCGGTAATTTCCCGTACCTTGCTAATTCGGAACAGTTTAGCAGATGTGCCCGGATTTTGTAGGGGCGACGCTTGCTGCGCCCTTCGGATTTCTCAGGCGCCCAATCCTCGCCGGGGCACCCATTGGATGCTCGAAGGCGGCCGCTCGCAGCATGCCCAATCAGTGCGAGTTGGTCGCCGTCGCAGCAGTCGCCGGTTGGCTTTCGAAGGCGAGCACCACGTTTCCCGCCATGCCCGCCGTCACAGTGAAGCCCGACGCGACGAACAACATGTTGCCGGCAACTACCGGGCCGCTGCCGCTCATCGAGCCGCCGTGGGCGGGGACGCCATTCACGGTAGGAAAGTCAGGTTGCGTATCGAAGTCCCACAGGATCTTGCCGCCGGCGGCCGAGTACGCGCGCAGGTGCCCGTCCATCGCGCCGGAGAACACCACGCCGGGAACCGCGGTCACAGCGGCGAGCTGCCCTCCGCTGCACCCTGGCTTGCCCTCGCAAGGCGTTTTCGGAGGCATCGTCTTCCACAGGAGCTTTCCCGTACGGATATCAATCGCGGCAAGCCCGCCTGGAGGCGGGGGAGCAGCACCCGAGGATGTAAGCGTCGAGATATCGGAATTTGCGGCGTAAACGTTCGTTCCGTCCGTCGCCGAGCCCCATTCGATTCCTCCCAAGCCGCTTCCTTGTCCCACGCGGGCCTGCCAGAGTTCTTCTCCGCCGTTGTCTGGATCGAGTCCGTACATCACGCCTGTCTTTTGACCGGCCAGCAGAATCCGATGGCCATTGCCTAAATCTTGCAGGATCGGCGAGGAGCCGAAGTCCACATCTTCGCCTGGCCGCGGCGGGCAATTGAAGTGACGCGGATCAATGCAGCCGAAGTTGAAGACGTCGTCGGGAGTTTTCTGCTGGACCCACAGCCGTTTCCCCGTGGCCAGATCGAACGCAACGATTGCGTCAGTGCCATCGGCGGCAGGGTCAACGTATGCGTCGCCTGTTCCCACATAAAGCCTGCCGAGCTTTGCGTCAATCGTGACCGCGTCCCAGATCGCCGCACCTGCGGGACTGAACTTTGCATGGCTGCTGCCGGGTTTCGATGGCCCGGCCGCTTCGGCAATCGCGTACGCCTTCCAGATCTGCTTTCCGGTCAGCGCGTCCACCGCGACCACGCTTCCGCGGAATGTGCAGCAGGGATAATTAGGATCGCCTCCGCTCAGTTCCTCGTTCGACGCGAGGCCCACATAAAGGCGGTTGTGATATAGCTGAGGCGCTGCAGTAATCCTGGCAGCGCGATGCGAATCAATCTTGACCTTCCATACGAGTTTTCCATTCTGAGCGTCAACTGCATACAGATTCGCTTCGCCGTCCCCGAAATAAGCCAGGTAGCGATTCTCGCCGACCGCGGCTACCGTAATTGCGCTCCGCACGGTTGTGTCCGCTCGGTACGTCCATATCGTGCATCCGCTATCGGCGCTCAGCGCATAGACCGTTCCGTCGCCCGAGCCAAAAAACACCCGGCCCGCAACGACAGTCGGTTGGCCGTACGCGGTGCTTGCATCGGGAATCCCGAACGCCCATTTCAATTTCAGACCTGCCACATTAGCGGCGCGGATGGGTGTGTGCGCCTGATAGCGCGAGTTCACCACATCGACGCCCCAGCCATTCCAATTTTCCGGGCGAAGCATTCCACCGGTTGTGATCGGCTGCTTTGTCGCGCAGAGATTCGCCATAGACAGAGCTGCGGTGGTTGAGGTGTTGGACGAGAGGAATGCAGCGACCGCCTGCCGCTCAGCCTTGGAGATGCGATTGCCGTAGATGACCATCGCTCCGGATTCAAGCGCGCGCAGGATTTCTTCCTGGGACTTTTGCGCCAGCACGGCTGTTGTGGGGGCGGCACTCCCTTTCGCCGCGTCGCTCAGGTGACACATCGAACAGTGTTCCTTGAACAGCGCCGCGCCATCAGGCGCAGCCTGCGCCGCCGCGCTCGAAATCACAGTACATGCAGCCAGTAGAACGCCGGTAATGACTAGCGCGACGCGTGTGCGCACTCCTGCTGTCCTCATTACGCCTCCGCTTCCTCTTCGTAGGGGCGTAGCACTGCTACGCCCGGCAATAGTCCTTGGCTTGCGCAATACCATCTACCTCGATCTGGTTCGCTTGGTAGTTTTGGAGGGGCGCGGCATGCCATGCCCGGCGCACATGCTTGGCGCTCCGGGCGCAATTCGCCGTGTCCTCGCCGCGTCACGTTATATCGGCTTTGAGTCGAAAGAGCAATTGGAAGGAATTCTAGTCGCGAATCGAAGACTAACGCGGACGCCGAGGACGCAGAAACCAGGTCAGCGCTTGCCACGGCTTTTCTTTCGGAGCTACCGACGTACGGGCACTCTCTACCGGGCTAGTGACAGGAAGTGGGTGAGTAGGCGGCTTCCGGGGATAAATCCTTCGCCCACCAAACAGCACTACGACAATGATCCCGATAATCAGTAAATGGAGCGGGCTGTTCATGCTCCCTAAGGGTAGTCCTGCCCGCCCCCAATTTCAAACGTATCGTCACTTCGCGCTTTTTTACCTTTACAGACCACCCGCCAAATTCATATCCTGATCGTCCATGTGGTACGTAGACAAGCTCTTCACTCAGCCTCAGGTCGAATCCCTTGCAGCCAAGGGATTTCTGGTTCGTAGCTCGGGCGGCGTGGTGCGCATCGAGAAATACAATTGCGGCGCGGAGCTTCGCAAGGAACCGCAGGGCAGTTTCCGTATGACCATCATTCCCTCGAACATGCTCCAGGGCCAGTTCACGCGGCTTTGGGATGCGGGCTACCAGAAATTTCTCCTGACCAACGAAGGCCAGAAGGTGCCCATACGCGTGACCCAGTTGAGCGACCTGCGCCGTTTCAACGAGGAGCTGCGCACCGCGCTGGGCGTTTCGACCTACTACAACGAGGCGCTCGGCTCGACCTGCCACTACAGCGTCTACGACCGCGTCAAAGGCCGCACCGGCGACGTGCCCGACGAAACAGTCGGCGCGCACGAAACCCCCGAGCACTAGAAGTTCTCTTCTAGCGCGTCCCTTACCTTGGAGAAAAATCGAACGTGACCGAATTACTGATACGCAAGAACGTCGAAGTGGATGCTCCCGTCGAAGTTCTTTGGAAGGTCCTGACCGACTCGGAATTCATAAGACAATACATGTTTGGGTGCAACGCCGAATCCGATTGGAAATCCGGCTCTGCTCTGCTGTGGAGGGGCGCTGCCGACGGAATCATTTACGTGACGGGGCATATCGTCACCGTGGAACCGCCTTATCGGCTCGTGTACACCGTCATCGATCCCAACTCGAAAATCGCGGACGATCCCTCGAACTATCTGACCGTGACCTATGACCTCAAGAAGCGCGGCGATCAGGCTTCGCGACTCGAAATAACGCAGGGTGATTTCGCAGCCGTCGCAAATGGCCAGAAGCGATACGAGGATTCCAACGACGGCGATAATTCGATGCTCGCAAACATAAAGAACCTCGCAGAAACGGAATTCCGCCGGACGTGAAGCCGCAAGATGTTGCTCGTTCGTGCGGGTGGTTTGCTTCTACGACTTAGGTCTATTTGAGCTATCCAGTTTTTTAAGTGACTCGTAAGATGGAGGTGAAGAAACCACATCGCCCGTTGGCCCGCCGCATAACCTGACCGGGCTTTCTTGTACCAGCCGACGTGAGAGAGAATTCACGAGGCTGGATATGCCAATCAAGAGGTATAAGGGGGAAAGATCGAGTGCAGCCCATCTGGCGCCGCGAAGGGCTGAAGATAGTCGTTTCCTCGGATCTCTTCGCCCCTGCCGGGGTAATTTCTCTATGTCTCCGTTCCTCCGTCGCAAATCCTGTCTTGCGACCACCCTGAACTTCTTCCGTACTTCCGTACAGGTTAAACTCGCTCCACAAAATGCTATCTTCGAACCGCAGTCCGAATGCCCCGATTCGCCTCGAAAAAGTCCGCAGTCAAAAACAAAAAATAAGAAGCAAGAATCAAAAATCAAAAAGGAGTAAAGGGCGGAAAAAATGACGGTACAGCGAGGGCGCCGGCAAGAACCCATCGCTGCCGCTGCGCCCGGCCTTCTGTGCTTCCCAACTTCCGGCCATCCGGGCGTCAGCATTGCGTCTGCTCCCTGCCAATCTTTCTCCAAATTACTCGACACACCATG
>PMUS01000072.1 GCA_003166795.1 Acidobacteriota bacterium | reverse complement strand
GAAGGCGATCTCTGGTATTTTCCGACGGGAATTCCCCACTCGATACAGGGTTTGAATCCGGATGGCGCCGAATTCCTGCTGGTCTTCGACGACGGCAACTTTTCGGAATATGCGACGGTCCTTCTCTCGGACTGGATGGCGCACACACCCCGCGGAGTCCTGGCGAAGAATTTCGGTGTCAGCGAGCAGGCGCTCGAAAAGATGCCCAAGGAAGAGCTATTCATCTTCCAGACGGATGTTCCCGGCCCGCTCGCGGAGGATCAACGAGTGGCGGCGGGAACGCTCGGGCCGTCGGCGCGCGATTTTGCGTTTCGAACCATGGAACAGCCGGTTACGAAGCGGATGAAGGGCGGCGAGGTGCGCATCGTGGATTCCAACAACTTCAAAGCGTCCACCACGATTGCCGCGGCCATCGTCACGGTTCATCCNNGAGCTGCACTGGCATCCCAACGCCGACGAGTGGCAATACTTCATCAGCGGCCAGGGCCGCATGACGGTATTCGCCACCGGCGGCCGCGCCCGCACCATGGACTTTCAGGCGGGCGACGTCGGCTACATCCAGAAGACGCTGCCGCATTACGTGGAGAACACCGGCGACACCGATCTGAAGTTTCTCGAGATGTTCAAGAGCAGCTATTACCAGGATCTAGCGCTTTCGGAATGGCTAACGCACACTCCGCCGGAACTCGTCGCGGCGCACCTCAACATTGATAAGGCCACGCTCGACGCGATACCCAAAGACGAAGTCGTGATCCTCCCGCGCTAGCGCCGCGACCAGGAGCGGTTTTGTAGGGGCGTAGTCCGTCGCCGCGGACTACGCCTGAACGAAACCGGAGTCGAATGGCGCAGCGTTGCGAAAGACGTTTGCCGGGCATACTAGTACTCTGCATCCGCGGTCCCGTCCTCGCGGTCAACAACTCGCAACATCCCGAGAATAGATTTCCTTTACAGCGCAATTGCTTAGGCCGAAGTTCCATGACGCTGCGCGCACCGACGTTACTCAGAAGCCAACACGCGAGTTATCAGTATGTTGCTGGCGCACTGAAAGCCCGAACAAGTGGCACGGCGGTTGCCAGGCGATAGGCGATGCGTCTTCTCGCGGGTGATTCGCGGGGTGGCTGGGGGGCCATCTCTTCGCGGGCGGTTGAGTTCAGACAAGCTAGCGAAGACGGGCCGATTCGCTCAAATTCACGTCAAAGGAGATGTTCATGAAAAAGTACATCAAGCCTAGCCTGACGGATCTTGGTTTGCTGCGCGATGTCACCAAGTACAGCATTTGCTTGCCCATTTATAGTCGTTAGTCTGGACTGATTTCGCTCCGGGAGGCGATAGACGCCGCTCCACGGTCGCGGCTCCTTTCTCGCCTTCCGGAGAAAAATCGGACCTCAGCCTTGCTAATCTGATCGAAGGCGCGGGCACGAAACGACGAATCGCGCGGATCGGCGTGGGCCTCTTCGAAGGGGACCTCACGGAAATGCTTGGGACGCATTGCGAGGAAGCTCCGCGAAGTCCAGAGGCGCGAAGTCGAGAGCGGCTTCTAACGCGTGGAAGGCTTTTCGGTTTTGCTCGGCGCGGCGGAGGATCCATCAGCGGTCGGCGCGGCAAGCTGCGCGACGGCAGGTTGTGACGACGGGCTCTCGCCCTTCCCTGCCGCGGGATATTTCAGCGCGACCCATTTGTACCAGCCGCCGTCCATCACCTTGATGTTGGAGTAGCCAAACTCCGCGAGCTGCCGCACCAGGTCTTCCGTATCGTGCGGGCAGGAACCGTACATGATCAGCGTCTTGTTGCGCGGCAGGCCGATCGGGAAAACTTTCACGCGCATCACCCAGGGATAATTGACGGCGCCGGGGATGTGTCCCTCGGCAAAGCCGTCCACGGGCTGCGTGTCCACCAGCGCGATGCTGGGGTCTTTGTCCTGGATCATTTTGAGCACGGCATCGGGCGCGACAATCTGCGGCGCGGGCTGGGCGACAATACTGGGGTCCACGTCCGCGAGATCGTTCTGCGCGCGCACCGCCGGTGCGCTCAGAGCCAGCGCCAACATCACGCCCGCCATCGCAACCGACATTTTCATCGCAGCATTCATAATGACCTCCCGCGCGTTCGTCGTGACGCAGCCGAACGCCCAACTAGCGCTAATATTACGCCCGGAGCGCAAAGGCGTCAACACAGTCGGCTGCGACGAGTGACGCAGGCATCGCCGCTAGTCTTGCAGGGGCGCAGTCCGCCGCGGCGGACGCCCGGCGCAGATGCTTGGGGAATCCGGGCCATCCGCGAGCTGTCATCCCGAGCGGAGCGAGGGATCTCTCTTCGTGTGAAAGCATCGCCGGGCGGCCACTCGAAGAGAGATTCCTCGTCGCTGCGCTCCTCGGAATGACAGAAGATCCAGNNCGCCTCTACGAAACCAGTGACGGTTCGAAAACGCATCTAAGGCGAACGCCCGCACGAAGAAAATTCTTGCGCGGAGGGCCGAAGCGGGTCTAGCCAAGAATCGCGCTCCGTGGCACAATTAATTCATGGGAAATAAAGACGCAAAGAAGCGCGAAACCAAGAAGCCGAAGAAAAAGCAGCCAACTCCGCACGAACTTCGGATGGCCAGCCGTCCGATCTTCACGAAGCCGAGTTAACGCCCGCATCTGCGGCGAGGCCAGATAACGCACTTTTCACGCGACGGACACGATGCGTCCGCCGTCGCGCTCTTCCCTTCTCTCGAAACGCCGCTCGCGGTAGACTCTTGCCGCCATGAACACACCACGCCCCGGATCACGCAACTTGCAATTTATTCTCTGTGCCGCGCTGATGAGCACCGCGCTCGGATTCTGCGCGCCAAGTTTCGCACCCGTTGCCCACGCAACGGCGGCGGAGGAAAATGCGCCGCGAGAAAGCCAGCCGAACCGGCGAGACGCCGGCGGTACGACTACTTCGCAGGCGCAAACGATCCAGGACGCGCACGACGCGAACACTGTAGTCTACCAAGTCGCGCCGAACGAAGCCGACTCGGAGCTCAAGCGCTTCCTGCGGCCCAACTACGCGCTTTTCAATCGCGGCGTGGCGGCGAACGCCGAGCTTCTCGTGTTTTTCCCGGGCACGACGGCGGATCCGAAGGGCTCGTGGCCATTCCTCGAGTCGGGCGCGAAGGCCGGCTATCGCGTGATCGGCCTCGACTACGACAATGGCGATTCGGTGCCGCAAATCTGCGGGCCGAATCCCGACCCGGCGTGCTCAGACCGCTTTCGCGAGAAGCGCATTTTCGGCGACGGCGCGTCGAAAGAAATTGACGACTTGCCGGGCGAGTCGGTCGTCAACCGGCTGGTCAAGCTCCTGCAGTATCTCGCCGCGCATCATCCCGACGACGGCTGGGGCGGCTATCTCGCGAACGGCCAGCCGAACTGGGCGCGCATCGTTGTAGCCGGCCACTCGCAGGGCGGTGGCATCGCCGCTTACATCGCGAAGAAGGAAAAGGTCGCGCGGGTGATAGTGCTGTCGGGAGCGGCGGACCGCGTCGAAGCGACGAAAGTTTGGGCGCCCTGGGTGACGTCGCCCAGCGCGACGCCGCTCGATCGCTGGTATGCCGCATATCATCAGAAGGAAACCCGCGCCGATGCGATGAAGGCGGCGTACGCGGTGATCGGCATTCCGCCCGCGCACATTCGCGCGTTCACGCTCGAGCCCAACCCGGCGGCCAAAACGCCGCCCGGCGCCGACACGTACCACATGAGCATGTCAGGCGCGGAAATCACACCTCGCGACGCGAATGGCCAGCCCGCGTACGCGCCCGATTGGGCGTTCCTGCTCGGCGCGCAAAAATAAACGCCAGCCGCGTTTCCGCCTCCGCAACCGCGTCCAAAAAAAGAGAAGGGTTGTACGGTCGCGCCAGATCAGCCGCGCCAAGACGAAACCAGCGACGGGCGATTTTGTAGGGGCGTAGTCCGCCGCGGCGGACTACGCCCGGCAAACGTGCTTGAGAATCACGCACCCATTCGAGAGCTGTCATCCCGAGCGAACCGAGGGATCTCTCTTCGTGTGAAGGCGTCGCCCGACGCTAGGCCGAAGAGAGATTCCTCGTCGCTTCGCTCCTCGGAATGACAGGCGAATGGCGGAACGCTCTGGATGGTTTACATCGCGCCAAGCATCTGCCCGGGGCATCCGCTTCGGCGTTCGAACGCGCGACACTGGCGACCGTTCGCCGAAAGGCAGGGCCCGCAATCGGCTACGTCCCAGCGAAACTTTTTCGGCTTCGGCGGGTTTAATCAATTGGATAAGGCGGCGCCGCTTTTGTGTCCGCCGAAGGCTGGTTTTGTATCATACTCGTCATAATTCGCGTGCCTTCCGACCTACCGCTTTGGGTGCGGTGGGGAGGCAGCCAGAAAACGGAGGAATTCGTACATGAGAACGTTGCTGAAGGCTCGTTATCTCGTATTCTTTGCCCTACTCTTGGCCATACCGGCCGCATCGCACGCGCAGATTGGCGTGGGCGTTGCGATCACCGTGGCGCCACCGGCCATTCCGGTGTATGAGCAACCACCCTGCCCCACCGAGGGATTTCTTTGGACGCCCGGTTACTGGGCTTACGGCACCGGCGGCTACTACTGGACCCCGGGTCTGTGGGTTGCGCCTCCGCATGTAGGTTTGCTTTGGACGCCCGGCTACTGGGGATTCGTGGGCGGCGCTTACGGCTGGCATGGCGGCTATTGGGGACCTCACGTCGGATACTACGGCGGAATTAATTACGGCTTCGGCTACGGCGGCGTCGGTTTCTGGGGCGGTCGGTGGGAAGGCGGAGCATTCCGATACAACACCGCAGCGTGGCATGTGGGCGCCGGCTTCCATGGCGTGTACGAGGATCGCAGCTTTATTCACGCCGGAGCGGAGGTCAACCGAGCCAGCTTCAATGGCGAGGGCGGCGTCCATTACGCTCCAAACGCCGGTGAACGCGCCGCGATGAACGAACAGCATTTCGGGCGCACTCCCGATCAGGTCTCGCATCAAAATTACGCCCGCGTTGACAAGGGCAATTATGCCTCCGTCAACCACGGGTCTCCGGCTCACCCGGAGGGCATGGGCGTGAATGCGCGCCAGGATCGCCAGCAGAATCGCATCAATCAGGGAGTTCACTCCGGGCAGCTCACGCCGGGTGAAACTTCGCACATCGAGCATCAGGAAACCAACATCCACAACGAAGCGGCCAGCGACCGTGCGGCAAATGGCGGCCACCTGACCGGTGCGGAGCATAACCAGATCGAGCATCAGCAGAATCACGAGAGCCAGAAGATTTACAACGACAAGCACAACGCCAGAACCGATGCGCACCCGAACGGCGGCGCAAAGAATGCGCCAAAGGCCGGAGGCGGCGGAGGCAAAGGCGGAGAAGGCAAAGGCGGCGAAAAGAAGTAGCAGCGAGCGGTAACCTTAAACAGCAGCTCAGGGGCGGCCTTTCGGCCGCCCCTTTTTATTTTGTGCCGTCGCGAAAATCAGTGCTGCGGGCGGCTGCTGGTTCACGCGACCGGTTCGTAGTGCAGCAGCACGTTGCCGTTGGCGAAGGCGCGCGCCCCGGTCTGTTTCATCGCCAGTTTCTTCGTGAGCCCACTGAACATCGTGCGCCCCTTGCCCAGCACAACGGGGACCACCACGAACTGGAATCCGTCAATTAGGCCTTCCTGCGCCAATTGCGAAACGATGCTACCGCTTCCCAGCACACACATGCCCTCGCCGGGCTCGTTCTTCATCTTTTGAATTTCCGCCACGGGGTCGCTCTTCACCAGCCGCGTGTTGTTCCACGACGCTTTGTCCATCGTTCGCGAAAACACGACTTTCTGCGAACGATTCATCCCTTCGGCCACCGCGGGCATATTCTTGGCCGCCATCGGCTTGGGCCAGAAGCTGGCCATGAGGTCGTAGGTGATCCTGCCGAACACGAGGACGCCGCCCCCGGTTGCATTGCCTGCGATCACTGCATCCCACTCGGGGTCCGGCGCGGTGTTATGCGCCCAACTCATGTCGCCGTTCGCGTCCACAAAATAACCATCGAGCGACACATTATTGAACACGATTAATTTCCGCATGTTTGCCTCCGCCGGGGCAATGATGTCGCGGGCGGAGCATGCGCGTCAAGGCGGAGAGTGACTGGCGCGGCGTTAGTGCGACGCGTGAGTCTTCACGGGAGCGGGCGCAGGCGTCGCGGCAGGCGCCGTTGCGTTCGCCGGGGCGGAATCGCCGGGCGCGGGCGGTTCGTACGTCCAATCGGTGTCAACCGTCTGCTTCCCCTGCAGAGCGTCTTTCTGATCTCGGATCATGCCCTGCACGTTGAAGATCGTGTCTTTGTCTTTGCAGGTGACGGTCCCCTTGTACGCGTACTTCTGCGTGAGGAATTTGGCAAACGCAGCGGACCATGCGGCGCTGGACGGCAAGTCGGCCGTGTCGAAGGCATCGCTGAAATAGACGGTGGGCTTTTTTTCGTCCGAGTAGCAATAGGAGGCGCGCGGCTGCGGACCCTGATTGGCCGCGGGTTCGGGAGCGCTCGGCGCAGGAGGCGCCGCGGTGGCGGCAGGCGCGGAATCGGCGGGCTTCGGGGCTTGTCCCGGAATCCATTTCACCTGCACGACGTTCAAGCCTTTTTTCTGCCACGCGTTCATTTCCGCGGCAACGACGCGTTGCTGCATCGCCGAGTCCGTGCCGAGCGGCTGGCAAACGGACGACGAAACGGTGTCGAGGTGATAGTTGGCTTTGACGAACACGCCCCACGCGCCGTTGAGAGCGGCGCGCTCGTTCGTGTCCATCGGAATCAGCTCGCTGACGTAAATCGTGAGCTGCGATCCGCCGGCAGCGGCGGAAGTGGCCATGCATTGGAAGGCCGTCGTCTGCGCCGACGCCACCGGAGCCGGCAGCGCCGCCAGCGCAAGAATGGGGAGGATCGCCGCCGCAAATGAAGTCTTCATGCTGCCGAGCCTCCGCGCCCTGATTCTCCTGATGAGGCCCGAAATGTTATCGCCGGGAATGCGCGGGGTCAACAGAAGCGCCGACAAATCGCAAACGCAACGCACACAGGGTGGTTTGTAGGGGCCTAGCACTGCTACGCCCGGCAAACGTGCTCGAGAATAAATTGCCGGTTCGAGAGCTGTCATCCCGAGCGGAGCGAGGGATCTCTCTTCGTGTGAGAACATCGCTGGACGGTAACGCGAAGAGAGGTTCCTCGTCGCTTTGCTCCTCGGAATGACAAGGCCCAAAATTTTCGAGCTGGATTGTTCATGTCTCGCCAAGCACGTGCGCCGGGCGTAGCAGTGCTACGCCCCTACGAGAAAAACCGGAGGTGGTCTTGCAGCGGCGGCCGTCAGCACGGCATTCTTTTCCACGGCATGCCGCGCTGAAGACCGCGGCGCTACGCTTAAACCTTTTAGTACCCCGTCGGGATGGCCAGGTTGTTGATGTACGCGCCACTGCGCGGCGAGTCGTTCCACACCTGGAATCCGGTGACGAAGTAGAAGATGTACGCCGCTGCGAGGCCTCCGCTTGCGCCGTAAATCGGGAACACGGTTTGCCCGCCGACATCGTAGAAATCAATGTCCTGCATCACCGCGCGTCCCCAGTGCGACAGATCGAGAAAATCCACGCGCGACTGATTCGCGTTGATGCTCGACTTGATGGGCACGCCCGCCATGGATTTGTCGCCGGTGAAGAGCAGATCGAGATCGCTCGCGCGCCCGCCCGCTCCTTCCTTGATGATTTGCGAGATCGTGACGCCGAGCTGTTCCCACTGGTGTTCCTGCTCGAGCGACGTGTAAGCAATCAGTTTGCTCACCTGATTCGAGCCGAGGGATTTTCGCACTTTGTTGATCGCGAGCCGCACCGCGCCAGGAGTCAACGCCGAATTGTTGCCGTTGACATTGGGCGTGGCGAGTTCCACCGGATACGTCGCTCGGTTCAGATTGAGCCACGTGCCGGTGGTTGCGTTCGTCTGGTGATAGAGGATCCCGAAGAGCGAAGTAGGTTGCGCGCCGGTCAGGCCGTCGTGAACGACCACGTCGTTCGCGGATGTGCCGGTCGGCAGCGCGTCCACCTGGATCAGCGAGTTGAACGGATCCACGAGAAGCACGTTGGCCGAGCCGCGATTGGTGGTTAGCGTCGGGTCGTACACCTGCACGGTCTGGTTGTAGTAAAAAAGCTGCGCGCCGGGCGGCTTCGCCATATTGAATTGCGCAGCGACCCCCGACGGCAGACCGCTGGTGGTGATCGTGCTGATGGTGCCGAGCACGCCGTTGCCGTTGGTCTGCATCACCTTGTCGAGAAACGAGCGGAACTGGACCATCGCGTTTTTCACTTCGCGCTTGGCAGCGTTCTCGATGGCTTTGTCGGGCGCGTTGCTGGCGTATTCGACGAGCTTGGTGATTTCGACCGCGTCCCGGAAAAATACCGGCGTCACCTGCGCGACGTCGTAGGTGGTTCCCGAACCGCGCCCGAGATCGCCGCCGTCCATATTCGCGAGGCCGGCCTTGCCTCCTGGACGAATCTGCAGCGGAAGCCGCATGTTGCGTGAGCTGACGCGTTCCACGTCGCCGCGCTGCTGGATCATGGTCAGCAGGATGTCGTCCCGCTCGTACAGCAGCGGAAGTTTGTCGCGGACCTTTTCGAGTTGCAGCGCAACCGATTGCGCGTTCTGCATCTGTGGCATTGGATTTGTAACCCCCTTGGAAGGAAATGCGTGGTGATTGGTGATCAGTGATTAGTGAGTAGTGACTCGTGAGTCGTCACGCGTGACTCATGATTCGTAACTCGTGATTCGCGACGGCGCGGTCGTGCGCGCGTGGTCGGCTACCGTCGTCACGCGATGTTGCCGTGCGGGATGTCCTCTGCGGACGAACGCGAGGAGAATCTGCGGCACAGATGGATGGTCGGCATCACGCCAAGCATCTGCGCCGGGCGTAGTCCACCGCGGCGGACCGCGCGCCTACGAGCCCGATCGCGTGTCGTTGCGCATCTTTCTCTGCGCCTCCGCAACTCTCTGGCCAATCCCGCGGCTACAAATTCAAAATATCCGCGTCGGACATGCGCCTGTAATCAATTTCGCGCGGCGTCATCGAGCGCGGGCCGTCGCTGCCCGTGCCGCCGAAGCCGGCGATGTCCACGCGGCGCTCGGCGGCGTGCTGGCGCGTGCGGCGATCCTGATTCGCGGCGACAATCGTCGAGGTCCACTCGTTGAGGACGCGTTTCGCAACGCCAGGCAGCGCCTGCCGCGCGCGGCCGGTGACCAGCGAGACGAGCGCGCGCTGATGGTCCGCGTCGAGCGCGCCCGAGCGGAACGCGTCGCGCATCTGCTGCGCGAGCTGGCGATTCGAGCGCAGCGTCGTATCAAGCTCGCGGTAGATTTCGCCCACCACGCGGTTGCGCGCCGATTTCGAGACGCCATCGGGCAGCAGCCGCTCGACCTGCGACTGAATGGCGTCGAGGACGCCTTCGACGGCCGCGGCGTTTGTCGCGTGAAAGAATTCGGTTTGAGCGGAGGTGGGGCCGGCGGATTGCGAGGCTTGCGGTGTTTGTGCGGGTTGTAGGGGCGTAGCACCGCTACGC
>PMUS01000056.1 GCA_003166795.1 Acidobacteriota bacterium | reverse complement strand
GTTCTGGGCTTGGATCAGCATGATCTCGGTGGCGCTCACCGATTTGTATATCCGGCTCGTTTCGGCCGGCGTGATCAGGGATTTCCGACTGCTGTGACCGACGCTTCCAAATACGAAACCCACGAACACGACGTATTGATCATCGGCGCGGGCGGCGCGGGACTCAGAGCCGCGCTCGAGGCGCTGGCGCAAGGCGCTAAAGTCGGTGTGGTGTGCAAATCGCTGCTCGGCAAGGCNNCACACGGTGATGGCCGAGGGCGGACTAGCCGCGGCCATGGCCAACGTGGACAAAGCGGATAACTGGCGCACGCATTTCCGCGACACGATGCGCGGCGGAAAGCTTCTCAACAACTGGCGGATGGCGCAGCTCCACGCGCAGGAAGCGCCGGACCGCGTGCGCGAACTCGAGCAATGGGGCGCGCTATTCGATCGCACCGAGAGCGGCGACATTTTGCAGCGCGCGTTCGGCGGCCACACATTCAAGCGGCTCTGCCACGTGGGAGACCGCACCGGNNTTCGACGTCTTCATGGAGTGCACGATCACGAAGCTGCTGACCGACGGCGACCGGGTTTCCGGCGCATTCGGCTACTGGCGCGAGTCAGGTCGCTTCGTCACGTTCAAGGCGAAGTCAATCGTGATCGCCACGGGCGGCATCGGAAAATCGTGGAAGGTCACTTCGAATTCCTGGGAGTGCACGGGCGACGGAATGGCGCTCGCGTACGAGGCCGGCGCCGAGCTGCTCGACATGGAATTCGTGCAATTCCATCCGACGGGAATGGTATGGCCGCCGGGGGTGCAGGGAATCCTGGTTACCGAAGCCGTGCGCGGAGAAGGCGGCATCCTCAGAAATAAAAATGGCGAACGCTTCATGGAGAAATACGATCCGAAGCGCCTGGAACTTTCCACGCGCGACGTAGTGGCCCGCTCAATCTACACCGAAGTGAAGGAAGGGCGGGGAACTCCGCACGGCGGAGCGTTTCTCGACATTTCGCATAAGGACGCCGAATACGTAAAGCGCAAGCTGCCCAGCATGTATCACCAGTTCAAAGAACTGGCGGACGTGGATATCACGAAAGGGCCGATGGAAGTCGGGCCGACCTGCCATTACGTGATGGGTGGGATCCGAGTGGACGCGGAAACCGGACAATCGTCCGTGCCGGGGCTTTTTGCCGCCGGAGAAGCGGCGGGCGGGCTGCACGGCGCGAATCGGCTGGGGGGCAATTCGCTCTCGGATCTGCTTGTGTTCGGCCGGCGCGCGGGACTGGCCGCCGCGGAACACGCGAAAAAGACAGCGACGCCGTCGCTCGACAACGCGCAGATTGAGGAAGCCGAACGCCAAGTGCTTGCGCCCTTCGACCGCACCGACGGCGAAAATCCCTACACCATTCACCACGATTTGCAGGATGTGATGCAGCGGCTGGTCGGAATTTTCCGCACGGACGAGGACCTCCGCCAGGCGCTGGCTGAACTTGAAAAACTCAAGGAGCGCGCAAAGAAGGTGCGCGTCGAAGGATCGCGCCTGTTCAACCCCGGCTGGCATTTGTCGCGCGACCTGCAGTGCATGCTTACGGTTTCCGAGGCGTGCACGTACGCCGCGCTGGCACGCACGGAAAGCCGCGGCGCGCACAGCCGTCTGGATTTTCCGAAGACCGAAGACGCGTGGGGGAAAAAGAATCTCGTGATCGTGAAAAAGAGCGGCGCGATGACGTTGCTCGAAGTGCCGCGCGGCCCCATGCCGGCCGAGCTGACTCAGATTTTGGCCGAAGATCAATAGCGAAGCAGCGAAGGACGGAGACTCGAGATGGCAGACGCAACCTTGCGGGTGTTCCGCGGCGACCGGGAAGGCGGGAAAGCGGTGGACTATAAGGTTCCCGTCACCGAAGGCATGGTTGTGCTCGACGCCATTCATTCGATACAGGCGCACCAGTCGCCGGACCTGGCGGTTCGCTGGAATTGCAAGGCTGCGAAATGCGGCTCGTGCTCGGCGGAAGTAAACGGCAGACCCCGGCTGATGTGCAAGACGCGCATGGATTCATTGCCCTCCGATCAGCCCGTCACGGTGTTTCCGATGAAGGCGTTTCCGGTGATCAAGGATCTGGTCACCGACGTTTCGTGGAACTACAAAGTGAACAAGAAAATTCCGCCGTTCCAGCCGCGGCCGGGCGTCGAATGGAAGATGTACCAGCCCGACGTGGACCGCGTGCAGGAGTTCCGCAAGTGCATCGAGTGCTTTCTGTGCCAGGACGTCTGCCACGTCTTGCGCGACCACGATAAGAAGGAGCAGTTCGGCGGGCCGCGCTTTTTCGTCCGCACGGCGGGGCTTGAGATGCACCCGCTCGACGGCCTGGATCGCACGCGCATGCTGAAGGAAGAGCTGGGCATCGGCCTCTGCAACATCACCAAGTGCTGCACCGAAGTTTGCCCCGAGGAAATCCACATCACCGATAACGCGATTATTCCGCTGAAGGAGCGCGTCGTCGACGAGTTCTACGATCCCGTCACGATGATCGTGCGCAGGATTTTCGGCGCGAAGAAGATCTAGCCCATCCGCGGCAGTTGAATCTCTCCGCTCGCCAGTTTCGCGATCAGATCGCGGTCCGCCTCCAGGAAATTCAGCTCCGGCAGCGATTTTGGCTCGCGCCATTCGATTCGCTCGAACTCCAGATTCTGTACGTCGCCTGGCGCAGCGCTGGCCGCGAAGAATACCAATTCGAAGGGTTCGCCCGATTGCCGATATTGATGCTGCACGCGGTGCAATTCAGGCCCGATCCGCGCAACGACGCCCAATTCCTCCCGCAGCTCGCGCGCGAGCGCGGCCTCGAGCGTCTCGCCGGGCTCGACCTTGCCGCCGGGAAATTCCCACAGCAGCTCGAATCTGGAGCCGCGCCGCCGCTGGCACACAAGCAGCTTGCCTTCGTATTCGATGAGCGCTGCGACCACGGTAAGCACGGCTGAACTCCAGCGAGAGTTGCGTCTCGTTATGTTGCCAAAAATAAAAACGCGCCGGAGAGCCTTCGCTCCCCGGCGCGCTGGTTAAGTTCAGAATCGGCTACTGATCCGCTTGGACCTTCTTGAGCGGTGGCTTCGGCATCTGCCAGATCAGCTTCGAGTCGTCGGCGGTGTGCGGGAAGAATTGCGCCGACTTCTTGCCGGAGGGCAGAAGGACGATATCCGCGCGGCGGTTGTACGCCAGCCAATCAGCACGCTTGTCCCTGAGCCTCGCCTTTGGCGGAGCGTTGGGGTTCGTGCTTTCGAGTGTGCCGACGGAGGCCTTGTCCAGCGGCTGCTCCTTGCCATAGGCCGCGGTCTCTACTTTGTCCGCCGAGATGCCCTGGTCAACGAGGTACTGCTTGATCCGCTCGACGCGGCGTTCGCTCAGGTCCTGGTTAAAGGGCTTCGAGCCGCGATCGTCCGCATGGGCTTCGACCGATAGCTTCGCATCGGGATCGTATTCCAGATACTTCTTGAATCCGCCGGCCAGGGTCGCGAGAGCGAGTTGCTGGCTGCGGACGAGTCCGATCTGGGGATGCTTCTTGTCGGGATAGTCTGTGGGATAGAACACGCTCTGGAGCGTGACTGCCGGAATCGGCTCAACCGAACCGGTAATGTGCATTCCCGCTGTTTGCGTGGACGATCCGCCGCAGACGTTCGTGGCGTTCAGAGTGAAGTTTTTCGTTTCGTCAATCGTGCGTGGCGCTCCGCCGTCCGGAACCTGCGATGAATCCGCCGGCTCGGCCTTCACGGTCTCATTGCCGTTCAGGTCTACCTTCTGGCCATCCACGGTCACGCTGTCGGCGTTCGAGGTCGTCCAGGTCACTGTCGAGGAATCCTGCGTGATGACCTTATCGCCGATCTTGCGGTAGTGAACCTCGGATGGGTTCGCGTTCAGGCTGGCAACGACGGTCGTATTGACGTTGACCGTGCTCGTTCCGGTCACTTTTCCGCCGGGGCCGGCCGATGTGAAGTCGTAGGTGGTGGTCGCGTGCGGTGAGACGGATTGGCTGCCGCTCGTCGCTACCGTGCCGATTCCACTGATATTGGCATCCACGGTTTCGGCCGTCTGCCAAGTCAGAGTCGAGGATTGGCCGCAGTTGATGTTCGCGGTCGAGGAACTGAAGCTTCCCGTAACCGGGGCCACAGCGATCTGCGCGCTGGCAATTCCGACCTTGAATCGCGGCACATCCTTGAGTTTCTCGCCGCGGGGCCAGTCAACTGTCTTCTGCATGTTCTTGGCCATGTATACGACGACCTTCTTGTTTGCCACGACGGTCACATCGCCGGACCATACATCCTTGCCATGGTGCGTAACGGTGAGGTGGTGCACTCCAGGAGGCAGCAAAAGGTTTTGGTGCCAGATCCAGTCAAAGTTGAATTCGTCCACGTGCCCGACGAAGTATCCAGGCGTGGTGCCGTTGGAAAGGACCGCGGCGCGCTCATCGCCCTTCAGTTCCACATCGCCAAACGGACCGGCGACGGTTCCGCCATAAGAGTCGAGCTTCACTTCGAGCGGCGTGGACTTGCCCGCTTCGATCGTGACGTCCTGCGTGGAGATTTTGTAGCCGTAGTTGACCACGACCACAGTATGTTTGCCCGGGCTGAGGGAAATGTCATGGCTTCCTTCGCGGATGGCGTTTCCATCCACGAACACGTACGCCTGCTTCGGCGTAACCTTGATCTTCAGCTTCCCATCCTGGGCGAAGCCGGAGGTCGCAACCAGCGCGATGGCTATCGCAAGGGTGAAAAGGTATCCGAGTCGTCGCATCTGTAGTCTCTCCTGAAAGATATGTAGGCGAATTTAACGATGCCTCTCGCGCCCTTACGAGAAGCATAGGCTAGGACCACAAAGGTATCTCCGTAAGCCTCTTTGTGTCAACACGATTCAAAGGAAAAGCGAAGGGCTGTGCAGTGTGCAAAACGGGACATTTCGCGAGCCGCCAGCGTGCTACCCGAACCTTGAGTGTTGGCCACTCTGCTTTATACTGTCGCCGATGTTCAGCGACGCCGTCCTCGACCATTTCCGCAACCCCCATAACGCGGGCGATCTTCCCGACGCCACCGCGACTGTGGAAGTGACGAATCCTGTCTGCGGTGATGTGCTGCGCCTCGCTGTTCGGCTTGAATCCGGCCGCATCGCCGCGGCGCGCTTCAAGACGCAAGGTTGCGTTGCGGCAATTGCGTCGAGTTCCGTGCTGACCGATCTCCTGAGCGGCAAAACGCCCGCGGAAGCTCGTACCATTACGCCCGAACATATATCGGACGCCCTCGGCGGGCTGCCGCCCGCGTCGTTTCATGCGGCGCAGCTTTGCACCGATGTGGTTGCCGCGCTCGTTCGAAAACTCTAAACCAGCGGGGAATTGCGCATCCTAATGCGCGTCCGCGTGACCGAGCGCGCGCTCTAGTGTCGCGGAATCGTTGATATTGAGCATTACGCCTTCCTCTTCCGTAGTAACTTCGCCGACATCCGGAGCGTGCGCCCAAACCACCTGCCTCGCTCCCACTTCGGACGATGCCTCCAGCAATTCCTGATAGAGGCTCGCGCGAAAAATCGCGGGATGGCCCCGCCGCCCGTGATAGGTCGGAACCACAATCGCTTTCCCGCTGGAATCAAATTCCTCGACGAGCCTCGCGATCAGCTCGGAGGAAATGATCGGGTGATCCACGGGGCAGAGAATCATCCCATCCGTTGCGCCTGCGGGCAGGCTTCGAATCGCGGCCTGAATTGAAGAGAGCTGCCCCTTCGCCCAGTCCGCATTCACGACGATCTCCGCGGAGTGGGCGCTCAATTTTTCCCGGATCTCTTCGGCATGCGCGCCTACGACGATTCGAGTCACGCCGACGCGCTTGTGCCGCGTTACTTCGAGCAAGTGTTCGACAAAGGTCTTTCCCCGGTAGGGAAGCAGCGCCTTGGGAGCGCCCATGCGCCGGGATTCTCCGCCGGAAAGTATGACCGCGGCAAGCGGTCTGGTATCAATCGGCGCGGCGAGCGGCCTGGCGTGTTTGACCGCGGCAAGGTCCATACCCGGGTCAGTCGTTGTGAAGGTTTGCGGCGTGGGCGAGCTTCACGGACTTGTGCGGCAAGTTCCGGGCGTTGCGGCGCACGGCGATCAATTCCGCCGTAATGCTGACGGCAATTTCCTCCGGCGCGAGCGCGCCGATATCGAGACCCACGGGCGCATTCACCCGCTCGAACTCTTCCGCGGAATAGCCCTCGCGTTCCAGCGCCTTGTAAACGGAAAGCACCTTGCGCTTGCTTCCGATCATGCCGATGTAGCGCGCCTCGGTTCGCACGGCCCACGCCAGCACGCGCATGTCGTCCTTGTGCCCGCGCGTCACGATCAGGAGGTAGCTCGAAGCATTCGGCTTGATCTTCTCGAAAGCGTCTTCGTAGGTGGTGTAGAGTTCGCCCGCCATCGGGAATCGCTCGGCGTTGGCAAACGCCTCGCGGTCGTCGGCAATGGCAATGCCGAAGCCCACGGCGCCTGCGGCTCGCGCGACCGCCGACGAAACGTGCCCGCCGCCGAAGATATAAAGCACCGGCTGCGGCAGGATCGGCTCGACGAAAATCTCGAGCGTGCCGCCGCAGATCAGGCCGGCGTCATATTCGGCTTCGTGATTCAGGTTGAACGTCATCTTCCGCGGCTGCTCGATCTGCATCACTTCTTTCGCCGCCGCCCACACGTCCGCTTCCACGCAGCCGCCGCCGATCGTTCCGGCAATAGAGCCGTCTTCGCGAACCAGCATTCGCGAGCTTTCGTAGCTCGGAATCGAGCCGTTGGTGTGGACGATCGTCGCGAGCGCGCCCCGCTGGCCCGCCCGCCGCATCCGCACGATCTCTTCGAATAGGTCCATGCTGTTTTCTTGAGCGTACGTTGCCCCGCCCGGCATGTCAATCTTCGGCGGCTTTGGTGTTTTCCCGCCGCTTTGCGCTTGATTTTGGCGGATCTGCCCCTGTGATATTCTGGCTGGCGTGAAGCCACTAGTCGCCGGGATGGATCATTTCCAGATCGCCGCGCCCGTGGGGTGCGAGGCCGCCGCGCGGGAATTCTACGGCTCGATTCTGGGCATGGAGGAAATCGAAAAGCCGCCCGTATTGCGCGCGAGGGGCGGCTGTTGGTTCCGGTGCGGACGCGAGCAGCTTCATATCGGCGTTGAACGCGAATTTCGCCCGGCCAAGAAAGCGCATCCCGCGTTCGCCGTCGTCGACCTCGACGAGCTGCGCCAGGCATTGAACGCTCGCGGCATTAGAACCGTCAACGATGATGCGTTGCCGGACACCCGCCGTTTCTACGCCGAAGATCCCTGGGGCAACCGCCTCGAATTCGTCGAGAGCTTGAAGTAAGCGCTTCAGATTTTCGCCGCTTGTCGGCTGGACACCGCCCGGGCGCGGTGCTAATTTAGCCCGCGTTTCAATCGAGCGAGGACTTCTCATGAAGGCAGTCATTCTCTCCGAGCACGGCGGTCCGGAAGTTCTGCGCTATACCGACGTACCGGAACCGGCGATCGGCGCGCGAGACGTTCTGATTCGTGTTCGCGCATGTGCGCTGAATCACCTCGATCTGTGGATTCGCAAGGGACTTCCCGGCAGGAAGGTCCCGCTTCCGCATATTCCGGGCAGCGACATCTCCGGTGAAGTCGCGAAAATCGGCGAAGGCGTGTCGAACGTCAAGGTGGGCGACCGGGTCTTGCTCGCGCCGGGGCTTTCCTGCGGCCAATGCGAGCAGTGCATCGCCGGCCGCGACAGCTTCTGCAAGGAATACACGCTGTTCGGTTCGACTGTTCCCGGCGGCTACGCGGAATTTGTGCGATCGCCCTCGGTCAACGTCATCCCGATTCCCGGCAACCTCACGTTTGAGGAAGCTGCCGCGATTCCGCTGGTTTTCCTCACGGCGTGGCACATGCTGTTTACGCGCGCGCAGCTTCGCCCGTCCGAAGAAGTGCTGGTGATCGCCGCGGGCAGCGGCGTAGGCAGCGCCGCGATTCAGATCGCGAAGGCCACCGGCGCGCGCGTGATCGCCACGGCCGGGTCGGAGTCGAAGCTCGCGAGAGCGAAGGAGCTTGGCGCCGACGAAGTTCTGCTGCATGGAGGAGAGTTCGCGCGCGAGGTGAAACGACTCACCGGTGGCCGCGGCGTGGATGTCGTCTTCGAGCACGTCGGGCAGGCTACGTGGGAGCAGAGCGTGTTCAGCCTCAAGCCCGGGGGGCGGCTGGTCACCTGCGGCGCGACGACCGGCTTCGAGGGAAAAATCAATATCGGCTATCTCTTCGCGCGGCAGCTCTCGATTCTGGGTTCGTTCATGGGGAGCAAGTCGGAGCTTTATTCCGTGCTCGAGCTTTTCAAGCGCGGATTGCTGAAGCCGGTGATTGACTGCGTGATGCCGCTCGAGCGCGCCGCCGATGCCCACAAACGCCTCGAAAACCGCGAGCAATTCGGCAAAGTCGTTTTGCGAATTGCGTGAGAGTGTCGCGTAACGATCCTCGCGGCCTCCGCGCGCGGGCGAATGAGCGCAAGTTGCCGTTGCGGGGGCACAGTCCGCCTTGGCGGATGCCCGGCGCTCATGCTTGGCATCCCACAGCCGCCCATTCAGCAATCGCGTCTGGTTGAGGTAGACTTACTTCCCACAACGCCATGCGCCGCGAACAAACCAGCGTTTCGCAGGAAGACTACCTCAAAGCGATCTGGGAGATCGTCCAGGAAGAGCAAGTCCCGATCAGCGCGCGGCTGGCGGAAGATCTCAGCGTCACTCCTCCTGCGGTTACGGCAGCGCTAAAACGGATGACCCGGGCCGGCTATCTTCGCGTGCGGCGCGGCGGCCGCATCGAACTTTCCGAAAAGGGTAAGGGAGCGGCCCAGCATCTGGTCCTGCGTCACCGTCTCGCCGAAAAGCTGCTCACGGAAATTATCGGCCTGGAATGGTCGCGCGCGCACGAAGAGGCGGAACGTCTCGAGCACGGTATCTCTCCCGAAGTATCGCGTCTTCTCCTCGCGCGGTTCGGACGCGACAGCCGCTGCCCGCACGGCGTGCCGCTTTTCGGCGGGATGTCCCGTCTCCGCCGCAAACATGGCGCTGTAAAACTTTCCGAGACAGAAGTTGGCCACACGTACGAAATCTTGCGCGTTTACGAGAAGGATCCCGCGTTCCTCGAATTCCTCGAGCAGCGCCACTTGCGTCCGACGGCACGCGTCCGCGTGCTTGACCGCGAATACGACGAGACGATGTCGCTCACGGTCGCGGGCCACGGCTCCGGGCGCATCCATCTCGGTAAGCCTGCCACCGAGCGCCTCTGGGTACGACGGCTGCAGTGACTAGTGACTCGTGATTCGTGACTCGTGTGATATGCCCTCTACTGGCAGCTGTCTATTTTCTTGATTTCGAGAATTCTTTTTACTTGGACCTCCCGCCAATACTGTCCCAGGTGGCCGTATTGGCCCCTATTGGAGATATCTCCTACGAATCTGAGGTAAACGGCCTGATAGGCAAGGGCGTGGGCTTGGTCCACAGTTAAAGTCGCCAACTGCGCGCGGAGGTTGGGAATCGAAGCAGGATCAAGCCAGTAGCGCGTTCCTGAAGGTGGGCAAACTTCAACGTTTGGGTAGAAATCCGATCGTTCGAACGCCATCAGATAAATGCCTTGAAGCGTTTGATTCTCTTTCCCTTTGGAAGTTTGCCAGAGTACAACGATTGAGATTGACAGCAAGACCGCTATGACAATCAACCAGCGACGCACTTGCCTCTCCCCGGGGCGAAACTGACGATTCAGCCCGTACCGCGTATGATACGCTTTCGCGACAACGTTTTTTCGTCAGGTAAGCTCTCGGTTGACAAAGCCCAAATGCTGAACGCTTTGCGCTACTACTGGATTATCTCGAAAGGCCATCGCCTGACTCCGTGGAAATCGCCCTATATCCAGTGGCGCATGGAAACATTCTTCGGGCACGAGGCTGCCAATCTCAGCGCCGGCCAATTCTTCGCCCTCATGTGGCGCGAGCGCGCCCGGATGGAGCGTTTTCTCGCCTGGGTTGCCGACCAACGCACGGGGCTGCGATCCTCGAAGTGACTGGTGCGCAAAATCCCATATCGGAGTAATCTCTCCGGCGTAAGGCAGGGGGTGCCGCCGTGCGAAAGTCGAAAAAGGATTCCGTAAATCGCCGCGATTTTCTGCGAGCCGCAGCCGCGGGCACGGCTGCGCTGGTGGTCCATCCCGCCGTCGCGAAAGCCGCGTCGCCCGAGCAGCCACGCGCCACCGGCGCTCCGCCGCTTTTGAAAGCCCAGCCCGATGCGCCCGCGGGAGCCGAAGTGGTCACGGTGGATCGCCCCGGCTCCGATTTCATGGTGGACGTCCTCAAGACTTTGAATTTCGAATATCTCTGCGCGAATCCCGGCAATAGTTTTCGCAGCCTCCACGAATCGCTCATCAACTATGGCGGCAATCGCACGCCGGAATTCATCACCTGCTGCCACGAAGAGTCCTCGGTCGCCATGGGCCACGGCTACGCAAAAATCGAAGGCAAGCCACTGCTCGTGTGCGTTCACGGCACGGTTGGATTGCAGCACGCCTCGATGGCGATTTACGACGCTTTTTGCGACCGCGTGCCCGTATACATCGTCCTCGGAAACTTTGGCGATGCCGCCGAGCGCTTCGGGCAAGTGGACTGGACCCACAGCGCGCAGGATCCCGCGGCGATGATCCGCGATTATGTGAAATGGGACGACCGACCAGTTTCGCTCCAGGGTTTTTCGGAGTCGGCAGTCCGCGCGTACAAGATTGCCACCACGCCGCCGATGATGCCGGTCGCCCTCGTGGCGGATCATGAGCTGCAAGAGTATGCGATTTCCGACGGCGCGAATTTGAGCGTGCCGAAGCTCACGATGACGTCGCCGCCGGTCGGAGATTCCGGAGCAGTCGCGGAAATCGCGCGGCTGTTGGTCGCCGCCGAGAATCCCGTGCTGGTTACCGATCGCGTCGCACGGACACCCGCGGGACTCGCGGGCTTGATCGAACTGGCCGAAACGCTTCAGGCGCCGGTCGTTGACCGCAACGGCCGCATGAATTTCCCGACGCGCCATCCGCTGAATCACACGGAGCGCGGCGGCGCGGCCATCGCGAATGCCGACGTGATCGCCGGACTCGAGCTCACCGATTTCTGGAGCACCGTGAACTCTGTCGGGGGGCAGCTTAATCCGGTTGTGCGGCCATCCACGAAGCCCGGCACGAAGCTCGTCAGCATCACCGCCAACGAGCTGTACATGAAGAGCAATTATCAGGATTTCCAGCGATACGCGGCGGTTGATATCGCGATCGCCGCGGACGCCGAAGCCACGCTGCCGTCGCTCATCGAAGCAGTGAAGCGCCAGATTACGGATGACCGCAAGCGCACGTTCCAGGATCGCGGCGCGAAATTGGCTACCGCACATCAGCAGGCGATGCAGGCGCAGCGCGAAACGGCCGCTTCCGGATGGGACGCCACCCCGATCAGCACCGCGCGCATGTCCTCCGAAATTTGGGCGCAGATCAAGGACGAGGACTGGTCGCTTGTGTCGAATTGCCAGTTCGTCAGCCGCTGGCCGCTGCGCTTGTGGGATTTCAACAAGCACTACCACTATATTGGCGGCGAGGGCGGCTACGGCGTCGGCTACGGCTTGCCTGCCGCCGTCGGCGCCGCGCTCGCCAACCGCAAGCATGGCCGCCTCACGGTCAACATCCAGAACGACGGCGATCTGATGTTCGCGCCGGGTGTACTTTGGACCGCGGCGCACCATCGCATTCCGCTGTTGATCGTCATGCACAATAACCGCGCGTACCATCAAGAGCTGATGCAGGTGCAAATGATGGCGGACCGCCACAATCGCGGCATCACCAACGCCAGCATCGGCAGCGTGCTGGTCGATCCTCCGATTGACTATTCAAAGTTAGCGCAGGGCATGGGCGTGCATGCCGAAGGCCCGATTAGCGATCCGGATGATCTTGCGCCGGCGATTCGCCGCGCGATCGCAATCGTCAAGGGTGGCGACCCGGCGCTCATTGACGTGCTGACGCAGCCGCGCTAAGGAGAGGACCGTGCGCAATCTGACTGTGCTTGCAAGCGCCTTCGCGCTGGTGCTCGCTTGTCCGCTCGTCAACGCGCAAACGCCCGCGGCAAAATCGGCTGATACCGCGGCGGCGAGTGCTGCAAATGGCAAGCGCGCCTTCACCAGCGTCGGCTGCGTGGCATGCCACGGCGCGCAGGGACAGGGCACAGCCATGGGAATTCAGATCGCTCCGCCGCCGTTTGAGCTTCCGGCGCTGATCACCTACGTTCGCCAGCCCACGGGGAAGATGCCGCCGTTCGCGCCCGGAGCCGTCTCCGACCAGCAGCTCGCGGATATCTACGCTTTCCTGAAATCCGTTGCCCCGCCGCCTTCGGCTAGCGAAACCCTGACCGGCAACGCCGACAACGGCAAGAAACTTTTCGCGGCTTATGGCTGCTACGAATGTCACGGCCGCCAGGGTGCGGGCGCCAGCACCGGCCCGCGCATAGGTCCTCCGGCGATTACGCTCGCGGCGGTTCTCCGTTACGTCCGCGCGCCTACCGGCCAGATGCCGCCCTACACCACGAAAGTCGTCTCCGATCAGGATCTCGCCGATATCTACACCTATCTCAAATCGCTGCCGCCGCCTCCCCCTGCATCGAGCATCCCACTGCTCAATCAATAGAGCCCGCGACCCCGGCCCGATTCTGTACTTCCGTACAGTAGTTCTCTGCGGTGCGCTGCGCGATAGTTCTCTGCAACACGAGCGTGCCCATCATGCGACGAATCCTTCTATTTCTGGTGCTTGGCGCCGCGCTATTCCAGGCCGATTGCGCGGGTACGACCAGTGGATCCTCCGGCAATCATGGCAGTCCTGGCACGCCTCCCCCAACCCCTCCGCCTGCGAGCATCACGGTCACGGTTGCGCCGAATCCAGTCACGGTCCGCGCGGGCCTGACCCAGCCATTCACCGCGACGGTCACAGGTTCGGCCAATACCTCCGTCACCTGGCAAGTCAACAGCGTCACGGGCGGCGCAGCTTCTACAGGCACGATCAGCTCGACGGGCGTGTATACCGCGCCGGCCACTTTGCCGAGCCCGAACACCGTTACGGTTCAGGCTGTGAGCATGGCCAGTTCGAGCGCATCCGGCCAAAGCGCAGTCACGCTGTGGGATCCCGTTCCCGTGCTCGCCGCGATCTCGCCGACATCTGTCACCGAGGGTGCCATCTCGATTACGGTCACTGGCAGCAACTTCGTGAGCGGCGCGCAGGTGATGCTGGGGGGCTCAGCGCTGACGACAACGTTCTCATCTTCGACGCAGCTTCAGGCGACCGGCACCGCCTCCACGGTTGGCACGATTGCGGTCACCGTGATGAATCCCAATCCCGGCAGCAGCGTCTCAAGCGCCGTGAACTTGCAAGTGACCTCGTCAGGCGGCGGCAATCCACCGCCTCCGCCACCGCCTCCTCCGCCGCTTGCGTGCAGCGTGATGCAGCCAGGCCAGGGAGGCAGCCTCGGCGGCTTCGTGCCGTTTCCCGCGGACAATCTGTGGAACCAGGACATTTCAAGCGCGCCCGTTGATCCGAACTCTGCCGCGCTGATCGCATTCATCGGCGCCGGCATCGGCTTGCATCCCGATTTCGGCTCCGGCGAGTATGCCGGCTCGATCATCGGCATTCCGTACGAGGTTGTTGACGCAACGCAAGGTCCCGTCACGATCAATTTCACCGAGTACGGCGACGAGAGCGATCCTGGCCCCATGCCCATTCCGCTTAACGCCCCGATCGAAGGCGATCCGAACCCGAGCGGCGATCAACACGTGCTCGTTCTCGACAACTCCAATTGCTGGCTCTACGAGCTCTACAACGCGTCTCCGAGCGGCTCGGCGTGGAACGCCGGCTCCGCCGCGGTCTGGGACTTGACCGCCGACGAGCAGCGTCCCTACACGTGGACTTCCGCCGACGCGGCCGGCCTGCCCATCTTTCCGGGCTTGGCCCGATATGACGAAGTCGCCGCCGGCGCGATCAACCACGCGCTCCGATTCACGCTGAATTCCAGCATCGCTGCATTCACTCCCCCAGCCTCGCACTGGGCGGCAAACTCAACGAATCCGAACGCCGCGCCGATGGGCATGCGCCTGCGCCTCAAGGCAAATTTCGATATTTCGGGGTATTCCGCGACGAATCAGGTGATTCTCGCAGCGCTGAAGAAATACGGCATGATCATGGCCGACAACGGCTCGAACATGTACATCAGCGGCGCGCCGGACGCTCGCTGGGACAACGACGACCTGCACAATCTCGACGGCGTCACCAACCAGGATTTCGATGTCGTGGAGATGAACCCGATCTATACCGCCGCGAACATTCCATCTGGCGCCCCGCCGGTCATTTCCAGTTTCACGGCCAGTTCGCAATCCGTTTCGGCGGGCGCCGCCGTCACGCTGAGTTGGACCGTCACGGGCGCGTCATATCTGATCGTCTCGCCCGATATCGGCGCGACTCGCGGAACCAGCGTAGTTGTCACGCCATCGCAGTCCACCACCTACACCATTTACGCCACCAACGCCTTCGGGCGGACAACTGCGACCGTCAACATCACCGTCCAATAACAGCTGCATTCGCAAAAGCTCGGTGCTGCCCATCCATCTCTGTTCTTTCTTCGTAGGGGCGTAGCACTGCTACGCCCGGTGGCGCATCAGAAACCGCCAACCACAGTTCCGAGTTTGCAGTTCTCACCTGCCTGTCGTCGTGGGATGGCTTTTTCGGCAGGGAATTCGAGTCTTACGCGATGTGCAGTGCGGAAACCGTGGATGCTTCGCCGTCCAGAGCCGCGCCGACCTGGCGCACCAGGATGTCCTTCGAGAACGGCTTCTGTAGAAACGCGGCGCTTCCCGTAAAATCCTCGCCGCCCTCGTTTTGCTCCAGGTAGCCGGACATGAACACCACCTTTAGATCGGGGTGAGCGTTCTTGAGCCGCTTCGCCAGTTCCGGCCCGCGCATCTGCGGCATGACGACGTCGGTGACCAACACATGAATCGGCTCGGAGAGCGATTCAGCAATTTCCAACGCTTTTTGGCCGTCGCTCGCCACAAACACGCGATACCCGGCAGCCGTCAGAAATTCGAAGGCCAGCGTGCGCACTGCCTCTTCGTCTTCCGCGAGAAGGACTGTTCCCGCCGCGCGAGCGCGCACCGGCGCCAGTTCTTCGGTCGGGGACAACGTAATGTTCTGCTCCACGCGCGGCAGATACACTTCGAAACGGCTTCCTTTGCCGATCGTCGTATCCACCCAGATGAAACCGCCGCTCTGTTTGACTACGCCGTAAACGGTCGCCAAACCAAGCCCCGTTCCTTTTCCCTGCTCCTTGGTAGTGAAGAACGGCTCGAAAATACGCGCTTTCGTCTCCGCGTCCATGCCAGAACCCGTATCGGTTACCGCGAGCATCACGTAGGAGCCGGGCTCCACGTTCGGGAGGGACTTTGCCATTTCCGGATATACTTGCACGTTTTTCGTTTCAATCACGAGCTTGCCGCCTCGCGGCATGGCGTCGGAAGCATTCACGGACAAATTCAAAAGTACCTGCTCGATCTGGCCGGTGTCCGCTTTTATCCGGCCCAGCGACTC
>PMUS01000111.1 GCA_003166795.1 Acidobacteriota bacterium | reverse complement strand
TTCTTCGATCACATGCTGGAACAGATCGCGCGCCACGGCGGCATGGATCTCGATCTCGCGGCGCGCGGCGACCTGGACGTGGACCAGCACCACACCGTCGAGGACGTGGGCATCGCGCTGGGCGAAGCCGTGAAGACGGCGCTGGGGTCGAAGCGCGGAATCCTGCGCGCCGGTTATTTCCTGATGCCGATGGACGATTGCCTGGCAGCCGCGGCGCTGGATTTTTCCGGGCGCGCGTATTGTGTCTGCAATTTCAAGATTTCGGCGGCGCGGGTCGGTGATTTTCAGACCGAGCTGATGGAGGATTTTTTCCGGGCGTTCGCGCATGCTGCCGCGGCGAACGTGCACTTGAAGCTGGTGTACGGCCGGTCGTCGCATCACCAGGTCGAGTCCATCTTCAAGGCCTTTGCGAAGGCGCTGCGTTTCGCGGTCACGCGCGATAAGCAGCTTCGGCGCGTGCTGCCCTCCACCAAGGGGTTGCTGTGAAAATCGCGATTGTAGATTACGGCGCCGGGAATTTGCCGTCCGTCGAGCGCGCGTTGCGCGGGCTGGGCGCGGAAACGGAACGCGCAGTCGAGCCCGGGCAGCTCCGCGCGGCGAAAGCGATCGTGCTGCCCGGCGTGGGGCACTTCGCGGCGTTTGTCGCGGGATTGCGCGAGAGAAATCTTACGGAGCCGCTGCGCGCCGCTTTTCAGGCGGGCGTGCCGATTCTCGGAATCTGCCTGGGACTTCAAGCGATGTTCGCTTCGAGCGAGGAAGCTCCCGGAGACAAGGGCCTGGGCTTCTTCCCGGAGGAGGTTCGCGCGCTGCCGACGAACGTGAAGTCTCCACATATCGGCTGGAACCAGGTGCGGCGCACGCAGGCGAGCGTGCTGCTTCGCGGCATTCCCGACGACGCCTATTTTTATTTCGCGCATTCTTTTGCTGCTCCTGCCTCGGCGGAGCCGACGGTGGCGGCTTGCGATCATGGTTTCCCGTTTTCGGCGGTGATTGAGCGGGGCAACTTGCGAGGCGTGCAATTTCATCCGGAAAAATCCGGAGAAACCGGAGCGCAGGTTCTGCGCAACTTCGTGGAATCCATCCAATGACGCTCGCTCGCAGAATCATTCCGTGCCTCGATGTAGACGCAGGCCGCGTGGTGAAAGGAATCGAGTTCGAGGGGCTACGCGACATGGGCGATCCGGCCGAGCTGGGGGCGCGCTATAACCGCGAAGGCGCGGACGAACTCGTGGTGCTCGACATCAGCGCGTCCGTGCAGGGACGCGCGACGTTTCTCGAGACGATTCGGCGCGTGGCGGAACAGCTGAATATTCCGCTGACGGCCGGTGGCGGAATCCGAAAAATGGAGGATGGGCGGGCCGTGCTGCGCGCCGGCGCGGACAAAGTGACGGTGAACACGGCAGCGGTCGAGCGGCCGGAATTAATTTCGGAGCTGTCGCAGCAATTCGGCGCGCAGGCGGTAGTGCTTTCACTCGACGTGAAGCGCAAGGGCGATTCGTGGGAAGCGTACACGCGAGGAGGGCGGGACGCGACCGGCCTCGACGCAGCCGAGTGGGCCGCCGAAGCGGTGTCGCGCGGAGCCGGAGAGATTTTGGTGACTTCAATTGACCGCGACGGCACGTGTAGCGGATTCGATTGCGAGCTGACCGCGAAGATCGCGGCGACAGTGCCGGTGCCCGTGATCGCGTCGGGCGGCGCCAGCACGTTTGAGGATTTTCTCTCTGTGTACACGGACGGCTGCGCCGACGCCGCCTTGGCCGCTTCGATCTTCCATCAGGAGACGCGTTCCATTTCGGCGCTAAAGAAATTCCTGGCCGAACGCGGCGTGCCGATCCGCCTGAGCCGATAGTCGGACGAAAGCAAGACCGAAGAAGCGATGATCATTCCCTGCATTGACCTTCAAGGCGGAAAGGCCGTTCAGCTGGTGCGCGGCAGGCGGCGGGCGTTGGCCGTGGACGACGTCCTCGGCCTGCTCGACCGGTTCCGCGATTATCCGATTCTGCATGTGATTGACCTCGACGCGGCGATGCGAAAGGGCTCGAACGCGCGATGGATCAAGCTGCTATGCCAGCGAGGGAAGCGGAAAGTGCGCGTCGGCGGCGGGATACGGACGCTGGCGCGCGCCGAGAGAATTCTTTCGTGGGGCGCGGAAAAAATTATCGTGGGGAGCGCCGCATTTCGTGATGGAGAAGTAGCGCGAGAATTTCTGGGTGCGCTTGCCTCGCGCGTCGGACGCAAACGCGTGATCGTGGCTCTCGATACGGAGGGCGGCCGGATCCTGGTGCGCGGATGGCGGGAGCGTCTGAAACTCCGGCCCGCGGATGTGATTCCGGAGCTCGAGCCATTCTGTTCCGGCTTCCTTTCCACGTTCGTGGATAACGAAGGCACGATGAAGGGAACCAACCTCGCGTGGTTCCGGCAGCTTCAGCGCGTCACCAAGCTGCCGATCACCGCCGCCGGCGGAATTCGCAGCATGCGCGAGGTAAACGCTCTCGAAAAGGCCGGCATGGACGCAGCCGTGGGCATGGCGATCTACACCGGGAAGCTTGCCGCGGGCAAAACCGGGCTTCGCCGGCCGTAGATTTCATACGCGGCTCCGCGCTAATTGAATGCCTCGTATCTAATTGATAATACAATTGTTATACGAGGCCCTTGCTCGTAGAGACAGGTCCGCAAACTGAACTTTCGTACCACTTATTTGGGAATCCTGGCCTATAGGGCATACCCCGTTTCGGAGGCTATCCTCATCCTCGTTGGAAGAAGCGAGTGACACGGTCCCGACCGCAAGGGGCCTTCCGCAAGGGGGGAATTGAAATGCGAACTGAGGGAATCCGCAAGTCCGCACTCAGCTTGATGGTCCTGTCCGGCGCGCTGCTATTCAGCCAGCCGCTCCACGCGCAGCATGTGATGACGAATCTGCCGCGCCTTACCGAAGGCGGCGAAAGCCCCGTAAGCTTCATGCGCCCGCACTATTCAATTTATACGCCGGACTTTACTTCGGCCGCCGGCGTTCCCTCCGGCCCTCCGAGCACTGCGTTTGCTCCCGCGCAGGTACGCCACGCCTATGGCTTCGACCAGGTGACGAATCAGGGCGCCGGGCAGACGATTGGAATCGTGGACGCGTACGACGATGCCAATGCGGAATCCGATCTCGGCGTCTTCAGCGCGCAATTCGGTCTCCCGGCCTGCACCAGCAGCAACGGCTGCTTCCGCAAAGTCTATTCGAGTGGAAAGAAGCCCGCGGCGAACGCCAACTGGGCCGTGGAAATCGCACTCGATGTGGAATGGGCGCACGCGATCGCTCCGAAAGCCACCATCGTTCTGGTCGAAGCGCCGAGCAATAGCCTCGGCGATCTGGTCAACGGCGTAACTGTCGCGGTGCGCGATGGCGCGTCGTGCGTATCCATGAGCTGGACGGTAGGCGAATTTTCAGGCGAGACGAGCATGGACAAGAATTTCGTCTCGAACGGCGTGACCTATGTGGCAGCCTCGGGCGATGCCGGGAGCGGCGTGGCATACCCCGCGGCGTCGCCGGATGTGATCGGAATCGGCGGAACGTCGCTGTATCTCAGCACCAGCGGAAGCTATCAGAGCGAAGCGGGATGGAACGGTAGCGGCGGCGGATTGAGCGCGTACGAGCGCGAGCCTTCGTTTCAGGCGCAGTTCGGAATACCGGATGATTCGCGCGGCTACCGCGGGAGTCCCGATGTTTCGTACAACGCGAATCCCGCCACCGGCTACGCGGTCTACGACTCGATAGGGATCAGCGGCTACGCCGGATGGTTTCAGGTGGGCGGAACGAGCGCCGGCACGCCGCAATGGGCCGCGCTGATTGCCATCGCCAACTCGACGCGAGCTGCGGCGCGCAAATCGAATCTCTCCAGCACGGATACCACGCTTTACACAATCGCGAAGACGGGGCTGAACGCCGACTTTCGGCCGGTCACGCAGGGCGCCAACGGCGCGTGCGGCGTCATTTGCACCGCCTCCGTCGGATATGACTACGTCACCGGGCTGGGAACGCCGCAGGCCAGCGCGCTGATCGCCGCACTCGCGGCCCAGCGTTAATCGCAAGCCCCCATCCTCGCCGTCCCGCCGTTGCCTTCGTAGCGCCAGCGTCTCGCTGGCGTTTTCCCGGAAACCCGCAAACGCGCCGATTAAAATTTCCCTCAGGGGCTAAAGCCCCTCTCATCCTGGGCGGTTTATGTCGGAGCTGAAGCCCCGACCCCCTAAAGAACGGTGGACCGTTGCGCATTGTTGACATCGGCTGGCGCTGTTGACATCCTCTCCGGTCGGAGCCTTTTGCGCGGGAGTGGCGCTGCCGTAAGAGAGTGGCGTGACGCCGGCGTCGCAAAAACCGCGCTTGGTGGCTGGAGGTACCGAATGTCTCCCTGGATTCTGTTGGCTGTGCTTCTGATCGGTGACGTGCAGATCAACTTTCCGCAGAGCGCGGTCGCGACGGAACAGATCGCGCTGCGCTGGATGCACTTTGTGGCCGGCATCATCTGGATCGGCCTGCTTTATTTTTTCAACTTGGTGGGCACGCCCACGCTGAAGGGGCTGGAGCCGGCGGTGCGCGCGAAGATTTTTCCGGCGCTGATGTCGCGGGCGATGTGGTGGTTCCGGTGGTCCGCGCTGGTCACGGTGATCGCCGGACTGCGCTACTTCTGGATGATTTTATCCGCGGACGCGCACAATGCGGGAGACCCGGCGCTCGCGTGGCACTGGATGGGCTGGTGGCTGCTGGTGTGGATAGTTGCGTTTGCGCTGATTTATCCGTTCCAGTTGCCGCACAAGGGGATTCTCGACAGCGCCTGGGTGCGCGCGATCGCGATTGCTGCGATTGCCGTGGCAGCGTCGGGGATTGTGCTGGTGCTGAATGCGAATTCGCAATCGTCCAACAGCCACCTGGCTATCAGCGTGGGCGGAGGAATGGGATTGCTGATGCTGCTGAATGCGTGGGGAATTATCTGGCGCGCGCAGAAGCGGCTGATCGCGTGGACGCGAGCCAGCGGGGAGCAGGGCACGGCGATGCCGCCCGAAGCCGCGTATTTTGCGCGCTGGGCGTTTCTGGCGTCGCGCACGGGATTCTGGATGTCGCTGCCGATGCTTTTCTTCATGGCCGCCGCGGAGCATTATCCGTTTTTGAGCGGGATAACGAATTAGGCGCGAAAGCCAGCACAGGCGCTAGCGATCGGGGGTGCCCTGTCCCTCGATGAAATGGAACGCGTCTTCGACGGCGCGGGCCGAGGCGTGCGAGCCCTTCGCATCCGTGGTGAATTGCGGGCGCCGCCGCGCGGAAAACCTGCTGGGATCAAACGTGCCGCGCTTCGTGTGGAATACCCAGACAAATTCGTAGCGGGCCTTGTCCAGGTCCGAGACGGACTGAAGCGCCGTGTCCACCGTGGTCATGGGACTAAAATCCGAAAACCCATTGCGGTCGGTATGAACCGTCGCGGGCATGGCTGAATTGTAAGTGTCGGAATCGTGCGCGAACAGGATTACGTAGTCCACGCGGGCGAGATCGGGAGCGGGGCAAATTTCCGAGTATTGCTTGCGGCGATTTTCGACCAGCCACTTGTACTGGGCTGGGGCGAGACCATACGCGGAGAAAAATACGTGGCAGGCCGGATCCGCGCTTTCATTGTCGGGTTTCGCGTCGGGGTAATCCTCCAGATCAGCGGACGAGGGCTGCGGCTGCGCGATCGAGATATCGCGCGAAGGTGATGCGTCCGCGGACGTGTCCATCATTTTGGCGCTGACCGGCGCGACAACCGCCTTTGCCGGGACGACCGCCGTGGCTGATGCGGACGGTTGCGGCGCGGGAGTTGTGACCGTTGCCTTCGCGGTTTGTGTAGTAGAAGCGGCCTTCGCCGGCGCCTTCTTGGGCGCAGCCGGTTCCGCGACCACCGTGGGCGCGCTCGCCTTGTCGCGCGACCGAGAGGTTGCGGGGCTTGCGACTGCCGATGCCGGTTTCACGTTCACTGCGACTGGCGAATTGGATGACACCACGGCGGAATTCGCGGGTGGCGGCGCAGGTTTCGATGCCACGACCGGCGCCGCGGCGATTGACGGAGCAGGCGGCGCTACGGTTGACGCCACAGCCCGAGACGCTGCAGCTGGCTGCGCTGCTACTGTCGGATGCGCGACAGCGGTCGCTGCGGGCCGCGCGGCCATGCTCGCCATCGGCTTATCGGCGTCATCCGGAGGGAGCGCGGGCAAATCCGGAAATACGGCGTCGGGAACGTAACCTTCCACGCCGCTCGCGGTGCGTATCTTCACGTAGCCCTTCACACGCGAGAGAATTTCGACGGTCTCGCCGCACTTCAGCCTGGTTTCCACGTCAAAGCTGTTGAGCGATTCGTAAACCCAGACGCGGTCTTGATTCACCGCGCATTTCACGGCGCCAATATCCGACGCCGAAGCAGGCAGGGCCGACGCAAGTGCAAGGATGATTAGAAGTGACCGAAGCACGGCAATCCTCCCATGTAACGAGACAGAAAGAAGCGCCGAAAACGGCTGCAAAACTATGCTCCAACGGCGTGGGGGCAAACAACTGGACGAAGGGACAAGATTGGTGCAGGGCAAGAGAAAGCGAAAGCTCGGGTAGACGGCGAGGGTTTGCCAAGCACGTTCGCCGAGCGAAGCGAGGGATCTCTCTTCGTGTGAAAGCATCGCCAGGCGGCGACGCGAAGAGAGATTCCTTGTCGCTTCGCTCCTCGGAATGACATGCGCAGCGGAACCGGCTCAAAGCGCTACGAGCGCCAGCGGAGAGTGACGGGACCGGAAACGGGATGGCGCATCGGCTCGCCGGTGCGCTGCGATTCCAGATGCGCGGCCTTCAATTCAAAATACCAGCGCGCCTGGCGGTCGGCGTCGTCCACCAGCATCATGCGATCTTCGTATTTCAGGCCGAGCGCCTGCTTCTCGATCACTTCGGTATCCTGGCGGATGAAACGCGGCCCGAGCACGTGAATGATGAACGAGACGATGGGAAACCACGGAAGGATATTCCACGCGGCGACGAAATCGAGCCGGCAGAGATCGCGGCGAACGGGAGTGACGGTCGTGCGGCTCGAGAGCCAGTAGCGGCCCGCACGAATCTGCTCGAAGCGCTGGTCGGGCAGCACGAAATCAATCGTGGTTGTGGCGGGCTCGCCGGTGATGAGCTTCAGGAGTTTGTAGGGCGCGCTATTGGCGGAGGGCGCGTGCGAGCTCATGCGGAAACCGTTGGGAATCGGCTCGAATTGCTTGGCTTTCTCGCGGATGCTTCGCCGGCTGCGCCACCACCAGGCCTGATGAACGAACGGCCCGTGCGCGGGATCCATCAATCCAATGATGCCGTGATCCACGCTGCACGGCAGATCGGCCGAGAGCCTCGCGATTTTGAAGTGCTTGCTGAATGTCGGCAGCTCCGGCGCTGGTGGTATGGTGAAAGCGTGGGGCTTCAACCCCACGGAAGCCCGCTCTCCTCTTTCCGGGGCTTTAGCCCTGGGATCGCCAGCTCTGGCCTGTTCCGCCTCCGTGACCGCCCTCCCTTCGGGATTCGCCATGAACGCCCAGATATAGCCGTCGCGTTCCTCGCAGGGAAAGCTGCCGGCAAAGATGCGGTCGCACTTGAGTTTCGAATCCGATGTGAGCGAAGGAATGTGGCGGCACTGGCCGGTGTGCGCGTCGAATTGCCAGCCGTGATAGGCGCACTCGACCGAGGCGCCGTCGAAGCGGCCGAACGAAAGAGGAAACGCGCGGTGCGGGCAGACGTCGCGCAGCGCAAACGGCTTTCCGGTGGAGTCGCGCCCGAGGACGAGCGGGACTTCGAGCAACATGGCGCGCTCGAGTTTGCGTCCGCGCAATTGATCGCTTCGCAGCGCGGGGTACCAGAATCCCCAGAGCATGTCGCTCGTCGGATCGCTGGATTTCGGAGACGTGGAGTCGCTCATCGGCGGGCGCTTATCGTAGTACATTCACCGCCCGCGCGGCAAAGGACAGTGCGGCCCCACGGCGAGATTTGGCGCCAGTTCAGTCGGATGTCCAAATCTTGTGGTAACGGCCTTCCCACCAGTAGTCGATGAAGGCACTTTTCTCTATCCACTCGACGCCAACACTGTCCAGCTTAGTGTGAACTGACTTCGTCTCGTCGAAGCCTTTGTATTTCCCCGGCGGAATGCTGTAAATAACTGGGGCGAAGCTGTCTTTCCCTTCGCCGTGTTCCAGCAATCTCCATGTGTAAGCGTCGGCGTTCAGCCCTCTGCTGAATACAAGAATTTTGTATCCGCTCTGTTCTGCCGACTTCGGCAAAAGCAGAACCGCATACGAGAGGCTGTCCGCGCTCTCAAAATATCCGATAGCGATGCCAGGGCATTCCTTCGGGTGCGAATCGGTCCATAGCCTCTGGTCGTCCACATATAAGTCCGAAAGCTGCTGTGGTCTCCATCCGGCGAATTTGACTCTCAGTAATTCATTGACCGGAGCGGGAAGGGCCGCCTCACCGCAGACGATGGATGTTTGGGCTGCCGAAGTTTGCGCAGAGAACTCATTAGGGAAGCTGACCGCGATAAGTAGACTGAGGGCGATGAGCCAGATTTTCATGGGTGCCGTAGTAATGAAGATTCTGACGCAAGGAAGCTGAGCGTACAACACAACCGCGACTGCCGGGTCACTATCTGTCACTCCCGGTTGAAGGGCATGTGCAGAGTGGCGCGAACTTTTTTACCCGTGCAGCCGCGGGAGCTGGCCCTTATGCGCCAGCGCGAGCAGATCCATCGTCGCGGCGACGGCGCAGTGGACGCACACGCCGCCCCAGATGGATTTCGTCTTCCACGCGAGGTAGCCAAGAATAAATCCGGCGACGACTGACGCGGCGGCTTCCGGCAGCAGCTTGGTGAAATGGATCATCATGTAAGGCATCACGGACACAGGAACGGCGAAGATTCCGATGTAGCGCCCGAGCCCTCCTACCAGAAACCCGCGGAAGAAAAATTCCAGCGCGACGAATTGCCCCGCGTACATTCCCTCCCACATCAGCAGGTCAAACCACGAACGCCCCGCCTGGCCATACATTGGATAGAACGTGTAGAAGGATGGCGACAGCGAGACGATCCAGATCACGGGCAGCACCGCGCCGTACAGGCCCACGTAAATCCAGAAATGTTCGCGGAGTCCGCGGAAGCCGAGATTGCAATCGCGGAGACGCTTGCCGGGCAGGACAGCCATCAGCAGCGCGGGCAGCGCGACAAAACCGATCAGGATCGAGCCAACCCACCAGGCCTTGACGCGCAGCACCCAGTAGGGATCGAAGCTGTGAATCGGCGGCGGAAAAAAAGACGAATATGTTTGTTCGCTCCCGCCGAACTCCATGATCAAAAGCCCCAGGCAGGCGGTCGCGCAGATGGCGGCAAGGGGCCAAAGGCCGGGCGCCGCCGCGGCGTCCTTCAAGGGCAGCAGCGCGCCCGAATTTGGATTTTCGGGATGCGGCTGGAGGCTTGCGCCCGTGGCGCGGACTTGAGCTGGGTTTCGTTGGCGCTCGCGCTTCTTGCGCGAGGCTTGCGGCGGGGTTCGCGACAAGGTCGCGCGCTTCGGCAGAAATCGGATCAGGATCGGCGGAATTCGAGGGAGTGGCATCGCTGATGGGCGCTCATCGTAGTACATCCCGCGCGCCGGCGGCAAAAAGCGCGGCTCGGCGACGGCTTCGCTCGAGCGGAGTTCAGATCAGCGCGCCTTGCGCTTCCGAGATGTTCGCGTAAATTTCGAACAGCGGGTCCACGCCCGTGATTTGCAGAATATTTTTCACGCGGTAATTCAGCCCCACGAGAACGAGTTTGCGGCCGGCTTTGTGACAGGAAACAAAAGCTCGCACGAGCGTGCCGACGGCCATCGAATCCACGGACGATACTTCGGTGAGGTCAATGATCAAGCGCGGCGCCGTGGCTGCGGCGATCGCGTCCTGGAATGCGGGCGAAGTGGCGAACGTGATGGCGCCCTTTACGCTGATGATTTGCACGGTCGCAAGCGATCCCGTGCGCTGGGATACCTCAAATGGCTGGACTGGCATGGCCCGCATTCTAGCGAAAACCTGGACGCAATAACAACGGAGTCTCTACGCAAAGCGTGGAACCGGCGCGGCCGGCGAAGGTGCGTCGAAATCTGAGGACAAGTACGAAGGTACTGACACGATTGAATCCAGCTGGCTATCGACCGTGCAGCGAACTACCGGCAGAATGACTATGGATTCGGGGCGAGTGCCCCGAGTTGCTGCACCTCCATCACCCCCAATGCCCACGAGCGGCCGGTCCCCCCACCGGCCGCTCCCCCTTTTTTGCCCTCCATCCTGTAATTGCGAAACCGAGCGTCTTGCCATGAAATGGGCAATGAAAATGCCCGAACCGCCCTGGTGTGTTCAGAGGCGATCCGGGCCGGTACTCTAGCCATTTGGTTGGCGGGGCCGCGGTAGATTCAGCGCGGAGGCCGCGCCGGGCGATAACTCGAAAGGGCGCGGGGCCGCATGCGAAAACGCGGCGCGAGCGGCGGAGGCACGTTGTGAAGCGGAGCGCCACAATTGCTGCAGATTTCCTGTGGCCTGCCCTGTACGCGGAGCCAGTGGCCACGCGCGGGACATTCCGGAGTCAAGCACTGCACCGTCCAGCCGGGCAGATATTGCATCCTTTTGCCTCGCAGTCAGATGGGCCTGCGGCGGAAAGCGAGCGAAGAACGCCGGCAAGCATGTGAAACGGAAAACGCCCCCTGGAACTGGCGGGATTGTGCGCCGGGGCGTCTAGTGTGTCAAGGAAAATATGTACTATTAGTAGGGGTACGTTTCCGGAAGCGCGCGCGTCAAAATCGCCACCGAGACGCTGGCCCTACAGAAACCGGAGTGATGGGTTACTTCGCGGCGGGCGGTTTGTCGGCACTAGCGGTGTCAACCTTCGATTGCAATTCCGCCAGCTGCTTTTCCGCGGTGGCGACTTCGTCCAGCTTGTCGTCTATGTCAGCCTTTTCGCTGGCGAGCGCGGCCGCGCCGTCTTTGTCGGCGGCGTAGTTGGTCTTGCCGTAGTAGCTGGACTGATCCATCTCATATTTGCGCTGCATCACGTCGAGATCGGCCTTCAGGTCCGCGAGCTTGTTCTTGGCCGAGGCGAGGTCGCCCTCCGCGGCAGATCTATTGGCAGCCGCGGTCTTCGGGTCCACGGCCGGTGGGTTGGCGGCATTGTTGCCGGGCATTGCGGACGAGTCCGCGGGAGGTTGATCCGGCCCGATCACGTTGATGGCTCCGGGCGTGTCCGGCAGATTGTCGTTGTCCCAAACCTTGGCTGGCTTGGAGGAACTCGCCTGCCGCGCCTTCTTATCTTGCGCGCGGCGAGCGGCAGCCGCCAACGAATCGTCCTGCTGCCGAGGCATCGCGGAGGCGGTCCTCAGCGGCGCGGTCAGCGGCGTTATCAAGAAAACGGTGAATGCCCAGCGTGCGATTCTCATATTACTTCTCCCTCGTCGAGAGCGCGTTCTACATGTCCATATTAGTCGCGGCGGACGACGCGTGGCAATCCGCGTCCAGCGCGGCATCCAAAGAGGTAACTGTACTTCGCGGCATGGCGCGGAGCACTGAATGAACCGGGCCGCCCACCCTTGCAACCCAAAGCGTGGGGCGCCCTTTGGCGTGGATTGGACTGCGCGGTTCGTGGTGAATCGCGCCCGTCGGTTGCCTGGGCGATTGTCCGTTACTCAGTTGCAGGAATCAGGCCTCGGAGAATTTGACGAGCATCTTGCCGGTGTTATCTCCGCTGAGTACGCCGATCAAGGCGCGGGGCGCGTTCTCGAAGCCTTCGACGATTTGCTCGCGGTGTTTCAGTTTGCCTTCCTTGAGCCACTGCGCCATTTGCGCGATGCCTTCGGGGAAGCGATTCATGAATTGGGTGATGATGAAGCCTTCCGCGCGCGATTGCTTGCTGAGCAAATAGATGTACGGCCGCACGCCGGGTTCCGGCTTCGTCGCGTTGTACTGCGAAATCTGCCCGGAGATGGAGATGCGCGACCGGACGTTCAGCACCGGCAGGACGGCGTCGGTGACGGCGCCGCCAACGTTGTCGAAATAGCAGTCAATGCCGCTGGGACAAAGTTCTTTCAGCTTGGCGACATAATCCTGCGTGGTTTTGTAATTGAACGCGGCATCGAAACCCATTTCGCCGGTGAGCCACGCAACTTTGTCATCGGTGCCGGCGATTCCCACGGCGCGGCATCCCTTGATCTTCGCGATCTGGCCCACGAGCGATCCGACGGCTCCCCCTGCGCCGGAAACGACGACCGTCTCGCCCGGCTTCGGCTGGCATATCTCGAGCAAGCCGAAATAGGCGGTCATTCCCGGCATACCGAGCACGCCGAGCGCGGTGGATACGGGAGCGACGCTCGCGTCCAGCTTCTGCAGACCTTTGCCGTCCGAGACGGCATATTCCTGCCAGCCCCAGTAGCCGGCGAAGATATCTCCGGCGCGAAATTGCGGATTCGTGGATTGCACGACCTTGCCGACAGTGCCGCCTACCATCAGCTGGCCGATATCAACGGGATCGGCGTAGGTGCGGACGCCGGTCATCCGCCCGCGCATGTATGGGTCAACCGAGAGAAAAAGCGTGCGCAGCAGAATTTGTCCGTTTGCGAGGGCGGGGATCGGCGCCTCGACGAGACGGAAATCGGATTCCTTCGGCATTCCCACGGGGCGCGCGGCCAATGTGAACTGGCGATTGACGGTCGGAAGCGGGCTTGCGGTACTGGCTGTCATAGTGGCGGCATTATGCCAGAGTTTTGGGCCGGGCGAGGGATGTGGGGCGACGGAGAGAGGTCCTTCGGCGGGCCGAGCGCGCGCGTCTCAGGATGACAATCCTGGCCGGATTGTCAGATACTTGCGCGCGACGTCTGATCCACCAGTGGGGGGAAGATGAAAAAGCTGAAGCTCGTTCTTGCGGCGTGCGCGATTGCGTTGTGCCTCCATTCGCCGCTCGCCGGCGCGCAAGCGCCGCCCGGGCCGATTCCTCAAGCGCAAGAGCAACAGTCGTCGCTGAACGCTGCGCCGCAAGCGGCGACGAAAATAGTCACGGCGTACACGCTCCCGCCGGAGCTTTACAAGAAAACGGAGCGCCTGAGCAAGATTCGCCTCGAATTCATACTGGTCGGAACAATCTATGGACTGATCGTCCTGTGGCTGATCCTCCGGCTGAAATTTGCACCGAAGTACCGCGACTGGGCGGAACGCGCTTCATCGAATCGCTTCGTGCAAGTGCTGGTGTTTGCGCCGCTGCTGATCCTCACGAGTGACATTCTTGGGTTGCCGCAGGAAATTTACGCGCACACGGTCTTGCGCAACTACGGGCTCTCGGTGCAGGGATGGGGATCGTGGGCATGGGATCAGGTGAAGGGCGAGCTCATCAGCATCATCCTCGGGATCATTCTGGTCGCGATTCTATACGCTGTGATCCGGAGGAGTCCGAAGCGGTGGTGGTTCTATTTTTGGCTGGTTTCGCTGCCGCTCGTGGTACTGCTGACCTTTTTACAGCCGCTGATAATCAATCCGCTGTTCAACAAGTTCGAGCCGCTGGCGCAGAAAGATCCGGCGCTTACGGCCGCGCTCGAGCAAATGGTGCAGCGCGCCGGTGAAAATATTCCGCCGGAACGAATGTTCCTGATGGGCGAAGCAGTGAAGGGCACCGATCTGAACGCGTACGTGACCGGGTTTGGGGCGTCGAAGCGCATGGTGGTGTACGACACGACTGTCGCAAAAATGACCACGCCGGAAATTGTGGCCGTCATGGGCCACGAGACAGGCCACTACGTCTTGAACCACATAGCCAAGGGACTGTTGATTTCTTTCGCTGGGCTCTTCATCGCGTTCTATCTTGGATTTCGGTTGCTCGAATGGTTAGTCGCGCGGCGGGGTGCGGCATGGGGGATTCGCGGAGTGGATGATCTGGCGTCGCTGCCGGTTCTGCTTCTGCTGCTGAGCATCATCACGTTCATCGCGTCGCCCGTTTCGAACACCGTCAGCCGCTACTTCGAGCATCAGGCGGATCAATACTCGATCGAAGTGACGCATGGGCTGACGCCGGATGCAGCCCAGGTGGGTGCGCAGGCGTTTCAAGTGCTGGGCGAAACGAACCTCGAGTATCCCGACCCAAGCCCTCTGAACGTCCTGCTGACCTATGACCATCCCCCCACGCGCGACCGGATGCGTTTTTACCTGACGTATGATCCGTGGTCGAGCGGCGGAACGGGCGAATTCGTGCATTAATTTCGCACGACCTCGCGGCGCGAACGGCGGGGAGTCGGTCAGGAAATTCGTAGGGGCGTAGCACCGCTACGCCCGGCAAACATCCTTGGCTAGGATTCGCCATTTTCCGGAAATGGATCGGCCGTCACATCGCGCTCGTGGCTGCGACGTGGTGATTCGGCGCCAGGCGCAGCACGCTGCGCCCCTACTAAACGACCGTTGATGGCGAGGCACCGGGTCCGGACAGATTGGGGACTACGCGCGTGCGTGGAGCGTCATCTGGATGCCGTGGCGGGGGCGCAGGGTTACCAGCGGCTCCGGCACGACGGGATGACCGGGGACCATGCGGAAGCTGAATTTCTGCGCGATCGTCGCCGTCACGATGGCCGCTTCGAGCAGCGCGAATCCCTGGCCGATGCAGCGGCGCGGGCCGTCTCCAAACGGAAAATAGGCGCCGGGCGGCAAGCGATCCGCCAGCCCATCGAGCCAGCGCTCGGGACGGAACGCTTCGGAATCGTCGTAATAGCGTGAATCGCGATGCATGATCCACTGCGAGAGCACAACCGTGGAGCCCACGCGAAGCTGGTAGCCGCCGATCTCGCATGGCTCGACCGTCTCGCGCGCCAGAATGTACGCGGGCGGATACAGCCGCAGGACTTCGCTCATCACCGCCTGCAAATAAGGGAGCCGCGGAAAATCCGCCGCTTCGGGCGGCCGGCCGCCCAGCACGCCGTGCAATTCCTCGTGCAGGCGCGATTCGACGGCGGGATTCTGGCTGAGCGCGTACCAGGTCCATCCAAGCATCTGCGCCGTGGTTTCATGGCCGGCGAGAAACAGCGTCATCGTCTCGTCGTGGAGCTGTTGCGGCGTCATCTGGCTGCCGTCTTCGTCCATCGCGCCCATCAGCAGGGCGAGGAGATCATTGTGTTGGCTGGAATCCCCCTCCGCGCGGCGCTCGGAAATAATCCGGTAAACAAGCGAGGCAATGAACTCGAGCTCTCGATTCGCGCGGCGGTTCGCCGGCGTGGGCCATTTTTCGGGAATGCGAAACGGCAAGCGCTGCCGGCGCAACGAATAGCGCATCAGGAAGGTCATCGCGTGGCCGACCTGCCGCGCTTCCCCCGGCAAAGTCGTGCCAAAGAGCGTGCGCACGGCGATATCGAGCGTGAGCCCCGTCATTTCCTGCGCGATATTGCGCTCTTCTCCATCGCGCCAGTCGCGGATGTGGACCTGCGCGATCTCGAGCATGGTGGCGGCGTAGTCGTTGGTACGGCTGCGGTGGAACGCCGGCTGTGCCAGGCGCCGCTGCCGCCGCCAGAATTCGCCTTCGCTGATCAGCAGGCCCTGGCCCAGCATCCGCCTGGTGATTCTTCTGGTCAGCTCGCTCTTATGGAATTTGCCATGCTGGATCACGAGCACCTGATTGATCAGGTCGGGACGATTCAGCAGGATGCGTTCCTGCCCCATCACCTCGAAGCGGACAATGTCGCCGTAGTCGCGGGCCATCTGCCGCATTCCGGCCAGGGGATCCTTGCGGAGACTCAGCGCCATGCCCATGATCGGCAAGCCCTTCGGTCCCGGCGGATTTCGGTGTCCGTTTGCACTCATATTCGCGCGCCGCGCGGCCTCCATTCTACAGCCTCGGCGGCGCTTTGGCGCTTAGGCCGGAATTCGATAAGATGCTTCTTCGCCGCACCCTGCAGCATCTGAAAAGAGACCCGATGAACATCGAACGCCCCGACTGGCTACTGCAGATGGAAGACATCCTCGAAACGCTCAACGAGGGTGTGATGATTCTGGACGACTGCCGCAAGATTCTTTTCATCAACTCCTGCATGGAAGAATTGCTCGGTTTTCCTTCCGCCGAAGTGGTTGGCCACACCGGCGCCCAGTTTTACTCCGCGGAGGAGTACGGGTTCATTGAGGCCCAAATAGCCAAAGGAAACGTATCGGGCAAGAACCGCTACGAGTTCGTCCTTCCCAAGAAGGACGGTAGCCGCGTGCCGGTGATTATCAGCGCCCGCATGTTCGAAGACCCGGACGGCCTCGAATTCTCCGTCGTCACGTTCACGGACATCTCGGAGCAGAAGAGCGCCGAAGCCGATTTGCGCCAGGCCAACGCGCGGCTGAAAGAGCGGCAGAGCGAAATTGATGAGGACCTTTTGCTGGCCGCGCGCGTGCAGCAAAGTCTCGCTCCGGAGTCGCTGGTATGGGGTGGGATGCGCGTGGACGCGTATTTTCATCCGGTGCGCTCGATCGGCGGCGACTTCGGCCTGGTCAGCCCGCTCGACGATCGCCACCTGAACCTTATGGTATGCGACGTTTCGGGCCACGGCATCGGATCGGCGCTGGTCGCCAACCGCATCTACAGCGAGACGATGGCGCAGTTGCGCAGCGGCGCGCCGCTCAACGCGATGCTGCGGGAACTGAACCGCTTCGTGATGCAAAACCTGGGCAGCTCCGCGCTTCTCTTTACGCTCGCGGCCGCGCGGATTGACATCGGAGGGCGGCGGATGATTTTCGCCGGCGCCGGACATCCGCCGGCAATGATCGTGACGCCCGGCCAGGAGCCGCGGCTGCTGGAATCGCGCAGCATGGTGCTCGGCGGCCTGTCCGATGCGGTTGCGACGGAGGCCGCGATCGAAGTGGACCTCAACCGCGGCGACCGCGTGGTGCTTTACACCGACGGAATCAGCGAGGTCTTCGATACCGATGGCGAGATGCTGGGAACTGAGGGCGTGCAAAAAATCGTGCGCGAGACGGCGCTGCTGCCGTTCGGCGATATGCAGCAGGCGATCCTGAATCGCGTCGCGGCGTGGCGCGATGGCGCGCCTACTGACGATATGTCGCTCGTGCTGCTCGAGGTTTCTTGAGCGCGCGGAAAAACCTGGGACTCACCACAGAGGACACAGAGTAAGCACAAAGAGCACAGAGAAAACCAAGAGCACACCGAAAATAAAGAGCCGGCGAGATGCCGGCGCTACGCTCGACTCAGTACCCACCCTGTTAATATGAAGGTGTCGGGCATTACATGGACGCGACGCCACAAACCGC
>PMUS01000094.1 GCA_003166795.1 Acidobacteriota bacterium | reverse complement strand
GTGCGACGAGTCACCGGCCGATTGATTAGGCTACCCGCCTCCCTACGGGGAGTGCGAATTACTCATCATGGTCTTTCGTTACCGAAGAGATGGTTGGTGGGCGACACCGAAGCGATGAACCGAAAACGGGCTGAGCAAGTGCGGGTGAACAGGCGAACAGGGCCGACAGAGAAAGACGCCGTTCGTGCGTCGCCGAAGACGTGTGCTCAAACCCAGTGATCAGCCGAAGAAAAAACCCTTGCTAGGGCCGGCGTCGTTAGAGATAGTGCGTTAATCAGGACTTAGCTAATCCCGCAGGGTCTTGAGACTTGGTGAGTTCAAACGAATGACAGAAGGCAGTATCTTGAATCCGCGAACGGCGTAGCTAAATTCAATTGCAAGGTTGAGCCCGCACGCAAGGCACCAAGCCATCACCGTGTATCGCTCGGGCTGGCGCCTACGCTACCTAGGCCTCGTCCAAGATCTTTCGGAGGGTTGTGAGCAAGGTCTCGGCTGTATAGGGTTTCGTCAGAAAGTGTTTGATTCCACCATTCGGCGCTTTGACCGCGCCACCATTCGCGGCAAGGCCGCTCGCCGCAATAATTTTCACCGCCGGATTGATTCGTTTCAGCGCCTGAATCGTGGCCCCGCCGTCCATCACCGGCATCATCATGTCGGTGAGAACGACAGCAATTTCATTCTTGCGTTGAGCGTAAATGGCCACAGCGTCCGCTCCATCCGTCGCGGTCACGACTTGGTAGCCGAATGCTTGCAAAGTCTGGCTCGTAATGATGAGAATTGAGGCTTCGTCATCGACCACCAAAACGGTCTCGCCATTTCCTCGCGGCAAGCTGACCTTCCCGGACGGTTGCGTCCGCTCCTCGGAAGAGCTTTCGATCGCGGGCAGATGCACCCTGAAAGTCGTGCCTTTACCGAGTTCGCTATACACGTTGACGAACCCGCCATGGCTTTTTGCAATGGCCATGACAGCCGACAAACCCAGGCCGGTGCCTTTATTGAGTTCCTTGGTCGTGAAGAACGGCTCGAAAATTTTATCGAGATGATCCTGTGGTATTCCCGTCCCCGAATCGGTGACGTTGATAATAACGTAATTCCCAGCCCTGGCGTCAATATTCATCGCGGCGTACTGTTGGTCAAGAACAGAGTTTTCAACGCCGACCGTCAAGCTGCCGCCCCTCGGCATCGCGTCCCTGGCATTGACGCAAAGGTTCAGAAGGATTTGGTGCACTTGCGTGGGATCNNAGGTGTTTGGGCTGGACTTCGATTCTTTGGCCTTCCAGGCCGCGTGCGAACGAGAGGACTTGACGGACGATGTCCGCTCCTCGTTTGGCGCTTACCTCGATCGTCTCCAGCATTTTCTTGGCCCGAGGTTCATCTGAAATGATCTTCAGGAGATCGATGGACAGCAGAATCGGTGCCAGGATGTTATTGAGGTCATGTGCAATGCCCCCGGCCAGTGTGCCAATGCTCTCCATGCGCTGCGCCCGCATAAACTGGGCTTCTATCTTCTTTCTCTCCGTAATGTCGGTGTTGATGGCGAGCACCGATTTGGGATGCCCATCATTGTCTAGAATAAGCGTCCACCGGGCCTCGACGCTGATCTCGCGCTTGTCTCGGGTAAGGTGCTGGAGTTCGCCGTACCATTCGCCCCGGCTAATGGCGAGCTTATTAGCTTCGTCAAACCTTGCTGGATTGGCGTAAAGGAACTCGCCAATGTTTCGGCCGATAGCTTCCTCGCGCGTCCAGCCATATATGCGCTCGGCCCCATTGTTCCAAAACAGAATTGTGCCTTCAAGATCACGCACCAGGATCGCATCACGCGCCTTTTCCAGGAGGGCCGCCTGCTCCGCGATTTTCTCCTGGGCCGACTTCCGCTCAGTGATGTCGCGGATCACCGCTAACAGATTGCCGTCGGGCATCATGGTCGCAATTACGTCTGCGCTGAAGGTCGAATCGTCCTTGCGCCGCAATTGCCACTCCCGGCGGTAGTCGGGCTTGATTTTGATCTCGCTCAATGCCGGCGCAACTTCTTGGATTACATTCGGGGCGACAATGTCGGTGCCTTGCAGCCCAATGAGTTCGTCGTGGGTGTAACCGAGCATCCGGCACATGGTGGAATTGGCGTCGATGTAGTAGTTTTCGGGATCGCCGATGAGGATTCCATCCGGCGCATATTCGAAGAGTGATCGGTAACGCGCCTCGCTCGCCCGCCGCTCCTCCTCCGCCCGCTTGCGCTCGGTGATGTCGCGCGCCACTTTCGACACGCCGATGACCTTGCCGCTGGAGTCCTTAATTGGCGATGCCGTGACTGAGACGTCGATCAGCCGTCCGCTTTTGGTCTTTCGCACCGTTTCAAAATGATCCACACTTTCACCACACCTGATTTTTCCCAGAATTTGACTTTCTTCACCGTGCCGGTCGGCTGGGATTAAGCGCATGATGGAAGTCCCCTCCATCTCGCCGGCACTATAGCCGAAAATCCTTTCCGCGCCTTTATTCCAACTAGTTATGATGCTGTTCAAATCCTTGCCGATGATGGCATCGTCGGAAAATTGGACAAGCGACGCCACATGGCGTGTCGCTATCTCCATTTGCTTGCGTTCCGTGATGTCGGCGACGATGCCCGTGAGGCGCACCAAACGGCCCGTAGCATCTCGGACTTGAAATCCCCGGGCCTGCACCCAGCGAATTGCGCCGTCGGGGCGCGCGATCCTATACTCCACACTCGCAGTCGGCTCGTTTTCCATCAGAGCGGCGAAGACGCTGAGGACGCGCTCTCGGTCATCAGGAACGATGCACTCGGACCACTGACGCGGATTGGCGTACAGTTCTTCCGTCGAACGGCCCCAAATCCGCTCGTAGCCGGGGCTGACGTAGTAGATTTCTTGTAGATCAATCGAAGTGATCCAGAAAACATCGGTGATATTTTCCGCCAGGAGGCGGAACTTTTCTTCGCTCTCGACCAACTCGCGGGTGTGGCGGCGCAACTCGAGATGCGTCATCACTTGCCGGGCGAGCACCCGCAATGCCCGCTCCTGCTCTAGCGTTAGCGTGCGCGGCACATGGTCGATCACGCACAGCGTGCCGAGCGCGGCGCCTTCGGAGTTGACCAGGGGCGCGCCGGCATAAAAGCGGATTCGTGGCTGGCCCGTAACCATCGGATTCTGCGCGAAGCGTTTGTCCCGCGTGGCATCCGGCACGATAAATAGATCCCGTTCATGCAGCGCGTGACCGCAGAAGGAAATATCGCGAGGGGTTTCCGCCATCGCCCAGCCGAATCTCGCCTTGAACCACTGCCGGTGCTCGTCAACTAGGGAGATCAGGGCGATCGGTGCTCCGCAAATCTGAGCCGCGAGTGCGGTGAGATCATCCAGCGCCTGCTCGGGTAAAGTATCGAGGACCGCATATTGCCGGAGCGCCTCGACGCGAAGGGCCTCATCGAGAGTGGGTTGCGCAGTGATCATTCTGTTCCTTCACGCTAACGATTTGAACCGGGGCCTCGGATCGGACCTGTCACTCGCGATGGCTGTTGCGCTGAAAGGTTTGTCCGTAAAAGCTCCATCGCAACTAAACATCCTGAGGTTTCGGTGCGAGCGCAACTAGACTTGGGAAGCGATCTTGGGGAGCCTATCCAGCGCCTGCATCTCATCCGAGTATGGGCGTGCTGAATAGATCGTCAAGATGAATCAGCGGTATACGTCACCTTTTGAACAATTTGGCCAACGCCTGATAAGTCGGGCGGTATCAATGGGTCGACGCAACACTAAGCGCAGAGCGTAGTAGCACGACTCTCAAAGGCTATAGTCGTTCGCAAGGGTTGAATCGAACGGAACACTGCCCTGGCGAGGTTCTGGTTGACTACAGCCCGACAGATCGGTTCTCTCGGGAGAGTATTGTCGGATCAACTGATTAAATGGTGTTGCGCCGACCCTCTGAACTCGCAGCGTTAATCAGGCATATGCCCAGAGGACGTTTTAGGGGATAGGAGATAGGTTAGAGCGAAACTGCCTAGGGCTGCGCGGCAAGGTTCGGTGATTGTAAAGCGTGAAACCTGTTGATAAGCTCCACTCGAATTCCCCATTGGCATCTCATTTTCTTGATCATGAAGGTTTTCTCAGAGGGATAGCGGCGATGAGCGAGATCAATCCAAGCGAGACATTATTGTTCCTTTCGACCGTCTATTGGGCCTCGCGCTGTCTGCACGTTGCGGCGGAGCTCGGGGTCGCCGATTTTCTGGATAACGAGCCGCAGACGGCGGCCCAGCTCGCCGCGAATATCGGGGTCAACGCCAAGCCACTTCATCGTATCCTCAGGGCGCTCGTCAATCGCGGCGTCTTCGAGCTGAAAGGCGGCCGCTTTTCGCATAATGCCGCGTCGCGACTCTTGCGGACCGACGTTGACGGCTCGATGCGCCTTCGCGCCATGATGGACGGGCTGCCCATGCACTGGGACGCCTACCGCGAGCTCGGCAGCACCCTCCGAACCGGCCGACCCGCGATCGAGGGAGTCGTAAAGGGCAGCCTCTTCGGTTACCTCGGCGCGCACCGCGACGAGGCTCGGGTATTCGCGGGTGCAATGGTCGGCAAATCCTCCGCGCAGATCAGCCACGTGCTCGCGGCCTATGACTTCGGGAGGTTCAAGACCATTGGCGACATCGGCGGCGGCCTCGGCCATCTCCTGGAAGCTGTGCTTGAAACGGCGCCCGCAACAAAAGGTGTCGTGTTCGATCTTCCGGAAGTCATTGATCAGGCCAGGGCGTCGGCCCATTCCCGGATTACCTACGTCGGCGGCAGTTTCTTCGAAGACCGGATTCCGCCCTGCGACGCCTACATGCTGATGAACGTGCTGCACGATTGGTCAGACGAAGAATCCGTGGCCATTCTGAAGAACATCCAATCGGCGGCTCCTGNNGATTGCGACATCGAGATGATGGTCATGACCACGGGGCGCGAGCGCACACGCGTGGAGTGGGAAGCCGTTTTCCAAGCCGCGGGATTGCCTTTGAAACGGATCTTGCAAGCTGGAACTTGGACCGCAGTCATCGAAGCGGGGGCGGCCTAGCTCTCGTCTCGCAACCCGGACACGTTTTGACAGGATAGGAGATAACCGTCCTCCTATCGATCACAATCGCAATCGCCGCCATGGCACGTCTCTGCACTTTTCCTCAATTTCCCAAAATGCTAACGGACCGAGCCAAAGACTTGCGTAGTAGCGGAAATCCGCTTCCGCTGGACATTGAGTTTCGCCATCTCAGTACTAGGATTGGCCAAAATGGCCACGCAGTAAGAGGAGCTTATCAACGAGCATCCCGTTCTTCTTACGACCCGATTGCCAACGCAGTTGCCGTCAAAAGGCGATTGGGCATCTCGCCAGTCTTTGACAAGGTGCTGGAGAACCAGAATTCACTCAGGGGGGAGCCATGAAAAAGTACACAAAGCGTGGCCTGACAAACCTTGGCCTATTGCGGGAAGTTACGAAACTCAGCCACCCCTGCGTTCCCAGCGACTGCAAGGGCGCGATAACTCGTGATTAGGAGGATTACCGGCCATGTCCTTGCCTTACACGCGCTGGCTGATGGCCAGAATGTTTCCCTCCGTGTCCTTGAACCAGGCCGTTTTCGCTCCGCCGCCGATCGCGATGCTGTTTTTCATTTTCACTCCTGGCATGTCGTACTCTTCAAACTTCACGCCCCGCGCTTTTAGTTCGGCCACCTCCGCTTCTACGTCCTCTACGCGCCAAAACGCCTGACTGGCCTTCGATGTGCCAGCGTTGTTCGTCGGGTAAAGGAACACTTCGCTGCCTCCGCATTCATAAATCACTCCCCCCGCATAGACCTCCTTAGCTTCAAGGCCGATGATCGCCTCATAGAATTCTCTCGCCCGCACGACATTGGACGCGGGGATGTAAGCACGGATTGGTGCAGTTCTTAACATTAGGTTCCTTTCCAGTGTGCGATGGATGTCGGGTCTACGCCGGCATAATCGTTCAGACGCTGGCGTTGACGACGCCGAACGTAAGCAAATTCAGGGTGCCCTGCTTGTGCTTCATGCGTTAAAGGACGAAATTTCTCCAGAGTAGGTTCGAGAAGACGCCCCTCGCGCATAGAATCCGAGCTGGCGGTGCAGTTTAAGAATTCGTCTTCCAATCAAATGCGCATCATTTCGTTTGACGGGCTGGCTCTGCCGCCTCGCCGCTTTCCTTTGCCGTGCTACCGCTGTTAACAGCGACGGCCCTGATTTCCAAACCGTGCTTGTTCATGTCGAACCTCTGTTTCCGGTCCAATCCCTTGACGAATTCGCGTGTAGCCTTGGCTATTGCGCCGGGCAGGCTCGACGCATCCAGCTTGACGGTCGTTCCCTCGGAACTATTCTCACGATCTTGATAGCGAAATGAAACTTCAAATGTCTTCATATTCTCCCCTCTTGGGACTCCGCAGCACAAACGCAGTAGTGTAACCCGGTCTGGACGGCCGGCACATCGACCGACAGAAAATGTCTTGTCCGCATTGAGACAGATATCGCCAGCGGATACTGTCACTCTATCGTCCGCAGGTTCTATTCCCGTAATGGGACGAACCGGACTGGAGGACAGAATGGCCGAGCCAACACAAGATCAATGCGGAAGTTGCGGGACCCTCGAGGTTCGCCATCCATTCGCCGGACAACCGGGTATTCCAACTAGTGAACGGGTTTTATACGATGAGACGGAAATGAATGGTCCCCTCAAGCGTTCTTGTCCCAATTGCAGTAGCCTTGAGGTTTTTCGTTCGCATCGGCGTGGATTCATCGAGAGATACGTGCTGCTGCCTCTGCGCATGCGGCCGTATCGCTGCATCAAGTGCGATACCCGCTTTTACGCTCTCGCGGATTTCCAAAGAGAGGATCCCTCAACGGACAAGGTTGCTTGAGCCTTTTTTTCCGGATGGAGGTTAGACATGATCGAGCCAGATCAGGACCAATGTGGAAAATGTGGATCCGAAATTGATCCGAGCCGAAGGATTGACTACACGCTGAAGGATGGCACGAGAGTTTGTGATTCTTGTTTTGTCAGGGGAACAAAGACAGCACTTGTGCAGGCGTTCGACTAGGA
>PMUS01000106.1:3364-16599 GCA_003166795.1 Acidobacteriota bacterium | reverse complement strand
GAGTAAGTTAATCCGGATCATGGCGTGTCAAAGCTCCTCAGCGCCAGGCCGACAGCGATTGCCAGGCGCGGCGCCAACTCGCGAAGCTGGGATTCATCGTGACGCCCTGGATTGATTGCTATCTTTCGAAATGGATAGAGTTCTTCCACCGGCATGGCGAATTCTTCCTTCAAGAGGTCGAGCAGGCCGGGAACCCGCGCGGTTCCCCCGGCGACCACGATTCGGCGGATGTTCTCGCCGCTGGCCGTGGCGCGGAAGAAATCGAACGTCTTCTGGATTTCCAGAATCAAAATGTCGGAAACGGAACGCAGGATCGCCGTGCGCTGTTCCTCGCTGACGCCCGGCAGCGTGCCGCCCATCTTCAGTTTCTCGGCGTCTTCGAAGCTCAGGTCGAGTTCCTTCTGCAGCGCGTCCGTGTATTGATTGCCGCCCACCGAAACGTCGCGCGTGAATAGCGGCGTCCATCCGCGGATGATGTTGATGTTCATCACGCTCGCGCCGATGTTCAGAAGCGCCACCACCTGCGACGGGTCCGGCTCGTAGTTCACTTCAAAACTGTTTTGAAGGGCGAAGGCGTCAATGTCCACAATCACCGGCGTCTTGCCTGCCTGCGCGAGCACGTTGGTGTGGTTCAGGATCTTGTCCTTCTTGACTGCCACCAGAAGCACGTCCATCTGGTTCTCGGTTGCTTCCAGAAGTTGGTGGCTCAGGTTCACGTCGGCAATATCGAATGGGATGTGCTGGCTTGCTTCCGCCTGGATTCGGTCGTAGAGCTCTTCTTCGGTCATCAAGGGCATGCTCACCCGCTTCACGATCACCGAATGGCCCGATACGGAAGTGGCCACGTCCTTCACCTTGATTTTCTGACCGTCGAAGATCGAAATGATCTTTTCGGCTACGGAAGGAGCGTCCATGATGGCGCCGTCCACGACGGTATCCTGGGACAACGGCTCCAGGCCATAGCTCACCAGCTCGTAACCGTCCTTTACCTTCTTCAATTCGACGGCCTTAACCGAACTCGAGCCGATGTCCAGGCCAATTAACGATTTTGATTTACCCAGATTGAACATCGTGTGGCCCCTCGCTTCTTGCTCCGCCCCGCTTCGCAGGGTGGAGTCCACATAACTTTCCTGAATCGCATGCCGCTTGAGAAAGACCCAATGCTCTTCGGTTCTGGTTCGCCCCAACCCCAAGGGGATCGTTCCGGTGAGCGTAGGCCGGTAGTACTGATAGGCCCGGTACGCTTCCCTTGAATCGTTTATTGCATCCGCAACTCATGGTGTCAACCCACATGTTAGGAGCGTGTGCTTTTGGTAAAACCCGGTCGGTGGTACAGGAAAGGCCCAAATAGAAGGAAAAGCAGCGGAATAGGCTGTTTGCGACGGGTCGGCGGTCTACGCTTTCTTTTTGCCTGGAGTAATTTTTAGTTGCGACCAGATGGAATCAATGCGCTGTTTCGTGGCTGCGTCCATTTTGATCTCGTCGGGCCAGCGCCCGGAGAAGCCCTCTTCGGGCCATTTGCGTGTCGCGTCGATCCCCATTTTCGAGCCGAAGTCCTGGCGGCGAGCGGCATGATCGAGTGTGTCCACCGGACCGAGCGTAAACACGATGTCGCGCTCGGGATCAATCGCGCACAGCGCCTTCCAGACGACCTCGCGCGAATCCTGTACGTTGACGTCATGGTCCACAATCACAACGACCTTAGTAAACATGGCTTGACCGAGCGACCAAATCGCATTCATGGTCTTTCGCGCGTGTCCGGGATAGCTCTTGCGGATGGACACGATCATCAGATTCTGAAAAATACCCTCGGCCGGCATGGCCACGTCCACAATCTCCGGATGCTGCATCCTCATGACGGGCAGAAACACGCGCTCGATCATGTGTCCGATGAAATAGTCCTCTTGCGGCGGAGGGCCCACGATGGTGGTGAGATAAAGAGGATCCTTGCGATGCGTCACACAATCGACATGAAACACCGGGTACTGCCCTTCGAGCGAGTAAAATCCCGTGTGGTCTCCGAACGGGCCTTCCGTTCGCATCTCTCCGAGTTCGACATGCCCCTCGAGCACGATCTCGGCGTTCGCCGGGACTTCCAGGTCAACCGTCTTGCACGCGACCAGTTCGACTGGATCGTTTCGCAGGAAGCCCGAGAAAAGAAACTCGTCCATATCCGGCGGCACCGGCAGAATTCCGCTAAGGCAGGTGGCCGGGTCCGCGCCGATCGCGACCGCAACCTCGAGTTTTCCTCCCTTATTCTTCGCACGCGCGCTCCGAAAATGTTCGGCGCCGTGCTTCTGGGTCTGCCAGTGCATTCCTGTGGTGCGCTGGTCGAACACCTGCATGCGATAGCAGCCCACGTTGCGCTTGCCCGTCTCCGGATTCTTGGTGATGACCATGGGCCAGGTGATGTAGCGGCCGCCGTCCAGGGGCCAGCACTGCAGTATCGGAAAATCGAAAAGCGAAAATCCCTCGGTGCGGACGACTTCCTGGCACTCGCCGCTTCGCACCGTCTTCGGGAACAGATTGCCAAGCTCCGCCAGTTTCGGCAGCATCTTCATTTTGTCGAGCAGCCCCTGCGGCGACTGCATGTCGAGGATCGAAGAGATGCGCCCGGCGACTTCGTCCAGCGAATTCACCTCCAACGCCAGGTTCATCCGGCTCTCGGTGCCCACCAGATTCGTAACTGCCGGGATCCGCGAGCCTCGCGGCCGCTCGAAGAGCAGCGCCGGACCGCCGGCCTTCACCGCGCGGTCGGAGATTTCCGTAATCTCGAGGACCGGATCCACCTCGGCGGAAATCCGCTGGAGCTCGCCTTCCTTCTCCAGCTTCCTAAGGAAATCTCGCAAGTTTCGGTACGCCACTTCCCCTCCCTGGCTTTCGTGAGCCGCCCACTTTAGCACGGAGCCTCGCGCGCAACGAATCGCCAAATCGGCCACGGCCGAATCGCCCACAATTTAGTTCTGCCGCAGGTAACCGGGAGCGTACAATCCGCGTCTTTACTCTAGAGGGGAAAAGAGATAGTCCAGCCGGAGCGCCTCGTTCTTGGTTGACAATACTTCCCGTACAATCGGAGATCCATGTCGCTGAAAGATTCCTATCGAAAGCACCGAAAGGCGTATTTTGTCGGCGTTGGCTGCGTGATTTTGATCTTCGGCTATTGGTTCTATGCGCAGGCCAAATCTAAGGATCCTAAGTTCACGACTTTGGTGGTGCGCCGGGGCGACATCACCTCGGCCGTTCAGGCGACGGGCACCATCAATGCGCTAACCACGGTATCGGTTGGCTCCTACGTTTCCGGCACGGTTCAATATATTTTCGCGGACTTCAATACCCGCGTGAAGAGCGGCCAGGTGCTGGCCCAGCTCGATCCCGCCATTTATGAAGCGCAAGTCACGCAGGCCCGTGGCAATCTTGAAAATGCGCAGGACAATCTGGCGACGTTGGCGGCAAACGTTCAGGTAGATGAAGCCAATCTGGCGAAGACCCAGGCGAATGTGTCCTACCAGCAGGCTACGGCGAAGCGCTCCTCGGATCTTTTCAAGGCGGGAATTGTCTCGACCGATTCAAACGATCTGACGCAATCAACACTGGGGCAGGCGCAAGCAGATGTGTTATCCGCCCAGGCGGCGGTTACTCAAGCCAAGGCCACGCTGGCGCAGGCTCACGCGCAGGTGACGTCAATGGAGGGCGGGCTCAAAGCTGCCGAAACGAGCTTGAAATACACAACGATTATTTCGCCCATTGATGGCACCGTCGTGGCGCGCAACATTGACGTCGGCCAATCCGTCGCGGCGACCCTGCAGGCGCCCAACGTCTTCACGGTTGCGCAGGATCTGACGCGCATGCAGGTTTATGCAGCGACGGACGAATCCGACACCGGAAACATAAAGGTAGGCGCGCCCGTGACGTTCGCAGTGGACGCGTTTCCCACTGAGCTTTTCCATGGCCGCGTCAGTACCGTGCGCCTGAATCCCACCACGGTTCAAAACGTCGTCACCTATAACACGGTCATTGATTTCAGCAACCCGGACGAAAAACTTCTGCCCGGAGAAACCGCCTACGTCACGATTCCGACCGGCCATGTGGCCGATACAATTCAAATTCCCAATCCGGCGCTCACGTTCAAACCGGCTGCCCTTCGGACGCAGCTTCCGCAGATTTACAAGCAATACAATATCTCCCGCGAGGCTTCGACCACGCATCTTGGAGGTTGGCAAGTTGTGTGGAAGCTGGCGCCGGACAAGAAAGATTTGATCCCCGTGGCGGTGCAGTGCGGGATCACCGACTACAACAATACGCAGCTTATTTCCGGCGATCTCCACGAAGGCGATGTGCTGGTGATCGCGGCCACGCAAGCGACAGGCTCCACGGGCGGGCAGCGGCCACCTGGCTTTAACGGCCCGCCTGGAGGTCCACGATGACCGCGGCTATAAGGTTACTGGCATGAACCCACGAGAAGTCATCCGTATCGCGCTGAGGGCGCTCGCGCGCAACAAGCTGCGGACGATCCTGACCATGCTTGGAATCATCATCGGCGTCGGAGCGGTTATCTGCACAGTGGCGATCGGCCAGGGCGCCAGTCAGCAGGTACAGCAGCAGATTCAGGCCCTGGGCACAAACATCATTATGGTCTTCAGCGGCAACGTAAACGTCGGTGGAGTCCGTATGGGAAATGGGGCGAACAAAACTCTCACCGCCGACGACGCGCAGGCGATTTTGCAGCACGTCCAGGGTGTCGCGGCGGTGTCTCCCATGGTCGGGTCCACCGTCCAGGTCGTGAACGGTAACCAGAATTGGCTCACCAGGGCCAACGGGGCTTCGCAGGACTTCAGCCTGATTCGCAACTGGCCGGTTGTCTCGGGCAGCATGTTCTCCCAGAGAGACGTAGACATGGCTACCGACGTCTGCGTGATCGGCAAAACCGTCGCGACGCAACTCTTCGGAGACTCGGATCCGGTGGGACAAATGATTCGCGTACAAAATCTTCCTTTCCGGATTCTGGGCGTCCTCCAAACGAAAGGCCAGAACAGCAACGGCCAGGATCAGGACGACACGCTGATCATGCCGTATAGCACCGTCCAGAAAAAAATCTCGGGTATCAGTTGGGTGCAATTAATAATGGTTTCCACAGCTTCGCAGGAGAGCATGGGAGTCGCCCAAACCGGCATCGCCGCTCTGCTCCGGCAGCGCCATCACCTGCGCCCCGGCGAAGACAACGATTTCAGCGTCACTAGCCCGAATGAAATGGCTCAAGCATCGGCGGCTACCGCGAACACGCTGACATTTTTGCTGGGTGCGGTTGGGGCCGTCTCGCTGGTTGTCGGAGGAATCGGAATCATGAACATCATGCTCGTTTCCGTGACCGAGCGAACGCGTGAGATCGGCGTCCGCATGGCCGTGGGCGCAACGGAACAGGACGTCCAGTGGCAATTTCTGAGTGAGGCGCTGGTTCTAAGCTCGCTCGGCGGGCTGATCGGAATTGCTGCGGGCGTGGCGACCTCCGCTACCATTTCGCGTCTGGCTGGGTGGGCTACTTTTGTCTCGCCCGTTTCGGTTGTCGTCGCCGTCATATTCTCCGCGCTCGTCGGCATAATTTTCGGATTCTATCCCGCGCGCAAGGCTGCGCGGATGGATCCCATTGAGGCTCTTCGATATGAATAAGCGTCTGCCTTATACGATTTTCGCTGCGGCTGTGCTGGCGGGGATTGCGCTCGCGCCGTATGCTCGCGCTCAGGATGGGACAACGCCCATGCACCACGGGCGCCCGGGCGGAAGTTCGATTCCGGCCACAGGTCTGGCTCCTGCCCCGCGTCCGGCTCCTGCTCCAGCGAGGACAAGCGCTGCCGCCCAGGACAAGAAAACCTCCGCGGGCGAAGCCTTCTTCATCGTCGCGTCGGTTGACCAGTCGAAGTCGCAATTCCTGCTCAAGCGTCCCACCGAAGTCACGCTGCTCGTGAAAGTGGACGCGAACACAAAGTACGTTGATGACGCCGGCCAGCCGATGAAGACCATGGACTTCCGCGCCGGCGACACGATTTGGCTAACTTCAACTGGAGGCGGCGACGAACCGACGGCCGTCCGCATTCGCAAAGGCCAGATGACCGTCGCCGAACTTCATCGTTCCTATCTCGATTATCCCGAAATCAATTAACTGGCGGGAATCTCGGATTCTTGCGCGACTCGCGGCGCCAATGGTATTCTGCGTTCGGATTTGGACCTGAGCGGGCGTCGTACAATGGCAGTATAGAAGCTTCCCAAGCTTCGGACGTGGGTTCGATTCCCATCGCCCGCTCCATATATCCGGAAACTCCACGCTGATTGATCGAAATGCGTCACGTTCACGCGGCTCGTCCGGCTGCGGCCCCTGAGGCCCAAGCCCATTGGAAGTTGTGACCACCTAGATGGCCCGTGACATCAACCACTTCGCCGATGAAAAATAATCCTGGCACTCTCCGGCTTTCCATCGTTTTGCTCGATAGCTCATTGGTGTCCACGCCGCCGGCCGTTACCTCGGCTTTTTCGTAGCCTTCCGTATCCGCCGGTGTGAGAGTCCAGTTGTGTACCTGGCGCTCAAGCTCTGCCAACGACTTTTTGGTCCAATCCGATGGTGCATGCAGGTCGAGCCAGCGAGCCGCGAAACGCTTCGGCAGGATCCGCTGGAAGACGGACCGGGCAGTCGCCATATCTCTCACCGTGTCGTCGCGAATTGCCGCCGTCACGTCTCGATCGGGTGCGATGTCAATTTGGATCGGCGCGCCTTTATTCCAGTAGGACGAGAGCTGCAGAATGGCCGGGCCGCTCAACCCGCGGTGAGTGATCAGCATGCTTTCCTTAAACGAGTGATGGTTGGCAGTAACAACCACCTCCGCCGAAACGCCGGCTAGATCGCAATATTCGGATCGTTCTCTTGATCCCAGCACAAATGGTGCGAGCGCCGGTCGAGTTTCCTGAATATTTAGCCCGAATTGACGCGCGAGGTCGTAGCCGAACGCGGTCGCCCCCATTTTGGGGATCGAGAGTCCGCCGGTCGCAACCACGAGCGCAGCCGCGTGAAACTCGTCCACCTCAGCGTGAACCACGAACTCGGTGGTGCGCTGCACCTCACGAATTCCGCAATTGAGAAAAGTCTTTACTCCGGCGTTTTGGCATTCGAGTTCCAGCAAATCCGTGATGTCGCTGGCTGAGCGATCGCAGAAGAGTTGTCCCAGAGTCTTCTCATGATAGGGGATGCGATGCTTTTCAATTAGTGCGATGAAATCCGACGGCGTATACCGGGCCAGAGCGGATTTCGCGAAGTGCGGGTTTGACGAGATGAAATTATCCGGCTGGGAATAGATGTTCGTGAAATTACAGCGCCCGCCGCCCGAGATAAGAATTTTCTTTCCGGCACGGTCGGCGCGTTCGATGATCGCGACTCGGCGCCCTCGCTTCCCTGCTTCGGCCGCGCACATTAGTCCTGCGGCTCCGGCGCCGAGAATCAAGACATCAAATCTGTGAATCGTCATAGGTTTCTGCGGAGGTCGAACGATACCCACGCCGCTCGCATTCTACCTAAGACGTTAGTCCCGGCACTCAGCCTTCGACGAATGCCTTGAGCCTCGATAGTGCTCGATCCCACTGCTGGGAGACGAGCTCGAGGTATTTCTTCAGGTCTTCAATCGGCTCCGGATCGAGTTCAAACAGACTCTCGCGACCTGTTCGGACGCTGTGCACGATTTCCACGCGCTCCAACACTCGGAGGTGCTTGGTAATCGCCTGCCGCGTAAGCCCGAAGCCTTGAGTCAGCTGAGCGATCGATCGTGGCTGAGCGCCGGAAAGCTGCGCAACCAGCGAGAGCCGCGTCTCATCCCCCAGCGCCGCAAAGACGCTTGCGTGAGTCTGCCGTTTCGCAGCGGCACCGCTACGGGTTCCGCGCGACATAACCCTCGATATTCTTCATTTGCGCCGTCCAGCCGCCGTCATTCCTGCGGAATGCTTCGAGGCGCCGATCGCTTGGGATATTGTCGAAGCCCGACTCGGTGAGTACCAGAAGAGTCCCGATCGCAATCTTTTCCAGCCTGAATTCGACGAGCGTGGTCGGTTCCTTTGAGTAGTCCGGCGAATAATCCGCTTTGTCGAGGGACTTGGGATGGGCCCACGTGAAAGAAAAGAGACGCTCAGTCTCCATCTTCTGTACGACGACCTCCCATTTGACGTGCTCGTAGCCGGGATGGGTAATAAAGCCACTCGAGATCTGGCCTACCACGAAAGGGCCATTCAGCTTCACGCGAAACCACTCTCCAAACTCACGGTAATCCGTCAGCGCGCGCCAGACCCGCGAAATCGGCGCCTTGAGTTCAATCCCCTTCTCAATTCGGTTCTCCATCGTAAGGCAACCTCCAGGTTGCATATTAAAACAGCCCAAAGGAAGTTGCAACCTTTTTGTTGCTGGTTTTACGGGGACGGACTCACTAGCGGCATCGGTTCGCGCTGGAGCCTAACTTTCCTTACGCAATCGCGAGCGGGATTGCTTTCTTCCACTTCCCTTGGGCCTTCAGAATCAGCTCCACGACTTCACGGATCGCGCCTTTGCCGCCGTCCACCGTGGTGATGTAGTGCGCGGCGCGCTTTACTTCGACGACGGCGTCGCCCACAGCCACAGCCAGCCCGGCGCGTTCAAGCAGCGGAAGATCGGGAAGATCGTCGCCGACGTACGCAACTTCTTCATCGGTCACGCCCGCGCGCACCAGGATCGCCTTATACGATTCGAGCTTCTTGGGTTGGCCCTGTATCACGAATTCCATCGAGGCTTCCCGCGCGCGGCGAGCCGTCGCGGTTGAATCACGTCCCGTGATCAGGCCGGTGCGAATCCCCATGATGCTCGCGAGCTTGATCCCCGCGCCATCGTGCGCGTTGAACACTTTCATCTCTGCCACGCTGCCATCCGGGAACGATTGCAGGCACACCACGCCAGGCGTCATCGTGCCGTCCACATCCATCAGCAGGACGCGGATCTTCTTCGCGCGCCGTATCGCCGGCGCGGGAAATTTAATTTCACGAATTGGCATTCCCCAGCCCTCAGTTCCCCGTCACGATAAGCGCTTCAGTCGTCATGGCGTCGCGCTAAAAAAGCTGCAACGTCCACAGGTCGTGTATGTGAACCACGCCCTCCAGTCGCCCCGCATTATCCACCACGATCACGGACGTAATCTTTTTCTCTTCCATCAATCGCAATGCCGCCGCGGCAAGCTCCGTCCGCGCCAGTGTCACCGGCTTTTTCGTCATGCAGTCTATCGCGGCCAGGTCGAGCACGTTCTGTTTGCGTCTTTGCATCACGCGCCGCAAATCGCCATCCGTGATGATGCCCAGCAGCCGCCCGTCCGGTTTGGTCACTGCAGTCAGCCCGAGACCCTTGCGGCTCATTTCGTAAATCACGTCCGGCATTTTCGTCGTTGGCAACACGCGCGGCAAATCGTCGCCGGTGTGCATCAGCGATTCGATCCGGCGAAGCTTCTTTCCGAGCCGGCCCCCCGGATGCAGCGCCGCGAAATCGTGCTCCTGAAAATCTCGCCGCTCGGCGAGCACGACTGCCAATGCGTCGCCCATCGCGAGCGCCGCCGCTGTCGAAGAAGTGGGCGCAAGGTTGAGCGTGCAAGCCTCTTCCTTCACGCTAATGTCGAGCACGACGTCGCTGGCCGCTCCCAATGGCGAATTCGCGAAGGCTGTCAGCGTAATCAGCGGAATTCCCAGCCGCTTCACCGGCTCGATCAGGTCAATCAATTCCTGAGTTTCCCCGCTCGCTGAAATTGCGACCAGCACGTCTCCGGCGGCCAGCATGCCCAGATCACCGTGCAGCGCGTCTGCTGCATGCAGGAAAAGCGACGGCGTACCCATGCTCGAAAATGTGGCGGCAACTTTTCGCCCGATCAGACCGGATTTTCCCAGTCCGGTTACCACCGCGCGCCCTTTGCAGCTGTAAAGAATGTCCACTGCCTTTTCGAAGCGCGCGTCAAGGCGTTCGATCAGGCCGATGATCGCCTCGGATTCGACCTGGAACACGCGTTTCGCGCTCTCGATCGCCATCTTCACTCGTTCTTCTCGACTCATCGTCCGCCGTCCAATTCTCGGGCCAGGGCCGCGAACCTCAGGATTCGTTCCAGCATCGGTTGAAGCTTATCTAGTGCGAGTGCGTTCGTGCCGTCCGAAAGCGCCTTCGCCGGATTGTCGTGCACTTCCAGAAACAGACCGTCCGCACCGATCGCCGTGCCCGCCCGCGCCAGCGGTTCGATAAACTCCGGCTGGCCTCCGCTCGATTTCCCTTCCCCGCCGGGCAATTGCACCGAATGCGTCACGTCGAAGACAACCGGATAGCCCAGCTTGCGCATGATCGGAAACGAACGCATGTCCACGATCAAGTTCTGGTAGCCGAAAGAGCTTCCGCGCTCGGTCAGAATAATTTTCTCGTTCCCGGTGCCGGCGACCTTTTCCGCGGCGTTCGCGATATCCCAGGGCGAAAGAAACTGGCCCTTCTTGACATTCGCCACGCGGCCCGATTTACCGACGGCGACGAGCAGGTCGGTCTGCCGCGACAGGAACGCCGGAATTTGCAGCACGTCGCAGACTTCCGCTGCCGGCCCGACGTGCGAAACCTCGTGGACATCGGTCAGAATCGCCAGCCCCGTCTTCTTCTTTATGTTACCCAGGATGCGAAGCCCTTCCTTGAGACCCGGTCCCCGGTAAGACGAGACCGACGAGCGGTTGGCCTTGTCATACGACGCTTTGAAGATCAGCGGCACCTTCAGGGCACCGGTGATCTTCGCCAGGCATTCGGCCATGGAGGTTGCGTGCGCCTCGCTCTCGATCACGCATGGGCCCGCGATCAGAAACAGCGGAGTCTTGGGGCCCAGCGAAATTTTGCCGATGCAGAAGCTCACCGGCGTATTGGCCGCCTCGGATTGCATGGATTGGCCTACGTCCTCCTGATTAGTTCTCAGCCTAAGCGGCTTGGCTTCCCTTTTCAACTTTCATTCTGCCGGATGTTCGCGTTTGTTATGTAGAAATCGTCCTAAGGCTTGGTTCTGCAAGCGGTTGGCGCTTTCCGGTACGTACCATGCTAATCGCCTGGTACCGTACCAGCGCGACTAACGGCTCTGCACTTGCGAACTTCCGAACAAATTCTTGCCACGTCGCTGAGCTTCGCCGCATCCGCCAAACGCAAATCCCCTTCTCCAACTTCGCGCGAGCAGCGTTCAATTCTCTCGATCAAATCCTGCACAAAGGCTACAACTCAGCGAAATCGGTCCCATCCGTAGTAATTTCATAAGTGAGCAATTTTGACCATATTTCCTTACTTCGCAGTCGTTACGATGTTGCCGAAGATGGCGCAGGGGGACGACAGGGTCCGAGCTCAGGGCTGGGGTCGGGTCCATTGTCCTCCTCGCCGTCTCGTAAACGTTATTCTCGAGACGGCGAGTTCATATGTCTGCTGCGCGAGCTACGTAGGAACTCGAACTCCGGTCTTCTCACCCACATTCACCCCCCTCAAACGGATTTCTCCGGGAGCGCCAGCGTTGCCTAGTCACGCCAGGATGCGCACCGACGGGTGCAGGGCATCGTCCATGGCTGTTTACGGGCCTCCGGGTGTGTCAAATTCAACCCACCGGCTCAGTAAGTTTGCGCCGACCCAGCTAACGACGGTACCCCCGGTTTAGTCCTGCGGTTACGTTGCGCTGTCCCGGAACAGGGCAGCAAGAAATCCGTCGAATTAGAGTGAACCTTCTAGCATATTGGTGCATCATATGGTTATGAGCCAAAAGCGAAAAGGTGTGGGACGTCTAGTACCCACCCGGCCGACCGGTGTCGAGTACCGGGTGAAATATGGAATCCATCTCGTGACTGAGGTCAAGCAGCACGGCCGCGGAGTTCGTCCAGCCCATTGGGCGCGATGCTCCGTGCGGTCCGCTACCGACCACCGAATTCCGAATGGAGATTATTTTCTCCATGCGGACGAGGGTGGAGTCTTCCAGGTGAAGTCTACCGGTAATGTTTGGCATTACCTCGCCGCCGCGTAGATCTTTGCGCTTCGGAAGTTTGGTACCGCCGACATCTTCCCTACGGTTGCCGTGACTCAGCGGTCGTCCTCCGCGCCGTTCGTCGCCTGAGGAGCGCTGCGGGCGCGTCCGCGCACCTCCCCAAGAATAGTTTCCGCTTAAGTCTTTCAAAATCAGGAGCGCCCGCTCGCCCCCAGCGCCGCAAATACACAGGGACAAATTCCTCGCAAAGGGTCTATGATTGCGCCCGATTGAAGCTAAGCCGCGGGCGCAATTCCGTCCGAAATCTCGCCAGCGGCAAGAAGGAGCCAACATGCGAGTCATCGACGAAAACACAATCACGGATGCGGCGCTGGAGCAGATGTCGTCCACGCCGAACCCCCGCATGAAGGAAATAATGGCGTCGCTCGTCCGCCATCTCCACGACTTTACGCGCGAAATTGACCTGACGCCGGAGGAATGGCTCGAAGGAATTCGCTTCCTCACCGCGGTGGGCCAGAAGTGCACCGAGCACCGCCAGGAGTTCATCCTCTTGTCGGACACGCTCGGTCTGAGCTCTCTAGTGAACTCGCTCCACGATAAACGCGGATCGGAATCTGCGACAAAATCGAGCCTGCTGGGACCATTTTATCGCCACGATGCACCGATGATGAAGTTGGGCGACTCGATTATTACTAAGAGCAAAGGGACGGAGATCGTCTTCTACGGCCAGGTCGTGAACTCGGCCGGCAAAGGTATTCCGAATGCGCTGATCCAGATCTGGGAACCGGACGAGACGGGTAACTACGATCTACAGTTGCACGACCCCTCGCAGATGGACCTGCGCGGATGCTTCCATGCCGACGCCGACGGCCGCTACTACTTCCGGGGCCTCTGCCCTCTCGGCTATATGATTCCCATGGATGGCCCGGTCGGCGATATGATTCGCGCCCAGAAACGCCACGGCTTCCGTCCCGCTCACATTCATTTCGTGATTGGCGCACCCGGATACCGCGAGATGGTTACCGCGCTTTATATCGCGGGAGACGCCCACATCGAATCGGACACGGTCTTCGGCGTGAACGAATCGCTCGTCGTTTCGGTGAACAAAAAGGACTCCGCTTCGCCGCTTCCCCATCTGGCAAGCTTGCGATACGACTTTAAGCTTGCTGCGGCCAAGGATCAAAGCTCGGGCCGCGTCGGCGCGGATCCGTCGCAAATCAC
>PMUS01000106.1:0-3348 GCA_003166795.1 Acidobacteriota bacterium | reverse complement strand
GCCGCGCGTCCGGCGACTTCTTTCCGCACAATCGCCGCGCCGCCCGCCAGCGCTTTCAGTTTTCCGAACGCCGATTCCGCCGGCAAATATTTCATCCCGCAATCGGGCGCGGCGACCAACCGCTCGAGGCTCACAAACGGCAGCGCCCTTCGAATCCGCGCCGCGACCGTTTCCGCGGTTTCCACGTCGTGCGTCGAAAGGTCAATCACGCCGAGTATGATCGTTTTCGCGGGCAGCCTGGCGAGCACCGCGCAATCGAGATTCGCTTGCGCGGTCTCGATCGAAATCTGCTGCACCGGAGAATCCGCCAGCTCTTCGAGAAAGGAGTACGCCGCGGGACGTCCCGGAACCATCGCCGCGTAGCCGAAACAGATGTGCAGCGCGGTCGTTCCTTTCACTCCCTCAAGAGCGCGCTTCAATGCTCCAAGGCCGAGGCGGCGGGCCTTTTCAGCGTGAGCTTCCATCCACGGCTCGTCGAGCTGGACGATATCCGCGCCGGCGGCAAACAAATCCTTCATCTCTTCATTCACCGCCGCCGCATAGTCCAACGTCATTTCTTCTTCGTTCTTGTAGTAATCGTTCTGCGCCTGCTGCGACATGGTGAATGGGCCCGGCAGGGTAATCTTGATCTTGCGATCGGTGTTCGCGCGCAGAAACTTCAAATCGCGGACCTCGACGGGATGTTTGCGCTGAATTTTGCCGACGACTCGCGGCACGGAAGCGGCGTTGCCCGTTCGGCTGACAATCTGACCCGGATTTTCAAGGTCCACGCCCGCGAGCGCCGTCGCGAACCGGTTCGAGTAGCTTTCGCGACGCATTTCGCCGTCCGTGATGATGTCGAGCCCCGCAAGTTCCTGCGCGCGAATCGCGAGGATCGTGGCGTCATCCTGCGCCTGCTCGAGGAACTCCGGCGCTACGCGCCACAGCTCGGCAGCGCGAACGCGCGGCGGCATCCTGTGGCCGAGCTTCTGCCGATCAATCAACCATTCCGGCTGCGGATACGATCCGACGAGTGATGTGGGAAGCAGAGTCATGGCCAACTAAGATGTAGTTTCCGGTGCCTTCCTGTCAAGCCGAAGGCCCCATGAGACGTGACTCGTGATTCGCGAGTGATGAAAACGCCGTCCACCGGCCTCGAAAAAGTGTGTCACTTTGTTGGTGCCCGTTTCGTTTGTTTTCATGGGGTTACGCGAGAAATTGCTTAGCATGGTGTGTCACCATATTGGTGATTTGTGAGCGACGACGTCACGTCAAATCCCATAGCTGAAGCCATGATGATCCGGGTGTGTTTCGTGGGCCTCAAGGCCCACGCTTCCACCGGAACGCACGGAGAGATCCCTCGGCTCGTCGCCATGGCGACTCGCTCCCTTCCTGCGTCGGGGCAGGCGGGACTGCGATTGATCTCCCAGGCTCGCTTGATCTCCCGAGCGCCACTTGCCGTGGCCTAGGAGCCCTGTTCTGTATTCAATTTTCAAAGAGCTTTTCACGCCCTCGCCAGGAGGACGGTGCGCAGAAGCGCGCGAATGCGGGGCCGAATTCTGCCCCGACTGACGTTAACAGGATCCGCGTTGGCTGTCTATTGTGGGAAATACGTAGGTAATCGGCGGTACGATTCGTCCCATTTCGAATGGTCACGCTTACGGGACGTGTTCGGTTATTCGACTAACCAGGAGTTGGTGCGATGGACTCGTAATAATCGCGATCTCACCTGATGCAACTCCTAAGCTCCGTTCAGCGCCCGTCTCTGGGCGAGATTTGCACGTGAAAGCCATCGGGATCGAGGAGATTGACCGTGGATACCCCGTCATTTGGCTGAAAAGCGGCTCTCGCTTTGGCATCCGGCAGTTCGCTGTTAATTTTATCCGCCAGGCGTTTTGCAGAATCTTGATCGATATGGTCTATGGACACGGAGAAATGCGTGATCACACCCTTCTGTTCGGCGACTGAATCGACGCTGATATACCCGGTCGGGAAATCCAGGTGAATACCCGTTCCCGCGTTCGTTGCCGGCCAGCCTTTGGTGACTCCAAATAATTTCTGATAAAAAACAAAGGAACGCTCAATATCGCTGACCGTCAGCCCGACGTGGTTCACGCCCAAGCCGCGAACAATCGGAGCAGGAGCGGGGGCGGCATCCTGCGCCAGGATCCTCGCCGGCAAGACCAATGCGGCCAACGCCTGGACAAGCTGCCGCCGCGTCAGGTTGCCGCGTTCGTACCGATCGAATAACGAATCAACCATGGAAGCCATTGGCGTTTCCTCTTTCGCAGTAAGCTGTGATTTTCATGCTGACCTCGCGGATAGGCAGCTTTTGCACACACGAGGCCATCTAAACCAGGATTCCCGTTTTGACCGCCCGGACGGGCACTCTTGTACACCTGACGCCCTTCCGAATACAGCAAATTGTTTTCGTCACACACGGGAGACCGTCCGGCCCAATGGTAAAAGCGTGGGCCTTGCAGGCCCACGAAAAGGGCTCTACGAAATTATGGCTTTAGCCATGGTGGGTCGGGGTCTATTGCAGCTCCGGGATACGCCGACGAATACGGGAAACGGTCCTCGGAGCCGGCCAGACATCGCTTTGCAGGATTCCGGCGAATATGGCAGCGAAGGCGTGCGTAATGATCGGCGCCGCCGACGCGATAGTTCGTAAAGCTCCTTTCCCAGATCGAAGCCCTGAAATCCAATTCTTTCTTTGCTCGAAACGAAAAACCGCCCTTGATGTACCGGACTGCCTTTTCTAGTGGAGTGTTCGCGGCGGGCGTGAGCAAGAGATGAAAGTGATCTGGCATTACGACGAACTCATTGAGCAGGAATTTCCGTTGGCTTCGGTAATCTTGCATTACGTGGAGCAGCAGGTTGGACATGCGTTCGGATTGAAAGATCGCGTGGCGATGGAACGTGTCCGAGGTTACGAAAAATGTTCTGACTTCTTGTGCGGCGAGAAGCATAGGGAGCCAGGGCTGAAGCCCGTTTTCCTCCGAGGTTTTTTCGTGGGCCTGGAAGGCCCACGCTCTTACCGGGGCCGGTGCGTCCCCGCGCCACAAGCGATCGTCTTCATGGAGAATGGACCGTAGATTGGGGGCGCAGATCAGTCAATTCGTAGAATTACAGAAGCGAATCCGGCTTCTTTGTGGCTCATGGCTGTCCGGTTCACCGCCGCCCTTCGCGAATTTCGCTCTGGATGCGGCGGCGCTAAGACGCGGCGGCGGAGGCGCGGGCGTCGGGGTCGGAATCCGGCGGGCGATGGGTGCGCACGTCGGCCGCAACTGCGTCGGTGGGCTGACCGAGGCGCAGATGACGGTGTTCAAGGCTCGCGCGCACGAACGCGGCAAACAGCGGCTGCGG
>PMUS01000011.1:13487-29334 GCA_003166795.1 Acidobacteriota bacterium | reverse complement strand
TCGCGGCGCCAGTCGTAGCTGAATCCGAAGCGCTTCAGGACCCGGCGGAACTCCTGTATGTTTGCGTTCGTCCAATCGCGCGGGTGAATTCCGTTCTTGATGGCGGCGTTTTCCGCCGGCAATCCGAAGGCGTCCCAGCCCATGGGATGCAGCACGTTGTACCCGCACATCCACTTGTAGCGCGCCACGGCGTCGCCGATGGTGTAATTGCGCATGTGGCCCATGTGCAGCGTGCCGGAGGGATATGGCAGCATTTCGAGCAGATAGTATTTCGCGCGGGTAGCATCGCCATCCTGAGCGTGAAATGCGCCCTGCTCGTCCCAAATCTTCTGCCACTTCGCTTCGATCCGCTGTGAATCGTAATCTGCCAAGTTCACTTCCCCCGTGATCTCTTCTTCGCGCGCACGCCCGCTTTGCTCGCGCGTACTTTGCTACCCTTGTGGGGCCGCGGCTTCATGCCGGGCCCGGTCGCGCGAACCACTCGCCCGGTGAGCCGCCATAGCGCGGCGACGTTGCGCTTGTCGTCTCCCGGCTTATCAATGGGCGTTTCCAGGATGAAAGCGCATTTTGCGAGTAGCGGATGATTCAGAATCCTGCCGAAGGCTTTCAGCCCGATCAGCCCTTTTCCGATGTGCTCGTGACGGTCAACCCGCGAACCGAGCGGAGTCTTAGAGTCGTTCACGTGAATTACTGCTACGCGGTCGAGGCCTACCGTACGGTCAATGTCGCCCAACGCAACCTGCAAGCCTTCCTCGGTATGGATACTCCATCCCGCGGCGAACAAGTGCGCAGTGTCAACGCACACGCCGAGCGGCAAATCCGGACACGCAGCCAGGATCGCCCGCAACTCCTCAAACCGTGAACCGAGCGAACTTCCCTGGCCAGCAGTATTTTCAAGAAGGATGCGCAGATCGCCGAACTTCAAACCTCGTGAGGCCTGCTTAATTCCAAAGGCAACTGCCGCGACGGACGATTCGACGCTGGCCCCCAGCGCGCTTCCCGGGTGAATCACCAGATAGTCCGTGCCGAGCGCCAACGCCCTCACAATTTCCTGATGGAACGCTTGTATGGATCTTGTGCGCAGCACCGGATTCGGCGATGCCAGATTGATCAGGTAATTCCCGTGCACCACCAGAGGTCCGAGTTGCAATTCCTTTCGCCGAACGCAAAATCGCGCCGCATCCGTTTCGGCGATTCTGGAGCTCCCGTGTCCCCACATTCGAGGGCTCGACGAAAATATCTGCAGCGCGTTCGCGCCCAGCCCGTGCGCGATATCCAGGGCGCCGGCAATGTCTCCGGCAATGGAGGTGTGGATTCCGATGCGGATGCTGCCATCTTTCCATGCGGGAATTTCAGGTACGGGAGGGGGTTCGGGACGATATTCGTCAGCGGCGTCGAAGGTTAGTTCAGTCCCGTAATTTTCTTCTGCCATTCCCTCAGGTTGTCCGTGTGGTAAGGCACTCATTTTATCGGAAAGTCGCCGCGCGCGCAAAGGGCGCGAACAACTGGCAAATACCCCCGTATGCGAAGCGAGCGCGGGTGGAAAACTTTAGAGCGGGAATGCTATCATTCCGAATCGCAGTTGCTCTCGATGACGTTGGTGCCGGGGGCGCGGTCGCCAAGTGGTAAGGCAAAGGTCTGCAAAACCTTTATCGGCGGTTCGATCCCGCCCCGCGCCTCCAAATTATCTCACTGCTCTTACCCGCTGACCGTAGAGCGTCTTTGCCTCGCCGCCACGTAATAAGCTAAACTTCGCGTTTCGCCTTTGTTCAGAGGAGCTGTCCATGCTTGTGGTGATGCAATCCCACGCGACCGAGGAACAGGTTCGCGCCGTATGCGAGCGAATCGAGTCTCTCGGGTACCGCGCGCATCCGATGCCCGGGGCGGGCCGCACAGCCATCGGCATCACGGGCAATAGCGGCGCGATTGAAACCGGCTCGCTGGATTCGATGCCGGGAGTCGTCGAATGCATCGCGGTCAGTAAACCCTACAAGCTCGTCAGCCGGGACCTGAAGCCGGAAAACACGGTCGTACGCATCCCGACGCCAGCTGGCGAGGTCACCTTTGGGGGCAAGGCGGTAGGCATGGTCGCCGGCCCTTGCGCTATCGAGACGCGCGAGCAGGCATTTACCATCGCCGAGGCGGTTCGAGCTTCCGGAGCCCGGCTATTCCGCGGCGGAGCGTATAAGCCGCGCACGTCACCCTATAGTTTTCAAGGGATGGGCGAGGAAGGCCTGAAAATTCTCGCGGAAGTGCGCGACAAGTTTGGCCTCGGCGTAATCACCGAAGCTATCGACAACGAATCGCTCGATCTGGTCGAGAAATACGCCGATGTGATTCAAATCGGCGCCCGCAACATGCAGAATTTTTCGCTTCTGAAGCGCGCCGGCCGCGCGCGCAAGCCTGTCTTACTGAAGCGAGGGATGTCCGCTACGCTCGACGAACTCCTGATGGCCGCCGAGTACATAATGTCCGAGGGGAATTACAACGTGATCCTTTGCGAGCGCGGCGTGCGCACATTTACCGACCATACTCGCAACACGCTCGATTTGAGCGTTGTCCCGGCGGTTCAGAGGCTGAGCCATCTTCCTATCGTCGTGGACCCCTCGCACGGCACTGGCAGGCGCAACAAAGTGCTTCCCCTGTCGCGCGCCGCCGTGGCCGTGGGCGCGGACGGCATACTGGTTGAAGTGCACCACGATCCCGCGCGTGCTCTATCGGACGGCCCGCAGTCCATTTTGCCCGAGGAATTCAGCCAGCTTATGCGCGAAGCCCGCGACATTGCAGCAGTACTCGGCCGCACACTGAATTGAAATTTCGCGTCAATTACCGGCTCGTAATCTTGTTAATTCTTCTGGTGGGCCTCGCCGCCCGCGAAGTGGCGCTTGAGCTTCGCCCCTCGTTCCTTCGTCCTGGGCTGCACCTCTTCGCGTACGTTGGCAACACCGGCGACGGAACGGTCACGGCCGTTGACCTTGTGAAGCTTTCCCCTGCCGCTACCATTGCGGTCGGCGTCGGGCCCACTGGCATCCGCGCCCATCCGACACGCAAGGAAATCTGGGGCCTGAGCTCTGCGGGCGGCTACGCGTGGGTGCTCGATGCTGCCACGAATCGAATTGCTGCACGCATCCCCGTCGGCGCCGCACCTTATGCTCTCGATTTTTCGCCCGATGGTTCGCGCGCCTATGTTGCCGCCTCCGGATCGAACACAATTGTCGCCATTGACTGCGCGACGCGCGCCGTAGTGGCGCGCGCCCGCGCCGGACGGCGTCCGTGGATTGCCCGCGTTTCGCCGGACGACAAGCTCGTTGTCGTTACCAATCGCGACGACTCGACCGTCTCCGTGCTCGACGCGGCATCGCTGGCGCCGCTCGCGACCATCCCCGTCGTTCCCGCCCCCGAACAGATTGTGATTCTGCCCGATAGTTCGAAGGCCTTTGTTACCTCCGGATCGCAGAATCAGATTTCCGTGGTTGATCTGAAGAAAAACGTGCTGGTGGCAAATCTCGCACTGGACGGCACGCCAGATGCGCTCATCCTCAAGCCCGATGGCGGCGAGCTTTACATTCCGTCCAGCAACGCACACGGTCTGCTCATCGTTAACACACAGACCAACGAGGTCGGCGACTTTCTGCTTCTCGGCATGTCGCCTGCCGCCGCGGCTATCACGGCGGACGCCTCGACACTTTACGTTTCGGACTCGGCGGCGGGACACGTTGTGCCGGTATCAATCAACATCCGCCAGGTAGCGCGCCCCATTTCCGTCGGCCAAGCCCCGCGTAACTGCCAGCTCACACCGGGAGACGATATTCTCGTGGTCGTGGACACATCTTCTGACGAGCTGGCCATTGTGCGAGCGAAGACTTCCGGATTGATCACGCTGATACCGACCGGCCCCCAACCTCGCGATCTGGCCATCAAGGTATTTTGAATTCGATCTAACTGTACCGAATTCAACCGAGCTGCCCCTACTGAATGGTCAAGCTCAGGGGAAACGTGCGCGAGACGCTTGCTTGCCCCGCCGGGGTGACCGTTGCGGTTACTGTGATGGTATAGGTGCCGGTAGGAGTGCCGGGCGGCGGATCGGCTGGAGTGACGCTACCCCCGCCACACGCGGCCATCACGATCGCAATTGCCACCAACAACACGCTTGTGTGCATGAGTCTCGCGAGTGGGGGACGATGGCGTCCAGGCGCGAGCGTCCAAATCATCAAGGCGGTAAGAAACAGGGTGGCGAACCAAAGGATTCGATCGCGCCGCGGACGCATTGGCGTTTCTCGCTGCCCGGGTTCTGCAATCGCGGCCGTCCCCGCCGGTGTCGAAGTGACGACAACCTGAAACTGACCGGGAGTGGCTGGGGTGATCTGCACGACCGTGGGGTTGGTGGCAGGCGTGGTGGTGATCGTACAAGTCCCCAAGAGCGCGGCCGGAACCGAGCACGATAACGCGGCCGAGCCCGTAAACGCGGCCGACGAATTGATCTCGAGCAGGTAAGTGGCGGATTGGCCCGCGGTGATCGGTTCAACAACCGCCTGGCCGGGCGAAGAGCCGATGCAAAAATCCGACGCCGTGCCGCTGAGCGGAATGACCTGAGGACTGCCCGGAGCGTTGTCGTTCAAAGCGAGCGTGGCGCTTCTGGAGCCGCCATTCGCGCCGCACGCGGTTGACTGCAACGGTTTGAAGGCCATCTGGATCGTGCACGTTCCGCCCGGACGCGTGCTTTGCCCGACGCAGCCATCGCCGCCGCTTGCGATCACAAAGTCTCCCGAGTTCGCGCCCGACGGCGAGACGGATGTGATGGTCAGCGCCCCAGCGAACGGACCGGAACTGCTATTCGTCACCACGATAGGCTGAGGCGTTCCTCCCGCGCCGCCCGCCAACTGACTTCCGAAATTGACGCTGGTGGGTACCGAGATGCCGGCCTGAGTGGCAGTCCCTGTGAGCGCTACCATGGCCGGATTACCCGCGGGCACACTTAGAGTGGCTGAACGGATTCCGGGAGCCGTCCCTCCCGGCGTAAATGTCACTCCGATCTGGCAGCTCAATCCCGCGGGAACTTGAACCGAATTGCACGAGGACGGCCAGGAAAAATCTCCAGCGTTCGGGCCCGAAATCGCAATAACTGAAGTCTCCGCACTCGCGCCGCCCGTATTCAAGATCGTGACGGTCTGCTGAGCGCTGGTAGTGCTCTCGCTCTGCGCGGCGAAGGTCAGACTCGACGGAGACACCTGGAGAGATGGCGCCGCGGTGGCTGTTGCGGAGAGCGAGACCTGCTGGGGGCTGCCGGGAGCGTTGTCGGTGAAGCTAAGACTCGCATTCTTCGCCCCGGGCGTTTGCGGCGCCAGCTGGACCGCCACAGTACAGCTCGCCGAAACGATCACGGTGCCACCCGATACCGGGCACGTTGTCCCGGCGGACGCAATCAAGAAATCGGATGCATTTGTTCCTGCGAGAGTGATGCTCGAGATGGTGAGGGCAGCGCTTCCTAGGTTGGTTAACGCGATGCTCTGCGCGCCGCTCCTGCTGCCCACGTTCTCGCTTCCGAACACGAGCGACGGCACCGCTAGGCTCACAATAGGAGCCGGTGGTATCCCAACACCTGTGAACGATACGATCTGCTCGGAGTTAGAAACTCCGCCCGAATTATCGTAAAAATTCAATTGCGCATTAAATGGTCCTAACGCGTTGGGCTCGAACGTGAACCTAACCACGCAGTGGCTTCCAGGTGCGAGCGAGGTGTTCGTCTGGCAGGCTGGACTTTTTGGAACTGCGCCGGGGAACAAAGCGAATTGCCCTACGTTGGGACCGCTCCCGCTAAAGTTTGTAAGAGTCAGATTCTGACTGCCGGTGTTCGTGACGGTGATCGTCTGTGGCGCGCTGGGAAAATTCTCGGCCTGATTGCCGAAATCCACAATCAACGGCGAGACCGTGGCGAGTGGGTCCTGTCCCGCCGCTACGAGCTCGAGAACCTGCGGGCTGCCCGGCGCGTTATCGGAAATAGTGACCACGGCGCCTTCTGGTCCCGTCGTAGAGGGCGTGAATCCCACCTCGAACGAGCACTGCGTCGAGGTCCCGGGGGTAATTGCCTGGGTGAAACATGTGTTGCCGCCGATGAGCGAAAAATCTCCCGCGCTGGGTCCGCTGATTTCAATGTTTGAAATCGTGAGGCTCGCATCTCCGCCGTTGTGGACGGCGACGGGCTCCGGAGTGCTAAGAATCGCGACGGTACCGGGCGAAAAAATCACGTTCGCGACGTTGAAATAGACGCTCGGCATCGGCGTCGCGCTCTCGGCGATTTCTGCCAGGAACGCATCCGGCAGGGGCGGCGTCAACGAGCAACTGACGCACGCCGGCTGAAAGCCGTTCCAGGCACCTTGTGAGGCGACCGATGTGCTGACCGCTGTAGGAAAGTCTCCCGACGTGGATGCTCCCGCAATATATAAGTGCCCGGCGTTATCCGCCGCGACAGCGTTGCCAGACGCACTCGCCGTTCCTCCAACAGGCGATATCCCGCCGAGCGGTGTCACATAGATCAACGACGCCGCTCCCGACGACGTTGGGTCGAACTTGGCTACGAACGCATCGCCGGCGCCGTTGAAAGCTTGCAGATTGTTATGCCAAGGCATATCTGGCGACGTCGTCGCGCCAGTCACGTAGATTGCGTTCGACGCCGCCACGGCCACACCCAGCCCGGCATCCGTCTGCGAGCCGCCCAGATACGTGGAGTACAAGAGCGCCGACTGTCCGGTATCCGCGGTCTGCGACACTTCGGAAAGAAACACGTTCGCCGTAGCATTCGAATGAAGGCCAACCTGGTAGGCCACTCCCGGGGCACTTGTAGGAAAATTCGGAGACTGTGTTGTGCCTGTAATGTAGGCGTTCGGTGGACTCGCCGAATCGAGAGCGACGGCGAGAGCCTGGTCCGCGCCCGAGCCGCCGAGCAAGGTCGCATAAACCAGGTCCAACGCCCCGGTGCCGGCGGGATCGATCTTCATCAGAAATGCGTCTGACGAGCCGCCGCCATACGAACTTTGAATCGCATTCTTCGAGAAAAAAGGAGTCGCGCCGATGGACGTAAATCCGGCGACGTAGGCGTTTCCGGAGCCGTCCACGGCAACTCCCCCGACGCCGGGCTCAACGATCGAATTTGTCCCCAGGTAGGTGCAGTATTTCAAGAGCGGTGATCCGCCCGGCGCCGCCGGGGGCTGGAAGATCGCCAAAAAAGCATCGCCGGGTTCGCCATCCCAAACGGTTTGATACGCACCCACGGTAACGGGCAAATCAGCGGAGGCGGAATCCAAGGCTGTCAACTGCACGTCCGAGGAGATATAAACATCGCCAGAGGCATCGAGGGCGATTCCTCCCGGGCCGTTTTGCGATTCCGTGCCCGTGCCTCCGAAGAGTGTCGAAAATACCAACGTATTCCCTTCCGGACCGATCTCGCTTACGGCCACATCGTTTCCGTCGCCGCTCTGAAGCGCTGCCGTGGGCCCGCTCGTAGGGGTCCGTGGAACCCGTGGAAAATCCACCGCCGTTGTGGTCCCTGTGATCGCTACATCGCCGGAACCATCCACCGCGATCAGACCTCCCCCCTGAGTTCCGGTGCCGCCCAAAAATGTGAGAAAGAGCAACGAACTCGCACCGGTCAACGTAGGATCTATTTTCGCAACGAAGAATTGCGCCGGACCGTCCGCTGCGCCGAGGCCGTTAGCCAGTGCAGCCGGAAATGACGTCGAGGTCGTGGTCCCGCCGACATAAATCTCCCCCGAGGCATCTAGCGCGATACTTGCCGCGATATCGGTTCCCGACCCTCCGAGGAATGTTCCGTACGCGACGGAAAGAGATGGATCCACGACCAGTGTGGCGTTGAGATCGTGCGGTCCGATCCGAAATCCGATCGAGCCATCCGCTTCGATAACGTAGCTACCCTCGATCATTCTCCTTTGAATCTTGGCGGGCGTTTGCGCATGAGCGCCGGTTTGGCCGATGCACGGTATTCCGTTCTGCGCGGCTGCCGTCTGCGAGCCACGTGACGATTTTGGGGAGCAAGGATTAGCTGGTCGTTTCGGCTTATGTTCAGCGCTGCCCAATCTTATTCTTCGTGTTCGCTGCGTCTGATGCGGCGAATACTTCCTCGCCCTGCGCGAGCCCAGAGACCGTTTACGCCGCGACTTGGATGAATGCCAGCCAGTATGTGGCGTTTGATAAACCTTGGGTTTTTTCATCCGCACTTCGTTGCCAGAGACGTTCATGAGCAAGTCACCTGCGGCATTGACGCGCAGGTTCTCGGCGCCCGTCAGCGTAAGGCGCAGCTTCGAAACGTCTCTGCCCGGCGCGACGCGCAGATCGTATTCGACTCCGTCGTCGTTGCCATAAACCGCCATGCCGATTCCAGGAGCCGCGCTTGCGGTTACCGCACGCGAGAAATGCGGCACGCTCGTATGCCATTTCTTCGGATCGTTCCCGACAAAATAGTTGCTCTCCGTCCGAAGCCTGGATTCTCCCTTCCAGCGGAAGCCGGCGCTGCCAGCCACGCGCAGCACCAGCGAGCCATTCTGAACGCTCGCGGATTTCGCGACCCGAACCGTAATTTCCTTACGGCTCAAAAGGACCGTCAATCCCTTCCCTCGTCCAACAAATTGGGCCTTATCGTCCGCCTGTCCGACATTTGGCTCAAACGTCACCGGAATCGAAAACTTCGTCGCGTCTTGACTCATGGACTTGGCGTAGTTGCGCGGAGCGGCAGCGGAGTTAACCGAGCGAATCGGCGACCTGGCATCGCGAACAGACACGCTTCGGGGAGCGCTATTTTGGCTGGGTCTTTGAGGGCTAATGCGTAACGGATCGTACGAATGGAGCTTGCCGGGCGGCTTGAGTGGTGCGGCCGCAAAGAAAATACATGCCGTTCCGGCCAGCGCCAGGGGGCACACCAAAGTCTGCTTGATTCTCATTAGGCCCTCTTCCGGCAACGAGAATTGTTCCTCGCTGCCAGGTTGGGCGGCTCAAATACAGCCGAGCCAACTGCAATTAGTAGTTTTGAATTCGGATCATCCCTTACACAGGGACGCGCTGACTATCCCGCGGCGGGTTCCAAATGTCTATACGTATTACTACGGCTAAGTTTTCGACGGTTCTCTGTCCCAGGCCCAATTCTCTTCGCCGAGGGCCACTTCGAGCATGCCTTCGACCGGAAGAACGTCCACGGGGAGTCCGCCTCTCCACATGGCGACTCTCAACAGCAACTCGCGCCTTCCGCGCAAATCAAATAGTTCGCGGGCCAAGCCGACTTCCATGATTTTTTCGTATGCCGCCGATACGACGGCCTGGGGATGCAGCAGGCATACGCCGCCGTGTTCGACGACATAGCCGCTGAGCTTCCCTTGCTCCACGCGCACCGTGATCTGCGTCTCGCGGGAATCCCAGACCGTCAGCCGCAACTGGAATTCCGGCATCTTGGCGACGGCTTCGGGAATCGGATCCACGCGCAGCCACAGATGCTCGGGCCCAAATCCATAATGAAAGTCTCCCAGGACATATTGACGTCCGTGCATGGCCGCATCGCGGCGGTCGGTTGCGTAAAGCCCCGCGCCAAGCCACTCGAAGTAGCTGCTCTCGCGCCCATCCACCTGGACATCCAGGTACCCCGTTGGCGCCTCGCGACGCGCGCCTTCCGGGGCGTGCTTGATCGGCTGAGCCAAGGCGTCCGGCGGCGGCTCGCCGAGCGCATTGTAAATGTCCGTAAGGTGCTTGCGATACAGCCGGTCAAAATCCGCATCGTTGGCCGAGGCGTGCTCGGGACCGTACCACCAACACCAATCGCTTCCTTCCGCGGCGAGCACGGCTTCGTACGCCCGCCGGCCGTCTGGCGTCCATTCACCGGGAGTGGTCGGACTTCTGAGGCCGCCCCGATTCTTCGCGCGCTCGAACGCAGCTCGAGCGTCGCGCAGCAGATCCCACGCGCGAACATCCTCCGCGTGCCCGATCCATACGTCGAAATTGGCGCTGATCCATGAAGCGGGGAAAATTCCCTCCAAGCACGGAGGGTCAGTAACCGCTTCGACGGCCTCGCTCATCGTTAGCGCACGGATTTGATCGTCGCTCGAGATGCGCTCGTAAAAGCGTCGCAGGAATTCCCTGCCATTTCCCGGATAGTATTCCCAGGCATTCTCGCCGTCCAGGATGAGGCTCACCGTCGCCGTACGTCCCTCGGGCTCGCGGTCGCCAATCGCGCGGATACGGCGATGCAGATCTTCTGCCGCCGCTTCCGCTCCCATCCGGCTATAGACGAATCCGACAAGATCCGACAGATAGTGATCGCGGAAAAATCCAACCAATTCCCGGTCGCCGCGCCGGAGCTTCCACGGCGTGTACAACTCAGGGCCGTTCTCCGGGTATCCGGAGGCATCACGCCAGAATCCGATATTCTTAGTGCGCCCGAGCACGCCTTCGTCCGTCGCAAACCATCGGAATCCGAGATCGGCCGCGATCTCGAGGGCCTGATCGGAAACCGAGCCCTCCGATGGCCACAGTCCTGCCGGAGGTTTTCCGAAACTACGTTCGTGAAATTGCCGCGCCCGCACGAGTTGCTCTCGCGCATCCTCCGGATACCGGAACGCAGGCTCAGGCAGAGGCGTATGGGGGTTGGCCACTCGAGCGATATCCGAATCGCAGAGCAGGGGCAGGATCGGGTGGTAATACGGCGTGGTGGAGATTTCGATCTGACCGCGCGCCGCCGCGAGACGATATTGGGGCAGAACCGCCGCGAGCAGTTCGTGCTGCCTGTCGAGCAGCACGGCCTTGTCTTCTTCCGTGAAATTTTCGCCTTTTTCGGAAAGCGCGCGGACCGCGGGGTCCTTGGCCAGATACTCCTCATCCATCCATGCGAGTTGCGAAAGCACTTGCAGGTCACGCCAGTCCCGCAGGCTCCAATGCGCAACGCAGGCCTCCGCGCCGGCGGAGCGCGTTTGGGATTCGAGGTCGGCGAATCTCGGCCAGCGCCGCACGAGATTGTCATTCACCTGGAATGCGCGCTCCAAGGCTTCGCGCTTCTGGTTCGGCGATAGCGACTCGGCTGGCGCAAAAGCGATGTCGAACCACGGTTCCTTGAACCGGCCGCTGGCATATTCCTCAATCTGCTCCCCCAACAGCGGAACGATATTGAACGTGGCGTGCACCCGCGGGAATTCCTCCAGGATTTTCACCATCCCCCAATAATCCTTCAGCGCATGCAGCCGGGTCCATGGCAGCACGTATTGACGCGTCGCCGGATCGCGATATTGCGGCTGGTGCATGTGCCAGAGGATAGCGAGGTTTACTCGGCTCAATCGGCTTCTCCCGGTGCTAGAATATGTTCCGCGCTGTTATGCGCCTTCTCGATCGATACATTGCACGCGAAGTTGTGTCCCACGGCATCCTCGGCCTCGCCGTCTTCACTTTCGTGTTCTTCGTTCCGCAGCTCGTGCGCCTGATGGATCTGGTTGTCCGGCACACGGGCAGCATCTGGACCGTGGCTCTGCTGTTTCTCTGCACCATTCCACCGGGCCTGGGCTTCACGTTTCCGATCGGCGTCCTCGTCGGAGTGCTCATCGGTCTCGGGCGTCTCTCCGCGGACAGCGAGATCGTGGCGCTGCACGCTTCCGGCATCAGCCTGCGGCGCCTGCTCGTGCCAATTGGCATCGTCGCCCTGGTCGCCACCGGCGGAACCCTCCTAACGACTTTCTGGCTCAGCCCCATGGCTCTGCGCACCGTGGGGCGCCTCGAGCAGCAGCTTCTTTCCTCGCAAGCGCCTTTTTCCGTGCAACCCCGCGTGTTCGACGAGCGCTTTCCGAGGTTCGTATTATACGTGCAAGATGTCGAAGCTGGTGCCACGCACTGGCGCGGAGTCTTCCTGGCATCCCCAGCCGGCGCGACGTCGGGTTTAATCCCGCAATCGGGAGACCATTCGCAGCAATCCTCGGTGACGATCGCCGAAGAGGCCCAAATTATTTCCAGTCCCGCGCAGCACCAGATAGACCTTCGCCTGGGAAGCGGCAGCACTCATGAATACGACCAACGCACTCCGGATCAATACAACGTCACCACGTTCGGCGAGACCGACATTCCCGTGGACATCACTGGCGCGACTTCACCCATGAAAAGTAACGCGCTCTCCGTCGCGGAAGAGCCAGTCGGCGCACTTCTGAGCGACAACGGGCCGGGATGGCGCGCTTCTCGCGTCGAGTTTCAAAGGCGTATCGCGTTTCCCGCCGCGTGTCTCGTCTTCGCTCTTCTCGGTGTCCCTATGGGCGTGCGCCCGCGGCGAGGGGGCCGCGCTGGTGGGCTGATCCTCACGCTGATCCTGGTCGGCGGCTACTACTTCCTGTTCGTATCGGGCGATCATCTGGCCGCGCAGGGCCGAATCTCGCCCTTCATTGGCGTGTGGGCGGGCAACATTGTAGCGATCATCATCGGTTTGATCATGCTGGCCCGCGTCGAAAATATTCGCCGGCCGAATCCGGTCCTGGCCTGGCTCGAATCGGTTTGGGCGCGCGCGCGAAAAGGAAACAGCGCGCCGGCGTCCAACGGCTCCGCCACAGCGGCCCTGCCCGCCGTGGGGCTTCGACAGGCGCTGGCCGCCAGCCGGGCCATGGCTTTTCCGATGCTCATTGACGTTTATTTGCTCCAGCAATTCCTCTACTACTTTTTTGTGTTGCTCGCGGCCTTCGTGCTGATCTTCGATGCGTTCACGCTCTTCGATCTCCTCGGCGATATCGCGCGCAACCATGTCCCCGCGCTTACGGTCCTGAGCTATTTCCGGTATCTCGTGCCGCTCATGGTTTACCAACTTGCTCCGCTGGCGACGCTGGTCGCAACCCTGGTCAGCCTCGCCATTCTTGCCAAGAACAACGAGGTGATCGCGCTGAAGGCCAGTGGTGTCAGCCTATATCGGCTCGTGCTGCCTCTGCTCCTCGCGGGGCTTCTGGTTTCAGGCGGCCTTTTTCTCCTCGACGACACATTTCTCCCGTACGCCAATCAACGCCAGGACGCGCTTCGCAACGAGATCAAGGGGCGCCCAGCGCAAACCTACTTCGAGCCCGCCAGGCAGTGGATCTTCGGCGAGAACTCCAAAATCTATAACTACGAGCTGTTCGATTCCGATCGGCAGCTCTTCGGCGGCTTAAACGTCTTCGAGCTCAATCCGGCCACATTCCAGATACACCGCCGGATTTTCGCCACACGCGCTACGTGGGAGCCGAGTGAAAACGCATGGGTTCTCACCGGCGGATGGGTGCGCGACTTCGGCAGCAACGGGCAAGTTGTACGATACGAGCCGTTCGGGGCCACGACGATCGCGGAGTTGACCGAGCCACCCGGTTACTTCCGGCGTGAAGTTCGGCAATCGTTTCAAATGAACTGGAGGCAGCTGGGTGACTATATCGCCAGCTTGAGACAAGCTGGATTTGACACCGCGCGCCTTTCCGTCCAATGGCACAAAAAATTCGCGTTCCCGATGATCGCCGCAATCATCGTTTTTCTGGGCGCACCTTTCGCATTCCTGGTCGGGACGCGCGGCGCGGTCGGCGGCCTCGCGGTCGCCGTGGGAATTGGCGTGATCTACTGGTCTTCTGCGGCACTGCTGGAAGCAATGGGCTCCGCCGGCCAGTTACCTCCGCTGCTTGCCGCGTGGGGGCCCGACGCCATTTTCGGATTCCTCGGCGTCTATTTTTTCCTCAAAATGCCCACGTAATGTTGGTCGGCCAGCCTGCACGACCCTACTGAGGCAGCGCGAGCGGTTTTTCAGCAGGCAATGGTTTCTGCGACTCAACCAAAGTCTGTATCTGCGCGATTCGAGCTTCCAGATTCGACTTGGCCTCCGAAGAGGTGTTCGGCATCTGCTGCCCCATGAGCACGAACATCTGCAACAGTCGCACCGCCGCGTTCGCGGAATAGCCCGCTTCCATTGCAAGCTTCACGCCTTCGCGGTCCGCCGCGAATTCGCCATCGTGACCGTAACCCGGCATAAACGGATCGAGATCGAGCTTTTGAAATTCAGCGGCAGAGATATGCTTCCTGGACATCTCCTGAAGCAGTCGCTCGCGGCATTGGCTCAGAGCTATGTGCTCGATCTCATGCCCGAGCACCGCCGCCAACTGATCCTCCGTGTCCATGTAGGCCAATATTCCGCCGCCAACAAAGACTTGCCCTCCAGGAAGGGCGACCGCGCTCTTGAAAGTCGGGGCGGGATCGAAATAAAATCGGTATGGAAGGTGCCGTTGCGCGCGAGACGCGACCCGTTCGCCGACTTTCTGAAGATAGGCTTCGATCTTTGTGATCTGCGGCGTTGGCGTCAAACCGTTCACGGCCTCGAATTTCGCGGCGAGGACTTCACCGGCGCGTATCTCGTCGGCATCAGAAATTGCGACTGCAGCAGGCGAATTATGGGCATTTGTTATGGTCGCCAGGGGACACAACAGAATGACAAATAAAAATACCCTCATGGGAACCTCGCTAGCGCGATCCGTCGCGCGCTACCTTAGACGTTTTTAAGCGCTTCGCGATAGCTCAGCCCGCTGAGACGATGTTTGTTCCGGCGCGCGTAACGCTTCACTTCCGCGGGGTCGGTCCAGGCGTATTGACGCAAGGCCCAGCCGATGGCTTTGCGCAGAAAAAACTCCCTCGACTCAAGCGATGGTTCGATACATGCATATAGCAGGCCGAGATCGGTGCGCTGCTTGAATCCCAACTGGCAGATGATGGAGGTGCGCCGCTTCCAAATGTTCGGCGACTGGCTCCACGCGAGCATCTTCTTTTTCATCGGCGCAGGATACTCCCGCAGGATCGGGCCTACGCGATGCGATGCCACATCGTCCACGTAGTCCCACCACGCGCCTGTGACGATTATTTCCTCGTAGAGCGGCATCGCGGCGGGCGTTTGGTATTCACTCGCGCATTTGTGGCCGGTCAGAGCAATCGCCACATACCTCTCTTCGCGATGCGTGGCGCCGCGCCAAAGCGCGAGCACCTGCGCGCGCCAGGCTGCGCGAGAACGAAATTCAAGGCCAGCAAAAATTGTGCGGCAGGACTGGCGCAGTAGCGGGGCAGAAACGCCGTGATACAGCATCTCCGACTTCATGTACGCCTGCATGAAGGGCGCCTTGCGTGAATCGGCCACGCGCCGCAGTTCCCGACGGGCGACAAGCAGCAGCGAAGAATTCCGCGACGAGGTCGGGGATGGCCGTGTTTGGACGGCGCGTTTCATTTAATAGTTCTGACGCTAGTTCTTGTGCTTCTTTTTCGCTTCGATCACGGCCTGTGCGGCAGCCAGTCGCGCAATCGGCACGCGGAATGGTGATGCGCTCACGTAGTTCATTCCCACGTCGTGGCAGAACTTCACGCTCTCCGCGTCTCCGCCGTGTTCTCCGCAGATACCGATCTTGAGCTTCGGCCGCGTCTTCCGCCCGCGCTCGATCGCCCACTTAATCAACATCCCCACGCCTTTAACGTCCAGTGTCTGAAATGGGTCCTCTTTGAAAATAGCCGCCTTGCTTTGATCCACATACTCCGGTAGGAAACGGCCCGCATCGTCGCGCGATAGCCCCATCGTCGTTTGCGTCAGATCATTTGTCCCGAACGAGAAAAATTCGGCGACCTCGGCGATTTCGTCGGCCAGCAGCGCTGCCCGCGGCAACTCGATCATGGTCCCAACCAAATACTCAAGTTTCACTTTAGCCTGCGAAATTATGTCACTTGCCACGCGCCTTGTGAGTGTTTCAAGAATCTGAAGCTCTCGCTTATCGAGAGTAAGTGGAATCATGATCTCAGGTAACACTTTAATGCCGCGCTTCTGGCAATCAATCGCGGCCTCGAT
>PMUS01000011.1:0-13432 GCA_003166795.1 Acidobacteriota bacterium | reverse complement strand
CAATCCGTTCATCGCCTCGAAGATTCCGATGAAATCCCGGCGCTGGAATGGCAGCAATTTGGCGAGAGCCTTTCTTCGCGCCTCGGGTGTGTCCGCAAGGATCATTTCCTGGATAGCGTCCTGCCGCTCGATGCTCTTCTCCGGCTGCTCGAAATCCTTGAAGAACATGTGCTCGGTGCGGCACAGCCCGATGCCTTCGGCGCCCATTTCGCGCGCCAGCCGGGCATCGCGCGGCGTGTCCGCGTTCGTACGCACCCCCAGAGTTCTCACTTTATCGGCCCATTTCAGCAGTGTTTCATAGGCTTTCGGAGGCTCCGGGCGAATCAGGTCAATGTGGCCCGAGTAAACCGATCCGTCGCCGCCATCGAGCGTGATCCATTCGCCTTCGCTAATGGAACGCCCGCCGGCCGTCATCTTTTTTGCGCGCGCATCAATGTCAATTTTTTCCGCGCCAACGATGCAGCACTTTCCCCAACCGCGCGCCACCACGGCGGCGTGGCTCGTCTTACCGCCTGTCGCCGTAAGTATCCCCTGCGCGACATACATGCCGCCGACATCTTCCGGGCTAGTCTCGCGCCGTATCAGAATCACTTTCTCTCCGCGCGCGGCCCAGGCTTCCGCTTCCTCCGCGGTGAATACGGCCTTACCAACCGCGGCTCCCGGGACGGCGTTGATTCCTTCAGCTAGCTTCCGGCTGGCAAGCTCGGCGCGAGCGAGCTTTGGATCGAGCACGGGATAGAAAAGGCGTTCGACATCCTCCGATTTAATTCTTTCAAGTGCTTCTTCAACTTTGATCAGCTTCTCATTTGTCATGTCCACGGCCATGCGAAACGCGGCGGCCGGCGAGCGCTTGCCAGTTCGCGTCTGTAACATGTACAGCTTGCCCTTCTCAACCGTGAACTCCATGTCCTGCATGTCGCGATAATGCCGCTCGAGTTTCTCGCGGACGCGTTCGAGTTGTTGATAGACCCTCGGCATCAACTTAGAGAGTTCGCGAAGATGCAGGGGCGTGCGGATTCCCGCCACAACGTCTTCGCCCTGCGCGTTCAGCAGGAAATCTCCAAAGAATACCTTCTCGCCGGTGGAGGGATCGCGCGTGAAACACACGCCTGTACCGGAATCGTCTCCCGTATTTCCAAATACCATGTGGACCACGTTAACGCCAGTGCCAAGCAGGCCCGTAATTTTCTCGACTCGCCTGTAAGTTACTGCTTTTTCGCCCATCCATGACTCGAACACCGCGCCAATCGCGCCCCAAAGCTGTTCGACCGGATCCTCCGGGAAATCGTTCCCGGTTTTTTCCTTAAAGTAAGCCTTGTACTCACCGACGAGATCACGCCAGCCCTTCGCTGTGACCCGCGTGTCGTCCTTCACGCCTAGTTTATCTTTCATACTTCGCAGCCGGTGCTCGAGCTCTTCCTTCGGCAGGCCAATCACCACGCTCGAATACATCTGCACGAGCCTACGATACGCATCCCATGCAAATCGTTCATTGCCCGTAGCCTTTGCTAGGCCTTCCACCGACCTTTCGTTCAGCCCGAGGTTCAGAATCGTCTCCATCATGCCGGGCATTGAACGCGCCGAGCCTGATCGGACGCTCACCAACAGAGGATCACTCGCGTCACCGAGCTTTTTCTTGGTGAGTTTTTCCAGGCGTTCCAAATTCTTGGCCACTTCAACCCGCAGCTCTTTCGGATATTTGTGGGAATGCTTCAAGTAGTAGTCGCAAGTTTCGGTTGTGATCGTGAATCCGGCCGGCACAGGCAGCCCAATCCGAGTCATCTCTGCGAGACCCGCTCCCTTACCGCCAAGCAAATCTCTCATGTCGCCGGTGCCGTCCGCTTTTCCCGCTCCGAAGAAATATACGTATTTCATTTCGCTCCTTAAGCCTGATCTAAAGTTGATTCTTTAGCCTTTCAGTCGGCGCGCCGATAGCTCATGTGATTGTTGATCGGAGCTATTTCGCCTCTTCACTGCCGAGTTCCGAAAAATCCGCAACGTTGGAAAACTCCTTTAACAATGTTCCGAGCAACGCGATCCGGTTTCTACGGATGTCCTCGTCCTCAACCATTACTAGAACTTTGTCAAAAAAGAAATCGACGGCTGGCCGCAGTTCTGAAATTTTTTCCAGCGCTTTCCGATACTTCTTCTCTTTCTTTAACCGCGTTGCTTCGTCGCCAATTTTTTGCACTACGGTGTAAAGTTGAAGCTCAGCCGCGTCGCGCAGTAGTTCCTGTTTAACCGCGCCCTGCCCCTTGTCGCCCTTCCCCGCGGACTTCTCCAAAATATTCCGGATGCGCTTGAAGCTTGCCGCCAGGGGTGCAAAATTCTTGGTGTCCCGTATCGCCTTCACCGCCGCCACGCGTTCGACCGCGTCGCCCAGGTCGTCCGCGCCTGCGGCAAACGCCGCGTTGATTTCGTCGTAGGCGAAACCGCGCCGCTCGCGAAGGATATAGCGCGCGCGTTCGAGCAGAAAATCGAGGACCTGCTTTTGAATCGCGTCCGAAGCCTCGATCCGCGGCGCGTGTTCCTTAAGCGATTTTGCTGCCGCCGATATCGCAGCCGAAAGAGACAGCGGTAAGTTCTTCTCGAGAATAATCTTGACGATCCCCAGCGCCGCCCGCCGCAAAGCGAAAGGATCACTTGAACCCGTGGGAATTGCGCCTACTGCGAAGCATGCCACAAGCGAGTCCAGCTTGTCCGCAAGCGCCACCGCACAGCCGGTCAAGTTCCGCGGAAGCGGATCATCGAGGCCCAGCGGCTTGTACTGATCGTACACCGCCCAGGCAATTTCATCGGGCTCACCTTGCGCACGGGAGTAGAGCCCGCCCACGATTCCCTGCAACTCGGCGAACTCCCCAACCATCTCCGTCACCAGATCGCATTTCGCCAGTTCGGCCGCGCGGTCGGATCCCGCCACATCTGCTTGCGCGACTCCGCCGGAAAACCATTGCTCGGACAGCCAGCGCGCAAGCGAACGCATGCGCTCGACCTTGTCCGCGTAACTTCCCAGCCGGCGCTCATACGTGACCGCCGCCAACTTCGGCAGATAGTCCCCGAGCCGCGTCTTCTGATCCGTTTCCCAGAAAAACTGAGCGTCTGCAAACCGCGCGCGCAACACGCGCTCGTGCCCGGCGCGAATCAGCCCTTTCGGATCTCGCGGCAGGTTAATGACGGCAAGGAAATGCGGCGCGAGATCGCCGCTGCGGCTCTCGACCGCGAAGTATTTCTGGTGACCGCGCATCACCGTAATGAGAATTTCGTCCGGAAGCGCAAGAAACGCTGGGTCGAACCTTCCAAGAATCACGCTGGGGCACTCATTCAAATATGTCACCAGCTCGAGCAGGCCAGCGTCCTCATGGGTGCGCAATCCTTTGGGCGTCGTGAGACTGTGAAGTTCTGCTTCAACTTTCTTTCGCCGCACGCTCGGCCTGCACGATACGAAGTTCTTCTTGAGCTTTTCCTCGTAATCACGCGGACCGGAAACCGGGATACTTCTCTTTCCCAGAAAACGATGGCCATCGGTGTGATTCCCCGCCTGCACGTCAGCGTAGGAAAACGGTACGACCTTGCCGTCGAGCAAAGCAACGATCCAGCGAATCGGCCGAATGAAGCGCGGGCTCTGCGCGCCGGTCCAGATCATCGAGCGTGGCCACGAAATTTCGCGAATGGTCTCCGGCAATACGCCCTTCAAAATTTCCGCCGCGGATTTACCAAGGACAAGTTGCCTGGCGATGACATATTCGCCCTTCGGCGTGTTCACGATCGTAAGCTTCGAGACGGGCAGGCGTTGCTTTTCCGCAAAACTCACGGCGGCGCGCGTAGGCTGTCCGGCGAAATCGAAAGCCACGGACTTCGGTGGGCCGCTGATCTCGCGCGTCACATCTTCTTGTTTTAGTTTAATATTTCGAGCGATGGCGACGAGGCGTCTTGGCGCGCCAAATGTTTCAATTGAATCTTGAGCTGTCGGCTCGTCGACAAGCCCGTTCGCGGAGAGATGCTTCACAAGTATTGCTTTAAGTTCTTGCGAAGCTTTCAGAATCATTCCTGCCGGAATTTCTTCGCAGCCAATTTCGAAAAGAAGATCTCCGCGGGATTTCATGCGCTCATCCCGGCTGGCGTTTGAATCGCCGCCCGCTGGTCCAGCCACGCTCGCGCCACATGCGTCGCTAGCTTCCGCACGCGAGCAATCATCCCGGCTCGTTCCGTCACGGAAATCGCGCCGCGCGCATCGAGCACGTTGAAGAGGTGCGAACACTTTAAGCACAGATCGTAGGCTTGCAGCACCGGAAACCGTTCTTTGCCCGCGCCCTTCAGTGCGTCGTACGCGGCCAGCAGGCGCGCCGCCTCCGCTTCATTCAGGTCGAATTGCTTCCGAGTTGACGCTGTATCGGCGTGATCGAAGCTGTATGCCGAAAATTGTTGCTCTTCGGCCAGCCGCACCTGTCGATAGGTCATGCTATTCGACCAGCGCACATCGAACACATTGTCCACGCCTTGCAAATATGCAGCGATGCGATCGAGGCCATACGTCAGCTCAACCGAAATCGGATCCAGATCCACACCGCCGCACTGCTGGAAGTAAGTGAACTGCGTAATCTCGAGTCCGTCCAGCAACACTTGCCAGCCAATGCCCCACGCGCCGAGAGTCGGCGATTCCCAGTTATCTTCCTCGAAGCGAATGTCGTGCTCCTTCAGATTGATTCCAACAGCAGCAAGGCTCGCAAGATAAACGTCCTGAATATCCGCTGGCGAGGGTTTGAGTATCACTTGAAGTTGTGTGTGCTTGTAAAGGCGATTGGGATTTTCGCCGTAACGGCCGTCGGCCGGTCTGCGGCTCGGCTGCGCATAGACGACTCGATATGGCTCGGGACCCAGGACCCTGAGAAAAGTCTCCGGATGCATTGTGCCAGCGCCAACTTCGATATCGTAGGGTTGCTGCAAAATGCAATCACGCATGGTCCAATAATGTTCAAGTTTCAGTAGAAGGTCTTGAAACGTGAGCCCCTTCAGTTTTGCAAACTCACGTTTTACTTTCGAATTGGATTTCCGAGCCATCAAACCGGCGACTCCAGAAGTTCTCGAGACTTTAGCTTTCGATCTATCTGATGTTCGATGACATCGAGCATTGCGTCCGTCAATTCCCTGGCGGCGCGATCGCTCAACGGCTCCGGCGCGGGATCCTGGCTTAGCCTATCGAGTCGCTCGCCGAGCATTCGTCGCGCGACCGAGAGCGCCGCCGGCGAAATGGCGCGCATTCCGGGCTTCCTGCATTTGGCGCATGCAATCGCCGATGCGCTGGGTGAGAAATATGCAGCCGCATCGTCAGCGGGCGCCTTGCCGCAAAATGCGCAGCGGTCGAGCGCAGGCAGCCAGCCTCCCAGCTTCACCGTCCAGAGCGCAAAATACGCAAGTGGCACTTCCGTTTTGCCCGTGCGCTTCACCGTCTGCGCGGCCAGCAACAGAAGCCGGAAGTTTGCGTCGGAGGCCTCGCGTTCCGGAAGAACCGCCTCAGTGATCTCCGAAAAGAGCGCGAGAGCGACGCTCGACGGATAGTCATGAAAAACATCAAGAAACGACTCAATCATTTCGCACTGGCTGATGCGCACCAGATCGCGCGCCTCTCGTTCAAAGAACCAGATTCGGATGTGAGAAAGCTTTTCAAGCGTTGATCCAAATCTACTCTTTGTCTTTCGCGAGCCCGCCGCCACTCCGCGGACGCGCCCCATCGTGCGCGACAAGAAACTGACCAATCGGTCAGCCTCGCCGAGGTTATAGCGCTGCAGGACGATGGCCTCGGATTCATGAAGTGGCATCTGAAGTGTCGGCGTGTCGACCGACGGGCGGACTGACGTTCCGATTCCATCGGAGCTCGAACAGGCCGCGCGCGCCGCGCGCAGCGGGACTAATTTTTCTACCACAGCGAGACACGCGGCGCAATTGATAAACTAGGGCCGATCGAATTTTCAGCGCTGTCGTTTCAAATTTTTCGAAGGTCGGCTACAGTGTTCGCGCGATGAATCGAGAGAATGCGCTGCCGCGCGTCGATGTCGTGGGCGTTGGAATCAATGCCACGGACACAATCATCCGTTTGCCGCACTTCCCTGCTCCCGACTCCAAGGTGGAACTACTTTCGGCCGAGGTAAAGCTCGGCGGCCAAGTGGCAAGCGCAATTGTCGCATGTCGTCGCTGGGGCCTTTCCGCGCGCTTCGTGGGAAAAATCGGCGATGATGCGGCGGGAAAGCTCCAAGCAGATGAAATGCGGCGCGAAGGCGTTGATTCGTATTGGATCACGTCCCCAGGCTCCATGAGCCAGTCATCTTATATCCTCGTTGACGATATCTCTGGCGAGCGGACGGTTCTGTGGAAACGCGATCCTCAGATCGCGCTCCGCCCCGAAGATTTGAAGCGGGAATGGATTTCCGGTGCTCGGGCGCTGCTCGTAGACGGTCATGACACCGAAGCAGCAGCGCAGGCGGCCCGCTGGGCTCGCGAGGAAGGAATTCCCGTCTTAGGTGATTTCGACAATCGCTACCCTCACGTTGAAGCGTTACTTGAACATGTGGATCTCATCGTGGCATCGAAAGATTTCCCCGAACGATTGACCGGTGAGGGCAACTTATTGAAATCGCTTCCCGGCATTTTTCGAGAGTTCAAGTGTCGCGTGATGGGCGCGACACTTGGCAGGCTCGGCGTCCTCGCGTGGGATGGCCAGGAGTTCTTCCTGTGTCCTGGCTTCCAGGTGACGGCTGTAGACACAACCGGAGCGGGTGATATTTTTCACGGTGCGTTCCTGTACGGGTTGGTGCGTGATTGGGAAATGGAAGAGATACTTGAATTCAGCTGCGCGGCCGCGGCGCTCAATTGCACGGCTAGCGGCGCGCGCGGCGGCATCGCGTCATTGGCCGAGATCGCTCACCTTCGCAAACGCGGAACGCGGTCCGAGCTCGCATACTCGCACGAGCTTTTGTCGGCGGCGTCGCGTGCAGCGCGCGCGTCTAGTGACGTGAAACTATGATCCCTCTCAAGGACCTCAACCCTCAGCGCAGTTTTCCCATTGTGACGCTCCTGCTAATCGTGGCGAACGTCGTCGTGTTCGTTCATCAGATCACGCTTCCACCCACAGCGGCCGACGCGTTCATCAAGACGTACGCGCTGACACCTTCGCATATTCAACTGGCGCTTGAGGGGCACCGTTATACTCCACTCGAAGCTTTCCTCACGCTGTTCACCTGCATGTTCTTGCACGGCGGCTTTCTTCATATCATCGGCAATATGTGGTTTCTGTGGATTTTCGGGGGCAACGTCGAAGACCAGTTCGGACACATCGGTTATTTATTGTTTTACCTAGTGTGCGGCTTGGGCTCGGGCGTGACACAAGTACTGTTCTCGTGGGGTTCCCGCGTCCCGTCGCTGGGGGCGAGCGGCGCGATTGCGGGAGTTCTGGGCGCATACATCGTGTTTTTCCCGCGCGCGCGCATCCTGACGCTGATACCGCTGCTCATCATTTTCTTCACGGCGCGCATCCCGGCTTGGATCTTTATTGGCTTCTGGTTTCTGATGAATTTTTTGAGCGGTGTCAGTTCGCTCGGGATGCGGAGCGCCGGTGGGGTGGCCTGGTGGGCCCATGTCGGCGGCTTCCTGTTGGGAGTCCTAATGGCCACGATCGCTAAATTCGCCGGGCGCCCTGCAACGGCGGTGGGTTAGATAACGCGCGAGTTCAATTACACTGAAAGGAATTTTGGAGTTATATTCCGCAAGCTGCCTAGGACTTCGGAAAGATTCTGGAAACGTGTCGGATGACAGCGAGAAAATTTAGGGGGCGTTATGAAATTGAATGTAATGCTTGCGATTGCGCTCGGCGTTAGTGTTTCAACATTTGCTTTTGGTCAGAGCCAAGCACCGCCGGCAACCGCACAACCAGCCGGCGCACAGCGGTCGTTGCAAGCTTTGCAGGACCCCAAAGAAGCGGCCGTGCTGGCTGCGTGCAAGAATCCTCCGCCGCCGGCTCAGCGCCCACCAGGTGCACCGGGTCAGGGCGGCCCGCCGGCACCGGCACCAGGGCCAAGGGATTACACAATCGCTGAAATTCCCGGAGTCATCGCCGCGGGACAGCAATGGAAATTTGTCTGGCAGGAGCTTGGCAACAACGGCGACGGCATCATCGGTTCGCCTGACGGCGGCCTGCTGATCGCGCAGAACGACAACAGCAAAGTCGTGAAGCTCGACAAGAATGGCAACGCTTCCGTCGTATACACGGACACGAATACCGGCGGCGCTGTTTCGATGAATACGAAAGGCGCGCTGTTTATCGTCGAAAGAGGCCTGAATCCATCACTCGTGGAACTCGCGCCGACTCGGAAAACTCTGGCAAGTAGTTTTCAGGGCGATCCCTTGGATTGCATAGGCATCGTTCTCAACGATCTTGCGGCGGATAGCAAAGGCGGCGCGTACTTTACGATGGGCGGGCTTTTTTACGCGAACCCGAGTGGTCAAGTCACAAAGTACGGCGACAATCTCAGCACGAACGGAATCATTCTCAGTACCGATGAAAAGACTCTCTACGTGACGAACCGTGAAACGGTCGCGGCCTTCGACGTTCAACCCGATGGCTCGCTTTCGAATCAGCGGGAGTTCGGAAAACTCGAAGGCGGCGGCTTTGGCGACGGCAGCACGATCGACGCTGCCGGACGAATTTACGTAACAACAGGTCCGGGCGTTCAGGTATTCGGCCCGGACGGCAAATATCTTGGCCTGATCCCCACGCCGCGAGGTGTGATCAGCGTGGCCTTCGCTGGACGGGATAAGATGACGCTTTTCATTTTGGCCAGAGGCGCCAAAGACCCGCAAGGGAACGAAGTGGCCAACGCTGCGCAGGTCTATTCGATTTCAATGATCGCGCAGGGCTTCAAGAAACGCGCGAAGTAGCGCTGAAAAGGAATTCCTCGGTCGGCAAGCCGACACTTCGAGACGGAGTTGAAATCTCCTGAGTGCCCTGCGTTGGGGATTTGAACCTCAAGTAAAATGTCATACTGTTGGTGCGCGTTCGGGAAACTCTAGCGCGAGACTTTTTTCATGAACTGGCGCAAGTCTTCGGAGTTCACGTCCGACACCCCGCACAACTGCATGCCGCCATTCGATCGGCAAATCACGTTGTAGCCCTGCCTCGACGTAAACTCTGGTGCCTTCGCCTCCGTCCCATCGTCCGGCCAAACAAAAACATTAATGTAATGCTTTCGCGACTGGTAAACGAGCGCCGCGACGTTGCGGCTGCCGACATAATCGAGGCGCCCTCCGATAAGCGGATAGCCTTGATCGGCCAGATCAAGAACTGGCGGCGCGAAGTCGAGCTTGCCATCAAACCACGGCTTCACCGTGTGCTGATCGGTGGACACAACATCCATTAGGTGCCCGGGCTGGAGCGAGCGGATGTGGCTCGCGACAAGTTCCTCGGCGACAAGATCGCCTCGGCGGGCATTCAGCACGCCGGGAATGAGTCGGATCCCGAGGCCGAGCGCGATGATTACAGCCGCGGCCACGGCGAGCCATTCAAGAACTGGACGCCGTCGCACGGATCGCAAGGGCGATTCCACGCGCCCACTTTGTTCACTCCCCCCAGTTAGGGCCGCGTGGTGCGTTGCGATAATCCGCGCGCGGAGGCTTTCCGGCGCACGATGGTAGAGATTCGCCGAGCGAATTCCCTTCCCCAATGTTTGCTGTTCGCCCAGTTCTTGCGCGCAGGGTGCGCACGTCTTCACGTGCTCCTCAATCTCGAGGCTTCGGACGAGATCGAGCTCGCCGTCGGAATATGCGTGGAGAAGAAGTTCTTTATCTTTGCATGCCACGCGGCACCTCCCGTCCTGGCCCGCGCAGCAGGCGTTCCCGCGACTGCGCCCGTCCGCGCGCCAGGCTCGACATTACCGTTCCGATCGGAACATCCATCACTTCTGAGATCTGCTTATAGGAGAAGCCCTCCAGCTCTCGCTGAATTATCGCCTCGCGAAATCCAACCGGAAGCCCTTCAAGTGCTTCTTGAAGCTTCTGACTCTCGACCAACTGAACGAGTATCGTCTCCGCGTCGCGCTGCATTGGCTCCCCGGCGTGAATTGTCTCGTCGAATTCCTCCGCCAGATCGCCGGGGCGTTTCTTTTCGAGAAACGAATACGCCGTGTTGCGCACGATTCGGAGGAGCCATGCGCGTGCGTTCCCTTCCTGGTATCCGCCGGAGAAACGCACGGCGCGGAGACACGCCTCCTGGACGACGTCTTCAGCGTCATGAGGATTTCGGACGAGCCAGCGCGCCAGGTTGTAGGCCGCGTCAAGATTCGGCAGCACAAGCTGTTCGAAGTCCAGCCGGCCGGATGTCTCGCGCGTGTCCCCCCGCATGCCGCTATTAGACTCTCAACTGTCCAAACTGGCTACCGGGCTTTTTTGTTTCCGCGGAGACCTCACTGCCGCCAGAGCGCCGTGTACCACACAACGTAAATCCCGATCCCGCTGAGCAAAGCAGACATCCAGAGTGCAAGTTCGACGCGCATCCAGAGCTTCCATCGGCTAAATCGCCACGTCTCAGGGAGTATGTTCGTTCCCGCAACCAGCAAAATGAGCAGCCCGAGCAACTCTGCCGCGGCCCCGAGCACCCCGTGAATCGCGGCGACCATGTAGTATCTTTTTTGTAGATGGGTCGCCAGCCGTGGCAATACGAGTTGTTCAAACGATGGCCACATTACGACGCCAATCGGCACGAGATTCAGAAACAGCACCGTCGTCATACACACGCCGTGCGCGGCGTAACGCTTGGCGCGAGCCAGTAACGCGCCGGCAATCAGAGCGAGACCCATCACGACCTGGACGATTAGATTCAGATCGGCTCCGAAGCTCGCCGGTGTACCCAAGAATCCTTTCACAATCCCCTCGATTACTTGACGATGATCTTTCCGACCATGATCGGGTGCACCGAGCAGAAGTAGTTATACGTGCCAGTGTCCGTGAACGTGAACGAGAACTGATCGTCCGTATCGAGCGCCTTCGATTTGAATTTCTTGTCGGTGCTCACGACTGTGTGCGGCACGTCGTCACGATTGACCCACGTAATCGTCGTGCCCGCCGCCACGGTGAGTTCTTTCGGTGTGAAGCTGAAATTATCGATCGCAATGCTTGGGGCAGTTTTTTCCTCCGCCGCTCGAGCGATTGAGACTCCATGAATCATGGCCGCCGAGGCGACTGCTCCGAGCAAACCTGCGCATAAGAAAACATTTCGTATGTAGCTTTTCATTGCCTTTCTCCTTTCGTTCCAAGATCGCTGCGGTCTAACCACCCGACAGCGGTGAATCCACAACGGCCAGCGTGTGCTTCCCGCGCACAAAGTTGATGTCGGTGATTCCAAGCACGCTTCGCAGCTTGTCGTCCGGCACCTTCATGGGACCCGGAGACGCCGCTTGCCCGGGCGCAGGTTGCGGGAACGCGGTGGACATCGCTGTGTGGAATGTGACGTGGCCCTCGACCTTCTGCATCACTTGATGGATGTGCCCGTTTAACACCGAAACCGATCCGAACTTCTTCAGATACGACAGCGCCTGTTCGCTGTCGTCCGTGCCCCAGCCCCACTGCGGATAGACGGACCAGAGCGGAATGTGCGCGAAGACCACAATCGGCGTGCTGTGTTTCAAATGCCGCACGTCGTTCTTGAGCCATTGGAGTTGATCGTTGCCCAGGCTGCCCAGTCCGCCGGCCTTCAAATTCATCACGTTGACTAGTCCGACGAAATGGACGCCCTTGTGATCGAAGCTGTACCATCCATCGCCCTGGGCATCTTTGCCGTAACGCTCGCGGAATTGCGCGCCGTTGTCATTGAGCACGTCGTGCTCGCCGGGAACGTAATAAATCCGGCCGGTGTGAACGGATTTCAGCGACTGATCCAGCGTATCGAACTCGTCGGCTTTGGAGAGCTGCGTCAGATCGCCGGTGTGCAGCACGAATTCCGGGCTTTGCGGCAGCGCGTTGAGTTTTGCGATGGCCTCCCGCAGCGTGGCAGTCACGTCCGGGTTGGCGGCTTTGTTGAAGCCGATATGTGAATCGCTGATCTGCGCGAAGGCAAAATCCCCCTGCATCGCAGCTTTATCGAGATTGCTCCCATGACCGAACGCGAACGACTTCAACACTCCTCCCTGCATCACGCAGAGCGTTCCTGTCCCGGCCCATGCCATGCACTTCAGGAAGCCGCGGCGGTCAATGCCGTCGGAGTTCAAGTTCTCCTTGATGATGTTCCCCATCGAATGCCTCGCTTTCGCACTGGATGGCCGCTTTGTGACGGCCCTGTTCCCCTGCATTCATGTAGACCGGCGACCAGCTGGATTTATTCCCGAGAATCGCAGATTTTTTCGAGTGCTCCGCCGTTCGCCTCTGCAACGACGGCGGGGACTGTGTTAAGGTATTTCGTTCCATCGAAGGCTTGGCGGCTCAGGGGGATGGCAATCCATGAAGAATTCCTACAACGGGGTCGCGGTCCCGTCGAACGGTAAAGTGATCGAGTACAGCGGCGGCAAGTTCCACGTCCCGGACCAGCCGGTGATCCCCTTCATCGAAGGTGACGGAACAGGACGGGACATCTGGAAGGCGTCGCGGCGCGTCTTCGATGCGGCGGTCGAGAAGGCCTACGGCGGGAAAAAGAAAATCGCCTGGCTCGAGATTTTCGCCGGCGAGAAATCGTTCAACCAATTCAAGGACTGGCTGCCGCAGGATTCCGTTGACGCCATCCGCGACTTTCGCGTGGCGATTAAGGGTCCGCTTACCACTCCCGTCGGCGGCGGCATCCGCTCGCTGAACGTCACGCTGCGCCAGTTGCTCGATCTCTACGCCTGCGTGCGGCCCGTACGCTATATAGAAGGAGTGCCATCGCCCGTGCGAAATCCCGAGCGCATGAATATCGTAATCTTTCGCGAGAATACCGAGGATGTCTACGCCGGAATCGAATGGAAATCCGGCACGCCCGAGGTGAAAAAGCTCATAGATTTCTTGAATAACGAAATGCTGAAGGGCACCAAGAAGTCCGTCCGCCCGGATTCCGGCGTGGGCATCAAGCCGATTTCACCGACCGGCACCAAGCGCCTGGTGCGGCGCGCCATACAGCACGCTATTGAAAAAGGGCGCACCGTCGTCACGCTCGTTCACAAGGGCAACATCATGAAATTCACCGANNCGCGAGAGCTGGATTCTCGGCAATAAGGACCACGACGCAAGCCTCAGCATCGAGAAAAACGCCGCCATGATCGAACCCGGTCTCGATCAAGCCACCGACGACTTCAAGAGACAGATGTACGCCGAAGTAAAGAACGTGCTGGATACCATCTCGGCCACGCACGGCGGCGGTCAATGGAAGAAGAAGATCCTAATCAACGACCGCATCGCGGATTCTGTGTTCCAGCAGGTGCTG
>PMUS01000074.1 GCA_003166795.1 Acidobacteriota bacterium | reverse complement strand
AACTCAGCGCCGCTTCCGAAAATCGCATCACCTTCAGCCCGGATTCCGTTGACGCGATGGACGTTCCCGGTGAATTAAAGGGATTCCGGACGATGTTTACGTCGTTTCATCATTTTTCGCCGGAACAGGCTCGCGCCATCCTCCAGAATGCCGTTGACGACGGCCAAAACATCGGCATATTTGAAACGACGCGGCGCGCTCCTTTAACGATCGCTCTCATGTTCCCCTGGGCTCTCATGCCGTTTTTTTTCACTCCGTGGATTCGCCCGTTCCGTTGGTCGCGGCTGCTCTGGACGTATGTGATTCCCGCAGTTCCTTTCGTCTTTCTGTTCGATGGAATCGTCTCCTGCCTGCGAACGTACCGGCCGGAGGAATTGCATGAGATGGTCGGCAAACTGACTGCAAACGGATACCGGTGGGAAATTGGGGAGCAATCGGGAGGTGGCGCCGAAATGCCAATCACTTACCTGATCGGTTGGGCGCCGGCACGACTGTGACGGCGCGGCAGAGAACGAACGGGGTGATGTATACTTTCGCTCCATGGAAGCGCCAAACGTTGATTTCACATTAAGCAGGCTCGAGCGCGTGATCTCGGGGCCGGGAAAAATCGCCACGCTGGGCGAGGAACTCGACCGGCGAGGGCTGAAGCGCGGCATTGCAGTGACTGGCAAGACGCTGGGCAGTTCCCCACTTCTTGAGAAAGTGACGGGGGCTATGGGCGCGCGCTGCGCGGCGGTATTCAAAGGCGCGCGACAGCACGTACCCCGCAGTGTGGTGGGCCAGCTCGAGACGGATATCACGCGCGTGGACGCCGATTGCCTGGTCAGCTTCGGCGGCGGAAGCCCGATCGATACGTGCAAAGTGGCAAGCTATGCGTTTTTGACCAGCCGCGACCTGGTCCACATCGCCATTCCAACCACCCTTTCGGCCGGCGAGTACACGCACGCGGGCGGGGTGACGGATGAAACGACGCGTGTGAAATCCGGCGTGTCCGACCCGCGCCTGCAAGCGCGCACCGTGCTGAACGATCCGGAACTGACGCTCGCGACTCCCGACTGGCTTTGGGTGGCGACGGGCATGCGCGCGCTCGATCACGCCATCGAAACAAGCTACGCGATCCGCCATCATCCGCTGAGCGACGCGCTGGCCGCGAAAGCAATTTCGCTGCTGGTAGAACACCTCGACGCTTCCACCAAGACCAGAGGCGCGGAACAGCTTGCGCATCGCGGTTTCTGCCAGATGGCGGCGTGGTTTTCCATCTACGGCTCGATGAACACGCGGTTCAGCATCTCGCACCTGCTCGGACACCAGATCGGGCCGCGGTGGGATGTGCCGCACGGCGTCACATCGTGCATCACGCTGCCGCATGCGATGCGGTTCATGGCGGAGATCGCGCCGGAACGGTTTGCGCCGATTGCGGAGGGATTCCATTTGCCATTTGATCCGCGCAACCCCAAAGCGAGCGCGCTCGCTTGCGCCGATCGCACTGCGCAGTTCATTGCGGGGTTCGACGTGCCGCACCGATTGAGGGATGCGGGCGTGCCACACGCGGAGATCGGCGACATCGTCGAGCCGGTGATGCACGAACTGGAAAAATCGCAAGTGGTGGGACGGCCGGTGACAAAAGCGGAAGTTGTCGGCCTGCTCGAAGCGTCCTACTGAGTGTTTCCCGCGGCCGCGTGCACTCTCGGAGATGAGTCGGCCGCGGGTAAATTCCCTTCCCTACTTCTTCTTTTTCTTTTGCGAACCATCACCGCCGACAAAAACCGCTTCAGTGCGTCGCGATGCACCACTGGCCGGCGTTGCCGAAGAGATCACAGGAGCAGGAAGCGGGACTTTCTTGGCGCCCTTGGGAAGATTGCCTTCGGGAACCGTGATGGGATCAAGCATCGCTTCGATTTCCTCGCGCCGGGCTTCGAACCACGGGGGCAGCAAGAGGCTGGTTCCTAGCTGATCGGCCGGTTCGTCCACCGCAAACCCAGCGGGAACGGTTGCGGCGCATTCGACCAGGATTCCACCGGGGCAGCGACAATAGACGGAGTGGAAATACATGCGGTCCTTAATCTCCGACGCATCCGTGTAGCCGAGCTCTTCGTAGATGCCCTTCTGTTCCGCGAGCTTTTCATCGTTTTCGACTTCTAGCGCCATGTGGTGAGCGGTGCCTGCCCCGAAAACCCAGCTTCCGGACGGACGATCGGGCTCGTGCAAAAGAGTGACCGTCTTGTTGGCGCCGCCATCTCCGATTTCGAAGCGGTGGTACGCGCCTTCCTTACCGGTCTTCTTGAAGCCCAGCGCGTCCACGAAGAAGCGTTCGGTTTCAGCAACTTCCCTGACCGACAACACCGGGCCGTGAAAGCCTCGCGTCGTGACGTCCGCGCTGACTTCCTTCGTGGTCCAACCTGTACGCTTGTCGGCATTGTCCTCAATCACTTCCAGTTGGATTCCGGAAGGGTGACTGAAGCGAATGAACTTTTGTCCGAAGCGCTCCTTAATGCCGGTGTGTTTCACTTTATGGCGATCGAACTGTTTGACCCAGAATTTCATCGAGCCCTTCGGCACCGTGTAGGCCGTGGATTGAATTTGGCCGGAACCGGGACGGCCCTTCACGCGTCCATAAGGAAAGGTGGTGTACACGGACCCGGGCTCCGCGTTCGCATTCGCATAATACAAATGGTAGTGAGCGTAGCGGCCATCAAAGAGGACGGTTTGCTTGATCATGCGCTGGCCAAAAACCTGCGTCTGGAAGTCGATGTCTTCCTGCGCGCCAGCCACGCATACGGTCATGTGATGGATACCCTTTACGAGAGACATGGTCCTTTACCTCCGCCGGGAGTTTAGCACAAATGAATTTGCACCAAGTTGCAGCAGCGATTTGGCGGGCCTGTGTGTGCTGCGGCGTGCCATTTCGGAACCGCAAGGCCCGGATTCTATCCAATGAGCCTGAGTTTTCGCAAGATATGATGATTCGCGAGTGTCTTTTATGATAAAAGTTGTGTTCACTCAGGAGATTGCCACGCCGAGCCACGTTTTTCGGGGGGAGTACCATGGGTAAGGTCAATCGAGTCAAAATCGCGGGTGGTCTGATTGCGCTGCTTTTTCTCGCGGCGCTTACCGGCCGACCGGCAAGGGCTCAGCAGGATCCGTCCGGAGAATGGTCGCCGCGATTTGACGAAGATTGGGAGGAACGCATACCCGGACCCGAAATCGGCGATTACCTCGGGATTCCGATAAACGAAGCGGCGCGGTTGCGCGGTGACAGCTGGGACGCGACGCTTGTGGAGCTTCCGGAAAATCAGTGCCGGGCGCACGGCTCGGATTATGGCTGGCGCGGTCCCTCGAACTTGAGCATCTGGAAGGAAGTGGACAAGGCCTCGCAGAAAGTGATCGCGTATCACACTCATCTTTCGGCGTATGGCGCGGAGCAAACGATTTGGATGGATGGCCGTCCGCACCCGCCGGATTACGCGCCGCACACGTGGGCTGGATTCTCCACCGGCAAATGGGAAGGTGACATCCTGGTGGTGACGACGACGCACCTGAAGGAAAATTGGCTGCGCCGGAACGGATTGCCCCGCAGTGATCTGGCAACGGCCAGCGCGCACATCATGAGGCACGGAAATTATTTGACCGTGGCTGCCACTACCTACGATCCGGTGTATTTGACGGAACCTTTCATGCGCACGAGCGATTTTGTGTACAACCCGCAGCAGGCGATGGCTCCATGGCCCTGCGAATCGGTGGATGAAGTGGACCGGCCCGCCGGCGTGGTCCCGGCCCACTTGCCGGGACAGAATACGTTTCTGAATGAATTCCCCGCCAACTACGGGATACCTCCGGAGGCGACCAGAGGCGGCGCGGAGACGATGTATCCGGAGTACCAAATTAAAATGAAAACAATGAAGACGCTGCCGCGCCCGGTGAAGAAAGTATCAAACCGATGAGGGCCCTGGCGAAACAAGCGTTCGAGTCCTCGAAGAATCTGGGCCTGATCATGATGCTCGCGACTGCCGCTTTGGCAGGAACCGTACCTTCGGCATCCGCGCAAGCGCCTGCGGCCGCGCCGCAGCGGAACCCGGCTGACGTAGAAGTTCACTTATTCCCGGTTCAGGGCAATGTGTACATGCTGGTCGGCGCCGGTGGCAACATTACAGTGCAGATTGGCGACGACGGCGTATTGTTGGTGGACGCGGGCCTCGCCGGTACGAGCGATAAGGTCTATGCGGCGATTCGAACCCTCTCCACCAAGCCGATCCACTACATCATTGACACGCACATCCACGCGGACCATACCGGAGGTAACGAAGCGCTCGCCAAGCTGGGTAACACCATCGCGGGCGGAAACGTGGTTGGGGATATCGGCGCGAGCGCGGGAAATCAAGCTACGGTGATCGCGGCGCAAGAGGTGCTCGACCGGATGAGCGCCACGAACGGCACGCAGCCCGCGGTGCCGCAGGCGTCATGGCCGACGGAAACCTACACAACGCCGGAGAGGAAGCTCTATTTCAACGGCGAGGGCGTTCTGATGATTCACCCGCAGGCCGCGCACACCGATGGCGACACCATCGTGTTCTTTCGCCGCTCCGATGTAATCAGCACGGGCGACATTTTTGTGACCACCGGCTATCCGCTCGTGGACTTGGCGCGAGGCGGCAATATCCAAGGGGTCATCAACGGGCTGAATGAGATCATCGAACTTTCCATACCCGCCGACGAACAGGAAGGCGGCACGATGATCATCCCTGGGCATGGACGCCTGTGCGACGTCGCCGATGTCGTTTTCTACCAGGAGATGGTGACGATTATTCGCGACCGCATTCAGGATATGGTGAACAAGGGCATGACGCTGGAACAGGTGAAGGCGGCCAAGCCGACGTCGGATTACGATCCCCGGTACGGCAGGGACACGGGCTTCTGGACGACGGACATGTTCGTGGAAGCCGTGTACAAGAGCTTGAGCCCGAAAAAGTAGCTCAGGCGGAACGGTTGACGACCGAAAAACTTTTGGTTTTTGGAGGAGACCCGATGAAGCGCACACTCATTGTTCTCTTGATTGGCGCCGCGACGATGTTCGCTGGCGGCGCAGCGTACGCCCACCACTCGTTCGCCGCCACGTATTTCGTGGATCAGGAAATCACGGTGGAGGGAACGCTGACTCAGTTCATGTACCGCAATCCGCACTCGTTCGTGAAGGTGGATGTGCCGGATCCCAAGGGCGGGCCCGCTCAGACCTGGTCGGTCGAATGGGGCGGCGGCGCGCAGCTCACGCAGGAGCACGTAACGCGCGACACGCTGAAGCCGGGCGATCACGTGGTCGTCACCGGGAATCCGGGGCGCGATCCTTCCGAGCATCGAATTCGCCTGCACAAGATCGTGCGGCCATCGGACGGATGGAAGTGGGAAGGCGTGATCATGTAAGCGGCTCCCTTCGCCGGATTCCAGGGCGAAGAATGGGCCGGTGATGGCTGGGCCAGTTGGGGGGAAACGAATGATTCGCGGAATTCTTCGGAGGATCGGCATACCGGTCGGACTGCTGGTGGTAGTATCGCTGGCGGCGCCGCCTCACGCGGGCGCGCAAGGCGGCGGCCCGGTGGGACCGTCCGTGTTCAATCCGCCCGCGCCACCGAAAATGAATGCTCGAACCGAGGAACCACTGGACCTGACCGGCTATTGGGTCTCGGTGGTCACCGAAGACTGGCGCTATCGCATGATCACCCCGGACAAGAACGATTTCCCAGGAGTGCCTCTCAACACCGAGGGGCGCCGAATCGCCAATGAATGGGACCCAGCGAAGGATGAAGCGAGCGGCAATCAATGCAAGGCCTATGGAGCGGCTGCCATCATGCGCGTGCCGACGCGCCTGCATATCACCTGGGTGGACGACAGCGTACTGAAAGTCGAGACTGATGCGGGAATGCAGACGCGCGAATTCCATTTCGATGCGACTCCGCCGGCGAATGAAACTCCTTCGTGGCAGGGATTCTCGGTGGCTAGCTGGCAAGGACTTCGACCGCGAGGGTTTGTTCTGCCGGTGGTAGCGGGAAGCGGAGGTGCGCGGCCCGGTCAAGAAGGTTATTTGAAAGTGATCACGACCGACCTGCGGCCGGGATACCTGCGCAAGAACGGGCTACCCTATGGCACAAAAGCGACCGTGGAAGAATATTTCGACAGTTTCACGGAAGCTGGAATTACCTGGCTGATCGTGACTACGGTCGTCACCGATCCGCAGTTCATGGATTCGTCCTTCATCACAAGCTCGCAATTCAAGAAGCAAGCCGACGCGACGGGCTGGAATCCCACGCCGTGCGCAGCGAAGTAAATCATCGGGCAATCAACGGGCCGGCCCCAGGTCTCGCAAGGGTGATGGATGTCTCTCGCTAGTTTTTTACAGTGGCTATACAACACTCCATTCAGCATTACGATGCGCGAGTCGCTGTGGGCCGAGCCCATCGTCGAGACCATTCACGTTCTGACGCTGACTCTGTTCCTGGGATTTGCGGTGCTGCTCGACATGCGCCTGCTGGGAGTGGCCATGAAGCGCAGGCGAATGTCGGAGGTTCTCGGACAGCTCAACCCCTGGCTGTTCGGCGGCTTCGCGGTAATGATCGTAACCGGTGTCCTTCTATTCTGCGCCGACCCGATCGCGTTCTACAGCACCACGGTTTTCAAAGTCAAAATGATCATGCTCGTTCTGGCGGGCCTGAACGTGTTGATCTTCAACGCAACTGTCGGCAGGAAAATCGCCGAATGGGATTTGAGCCCGACGACGCCGGGCGGCGCGAAATTGGCGGCCGTCGTTTCCCTGGTGCTGTGGGTGTTTATCATCTCCGCGGGCCGCTGGATCGCCTACGCGCTGCCACCGCCGTGAGGGGGGCCTGCCCAAATGTGGCTTAGATCTCTCTTAATCGCCTTTTGCGAGTGGTGTAACAACTCGTTCTGGGGCCACGGAATACGGAACTCGACATGGCTGTTCCCTTTCGTGGAGATTTTTCATCTCCTCGCCCTCGGAGTGCTGGGCGGAACAATTTTGATCGTGAATCTGCGGCTGATGGGCTTGCGATTCAAGAATGAACCGGTCTCGGAGCTCGCCAGGGATGTGCGGCCGTGGATGCTGGGCAGTTTGGCCGTGATGCTGCTGTCCGGATTCCTGCTATTTTCGACCGAGGCCGTCAAAATGTACGGGAACTGGGCTTTTCGCGGGAAAATGCTTTTTCTGCTCGCAGCGGTTATCTACACATTCACGGTCCATCGCAAGGTCGTGATGGCGGATCAATCTCGACTGGCGCCCGCTGTGCGTGTCGTCGTCGCGATTATTTCGCTGCTGCTGTGGACAGGCGTGGGCCTCGGAGGCCGGGCGCTCGGCTACGTGACCACTTCGGTCGGTTCCGTGAGTAGCCTGCTGCCGTGAGACGGACTGCGCAGCGATTTCGGCTGCGGCTCGGCGTGCGCAGCGACCAACGGCGTGGTTCCGTCGGGATGGATGAAAGGCGGGGCTAAGTGCTCCTGGCGCAGGTCATTTTGCAGGGACTTCCGGAAGCGATCCCGGTAAATCCGATCGCGCGCTGGGTCTGGGTTTTTCCGGTCGTCGAGTCCATTCACATCTGCGGGTTCACTCTGCTGGTTGGTACAGTCACAATTCTGGACCTGCGCTTGCTTGGTCTCTGCTTCCGGCAGCAGTCCATTTCGCAGGTCGCGAAGAATCTGGCTCCTTGGACAAACACGGGCATCCTAATCCAGTTGATCACGGGAGCGTATCTTTTCTCGGGAGATGCCGGTGAATACGTGCAGGTGGCTGCGTTCCGCAGCAAGATGCTGTTGCTCCTGTTGGCGCTGATTTTTCATTTCACGGTAATCCGCAAGGCAACGGCCGCGGCGCAGGACTCTGCCCCGCTCGGATGGCGCATGCCCGCGGCTGTCGTTTCGCTGGGGCTATGGGTGAGCGTGCTGCTCGCCGGACTTTGGATCGGAAATTTGTAGCGGACGCGAAGCCGCTTTGTACGCGTGGGAGGAGTTTCTGGCATGTCTTTCTTGAGCTTTTGCCAATGGCTTAGCCAGACGCCGTTGAGCATTTGGCTGCGCGATGCGCCGTATCCCTATCCCGTTCTTCTCATCGTTCACGTGATCAGCATCGCTCTCTTCGGCGGCACGGTGGTAATAGGCAATCTGCGCGTCTTGGGAAAAACGATGCGGAGTGTGCCGGTCTCGCAGGTGATCGGCCAATTTCGTGCGTGGAAGTGGGTCGCGTTCGCGATTCTGCTCGTCACGGGTACGCTGGTCGCCATGTCTGATCCGATGGAATACTACGACAACATCATGTTCTGGATTTCGCTCGGAGTTCTTCTGGTGGCTGGGCTGAACGCTGCGATTTTTCGCTACGGCATTTATCGCAGCGTGTCTGCGTGGGACGAGGCAGCGGTGGCGCCGGCCAGCGCGAGGCGCTGGGCCGGCGTGTCTCTGTTTCTGTGGATTGCGCTGATCTTCGCGGGACGAGCGACGGCGTTTTTCTAGCGCGCGGGCGGCAAGTCGAGCCGCACGGCGATTCCTTCCAGCTCCGGCTTGACCGCCGGGTAGTATTTCATCACCAGCGGATCGTGCCCCGGCACAATGTGATTGGGCGAATCGGCCAGCCGGTAAAGCAGATTAAACCCCTCCAGCATTTCCGCGACGTTGTAAACAATCGGAAACGGACGCCGCTGCTCGAAATTCGCGTAAAGATGCGAAGCATCGGAAGCGACCATGACCCATCCGCGCCGCGTCCACACCCGCGCGATCTGCAGCCCCGCCGAATGCCCGCCGACACGATGCAGCGTAAGTCCCGGCACGAGCTCCGTATCGCCGTCATGGAACACCGCTTTGTCCGAGTAGATATGCCGCAGCATGACTTGAATGTTCTCGAGATCGAACGGGCTGCGAAGTGCCTGGTGCCCCATGGAACGGCCTGTTGCATACGCCATGTCGCGATCCTGCAGATGAAAACGCGCGCGCGGCAATTTGTCCAGATTGCCGGCGTGGTCGTAATGCAGGTGGGTCACGATGACGTCAGTGACTTTGTCGGGATCAACTTCGAGTAGCCTAAGTGAATCTATCGGGCAACGAAGCCAATCGCGCTTGCGCCGGACGGCGGCTTCCTTGGCAAATCCCGTGTCCACGACGAAGGTGCAGTCGCTCCGGCGCAGCACCCACACGAAATAGTCCAGGTCAGACGCGGACTCGTGAGGGTCCGCCAAAATGAAATTTTCGCCGGGATGCCGGTTGCCCAAATGCGCATACCGGAGGGCCAGCACTTCAAAAGGTTCGATCGCCACGAGTACCTCGCACGCTTCCCCGCTCCGCCAACCGCACCGAGCGCCGGGCGGAACGTCAATTGTGAGAGGGCGCTATCATAGGGCATAATGCGGCGTCGGAAAACGTCTATCCAGCGGAATCAGCGACATTGCATCGGGGTTCACACGCTCCCGGCATCAGTGTCCTCGATGAAGCGGACGCGGCCACGTGGAAAGAGGAAAGAAGCATGACGAAGGAAAATATCGGTTTTGTGGGAGTCGGGAGAATGGGCGTGCGCATGGTGCGGCGCCTGATTCAAGCCGACTACCCGGTCACAATCTATGACACGAGCGCTGACGCGATGGCGCCTCTACTGGAGCTTGGCGCCAAGCGCGCCGACTCGCCCGCCGCGGTGGGATCGGCCGCGGAGATCGTATTCGCGAGCGTGCCGACGCCGCCCATCGTGCAGGCCGTGGCTCTGGGGCCGAAGGGTGTCATCGAAGGCGGCCGCGTGAAGATTTTCATCGATGTTTCAACGACAGGAGCAACGGTCGCGCGAGCCGTCGCGGAGGGTCTCGCGATAAAGAAAATTCAGGCGGTGGACGCGCCGGTAAGCGGCGGAATCAACGGCGCCGAAAAAGGCACGCTCGCCGTGATGGTCTCGTGCCCGACGGATGTGCTTGCGACGATCAAACCGGTCCTCGAGGTGATTGGCAAGATTTTCTTTGTGGGCACTCAGCCCGGCCAGGGCCAGACGATGAAGCTGCTGAATAATCTCTTGTCGGCAACGGCGATGGCGATTACCTCAGAAGCCATCGTGATGGGCGTGAAGGCCGGGCTCGATCCGGCGCTCGTCGTTGACGTGTTCAACGCCGGGACCGCGCGAAACAGCGCGACGCAGGACAAGATCAAACAGCACGTGATCTCGCGGGCGTTCAATTACGGATTCGGGATCGGGCTGCTGAACAAGGACATTCGATTGTGCATGGCCGAAGCCGACGCGTTCGGCGTTCCGATGGTCGTGGGAAGCGCCGTAAGGCAGCTTCTGTCGATTGCGACGCAGACGGAAGGGCACGATGCCGATATGACGGCGATGGCCAAGACCGTGGAGAGATGGGCGGGCGTGCAGGTCGGCGGGAAATAAGGGAAACTCGTGGATAGAGTCACCACAGCCACGATGACGCAGGCCGCAACTCTGTCGCGTAGAATCGCGCAAGGCGCGCGCCAACTGACCGCGGAGCGGTTACCGCGCGATGCGGTTGAGAAGGTGAAGATTTCCCTTCTGGACATGCTCTCGTGCGCGATCGAAGCGCGCGACCTTCCCTGGGGCAGACAAGCAATCGAAATCGCGGGCCGGTCATCGAGTGGGACGACGGGCGGCGGTAAAGCGACGGTGATCGGAACGCCGCATCGCGTGTCCGCTTCGGATGCGGCATTCGCCAATGCAACGCTCGCGCATGGATTGGTGCGCGAGGACATGCACACGGGCTCCGTGAGCCATTTGGGCGTGGTTATCTTTCCCACGCTGCTGGCTCTGGCGGAACGCAAGCCCGTGACCGGCAACGCATTTATTTTGGGAACCATCTGCGGTTACGAGGTTGGCGCGAGCATCGGACGAGCACTCGTGGATCAAGAATTCGTGCGGCTGTACCGGCCGACGGGAACCACCGGACCCATCGGGGCCGCGGTCGCGGGAAGCATTCTGCTCGGCTTGGATGAACGCGCCACGGTGAGCGCAGTGGGACTTGCGGCCAACACGACCGGCGGACTCAACGAATGGCCGTTCAGCGGTGGCGATGAGATGTTTTTTCATCCCGGATTCGCGGCGAGGAATGCGGTCACGGCGGTCGAACTCGCCGAGCTGGGAGCCGTCGCATCAGAAACGGCGCTCGAAGGGCGGTCGGGGCTGTTCGCTGCGCTAAGTAGAAGCCGCCGAGTCTCGAATGTGACGCCTTTTTCGGGCGGCGTGCTGGAGATCATGTCTGTCTATCACAAGCCGGCGCCGGCCTGTAATTACGCGCAGACCGCGTGCCAGGCGGCGCTGGCGCTAACGGTGGAGGATGGCGTCGAGGGCCGCGACATCGTTGGAATTCGGATCAAGTGCTCGGCAGCAGCCGCGGCGTATCCGGGTTGCAATTTCGCGGGCCCGTTTGATCGCATTCTGCAGGCGAAGATGAGTATCCCCTATTGCGTTGCGGCAACTCTGGCGCAGGGCAAGATTGATGAAGCAAATTATCATCTGCTCTCAGATCCAGAGGTGACGCGCCTTTTGGCGGCAACAGCGCTCGAAGAAGATCCGAATTTCACGGCGGACTACCCGGCCGTGCAAGGAGCGGAGGTATCGGTGACTCTGCGCAATGGGCAAACCCGGCAGCGCAGGATGCGCGACCTGGTACCGGCCAGCGCCGGGCAGATCCGCGAGAGATTCCGTTCAGCGTCTGAGAAAGTGTTCGGAGCAAAAGCCACGAGCACAATTGAAGCAACAATTGACGCCCTCGAAGCGCAGAAGGACGTGGGCATGCTTGGCGCCCAGTTGTCGTCGCCTTAATCAGTAGAGAAACCCAACACAGTTACCTAAGAAAGCCACCCAAAGAAGAGAGGACCACCGACATGGATAAGAAAACTTTCGATCGCGGTCGTGAAATCCGGAGTTCCGTGCTGGGCAAGGAGTTCGTGGACAACGCGTTCAACACCGCGGACGAATTCAATCGCCCCCTGCAGGAACTGGTGACGGAATATTGCTGGGGCGCGATCTGGGGACGTGAAGAGCTTTCGAAGAAGACTCGCAGCATGCTGAATCTGGCGATGATCAGCGCGCTGAATCGCCCCCATGAGCTGAAGGCGCACATCAAGGGTGCGCTTGTGAATGGTGTGACGCCTGTCGAGATACGCGAAGTCCTGCTGCAGGTGGCTATCTATTGCGGAGTGCCGGCGGCCGTGGACTCGTTCCGAATCGCGCGCGAAGTATTTGCAGAGCAGAAAGAAAAAGCGCCCAAGTCGTAACAGTCGAGGAAACGAATGAGCGAAATGAAAAAGCATCGCATGCTGATCGGCGGCCAGTGGGTTGAGCCCGCGTCCGGCGCGTGGTTTGAATCGCTCAACCCGTTCACCGCCGCGCCGTGGGCGCTGATCCCGCGCGGAGGGAAAGACGATGTGGACCGCGGCGTGGCCGCCGCAAGGGCCGCCTTTTACGATGGCGAATGGCGCAAGCTGACTGCCTCCGCCCGTGGCGCCCTGCTCTCCCGTCTGGGCGACCTCATCACCGCCGAGGCGGGCAAGCTTGCCGAGATCGAAACCACGGACAACGGAAAGCTCATCGCCGAAATGCGCGGGCAGTTGACCTACATCCCCCAGTGGTTTCATTACTACGGCGGACTCGCAGACAAAATCGAAGGTCGCGTTCTTCCTATTGATAAGCCGGGCATCTTCAACTTCACGCGCGAAGAACCTCTGGGCGTGGTCGCCGCAATCACGCCATGGAATTCGCCTCTGCTGCTGGCTACTTGGAAACTTGCGCCGGCGCTCGCTGCCGGAAATACGGTAGTTTGGAAGCCCTCGGAATTTTCGTCCGTTTCAGCCCTTGCGTTCGGAGAGCTATTCGAGCGCGCCGGTTTCCCGCCGGGAGTCGTCAATATCGTGACGGGATACGGCGCGGAGGTCGGCGAGCCGCTGATTACCCATCGCGATGTAGCCAAGATTGCGTTCACCGGTGGAGACAAGACGGGCGAACACGTCTACCAATTGGCGGCGCGGGGCTTGAAGCGCGTAACTCTGGAGCTCGGCGGAAAATCCGCGAACATCGTCTTCGACGATGCCGATATTAACCAGGCGGTGAAGGGTGTCGTCTCGGGAATTTTCGCCGCGACCGGCCAGACGTGCATTGCGGGCTCGCGCGCTTTGATTCATCGCCCGATCCTCGATAAGTTCGTCGAACAGCTTCTGGCGCTGGCCAAGACGGCGCGCATGGGCAACCCACTCGACATGGCCACGCAGGTCGGGCCGATTACCACTCGCCCGCAATACGAGAAGGTCCTCGACTACATACGGATCGCGAAAGAAGAAGGCGCGGTCTGCCGCCTGGGCGGCGCGCCTGCGCAGCGCCCCGAGTGCGGCTCGGGCTGGTTCGTCGAGCCCACGATCTTTACGGACGTGACGCCCGACATGCGAATCGCCCAGGAAGAAGTCTTCGGCCCGGTGCTTTCGATCATTCCGTTCGACACCGAAGATGAAGCGGTGCGCATCGCGAACGGAACCGTGTACGGCCTCGCTGCGGGAGTTTGGACCACCAGCATTCGGCGAGCGCTGACGATGTCCGAGCGGCTGGAAGCGGGGACGATTTGGGTGAACACGTACCGCGCTGTCAGTTACATGTCTCCATTCGGCGGGTACAAACGGTCTGGAATCGGACGGGAAAGCGGAATTGACGCGATCCGTGAATATTTGCAGACGAAGAGCGTCTGGATTGATATCGCCGGGAACGCCCCGAATCCGTTCATCATGAGATAGGTCCAGCGGAGGCGCGCCATAGTGTCCGAAGAAATCATCGTACAGTCCGTTGGCAGCCGAGAAAAAATTGACGACGAAACTGTCGCCTACATTCTAAAAGCTCAGAAGTATTTCGAGGATTTGCGGCAAGTGGCAGCGCAATTGGCCGGACTGCTCGCGCTGGCCGCGGCCGGAGGCAAAAGCGCGACTCCCGACCATCCGATGCTAGAAGCCGCGCGGCAGCTATACGAATCCGCTTCAGCGGGCATTCGAGCCCTTCGCGCGACCGCACGCGCGACTGCTCATCGCGATTTTCTTTCGCGAGCGGCGGCGGCACTCGAATGTGCGCTATCCTCCGCGCAAACGCACCTGTGGCGAGCGGGGCGTGGCGCGGAGATAGAACCTATTCTTTTGCCGCTGCAGGCGGCTTACGCGCAGCTCCAGTTGGCAACCCGGGCGCTGCCGGGTTTCGAAATCATCTCGTTCGAGCAAGCTTGCTGCGGACCGCAGATTCGCGCGACAGGTATTCCCATCGAAAACCACGAGCGCGACGGCGCGAGTGCGGCGAAGTGAGCGCGTACTCCGTATGGGCGATGGAATATGCCCACGTGCCCAACTATCCGCTCAGCAGCCTGGTTTACGGCGCTCACAATCAGGGCCACCGGCGTCTGCCCTACAACTACATCGTGATCAAAGGCCAGGGTCATGTCGCGATGGTGGACGTCGGTTACAACCACAAGGCCTACGGCAAGGTGCTCGCCGAAACCTTTGGCGTGCAGGGCTGGCATCCTCCGGTGACGGTGCTCGCGGAGTGCGGCATCAAACCGGCTGACGTTTCCCGGATACTCCTCACCCACGCGCATTTTGATCACATGGGAAATATCGGAGATTTCCCGAACGCCACCTTCTACATTCAGGAGCGAGAGCTATCGAAATGGGTTTGGGCGATGTCGCTCGAGCGGCGGTTCCGATGGCTGACCCTGGCGGTTGATCCGGCCGACATTCTCCGTACGGTCGAGCTCGCCCGAGATCGTCGGCTTGTCTGCGTGGACGGCGACCGCGAAAATGTTCTGCCGGGGATTGACCTGCATGCCGCGCCCGATTCGCACACGTGGGGCTCGATGTACGTGAGGCTTCGCAACGATCTCGAAGCGAAATCCCAAGATAGTTTTGTGTTCGCAGGCGATCTCGTCTACACCTACGAAAACCTGCGCGGCTGGAAACCCGAGGATCCCGAATACCTGCCAATCGGTCTCGCCGTGGGGAGCCAATACAATCTTGTGATGACGACCGAAGCAATGGTGAAACACGTTGACGGAGACATCAAGCGAGTGATCCCGTTCCACGAGGAGCGGCTCAAGGATCATTATTCGTCCAGGGCCACTTCGGCGGGCCTGCGAATCACGGAACTCGCGCTGGCCGATGGCGAGCCGAGCCGCGTGCGATAACCCAAGAAATCCGCAAACGCCTAAACCGCAGGTTGACGCTGATTCATCCTCGGACGCCCAATCCACCACCACAGTGACGTACCCAGAATCGGAACCACGCTCAGCGAAACGAAAATCGCAGAGTACATGTGTCGGTCGAACAATGGACCGTAAGCGAGCAGCAGCAGGGCGACAACGGCGGACCATGCGCCCGAACCGATGCCGGCGACCTTGCCGGTTTCGTCGCGCGGATAGGCGCGCGCGGCAACGTGCAGCGACACCACGATAAACGCGACAGCGATAAACATTCCCCAGGAAAATAGCGCTAGTGCAGCGATCCACGAACTCATTCGCGTCACAACGGACGGAATCAGAGCCAGAAATGTGAGCGCGACGTAGAGGCGCACGGGTCGAGTATTGTCGCGAACCCAGCGGTCCGAGACCCAGCCCCAGAAGTAGTAGCCGATCTCCCAACAGACTGCCGGAATCCATAGAATTTCCCCGAGTCGCCCTTGCGTCAGGCCCAGCGCGCGATTCAGATAGAGCGGGCAAAGGTAGAGCGTCGGCCCCAGCGCGGCTCCTCCGAGGCCCATGCCGACCACCAGCAGCCAGAAGCGGCGCTCAAGCAGATTGGGCCACGCAACTCCGGATGCTTTCCGTTCGGCGGCGCGCACCAGCGGCGGGCGGGCGACGAACCACCACACGATCAGCCAGAGCGCCCCGAGCGCGCCGGTCACGAGGAATGCTGCTCGCCATCCGAATTTGAGCGCGATAGGAACGATAATGAGTGGCGCAAAAATCGCACCCACCGACGCGCCGCTATAGGAAATCCCCATTCCGCGCGACTGGCGGCTGAGCGGCAAAGAATTCGCCGCGGTGCGCAGGCCCCCGGGAAACGTGGCGCCCTCGCCGAAGCCGAGCAGCGCACGTGCGGCGGCAAAACCGACAAATCCGACGACCCAGGCGTGCGATACGCTTGCGACAGTCCAGATGCCGACGGCGAGAAGCATGCCGACCCGCAGCCCAATGTAATCGATCCAAGCGCCCCAGAGCGGATTCGCGATCATGTACACGATCGAAAACACCGCACCGACGCCGGTGTACGCGGCTGCGCTCAGTCCGGTGTCGCGAAGAATCATGGGCGAAATCACGGTCAGCGCCTGTCGATCAATGTAGGAGAGACACGAGCAGGTCATCATCGCGACGACAGGTACCCACATGCGCCAGCCCGTGGCTAGCGGAACCGTCGAGTCAACGAGGGGCGGGGCCGTGATGGGACCGCTGCCTGGCATTCCGAATCTTCTGTTGTCCTTGTTTGAAGAATCCGGAGTGTATCACGCGGACTTCGCATCAAGCAGAAGCATGGTAATGTCCCCGATGGCAGCCGAAGATGGGCCGAATTCCCGAGGATCGCAAGGATGGATATCGCTCATCTGCAAGAATGGGTGGGGAAAACCGAGAGCGCGTCGGACCAGGTGACGCCCACTCCGATCGCCGCGCTATCTGCCACTCTCGATATCGAAGCGCCCCATCCGGCTGCGGGCGACGCGGTGGCGCCGCTGTGGCACTGGCTATATTTTCTGGAAACGCACAGGCAATCGGAACTGAGCCCTGATGGACATGCAAAACTAGGCGGCTTCCTGCCGCCGGTTCCGTTGCCGCGGCGCATGTGGGCGGGAGGACGCTTCGAATTCCATCGCCCGCTGCGTGTGGGCGAAACCGTCACGCGCATTTCGCGAATCGCTGACGTACAGGAGAAAAAAGGGCGCTCCGGTACGCTCATATTCGTGGTGGTTCGCCACGAAATTGGAAATACCGAAGGGATCGCGCTTACCGAGGAACAGGATCTCGTCTATCGCGCCCATGCCAAACCCGGCGATCCGGCATCAGCGCCGCAGACCGCGCCCGCAGGCGCGCTCTGGGAGCGCGTGGTGCAGCCAGACGATGTTCTGCTGTTCCGCTACTCGGCTCTCACATTTAACGGCCATCGCATCCACTACGACCGCCGGTACGCCACCGAAACCGAAGGATATCCCGGGCTGGTCGTACACGGTCCACTGATCGCCACGCTGCTGCTCGATCTTTTGCGGCGGCACATGCCCGAAGCGGACGTGGCGCGGTTCGAATTCCGCGCCGTCAGTCCCCTGTTCGACACTTCGTCTTTCACGCTTTGCGGAAAGCTGGAAAGCGACGGAAAAACCATCTCGCTTTGGGCGACGGATGCGACCGGCGGTCTGGCGATGACCGCCAACGCCATCTCACGTTAGGGGCTAGAACTGTCTCATGAATGGTTTCCGTCAGGGCACGGCTTCAGCCGTGCCGAAAAGCGCCTCATAGTTCAGGGCTCTTGACCCCTGAGGTCACCGCCGCGTGCGGCAGAGGGATTTATGGAACGGTCTAATCGTAAAACTTCGGAGATTTCTTCAGCTTGGCGTTGGCCGCATAATCGTGCTCGATCCACAACTGCGTTTTCGTTTTCTTGCAGTAGTCCTCAATCATCGCCCGGCTCGCGAGGGACTCTTCCTTGCTGAATTCGAACGACGGGATGCGGTTCAGCTTACGCTCCTCGGGATAGTGATAGAGGTCGCCGGCGAGCATCACTTTGCCGGTCTTGGCCAATTTCAGGATCACCACCTGATGTCCCGGCGTGTGGCCCGGCGCGAATTTGATGATCACCTTTCCATCCCCGAACACGTCGTATTCGTCGGTTGTGAGCAGGATCGTCTTACTGTTCTTGAGCTGATCGTAGTTCTTGGGATCAGAGAGCGCCGGAGGCTTGTCGGCGAACATCGCGTCGCGCTCGACGGGCCGCACGAGCCACGTGGAGCCGGCAAACTCGTTGGAATTGGCGACATGATCGCCATGATAGTGCGAGAGGCCAAGATAGGTGATGTCGGAGGGCGCATAGCCCAATTCGGCGAGCTGTGACTTCAGCGTTCTGGTCGAGTAGAAGTAGCCCTGAGTCACGGCGGCGCCGTCATCCTTGAACGCTGTGTCGGGAATCGCCCCGACATCCCACATCAGCGTGCCTTTGGGGTCCACAATCAGGTAGCAAGGAACAGCCAGCTCGGTTTCTGCGAGATCTTCCTTCTTGAAATTGAACAATGCCGGATCGAGGCCTTTGATGACTCCGCAATCAAAAACGTACAGCCGCAGGGATTTCGGCACCTGGGGATGATGTTGTTGCGCCGTTGCCGACGCGGCCGCGGAGATGACGGCGAGAATGGCCACGGAAAAAACTGCGCTGGTTCTTGAAAGCCTTCCGGAATGCCTCATGAAACGCCCCCTTCGAATCGAGCGGCCCAATCATACTCAAAAAAAACAATCCGTCCAGCCCGGCGGCTCAATTGAATAATGGGGTCATCGGGTCGGCTAACTTCACGTAGGTCTTCTCGGTGACCTCTGTGCCTTCTCAGTGGTCTCGACGGTAAGCCTTCACTCTTTATTCGCGTTCTCGCGAGCACCTTAGATGCGCGCGACTCCCAGACCAGCGTACGACAGGGTATAATGCGCCGCGATTGGTCGAGAATTCAGAGGAGGATCTCATGCCCGAAGCCGAGAACCGCACCGAGCAATTGGCGAAACTATTTTTTGAGACTTTGAGCTCGGGAAATCTCGAGAAGCTCCGGCTATTGCTCCACGAGGAAGCCACCTGGACGGTGATGGCAACGGGCATTCAGGGCGCGGGTCCTAAAAAGGGCCGAAAGGCAATCATTGATGATTTTCTTGGACCTGTGCGAGGTATGTTCGTGCCCGGGGACCCAAAGATTCACGTTGACCGTCTGATTTCGAAGGGTTCCGTCATTGCGGCCGAGGCGCGCGGTTTGGGACATTTCAAAACCGGTAAGGAATATTCCAACCGTTACGCATTCTTCATGGAGATCAAGGACGACAAAGTTTTTACTCTGCAGGAGTATATGGACAGCTATTACGTGAGCACGCTGTAGGAGCGAGTGCACCGCCGCTCTGCGGACGTCAAGCCCCGCCGAAAACCGTAACCCCGCCGTCAATTCGCAGGATCGCTGCCGTAATGAAAGAAGCCTCGGCAGACGCCAGGAATACCGCCGCGGCCGCGATGTCCTCCGTGGTACCCAGACGGCCAAGCGGCGTGCGTTGCCGCCGGGCCTCATAGAGTGCGTCGTCATTGTTGTTCATCGCGCGCGCCCCTGGTGTCGGTACCGTACCCGGGCAAACGGCATTGACACGAATTCGGCGAGATCCGAATTCGATCGCGAGCGACCGAGTCAAAGACGACACAGCCCCCTTGATCGCGGAATAGGCAGTTGAACGGGGCACACCGAGCTCTGCCGCTGGCGATGTGTTGTTGATGATGACGCCGCCGCGTTCCGTATCCATATGGATCAGGGCCGCCTGCGCAGTCCAGAAGATTGACTTCAGGCCTACGGCAATCATCCGGTCTACGGTATCCTCCCGGATTTCGGAAACCGGCTCCCGGCGAAACACGATCGCGTTGTTCGCCACGATATCGAGACGGCCAAATTCGGCGACAAGTTGATCCACGGCGCGGAGAACATCTTCCCGGCGGCTGACATCAATTGAGAAAGCGCGAGCCGTGCCCGCATTTTTTTCAATCTCGCCGACAGTTGCTTCGGCGGTGGTCTTGTCAATATCGGCAACGCCAACGATCGCGCCTTCCGACGCGAATGCCAGCGCCATCGCCTGACCAATCCCGCGCCCTGCTCCCGTCACGAACGCAACCTGACCTTTGAGACGCGGCATTTTTTGGCTCCCGATGGTATTTAGTCTCGCGCGGATGCAGCGGAAACAGCAGCCTCGCTGCTTACCGGGTTGGCGCCCGACGAACGGCTTTCCTTGATCAGGTCTGCGCCTTTTTCAGCGATCATGAACACCGCCGGCGCAGGACCGGAGGAAGGCAGCGCGGGCATGATCGAAGCGTCAATCACTCGCAGCGATTCGACGCCGCGAACGCGTAAGCGCTCGTCCACTACCGACATGGCGTCCTGTCCCATCTTGCACGTGCCGCTCGGATGGCAGAAAGTGCTGCCCGTGGAATGCAGGTAGTCGCGGAGCTCGTCGTCGGTGCGGCACGCGTCGCCCGGCGCGTCTTCGGCGAGAACCATGGAACGCAGCGGATCAGTCGCAAATATGCGCCGTATCCACTTCACGCCTGCGAGCAGGCCGTCCTCGTCGCTCGCGACGGAAAGATAATTCGCGTTCATGTCAGGCGACTGCTTCGGGTCGGCTGATTTCAGCAGCAGTCGTCCACGAGATTTCGGTCGCGTAAACGCGACGCCGCCGGTCACGCGCGGAATCGGATCGGGAGCGATGCGGCCGCTTTTGTCATACACGTAGCTCATCGCGCGAAAAACGATTTGAAGATCGGGGCATGGCGTGTCCGGCAGCCCGCGTGCGAGCGCCGTGGCCTGCGAGGCGCCGTTGGTCAGCGGCCCGCGCTTTGCAAGGTAGTAGGTGATGGCGTGGCCCAGCACGGAAAGGCCGCTCAGTTCCCGATTGAGCGAATCTTCGGGCGCGGTGCGATAGGTACACGAAGCGGAAACGTGGTCGTGCAGATTTTCGCCCACGCCAGGAATATCCGCGACGACCGGGATACCATGCTGTTGCAAATGTTTCGCCGGACCGATGCCGGAGAGCATAAGAATTTGCGGCGAGCTGACGGCGCCGGCCGAGAGAATCACTTCGCGCGCGGCGAGCGCCTTTTGAATCGCGCCGTTGCGTTCGTATTCGACTCCGGTCGCGCGGCAGCCCTCCATCGTCAAGCGCAGCGCAAACGCGCCTGTTTCGACGGTGAGGTTTCTGCGCGAGCGCACGCGACGCAGATACGCCTCGAAAGCTGAGTTGCGCTCGCCGTGGCGCACGGAATAGGGCATCAGGCCAATGCCTTCGGGGGACGCCCCATTCAAATCGGTGGCCTTGGGCAGGCCCGCGCGCACACCCGCCTCGATAAACGCGCGCGCGATCGGGCTGACGAACACGGGATAACTGACCGTGAGCTTTCCCTTACCGTTGGCCGATGGGCCGTGTAAATCTTCGCGCCGCTCGAGCTTTTGAAAATAGGGCAGCACGTCGGACCAGCCCCAACCGGTATTGCCGAGCCGCCGCCAGCCGTCGTAATCCTCGGCTTGGCCGCGCACGTAGGCGCTGCCGTTGATCGAGCTGCACCCGCCGAGAACTTTTCCGCGCGGCCAGAAGATCGTGCGGTTGTTGAGCTTCGCTTCGGGTGCGGTATACAAGCCCCAGTTCAGCTTCGGATGAGTAAAGAGCTTGCCCATCGCGAGCGGCATTTTGACCCAGGGACTGGTCGGCTCGGAGCCGGCCTCGATCATCAGGACGCGGATCGACGAATCTTCTGTTAGCCGGTTGGCAAGGACGCATGCGGCCGTGCCGCCGCCGACGATGATGTAGTCGAACCTGCGAAGATCAGGCATGGGCACGGGAGACTAGTCCGTAGAGAACCGCCAACCTTGGGAGTCGCGGACCACTCGCCCGACGGGCTCGTTGAAATGAACAGCGAACAAGCGCACCGGGCCATCGCCATAACGCGCAATGAATTCGCGGCGCGTCTGGCGCGACATTTCCTTGTCCACGCAGCCCACCGAACAGATCTCCGGCTCGGCGAGCTGAACCGGGTTGTGGAAGACGTCCCCCGTGACGATTGCTTCCTGCCCGCGAGAAGACACGCGCACGCTGACGTGCCCGGGCGTGTGCCCGTGCGAAGGCTCGAGCCAGATTTCGTCCATCACGCGATGATTTGTTTCGACGAAATCGGCCAGGCCGGCGTCGAGAATAGGCTGAACCGAATCGACGATGTGCCGGACATCGTGGTTATTTTCTTTCAACACCTCTTGCCAATACTCCCACTCGCGGTGGCCGAAAAGATAGCGAGCTTTCGGAAACGTTGGCACCCAACGGCCGTTTTCCAGACGCGTGTTCCAGCCGACGTGATCGAAGTGCAAATGCGTGCAAAGCACGGTGTCGATTGAATTGGGATCAAATCCTGCGGATTTGAAATCTTCGAGAAACGCTGTCTGAAGATTCTCGCACTGCGGGACTTCCCGCCCCCGGCCGTTCCCGACGCACGTATCGATCACAATCCGCCGACCGCGGATCTCGAGTACGAAGGCCTGCACAGCTAGTATGATCTGCCCTTGCGGCGTGACAAAGTTCGGCACGAGCCAGGCATATTTCTTGTAGTGCTCAGAAGTCTCCGCCGGAAATAGAGGCGCCCACGGAATCCGGTCCGCCGTTTCCATGATGCTGGTGATTTTGACGTCGCCCACCTCCCAATGTCGTATCCGCGATTCGCCCCTCTTATCGCTCCCCACAGCCGTGTGCCCTGCGGCCGGACCAGCAGCTACCTGAACTGCGTGGGGCTCGGTGCCCGCTTCTCTAATTGGATCCATTTCGGTTCCCCCTCATTGTTCATCCGCGCGACGGTGCGATTGTCCTCATGTAACACCAATTTGAAGCTCCGCGCAACTCGCATCCACGGCCAGTGGGCCCTGTTGCCGCGCGAATGGCGCGCCGTTTCATATTCACCTTGCAAAGGCAGAAGAACGAACTAGAATCCTGCCGTTGCTACAAATGCCCCGGCTTTTTTGGGTGGAGGAAGAGGAGATTGGGCGTGGAGAAGAAGCAGGAATTTTATGGTTGGACGCTGCTCGCAGTTCTTTTCTCGCTGGATTTCGTCAACATGGGATTTCCCGTGTACGGCGGCACCGTCATCAATAGCTACATGCTGCATCAGATTCCGATGAGCCGCAGCACCCTGGGGCTGGGCTTCACGTTTTCAAACCTGTTCGTCGGATTGTCCGCGACGATCGTCGCGATGTCGATTCTCAAGCAGGGAGTTCGCAAAACCTTCGCAATCGGATCCGCGCTCATTTGCGCGGGCTCTTTGTTCCTGGCATTTTTCGCATCCAAGCCGTGGCACTACTTGCTCGGTTACGGCGGGATCGTCGGCGTCGGTATGGGTTTTGGCACCCTGGTTCCTGCGGGAACGGCGGTGACCCGGTGGTTCAAGCGTTATCGCGGCAGAGCCATGGGCATCTGCCTGGGCGCTTCGGGGATCGCCGGATTTGTGGTGGCGCCTTTGCTCAACAGAATGCTCGAGGCAAGCGGAGGTAATTGGCGAGTTGGCTGGCAGATCGTCGCAGGCGTTGCCGTCATCTCCGGCATCGTTGCACTCCTCTTCATCAAAGAGCGCCCGGAAGATTTAGGACAATCCGTTGACGGAATCCCGGAGACAGAACCAGGCCGTCAGCCGCGCCAGGGCCACGCCCCGCGCGAATTGATTACCACCTACTGGTGGACCCCGGCCGAAGCGTACAGGACCAAATCCTATTGGCTGATCGTGGTTGCTGGAATTACCTGCCAGTACCCGCTCTTCTTTTTCATCGCGCACTGGATTCTGCACGCGCGAGGCTCGGGCATACTTGCTTCCGACGCGGCGTGGACGATGAGCCTGTTTGCGATTGGCGGAATCACCGGTCGGCTGATCGGCGGGTGGCTGATGGACACGATCACCGGCCGGTACGCCTTCATGCTCGGGCTCTGCCTCTTCGTGATTGGCTCGTTCCTCGCCATCGAGGTAAATGCGAATGCGCTGGGCATTGCGTTTGCCGCCGCCATATTATATGGGCTGGCTTTCGGCTGGACGTTTACCTGCATGAATACCTGCACGGCCCACTTCTTCGGCACCGCGGCTTTTCCCAAATTGAATGGAACCATGATTTTGTTGACGTCCGTGCTCGGCTCGCCGGCCGGGTTTATCGGAGGAAAAATCTTCGACATGTATGGCGGCTACGCGCGGGCGTTTGAACTGAACGCACTGCTGGCCGCAATTGGCATCGTTGCGATGGCTTTCGCGACGATGCCTCGCCCTCGCAACGCGGTGGTCGCAGAGGCAAAAGCCGCGTAATTCACTTTTGGCCCGCTTTGGCGTCCCTCAAGTGCTTCGGCCAGATTCCATATCTGCCGGCGGAAAGTATTCCGTTCGGATCCACGGCGTCCTTGATCGTTTCGTGAAAACGCAGCAGCGCGTGGTTGTTGAAGGAATACTCGTTCATGATCGCATCGTAGAAAGCCGGAGGCGTTCGGTATTCGCCCCAGCCATGTTCGCCCGCGATCTGAACCAAACGCTCTATAACCGCCCGGTTCTTTTTGTTCGTCTCGATATCGTGAGTGATCGGAAGAGCGAAAATGTAGATGAAAGATCTTTCCCAATAACACGATGGGAGACTAAAGCCGAGGTTGGGCAATCCATACTCCACAGCGGCCTGCGAGAACACTCGGTTCGCTTCGAAAATCGCCTCACCTGTCCTGGGGACGATTGGCGAGAACCAGATGTGACCATTTGTGGGTGACGGGTTGGTTTCAGACCGCGCGCCGCGGGAGAACATCGCCAGACTGGGGATGCCGAACTGCGGCTTGTGCACTTTGTCACGCTGCTCGGGAGTCAGCGGAAGCTTATACGATTCGCCGTCTACGAACTTGACCCCGGGAATCGCGGAAAATTTCTCCTGCGCAAATTCCCAGTTTGCGGCATTCGCTTTGGGAGGTCCGTAGAAGCTTAGCTTGCAATGCCAGTAGCTGATGCCCTTGCGCAAAGCGTATTGCTCGATTTCCGGCGACTGGTCCCCGCCAGGTTTTGCCAGCAATGCCAGAAGCTCCGGGTCCGGCGCTGACCCGCCTCCCGCCCAGGGATCGCCCTTACCCGCCTCCATAAACTTGGTTCGTTCGGAAAGCAGCGGCCTTCCGAGGAGAGGGCTCCCGATTTCCGGCATTCC
>PMUS01000033.1 GCA_003166795.1 Acidobacteriota bacterium | reverse complement strand
CCATCCCCGTGCCAGGTCTTAAAGGATTCAAGGAACGGGAAGGGAGCTGGAGGGAAAATAGGGGCACCGGTTTCGGACTCGGCGGTGTAATTCAGGTGCCACAAACCCACAATGGAAGCAGGAGGGCCGAATAATGCTTCGCCCACTTGTTGGTCCTCCGCGTGAGGGCTCACAAAGGGAATGAAGGGAGCGGCTCCTGTCTTGTACGGAAGAGCGCAACCAGCAGCCTTGGTGCCGGAAGCGGTGAGCAAGAGCCCGAGTCCTACCAATACAACAAGCGCGGAAAACCGCCCGCTCCGAAGTAGCCGGAAGATGTTCATTCGATTCATTGTTTTTCTCCTCGAAAATTGGCCTCGATGTCGGGCCGCTTCATGTCTAGGCTGCGCAACTTCGCACGGGACTCGTTCGGCGGCAATGCGCAGACGTTCTCGAAAATCTCAAATATTTATCATCCGACAAGTGATTACTGCGGATGAGTTTAGCTCAGATCCGGCCACTACTATGGCTAGGGACTTACTACTTGGGCTATACCCTGGTCCAACAAACCCGGGGTGCTCAGCAATGCACGTACCCAGCTCAAATCCGAAGGGCTACCGCTTCGGTGTGTTCGAAGTCGATCTTCTCGCTCGAGAGGTCCGCAGGAACGGCCGCCGGATCAAGCTGCAGGACCAGCCGTTCCGTGTCCTTGCGCTGCTTTTGGAAAGCCATCCAAACATGGTCGCACGTGAAGATTTGCGGAAGCGGCTATGGGATGAGGATACATTCGTCGAGTTTGACCACGGCGTGAGCAATGCCATCAGCCGAATCCGTGAAGCCCTCGGCGATTCCGCTGAAAGCAGCCGGTTCATCGAAACATTGCCGAAGCGCGGCTACCGTTTTGTGGCACCGATCGAGCGAATTGATGAGAATCTCGCCGCTTTGTCTCGAGCAAACAAAGCCCATTTCAGAACCGTTTCCCTGCCATTGGGTGATGGGCGCCGGACCGTCGCAGTGGTGCCGCTGCGGTTGGGGGCGAGCGTTCCAGAAGACCGCTTCTTATCGGTAGCCCTGGCGGAGACGATCGCGAATCGGTTGGCTTCGGCTCCGAACCTCGTTGTGCGCCCTACCGCGAGCGTCATGAAGTATGCCGTGAAGGGCGCCGATTGGACTCAGATTGCGCGTGCGCTCAACGTGGAACTAGTGGTTGAGGGCAGCATTCAAAGACTGGGAAACAAGCTGCGAATTCTGCTCCAGATCTGGGAACTGGGTAACGGAGGTACGCTTCACTCGGTCAAAGTGGATGGCGAGATGTGCGATTTGTTCAGTTTGCAGGACCAACTTGTCGATTCTGTTCTTGATGCTCTTATGACGCCGGCGCCCAGGAAATCCGCGCCGATCGCCGCCCCCGCCGCGCGCCACCCCCTCGCATTCGAACTATACCTGCGGGCGATCGACCGGGCGGTTTTCTTCGACAAACTGGAGCTCACGTCCGTGATCGAAATGCTTGAGCGCGCTATCGATCTCGATCCGGGATTCGCGGATGCGTGGGGTATGCTTGCAACCGTCTGCTATCACATGGGCGCTCATGTGGACCCCGATCCCAAATGGTTCGACCGCTCTGAAAAGGCCGCCGCGGGGACGCTGGAATTGGACCCTGTCAACTGCGACGCTTTTTGTACGCGGGGAATGATTTTGTGGTCGCCTTTGCGCGGGTTCCAGTTTCGGCCCGCCTAAGGGCCTTGAATGCGGCCCTGAAGATCAACCCGAGCCGCTACACCGCCCGCGCCCATCGTGCCGCAGTTCTGTTTCATATGGGTTTCCATGAAGCCGCTTTCGCCGACTACGACGAAGGCGTACTAGCGAACCCGGAATTCGCATTGCTCTACGCAGGTCGCGGCCACATCTGCGTATACGCAGGCGACTACGGCGCTGCTGACGGCTGGAATGAGCGAGCCTTGGCACTGCAACCCTCCCTGGTTCACGCCAATTTCAACTCGCCATTGCCCTGGATCTGCGCGGGCGAACTGGAAAAGGCACGGGAGAAGCTCCGAAAGGCGCGCCTGATGATTCCCGAAGAACCTCAGATTGACGCAATGGAAGGCCTAATTTTGGCCCGCGAGGGGGACCACAAGAGGGCGGAACAGCTCGCGGACCAGGCCGTCGCGAGCAAGAGGGGCATGGTCCATTCGCACCATAGCTGGCACTGCGCCGCCGGAGTGTACGCGATGTGCGGTAGGCCGGAGAAAGCGATGGCCGAACTGAAGCGATGCGCTGAGGGAGGACTGCCTAACTATCGCGCATTTGAAAGAGATCCGCACCTCCGCTCGCTGAACAGCCATCCCGAATTCCTGGCTTTTATCAGGCAACTTCGCCGCGACTACGAAGCTTTCCGCGACGATTTCAATCTGAGCGAAACTTATGTTCCCGCAGCCGGCACCACGCTCCGATAGTCCCCGAGTGCCGATTTCTGACGTGCGGCCGACAAGCCTTAAGCTAAGGCGCGAAATGCTAAATCAAGTGCGCTGGGAGGTGCGCCTATCCGCACGATGCTAACCCGCGATCTTACGTGGTATTGGTTCAGCCTGAAATGGAGAGAAGGCGCTTTCCGCTAGTGAGTGTTTCGCCCCTCAGGCGGGGATATTCAAGGCATCGATACGACCACCAGGCTATCCCTCAGCATGGTTGCGTTCCCGCAGAGCCCGCTTCCGTTTTGCCCGGCAAGATCATTGTCGCTCCANNCCCACCGCCACGACTGGCAGAATCGCCCCGAATTCGTCGATAAACCAGGCGGTTTTACCAGTCTCGCGCGTCAGGGGAGTGAAAATGTCTTGAATGTAGAGGTTGTGGCTCGCATGCAGCAGTGCTCCCACCCACAGACTTCCGGATTTCAATCGCATCCAAGCGAAGACGAAAGAGATCGCCACTAGCAGAATCGTGAAACATGTCAGGCCATACCACGTCGGCGTTCCCGCGTTGTAATCCCCCCAGATTAGGATGGGATAGTGCCAGCAGGCCCACACCAGCCCGCTGATCAGAGCCGTGCTGGTAAACCCCGTGGTCTTGAACAGCTCTGGAACCAGGAAGCCACGCCAACCGATCTCCTCACCCAGCGCCGTCGCCAAATTCCCAACTAGGCCGAAACTGCCCACCAGCAACAAATACACGACCGTGGAGACCAGGGGCGAAGCGCGCAGACCCATCCGCGGCACAAGGTGTTGCAGGAATTCGTAGTTAGGAAAACCGCCCAGCCGGCCAGCCCACACAATAGCGTAGGAGATCGTCGCGTACAGGAGCGGGATGAGCCAGCTCATGATTGCATACCTGCCCTGCGGCCATTTCCAGCCAAGTTCACCGAGTTTGCGACCGTTGAGCTTGAGAGTCGCCACCGCCGCCAGCGCCGGGCACCACATAATGCCCACAACGTAGAGACCTCCACCGGCTGCAAGCCTGTGCGCTCTCAGGATCAGGAAGTAGAAAATCGCGCTGAAAGCAAAGACGAGCAGCAGATAGATCATCACCTGTCGTCGGGGCCCCTTGGGTTCAGACATGTAGACCTCGAGCTTATAGGCTTTCCGTGCCAATATGACGAATCGTAGTTACCCGAGTCAACTGGATAACCATTTCAAGGGAACTGTACACTCTTCGTGGCCGAACAGTTTGATCCCTGGATCGTCAGCCAACCGGAAGTAATCCGTTTCATCCGTCAAGCGACTCGCTGGCGGCGATCCTTCCGCTGTTCCCTCGCCGCCTCTAATTTCCGGTCCCGCTCCCTGCAGTACATCGCGTTTGCAGATACAGAAATCGGCGAAAGGAGGCGACCCACCCAGGGTGTCCAATGTTGGACAGACACGGCACCAGATGATTTCTTATCTTTGCTCGCTTGGGAATTCAGACTAGAAGGAGGCGCTTCACATGAAACGACTGACATTGGCTATATTTGGATCGTTGATGCTGGTGCTGTTAAGCGTGGGTATTAGCATTGCGCAGGATCGCACCTTCAATGGCGAGATAATGGATAGCGCCTGCGCCAAAATGGGATCCCACGACGGGATGATGAAGTCGCATGCAGATATAAAAGATGCTAAGGGGTGCACTCTCGGCTGTGTGAAGGGCGGAGCCAAGTTCGTTCTATACGATGCCACGTCCAAGACGGTCTATGATTTGGACGACCAGCAGAAGCCCGTGCAGTTTGCGGGTCAGAAAGTCAAAGTGATGGGTACGGTCGACAAAGTTACCAACACAATCCACGTCACCGATATTCACGGAGCATCCTAAAGGCCAGGTTTCTCCACAGATCATTGACTCAACCGAAGGTGTCGTAAGGTAGGGGACGCCGATGACCAGAGGAAAGCTATCAAAACAGGAAGTTGCAGCGGGACTGAGCAAACTCGATGGCTGGAGCTTGGTGAAGGGAAACCTACACCGCATTTTTGAATTCAAGGATTTCAGACAGGCATTTGGGTTCATGAAGCGCGTAGCAGTCGCGGCCGACAGAATGGATCATCACCCGGACTGGTCCAACGCGTACAACAAGGTCACCATCGATTTATCAACGCATAGCGCCGGAGGCCTGACGAAGAACGACTTCAAACTCGCCGGGAAAATCCAGAGAATCCATGGCGATTAGGCGCCCGAAGGGGCCCATCCCCAGTTGTGGATCTCTCAGAATCGTTGAAGATCCGCTTGCCCGAAAGTAAAGGNNGGTTCCGCGCAACTTCCGAGGAAGTGGCAATTCGTCTAAAACCTCAATTTCACGTCCCACAGCCCCGTTTGAACGAAGCCGCGATGGCCACATCGAGGGAAGCGTCCGAGATCCGGCCGGCCTTTCTGCCTGCCACGCTGCGAGCTTGTAGGTTCAGACACATCTAGGCCTCCTCCAAAACTCCCATTGACGATTAACAGAAATGTGGCAAGCTCTCTTTTTCTCCTGTTGATCGTCTAAAGGAGCGTATGGCTTCCCCAAAATCCGAAGTTTTGCAAGGCACTCTCGATCTGCTCGTGCTGAAGACCCTCGAATCCATGGGGCCGATGCACGGCTTCGGGATCGCCGTTCGTATCCAGCAGGTCTCCGAAGACCTGCTGCAATTGAACCAGGGAACACTCTATCCCGCGCTGCTGAGGCTCGAGCAGCGAGGATGCGTCGTGTCCAAGTGGGGTATTTCCGAAAATAACCGCAATGCGAAGTTCTACTCGTTAACTCGTGCTGGTCGCAAACAGCTTGCAGAGGAAGCAGAAAACTGGGATCGCATGTCCGCCATGATCAACCGGGTGCTGAGGACGAGTTAATTATGCGCGAACTCTGCCGAGCGTTTCTCCACCGTCTCGCTTCCCTCTTCCGCCGGCGTCATCTCGAAGCCGACTTGGACGCGGAACTGCGCTCGCACTTGGAAATGGCCGTGGAAGGCAACCTTTGCCAGGGCATGAGCCCCGAACAAGCGCACCGCCAAGCGCTCCTCGAACTCGGTGGCATCGAGCAAACCAAGGAAATCTACCGCGAGCAGAGAGGACTGCCCATGATCGAGACCACGCTGCAAGACCTCCGCTTCGGTTTTCGGATACTCCGACGCAGCCCAGGCTTTTCCGTCATGGCGGTCCTTTGCCTGACCCTGGGCATTGGCGCCAATGCAGCCGTCTTTAGTTGGGTCGAGGGAATCTTATTTCGTCCGTACCCGGCGGTAAGCCACCAGGAGCAACTGCTCGCTCTTACGGGAACGGCGCGCGCCGAGTCCGGCCCGACTGACATCTCGTGGCCGGATCTCCTTGATTTGCAGAGGAGTTGCACGCTCATTGATTCGTTTATTGTGAGCAAAATTATGGGGACCACACTCAGCAACGGCGACCGCGCTGAGGTTATGGTAGGGAGCATCGTATCCGCGAATTATTTTGATGCGATTGGGGTCCATCCCATTCTTGGGCGTGGATTCGAGCCGGGCGAGGACTCGGGGCGCAACGCCCATCCCGTTACGGTGATCAGCTTCCAGTTGTGGCAAGGACGATTCAAGGGCGATCCGCAAATCATCGGGAAAACGCAACGGCTAAACAATGTGGAGCACACCATTGTTGGCGTCATGCCAGATGGCTTTTATGGAACCTTTGTGGGCTGGGCGGTGCAGTTCTGGGTCCCAGCGTCGATGGAGGAAAACTTTGAAGCGGGCGGATACAAATTAGAGGACCGCAGCGCACGGTGGATTGAAGCTTACGTGCGGCTCAAGCCCGGCGTCACTCGCGCGCAGGCGCAGCAAGAAATCTCCGCCGTTGCCAGACGTTTGGAAGCGGACTATCCGGAAACGAACCGCGGCCGCGGCATCAAGCTGTGGCCGTTATGGCAAACACCGTTCAACAACTCAGGCACGCTGCTGCCCACTCTGGAAATCATGGTCGCCGTGGTGGTTTTTGTTTTGCTCATCACTTGCGCGAACGTCGGCAATCTGCTGCTGGTCAGGTCTTTTGCGCGGCGGCACGAGATGACGGTGCGGCTTGCCATCGGCGCGGGACGCGGCCGGTTGCTGAAGCAACTTCTTACGGAAGGATTGATACTCTCGGCTTTTGGCGCAGCCGGTGGACTCGTGGCAACGCACTGGTGCAGTCACGCGCTCGTTCTGCTCTTCCCCGCACGGGGTGGCGTGGCCATGCACCTGCCGGGCGAGATCGACTGGCGCGTTCTTGCGATGAGCGCCGGGGTTTGCCTACTCGCGACGCTGGTGCTCGGGCTGGTTCCCGCAATGCAGATCGGCAAGATCGATGTTGCCGCCGCGTTGAAATCCGATTCGGCGGGTGTCCTTGGTGGCGGTGCAAAAGCGTGGGCCCGCTCGGGTTTGGTGATGGTTCAGGTGTCGCTGAGTTTTGTCTTGCTGGTCGGAGCAGGGTTGCTCCTGCAGAGCCTGCAGAAAATTCGAAATACCAGCCCGGGTTTTTCGACGCATGAAGTGCTGGACACTGCCGTCAATTTAGTGCCAGCAGGATACGATGCGCAGCGCGCCCAGAATTTCCAGGACGAGCTGTTGGAGCGCGTGAAGGCACTGCCTGGCGTCGAGTCGGCAGCGTTCGCGCGAATGACGCCGCTCAGCTATCGAAGTTTTTCTTCGACACCGATTGCCGTTGATGGCTATCAACACCCGTCAGAGGAGCAGCCCACCGTGCAGTACAACGAAGTGGGGCCAGATTATTTCGTGACCATGGGCATCCCCTTGCTGTCGGGCCGCGAGTTCACCCGCGCGGACGACGAAAAGGCTGCCCTCGTGGCCGTCGTGAATGAAACCATGGCCGCGCAGTATTGGCGCGGTCGGAACCCGATTGGAGAGCGTGTTCAGGTCGAGGGCCGATGGATGCAGGTGGTCGGCGTGGCAATGGATTCCAAGTACGAGAGCGTTCGGGAGGCACCGAAACCCTTTTTCTACGTGCCACTGCGGCAGAATTTTGACCGTAGTGCGGGCTTATACATCCGAACACCGCTGAGCCCGGAAACGATGGCGACGGCACTAGCGCGCGAGGTGCACGCCCTGGACCCGGACCTGGCGCTCTACGAGGTGATCACCCTGCAGGAGGAGTTGGATCGCTCCACATCTCCGCAGAAAGTAGCGTTAACCTTGGTTGGGGTCTTGGGTGCATTGGCGCTGCTGCTCGCGGCCATTGGGCTCTATGGCGTGATTTCGTTTGCGGTGTCGCAAAGCAGCCGCGAACTGGGGCTGCGCATGGCTCTTGGCGCGGATGCATCCAATTTGTTGCGGCTGGTGATCTCGCGTGGCTTGACCCTGACGGGAGGCGGCGTGTTGCTTGGCACCGCCGCGGCACTTGCATTGACGCGATTGCTTGGGAACCTCCTCTACAAAGTGAGCCCACGCGACCCGCTGGCATTCGGCTCGGCGTTGGTGGTGATGACCATCGCCTCACTGGCAGCATGCATCTTGCCCGGGTGGCGCGCCGCGCGCACTGACCCCGCCCGAGTTTTGCGGCATTGATTTTCTACGTCATGATCTGACGTCTCCATCGGGATTTGAACCCGAACTAACGCTGTGAAGAGCCCCCAGATGGCGAAAAATGGAACGAGCGCCCTCTCGCTTCCTACTTTTTCCTCGCGCTGTTGTTTGCGCGTGCCTTGACGACTAAGTCGTCGAATCGTGGGTCGCCGTGGAGGGACTTCAATTCCGGATCAGCTGAAAGTTCTCCCGGTGAGATGAGGCCGTTTTCGATGGCGTGGTTCAGATCGGCGAATACTTCGTCCGTCCGGCCTCTTGCAGCCTCAGCGCAGGCAAAGTTGTACCAAGCCTCGGCCACTGTGGCCGGCTGACTGGTTTTCTCCGCTGTCTCGATCACGTCGCGAAACATTTTCTCTGAATCGGCATAATGTCCCTCGCGGCTGAGGCCCAACGCTTCCATCTCCATGCTCTGCAACGTGGAGGTATGGGTTGGACCTAGCACGCGGGCCTTGATCTCGATAACTTGACTCTGGAGTTTGTCCGCTTCGGAGTAACGACCTTCCTTCGCGATGGTGAGAGCAAGCATCGTCATTGCCCTAAGAGTTTGGGGATGTTCCGGCCCCAGCACGCGCCGCTGAGCGGCAATCACGTCGGAATACAGCTGTTCAGCTTCTGGGAGGCGACCCTCCTCCTCCAGATTCTCAGCCGCGTGTGACATCGAAAGCAGGGCAGCGGGATGATCCGGACCCAGAGTTCGCTTCTGCGCTGCGATCAGTTCGCCATAAATCTGATCTGCTTCCGCATATCGCCCCTGCGGCGTCAGAACTTCTGCCAGCTCGTTCAAAGTGCTCAGGGTTTGAGGATCGTCCGGGCCAAGTACCTTGCGCTCTGCGTTCAGTGTTTGGCGGAACATGTTTTCAGCGTCAGCGTGACGTGCTTCGTTGGCATAAACATAACCGAGGCGATCCATGGACGCCAAAGTGTCGGGATCCTTGGGGCCGAGAACCTGGCGCTGGGCCTCAAGTGTGTTTTGCAACAACTTTTCCGCCTCGGGCAAGTGCCCTTGAGCCCGGAGGATCTGGGCCAGATAACTTTCGCTCGCCAGTGTTTCCGGGTTTCGTTCTCCAAAAAGTGAGCTTTGAATCGCCAGCGCGTGTTCTGTCAAATCTTGCGAGCGGCCATACAAGCCCAGCCCTGTATACGTCTGCGCCATGGTTCCCATCAACTGCGCCTGGAGCTCCGGGTCCTTATTCAGGTTGTTACCGATTTGTTGCGAGGCCCTGTCGAGAATTTCGCGGGCGGTGACCGTGTTTCCGCGCGACTCGCTGGGATTGGGCACCTGAAAGATGCCGGTCATAAAATGCGTGATGCGGTCTGCGCGGTCTCGTTGTTGCCGAATCTTGCGCAGCTCAATCGCTTGAGCTACAGCAAAGCCGATCAGCAACACCATTCCCGCTGAGGCAACTGAGACGCCCACACGATGACGCCGGACATATTTGCGTGTGCGATAAGCGATGCCGGTCGGATGTGCAGAAACGGGCGCATTC
>PMUS01000029.1 GCA_003166795.1 Acidobacteriota bacterium | reverse complement strand
GTGTCGAATCCGCCGAGCGAGCAGAAGAAAATCTGGCGCTGCAATCCGAGCGCGGCGCGGGCCTGAATAATCTGAGCCACTTGCTTGAGCTGCTTGCCGAGACCCGTGGTCGGGAATTGAGTTTGCAACGCGGGCAAACCGCTGAGCGCGGCGGAGAGAACGGCGCTTTGCGCGAGGGTCTGGGTCATCACGGCGCTCGCGTCCTGCACGAGAGACAACCCCGTATCGAGGGTGAGCAACTGCTGAAACGAAAGCAAACGGGCGTCCTGCGCCGCCGAGCCGTAGTAGCCATTCAGGCCCGGCGACGCGCCAGGGGAAAGCGTAAAGGGCACTGTCTGATCACCCACGCACATGATCGCGCCGCCCGCGACGGACGTGATAGGCGGATATTGCGCGCCGGCGTTCAGCGACTGGAGTTTGTCGGCGGTGCGGCCGCCCCACCCGGAGCCGCTGAATCCGGTGAAATTGGCCGTCTGCATCTGGCCCTGCTGGTCGGAGTGCGAGAAGAGATTGATGGGAAGAGTTCCGCTGCCGCTGAGATATTGCGCCTGTGTGGTTGGTTGCGCAAGCGTGCCGACGTTGGCAAGAACCGCAAGCTGGCCGCCGCCGAAAAGGCCTTGCAGTCCGGGAAGCTGCGGGTGGAGCCCGTAGGGCACTTTTCCAGTTTTTGCGACGATAGGCAACAGAGTGCTTTGCGGCAGTGCCAGATTCGCGCGAATGGCGGCGTAGTTCGCGTAGCCCGCGGTGTCGTTGGGCACGATCATGTTGTTGCTGTCGTTGCCGCCAAAGAGAAAGATGCAAACGAGCGCGCGGTAATCCGTGGCAGGCGCCGCGAAAGCTTGAATCATATTCAAGCGGCCGAGCGCGGCCGTCATCCCGAAGGACGCGGCGGTGCAGCAGCCGATCCTGACGAAGTCCCTGCGCGAAACTCCCTTTTCACGAGCCATGATCACACTCCTGCGGCGAATGCCGCGCAAGTTCTAGTGGAGCACCTGATACTGCGAAGACGTTCCGATCAGGTAGATTGCCGTCTGCGCTTGCTCGAGCGCCTGGTTCTGTCCGGCCGGAACCGCCTGCATGGCCGCGAGAATGCTGGTTTGCATGGCGGCGGACATCGTTCCGTGAAGCATGAGCGTGTTGAGCGAAGCGAGCAGCGCCGTGGGATTGGATGCTTGGGTCGCGTAGGGGCTGAAATCCACCGTCGTTCCCGAGCCGATTGATCCGAAGACATACGAGTTCACCCAGTTCACGCGATTGGGAGCAGTCGCGGTGGTGTAAATCTGGAACTCGGGGCCGAGGAGAGTCCCGCCCGTGATCACGTAACTCGGCGCGAAGAAATTAAACACGCTCCCGGGAAACAGCGCCGTCTGACCCATCTGGCCGCCGTCCGAGGCGAGGTTCGAGCCGTCGCTGACGGCGGTAAAGGCGCGCAGCATGCCGGTCATGTAAAGGATCGGCTCCTGCAGGTGGCCGCCGGTCGGACTGATGTTGGTGGGATCGTCGCCCTGGCGCGCTTCGGGATCGAGAAGTATCGCGGTGATCACGGCGTGCATATCACCGCGGACGCCGGTGCCGTTGTTCTCGAAGACGTGAGCCACCCGCTGAATGTACGCGGGGCTCGGATTGCTGGTGACGAGATGCTGAATGAGCTGACGGGAAATGAACGCGGGGACGTTGGGATGATTGAAAATATTATCGAGGGCGCCCTGCAGATCCTGCTCCGCACTTTGGCCCCCCGGCAACAATCCGCCTGCTGCCGCGCCGGAATACTGGAGGAGCTGTTTGGGATCGGTATCGTGATTCGACTCGATCGCCACCATCGGACCGATCCAGTAAGGAGGATTGTGCTGCTGCGCCGTGGCGCCGGGCTGCGTCGGATAGGTCCAACCCGTGTACGCGCGCGCGAAGGCTTCGACATTGTCCTGCGTGTAAGCCGCAATCGGATTGCCGCTTGAATCGAGCTGCAACGAGCCATCGTCATTGATCAGCGAAGTTCCGATGGTGAAAAGCTGCATCAGCTCGCGCGCGTAGTTTTCGTTGGCGTGGGTGCCGAGTGTGGCGTTCGGCTTGTCGTTATCCACCATGTCGAGGTAATGGCCCATGGCGGGGGAGAGAGTCACGTCCTGCATGATCTGCCGGTAGTTCGTGAACGCGTCGTTGCTGAGCAGTTGCAGGTACGGAGTGAACCCCTGCGGCGAGCTGATCTTGTCTCCGGCGATGACGGCAATTTCACCCAGCGCAAACGCCGTGCGTTGCCTCAGCTGGTCCGGGGCATAGATTGCCTGGCTAAAGAATCGCTCCTGGACAAGAGACAAATCCGATTCCGTGGAGGCCGGGGTGGCGTATTGCGAAACGGGAAGCCCAAATTGATTCGTCACGAAGCCCGGAAGCCCTGCTTGCTGGACCTGCGTGATGAAATTGGGGCTCGCTCCAAACGTGGACTGCTCCAGGAAGCGGTCCGCTACTTCGGGCGTGGCCAGAACGCCAACGACCTGCGCCGTAATGGCGGCGGACGTCGCGGAGCCGGGGTCGGGATTTGTGACGGCGATCGCCACCGTGGTGCCGACTTGCGACGCGGTGGTAGTTCCGCTGGCGTAAAGCTGGGTGCTTGAAACGAATGTGGTGGCGAGCGCCGTGCCGCCAGCGGTTACGAGGGCCCCGCTCACGAAGTCCGCGCCGTTCACGACGATTGTGTATGAAGTGGGATTGATCGCAGGTGGTGAAAGAGCCGTCGCAACCGGAATCGGATTGAGCAGCGTGGCAACGGCGTTACCGGTGACACGGGCATCGGTGGACGCGACGGCAGCAATCGTTACGGAATTGGGAGATGGCAGCGTCGCGGGGGCGACGTAGGTGGCAGTGAACGCTCCGGTGGACGCGATGGTGCCGACGGTTGCGTTGCCGCCGGCCATGCCATTCACGGTCCAGGTGACGCCGGCGGTCTTGCCCTTATCATGGGGGTAGCTCGCGGTGAGCAGTTGCGAATCTCCCGAGCGGACTTGCGGCGCGACAGGCGAAATCGTGACGACGTCCGCGACCGGCGGGCTGACGCTCCCCGCACAGCTCGCGGTCAAGCCCGCGATGAGGAGCACGGCGAACGTGGATAAAGGGCGACGCACAGTAGCTTCCTCCCTGGCTGTAATTGCATGATGCGGACGACGCGACGAATCGAGTGCCGCCAATAAAAGGCAGCGAACCCCCGGCGAATCCGATGAGCGCCGATTCAGTCGCTAATTTGAGGCGAGAGCCTAACAAGGGACCGAAGCGGGCGTAACTGGCGTGAAGAACGGGTTTGGTCTACTGGCCCGGCGTACCACGGGCGGAGGGCCGGACAGGCGAAGGCTCATATATCCTCCATATATAAACGTGATTCTTTCGAGCGGAAACTTGAATTGGATTGATTTTTCACGCGCGCGTAAACTCGCCGCATGAACGACCACGTTGGAGTCGCCAGTCATGCTGGAACTTTTCTGCCGCCCATGCCCGCGCCAACGCGCTACGATGTTGTGCGAGTTTGGGAACCGCCTCCCAAGAAGCTTTCGCTGATGGAATCGCTCACCGCCGGCGCATTCCTGGTTTTTTATCTGGCGGCGTATCTCACGGCTGGTTTCGCCGGCGTGAACTTCATCGAATGGGCCTGGATGCGAGTTTTCGGCTAGCTCCGCGGAACGACCCACTGACCGCAAATGCGCTGACCGGCGCGGAGTTGCGCTGAACGCCCCGAGTGCCTACCATGGAATGCGGTGAAAAACTTTCTACCGCACCGCTCCCTTCGCAACGCTCACCTGATGACGATCGCAGCCGCTTTCTGGCCGCGAAAGTTTCCGCGGCTGCCTGCATCCTCGCCGAGGCTTTTCGACGTCGAGCACGGGACCCAGGTTCGCGCGGACTGCCACTGGCAGGATGACCCGCGCATGCATCCCACGCTTGTGGTCCTGCACGGCCTGGAAGGTTCGAGCGATTCGCGATACATGCTGGGTTGCGCCGAAAAGGCCACCGTCGCGGGCTTCAACGTGGTGCGCCTGAATCAGCGGAATTGCGGCGGCACGGAACATCTGACGCCGACTCTCTACCATTCCGGGCGCAGTGGCGACCTTCGCGCGGTTGTGCTGGAGCTGATCGAGCGCGACCGGCTGCCGGAAATATTATTCGCGGGATATTCGATGGGCGGCAACCTGGTGCTGAAGATGGCGGGTGAATTCGGAGATGCGGCGCCGAAGGAACTGCGCGGAATCGTGGCCGTCGCTCCCTGCTTCGATCTGGCAGCGTGCGCGGACGCGCTGGGCGAGGCGCGAAATTTCGTCTATAACCTGCACTTCGTACGGCGATTGAAAATCCGGATGCGGCGCAAGGCCCGAATGTTCTCCGGCCTCTATTCGCTCGACGGACTGGACCTCATTGGCTCGGTGCGCGATTTCGATGAAATGATCACGGCGCGGTTCTGCGGCTTCACAGGAGCGGACGACTATTACGCACGGTCGAGCGCCATGCACTTGCTCGATGCGATACGAGTGCCGACGCTGATTCTAACGGCGCAGGACGATCCGTTCGTGCCGTTTTCGACCTTCGAACGCGAGGCCATTCGCGAAAACCCCCACATTCGGATGGTCGCGCCACTCCACGGCGGGCATTGCGGATTCATTTCGCAGGAGAGCGGCGAGGAGCGATTCTGGTCCGAGGCGCGGGTGGTGGAATTCTGCAAAGAACATTCAGCGCAGTAGGTATTCCGGACCGATGCCGCTCCGGGTGGTCGGTCTCTTCGTCTGCCGCATCGAAGAGAGATTCTTCGACTGCGTGACCGGACGTCCCGCAAGAGCGGGACGAGGCAAAACGTCCGGTCACTCCGCTCAGAATGACAGCACACTGTTAGTGGATCGAGGTGGAATTCTGCAGGGAACAACCAGCGCAGTAGGCATTCCCGACCGATGCCGCTCCGGGTGGTCAGTCTCTTGGTCCGCTGCCTCGAAGAGAGATTCTTCGACTGCGTGACCGGACGTCCCGCAAGAGCGGGACGAGGCAAAACGTCCGGTCACTCCGCTCAGAATGACAGCTCTCCGATGCTCGATCGAGAAAGTGCCGGGCTGAAGGCCGCGGCGCTACACCTGAACTTAAATTCCGGCGTGCGCGTGTGGAATGCTAGTGGAGGCGCTTCACGGCTTCGATGGCGAGCTCGTGCAGGCCGCCGCCTCCGTGCGCGACGTATTCGGTGATCTGCTTGCGCATGCGGGGCTCCCAGAATTTCTGGAGGTGGTCGGCGACGCCGGCGACGGCTTCTTCCTTGGGGTAGCTGGCGAAAAAATTCGCAATCTGGTTCGCCATGTGGACCATGTTTTCGGCTTCCATGGATCAATCGTTGGCGGTGGATTCTTTTTCGATCCTCGTGGTTTGCTTGCGCGTCTCGAGGTAATGCTCCTGCCATTCGGACATGTGTCTTGCGAGCTGCACCTGCACGGCCGTGACTTTGTATTCAGGGCAGTTGGTGGCCCAGTCCGAGAACTCGGTGGTGACCACGTTGGCTCCGGTCATAGCGTGGTGGAAGGTGGTGTAGACGACGCCGGGCTGCATGCGCTCGGAGATGCGGGCAGGCAGCGTGATATCTCCCGCGCGGCTCGCGAGTGAAACCAGATCGCCTTCCTTGATGCCGCGGTTCTCCGCGTCGGACGGGTGAATCTCGAGGACGTCCATGTCGTGCCAGACGTTGTTGTCCGTGCGGCGTGTTTGCGCCCCGACGTTGTATTGCGAAAGAATGCGCCCGGTGGTCAGGATCAGCGGGAATTTGCCGGTCGTGCGCTCATCGGTGGGCACGAATTCGGTGATCATGAACAGGCCCTTTCCGCGAACGAAACCGCCGATGTGCATTACCGGCGTACCCTCGGGAGCCTTGTCGTTGCAGGGCCACTGGATGCTGCCCAGTTCGTCGATTTTGTCGAAGCTGACGCCCGCGAAGGTGGGAGTCAGACGCGCGATCTCATCCATGATTTCGGACGGGTGGTTGTAATGCATCGGATATCCGAGCGCATTCGAGAGCGCCACAGTGGCTTCCCAATCGGCCAGACCGGCCATCGGTTCAATCGCTTTGCGCACGCGGCTTATGCGGCGCTCCGCGTTGGTGAAGGTCCCGTCCTTTTCGAGGAAGGAGGCTCCCGGCAGAAACACATGCGCGTAGCTCGCGGTTTCATTCAGGAACAAATCCTGGACGACGACGCATTCCATGGCGGCCAGGCCGCTGGAGATGTGCTGCGTGTTGGGGTCGGACTGAACGATGTCTTCGCCCTGAATGTAGATACCCTTGAATGTGCCGTCCACGGCTGCGTCAATCATGTTAGGAATGCGCAGGCCCGGTTCGGATTGCAGCGTCACGTGCCACGCTTTTTCAAATTGCTCGCGAACGGCGGTGTCGGAAACGTGGCGGTATCCCGGGAATTCGTGCGGAAATGAGCCCATGTCGCACGAACCCTGCACGTTGTTTTGTCCCCGCAGCGGGCTGATGCCGACGCCTTTCCTGCCCATGTTGCCGGTCGCCATGGCGAGATTGGCCATGCCCATCACCATGGTCGAGCCTTGGCTGTGTTCGGTGACGCCGAGACCGTAATAAATTGCGCCGTTGCCGCCCGTGGCGTAGAGGCGCGCGGCGCCGCGGAGATCGGCCGCCGGGACGCCGATGGCATGTTCCATAGCTTCAGGCGAGTTGCGTTCTTCCGCGATGAATTTGCGCCATTGCTCGAACGCGACGAGGTCGCAGCGTTCCTTTACGAACTCCTCATTCACCAGGCCTTCGCTGACAACCACGTGGGCGAGCGCGTTGATGATCGCGACGTTTGTGCCCGGGAGCAGCGGCAGATGGTAATCGGCCTCGACGTGCGGCGATTTGACGAGATCAATGCGGCGCGGATCGAGGATGATGAGGTGCGCGCCTTCCCGCAGCCGGCGTTTCATTTGCGAAGCAAACACAGGGTGCGCGTCCGTGGGATTCGCGCCGATGATCATGATAACGTCGGCTGCTTCCACGGAATCAAAATCCTGGGTTCCAGCGGACGTTCCCAGAGTGGTCTTCAGACCATAGCCCGTCGGGGAATGGCAGACGCGCGCGCAGGTGTCCGTGTTGTTGTTGCCGAAGGCTGCGCGGATCATTTTCTGGACGAGGTAAGTTTCTTCGTTCGTGCAGCGCGAAGAGGTGATGCCGCCGATCGAATCGCGGCCATACTTAGCCTGGATGCGCTTGAATTCGCTGGCGGCGTGGGCGATGGCTTCTTCCCAGCTCACTTCGCGCCACGGATCGGTGAACTTCGCGCGGATCATCGGCTTCGTAATGCGGTCCTTGTGCGTGGCATAGCCCCACGCGAACCGGCCCTTCACGCAAGAGTGGCCGTGATTGGCCTTTCCCGCTTTATAGGGCATCATGCGAACAACTTCGTCGTTCGTCAGCTCGGCCTTGAACGAGCAGCCCACACCGCAGTAGGCGCAGGTGGTGACCACGCTGCGATCCGGCGCTTCCTTCGCAACATATCGCTTTTCGACCAGGCTGTTCGTGGGGCACGCCTGGACGCAGGCGCCGCAGGAAACGCATTCCGATTCGATGAAGGGTTTATCGCCGGCGGAAACCACAGAAGCAAAACCGCGGCCATCAATCGTCAACGCGAAGGTGCCCTGCACTTCCTCGCAAGCGCGCACGCAGCGCGAACAGACAATGCACATCGCAGGATCAAACGTGAAGTAAGGATTCGATTCGTCTTTTTCCGAATGCAAATGATTCTTGCCGGCGTAGCCGTAGCGCACTTCGCGCAGGCCCACGGCCGCGGCCATTTCCTGAAACTCGGTCTGCCCGTTGCCGGAACCATGGAGCATTTCGCGCGGATGGTCGGAAGCGTACAGCTCCATCACGCCCAGGCGCAGTTTGGCGAGCTTGGGAGATTGCGTGCGCACCTTCATGCCTTGATCAACGGGGGTCGTGCAGGAAGCGGGAGTGCCTCGGCGACCTTCGACTTCAACCAGGCAGAGGCGGCAGGAACCGAATGGTTCCATGTTATCGCTGGCGCAAAGCTTCGGCACATTAACGCCGACCTCTGCTGCCGCGCGCATGACGGACGTGCCGGCCGGCACCGTGACTGGTTTGCCGTCAATCTCCAGCGTTACGAGCGTCTCGGAAATCCGTCTTGGCGTCCCGTAATCGGCTTCTTGAATCAGCGCCATGATGGTGTCTCCTGGGTTTTGCTGGCCTCAAACGCCGGCGGGGGAGGCGCCGGCTTGTCAAAATCTTCTGGAAAGTGGCGGACCGCACTTTGCACGGGGAAGGGAATCAGTCCGCCGAGAGCGCAGAGTGAGCCGTCCGTCAGCACTTCGCACAAATCGCCAAGCAGCTCGAGATTTTGGACGCGATCCTGATTGGCGATGATCTTATCAATGACCTCGACGCCGCGCGTGGAGCCCACGCGGCAGGGCGTGCACTTGCCGCAGCTTTCAACCGCGCAGAATTCCATTGCGAAGCGCGCTTGATGCGCCAAGTCCACGGTGTCGTCAAAGACCACGATTCCACCATGGCCCAGCATACCCTTGCGCTCCGCGAAAGCCTCATAGTCGAGCGGCGTGTCGAGCAGAGACTCCGGGAAATAAGCGCCCAACGGTCCGCCCGCCTGAACCGCACGCAGCGGGCGCCCGGAAGCGGTGCCACCGCCGAAATCGTAGATCGCTTCGCGCAGCGTGAGGCCGAACGCTTTTTCCACCAAGCCGCCGCGCTTGATGTTTCCCGCAAGCTGAATCGTCAGCGTGCCGCGGGATTTGCCCATCCCGAAATCGCGGTAATACTGCGCGCCCTTGTCCATGATAATGGGCACGGTGGCAAGCGAGATCACGTTGTTGACCACGGTGGGTTGGCCGAACAGACCCTTGAGGGCGGGCAGCGGCGGTTTGAAGCGGATCTGGCCGCGCTTGCCTTCGAGGCTTTCAAGCAGAGACGTTTCCTCGCCGCAAATGTACGCGCCCGCGCCGATCCGCGGCTCGAGATCAAATCTCTTTCCGCTTCCCGCGACATTTTCTCCAAGGTAACCCTTATCGTATGCGATGGCGATCGCGCGCTGGAGCTGCCGGAATGCGTGGGGATATTCGGAGCGGAGATAGATGTAACCGCTCGTCGCGCCGACGGCGAATCCGGCAATCGTCATGCCTTCAATCAAAACGAACGGATCGCCCTCCATGATCATGCGATCGGCATACGTGCCGCTGTCGCCTTCATCAGCGTTGCAAACGATATATTTCTGGTGGGACGGCGTGTTCAAAACCGTTTTCCACTTGATGCCCGTCGGGAAACCGGCGCCGCCGCGCCCTCGGAGACCCGAGTTGGTTACTTCTTCGACGATCGCTTGGGGAGTGAGAGTAAGCGCGCGTTCGAGACCGCGATAGCCGCCGTGGCTGACGTAATCGGAAAGCGACAGGGGATCGGTGATGCCGCAGCGCGCGAAGGTGAGGCGTTCCTGCTTTTTCAGGTAGGGGATGTCTTCGGTGACGCCGAGGTGAAGGCGATGCGGCTTGCCTTCGAGGAATCCCGCGTCGAACAGGCCCGGCACTTCCTCTGCAGTGACTGGGCCATACGCGATCCGGCCGCGAGGCGTTTCCACTTCAACGAGCGGCTCGAGCCAGAACATGCCGCGCGAGCCATTGCGGACCACCGACGCATCCAGACGCCGCGAAGCAATCTGTTGGGTCATCGCTTTGGCAACGGCCTCGGCTCCAACGGAGAGCGCCGCCGCGTCGCCCGGCACAAAGATTTTCAAGCTCATGCGTGCCTCTTGGCCTCGTCAATCAGGAAATCGGCGACGTCCGACGAGACCCGGCCGTAGAGTTTCCCATCGAGCATGACTGCGGGAGACAGGGCGCAATTCCCGAGGCAGTACACCGCTTCCACGGTGAAACTGCGATCTTCCGTGGTCCCGCCCAGTTTGATTCCCAGGCGATTCTCGACGTGCCGGATCATATTCTCGCAGCCCATGGATTGACAGGCCTCGGCTCGGCACATTTTCAAGACATGCCGGCCCGGCTCATCGTGGCGAAAGTCGTGGTAGAAACTCACGACGCCGTGTACTTCGGCATGGGATAGATTGAGAGCGCGGGCGACGAGCGGAATCGCGGCTTTGTCCACGTATCCGAATTCGTCTTGCAAAGCGTGAAGGATAGGAAGCAGCGCGCCGGGGAGGCGCTCCAATTCCTGGATGCGCGCTTGAGCCCGATCAGCATCCCAACCTTGGTTACTGCGCATACGAAGTTGCCTCTAACTCCGTACCAGTCACGGAGATATAAGCCCGCAGACTTCGACCGACCACAACACAACACCAATTCTAACACAGCAGAGTTGCGCTCATTGTGATTTTGTATTGGCTGCGAATATTACGCAGCGTATGCAAGTATTGTCCGGGCAACCGGGACGTAACCTTCTTCGTTCGAATTGAGATTTTAGAGTGGACACACTGGCCCGTTGTGGCTCAAATTAAGAAGGCAAGCGAGGCGTTGGGACGCTTCTGGGGAGATAGAGATGAAGCAAACGGCATTCCTGTTCGTGGCAATCGTTCTTCTTGCAGCCAACGCGGGAGCACAGAGTAGTCCGGATAATTCTCTGCCGCTCGCGCCTGCGGCTTCCGAAGCCACCGCTGCGTTCAGTCCCGGTTCGCCGTCATTATTCGCCGTGGACGCCGCACCGACCCCGACGGCAGCGAGCGAACCAGGCGCAGCCGCCTCCAGCGCGCTCGCTTCAAGTTCAACGGATCAACAGCAACCGAGCGTTTTTGGCGTTTTTCAGAACTACAATTGGCAAGCAACTGCCGGGTACACGTTTTTCCGTTTCTACGTGCTGCCTCATGTGACCAGTAACATGAATGGCATCAACCTTGGCATGGTCTATTATCCCGGCGGGAAATGGATCGGGGGAGACGGTGAGTTTGTGGGCGCGTGGGGGTCCGTAGGCGGAAGGGACACGAAGTACGTTCAGGCGATGGGCGGGCCGCGATTTCGTTGGTCCGCGCCCCGCGGACTTGAGATCTGGGGTCACGGCATGGTGGGCGGAGCGCACTTTCTGCCGCAAACGCCGTTCGGCGGCCAGGCAACGTTTGCATACGAAGTCGGCGGCGGAGTTGACCTCAACCTGCATCAACGGCGGTTCGCGTACCGCGTGAGCGCGAATATGGTCGGTACGCACTATTTCGGAACCTATCAGTACAGCCCGAATATTTCCGCCGGCATCGTCTTCAAATTCTAGCCAGCATCGCGAGCGTCATTTTCAGGTTTTTTTCCCCGCATCGGAATTCGATTATGTGCGCCTGCTCGCCTGCGCTAATGGGCCATTCTCGATGACCTGGCGAGCCGGCCGAAAAGCGCGCGAGCCTCCGCGACTCCCAGGGCCCAAGTTCCCGCGAAGTAGATGATTCCGTACGGACCCAAAACGATCAGCGCGAGTGGAATCGGCCGGTGATTTCCGCCATAGCGGTGAATCGCCCAGCCGGCGGCCGCAGCCACCAGCGCCATCGCCCAGAGTTTCGCGAGGTAATCCGCGGGGAGCCCGGTGCGGCCGATTCGGCGGTTCAGAGTGCGCCGCAAGAGATGGAATTCGACCCACGAAGCGATTCCTGCGGAGATGGTCAGGCCGGCGACGCCCCACCGCGCTTCGATGCCAAGCATGCGGGGAAGCGGGAGAGCGCAGAAATAGCCGAGAACAGTCGTCAACACGACGCGAACGATGGCGAAGCGCAAGGGCGTCCGCGTGTCGCGCAACGCGTAGTAGGTGGATGAATAGAGCCGGCCGAGGGTGGAAGCGAGCAGCCCTACCGTAGCACCGGCGAGAATGCCCCAGACGTACATCACGTCATTCTGCGTGAATCGGCCCGTCCGATAGATCGCTCCGACAATCACATCTCCCAAGATCAGAAACGCAACCACCGACGGCACCACAAAAAACGCAATCTGCCGCAGGCCGGCATTGAGCCGCGCGCGAAGCGTTCCGGCGACTTCGCTTTCGTTTCCCAACGCTCCGGACATCTGCGGCAGCTCGGCCGCGGAAACCGCCATTCCGAACAGGCTAACGGGAAGCAGATAGAGAGTCTGGGCGTTCGATAGCGCGGCGATGGCGCCTGTGGGCAGGTAGCTTGCGAGAAAAGCGTCCACAAAGGCACTGATCTGCACAACGCCCCGGCTGATAAACACCGGAAAGAAATTCCGCACAACCGTTTTCACGTTGTCAGCTTTGTAGCGGAGCGAAAGGCGAAGTCCACCGAGCAACCGCAGAACCACGGGCAACTGCACTCCCACCTGCATGGCGCTGCCTGCCACCGAGCCCCACGCCAGCAATATTGAGAGTGTGTACTGCGTGGAGCGCCCTCCCCAAATCCACATCGTTCCGATCATGGCGGCGTTCCAGATTACAGGCGCCGTGTAGGAAAGGAAAAAGCGCCGATGACTATTGAGAATTCCCAGGCACCACGCCGAAATGACCAACAATCCGACGCCAGGAAAAAGAATGCGCACCAAGCGTATCGCCAGCTCGCGTGTTTCGCCGTGAAGTCCCGCCGCAATTCCGTCAATCAGATAGGGTGTGCCAAGGACGCCGAACAGAACGATCACCGAAGTACTCAGTGCCAGCAAGGCAGCCACCGCGCCGGCGGTGCGCCGGGCTTCTTCTTCGTCCTCGCGGGCAAGCAAATTGGCGTAGACGGGAATAAAGGAAGCGGATAGGACGCCTTCGCCGAATAAATTCTGAAGGAAGTTGGGGATGCGGAGCGCGACTCGGAACGCGTCGGCCACGCCCGAGAGCCCGAAGTAATGCGCGAACACTCGATCGCGAATCAGGCCCGCGATACGGCTGAGGAAAATTCCAGCGGCAACGAGAAATGCAAAGCGTTTGGAGCCGCTGGCGTTTGCGTCGTTTGCAGAGACGTTCGTCACGAGCAGAATGGAGCAGGAGCGCTGATAGATAGGAATCGGTTCACGGCAGTTGTTTCAGGGGCGAGAATAACACGGGAAACAGGAGCGGAAAGCAACCCGCTGTCCGCGTAGTGTCCATGCTGAAACGCCGCTGCCGTCGGCTGGGGACAAGCGCTTGGCAAGAATCGCGGAGGAGCCTCAGGGTGATGCGGTGAGAACCGGATGCAGAGTGAGCTGGCTATCTTTCAGCACTTCGAGGTCGCGCGTCCAGGCCTGCTTGCCCTGGGATTTCACCTCGACGCGATGGGCGCCGCTCGCCAGATGAATCGTCGAAGGAGTCTGCCCCACGAACTTCCCGTCCACGTAAATTTCCGCGCCCGCCGGATCGGAGGCAATCGCCACGCTGCCGTCCGGCGCGCGAGCGTCTGCCTGTTCGGCAACCGCCATCGCCGCCGAAGAGGGGCGCAGCGGGCCATCGCGACCGATTGTTTCGACGGGCGTACTTCCATGCGAGACAGGATCGAGCTTGATATCGAAACGGCCTGACTTCAGCAGGAAATAGTTTCCCCGGTGGCGCCCGTTGACCGCGATCCACTCGAACGGACCCTGAGTCAGCGTGACCTGTTCGGTGAGATAGCCGGACTTCGAAACTCGCACGGTCATGGAATGATCGAGGCGAGACCCGAATACGGTGTGCGCCTTGTGAAAATATCCGCCGGGATACTCGATCTTATACGGCGTGGTCCCGGCGGCATGCCCGTCTATTTCGACGGAGGCGCCGGCGGGCGAACTGGTGATCGTTAGCGTTTCAGCATTCGTTCGCGAGGCGAGCAGGGAGCAGGCGAGCAGCGCGAGCGATGCGCAGAGACAGTGTCTCCTCGATGGCTGCATCGGAGCCCTCCGAGGGAATTAGAAAGGGGAACGATCCTCTTTCCTGGAGCGTGCGTCAATCCGCAGAAATACGGAGGGGGGGACCCGTAGCCGCACGGACTCCAGATCGAGTAACAAGCCGGTTTTTCAAGCACTTGCCGGACAGGGGCCGCTGAGACGCTCCCACGGGTTACGAAGGTTTATTTTTTGAATCTCTGGAACCCAACGTTGAATCCGCGCATCCAATCGAGAGGACGTCTGTGCATATCTATGGCAGTAAAAAATGCATGGCGTCCAGCCAAGAAAAAGCTGGCAAGTACACCCAATTTTCTCTGGACAATTATGTCCCAAAGGAGCGAAGGAAAAATGCGCATTCGTGCAACTCGATCGTTGGCAACTCTAGCAGTCCTTCTTCTCGCAGTGCCCGTTTTTGCCGCCAAGAACGCCCCGGGCACAAAGTCCACTGTTTTCTCGGTTCATGATCCCACCACGATCGGCCAAACACAATTGAAGCCCGGCGACTACACGTTGCAGGCGGTAGATGGCCAGAATGAAGTTGATATTCTGCAACACGGCAAAATGATCGGCAAAGCTACTTGCCACTGGATTCAGCTTCCGGCAAAGTCCCAGACGTCCCAAGTGCTAACGGACAGCGGTAAGGTAACGCAGATAAATTTCGAAGGTGACCTGCAGGCGGCCCAGCTCGACTAAGCGTTCGCGGGCCGAAGAGGGCGCGCTCCGGCCCAGCCTTCTTCGGTCGCGAATTCGCTNNCATCAGCTTCGACGGAACGTCGTGCCGCTGAAGCGCCGTAAAGAATTCGAGGCTCTGCGTATAGGGGACGCGGAAGTCGAGTTCGCCGGCAATCACGAGCGTGGGAGTTTTGTATTTCCCGAGCGCACCTGCGAATTCGCTCGCCGACCACTTCTTATATAGCTCCGGATTCGACCAGGGCGCTCCGCCCATCTCCCATTCGGGGAACCATAGCTCCTCCGTAGCTCCGTACATGCTGAATTGATCCCACGGTCCTGCATGGCTGATGAGGCATTTGAAGCGGCCCGTGTGCGTGGCGATCCAGTCAACCATGTATCCGCCGTAGGAACCTCCGGCGGCAGCCATGCGCGAACCATCAATGAACGGATATTTCGCAACGGCCGCGTCCACACCCTTCATCAGGTCCTCGTAAACTTTTCCGCCCCAATCGCGGCTGATCTCTTCCGTGAATTTGTGGCCATAGCCAAACGAACCGCGGGGATTAATCATCAGCACGACGTAGCCCGGCGCGGCCATTACCTGCGGGTTCCAGCGATAGCCTCCCCAATCCTCGTCCCATTCACCCTGCGGCCCGCCGTGAATCAGCAGCAATAAAGGATATTTCTTCGATGTATCGAAATGCGGCGGGCGAAGCAGCAACCCTTCGACCTGCGTTTTTTCCGCGCCCTCGAACCAGATGGGTTCCAGAGGCGGGAGGTCGAGTTGCGAAAGCAGCGCGCTATTCTGGTGAGTCAGCTGACGGACGCCCGTGCCGTCGGAATTTGCGGCGAAGACTTCGGCGGGCATGGCGACGGTTGTGCGCGTGAACGCCAGAATGCGGCCGTCGTGGCTGATGTCGAATTCCGCATTGAAGCTATCGCCGAGAACGATCGTGGGAGAGCTCCCGGCGCTCGCGGCAATCGAATAGATCGGCATCTGCGCTTTGTCTTCCGATTGGAAGTAAATCGTCTTGCTGTCGGCGGACCACGCTGCCGAATTTACGTTGCGGTCGAAACTCTCCGTCAGATTCGTGGCTTTGCCACTCGCGCGATCGTAAAGCATCAGACGCCAGCGATCGCTTTCGTATCCGGGCTGTAACTGGGCGCGATAGGCGATCCATTTTCCATCCGGCGAGTAGGTGGGTCCCCAGTCGTCTCCGGGATTCGACGTGATGCGTTTGGGTTCGGCAGCGCCGCCGGCCGGAACGATGAAAAGATCGCCGTTCGTGCTGAGAGCTTCATCCTTGTCGGTGTTCGCGGTGAAGCAGATTTCCTGACTATCGGGCGAAAAGCCGATCGCTTCGGCGCCATCGAGACTAAACGGCGGAACATCATAGTCCGCGCCCGGAGTGAGGTCGCGCGGCACGCCGCCGACTGCCACGATGAAAAGGTGGCTGCGCTTGCCGTCCGACCATGAGGTCCAGTGCCGATAGAGAAGCTTCTCGTAAACGTGGGCTTTCACTTTGCTCTTGTCGTTCGCGGCATCGCGCGCGGCGTTACAGGCGTCGTCCTTGCAATCGGGATACACGCTCGAGGTGAACGCAATCCATTTTCCGTCGGGCGACCATATTTCATTGTCCGCGCCGCCCGAAAGGGAAGTGACCTTTACCGGCTCGCCACCATCCACGGCCACTTTATAGACCTGCGCGCTGCCATCGCGAGAGGAGAGAAACGAAAGACTCTTGCCGTCCGGCGACCAACGGGCGCGTTCGTCGCTGCCGCCCTGCGTCAATAGACGGGACTCGCCGCCTGCGACGGCGACGATCCATATATTTTTGACCAGATGATTCGCATCGAAATCTGGAGTGGCGACGCCGTATGCGACCCATTTGCCGTCCGGCGAAATTTGCGGGTCGCTAAGGCGGTGCATTGAAATCAGATCGTGGAAGGTGATCGCGCGCTTCTCCTGGGCTTGCGCGCCAGCGGAAGGCGCGCCCACTGACGCGCCAATCAAAGCTGCGAGTAATGCCACACCGAAAACGATGATCCGTCCGACGCTTTTTCGCTTGGTCTGGGTCATGCTGCCTCCGTACGATTTTGGAAAATACGCGGTTGTCGCGCTATGCGTCAAGGCGCCAGGGGATGAAGAATCTCGTCCAGGACGTCCGGGTGGTTCGGCACGCGTTGCAAATGGGAATATTTCATCCCGCCGTGGTAATCGATCGAGCGCGTTTCCACTTCATTGCCGTTGGCGACGGTGATTTGAACCGGTGAGGTGGCGGATGCCGCGACGGCGTCCCTCAAAGCGACCGGCGTAAACGGTTTGCCGCCGACCTGCGTGATTTTCATTCCCGGTCCCAGGCCCGCAGCGTACGAAGGTCCTTCGTACAAGACCTCGTCAATGGTTCCTTCATCCGACGCAATCAGCCCGATCGAGTTCATTAGATTCACCTTTTTTCTGATCGTATCGCGGAGAGTCTCGATCTCATTTGGCTGATCGCTATAGGTGAGCTGCCATCCGCTGTTCTGGAGCGCTTCCACGGGAGTCTTGGTCGCGACTGAATCGAGGCGAGTGCGGAGGAAGGTGGTCCAATCATACGGCGCGACGCTATTGAGGGTGGCGACGACATCCTCAAACGTATAAGTCTTCAGAGCAGGCTCGCCGCCCGGTCCCCCATGGAATATTAGACAGAAATCATTCAAGGACTTTCGATCTTTCGTCAGGCGGCGGATGGTCGTGTCCACGTCGAGCCAGAGGAACTCTCCTTCGTCGTAAAAATCCACGTCGCGTCGCCAGTTCGTCCAGTCGTCGTCAGCCTGGTAGAGGACGACGGCGGCGTCAGCGGTGTCCTGCAGCGGCCGCCAATTGCGACCTGGCTCGCGATCGTAGAAAGCGGCTAGACGGGCGATGGCCTCATGCTCCTGATCCTGGGTCAAGAGTCCGCTGCGCGCGCACAGCATGTCGCCCCAATATTCGGTCAGTCCTTCATAGACCCAAAGCAGGTCGTCCCTCATTGGCTGGTGGAAATTTTCCGTGGCGAGATCCCCAGGGCGTCGATACTTGCCGTTCCAGGAATGGACGAATTCGTGCGGAAGCAGATCGGCGGTCGCCGCGCGGTACCCCGGGTCAATCACGCTTTTCTCATAAATGCGGTCATCGCTCGATTCGTGATGTTCCAGGCCGAAGTGCGCCACGTCGTCGCTCAGCGTGAGCAGGAAATGGTAGTCGCGATAGTGACGCACGCCAAAGAGCGCTCCTGTTTCTGCAATCAGCTGGCGGTAGTGCGCCTCCGTTTCGGGCGGCATCGCAAGCGCAGCCTCACTGTCCGCGGCGATATCGATTTCATGGGAAGGGTTTTGCCCCGGTGTGAGCTGAATCACGCGGAAATAGCGCCCCGACACCACCGGCGAATCAACCAGGGTGCTCAGCGAAACGGGCGCGAAGCTGATCGTGTCGCCAATCTGCTTGGCTCCGGGTAGCGCGGTTCCAAATTTCCATCCGGCAGGGATCTTCAGGCTTGGCACGTACGTGAGATCCTTGGAGGCGTAACCCTGGGGATAGAGCACCAGCTGATTCCAGCTCAAATCGTTGAGGACGGCTGTCGAGGAGGCGCCGGACGAATAACCGGACCCGGCCCCTGAAATCAGAAAATCAAAGCTTACGTCGAGCGAGGTGACGCCCGGCGGAATCTCCAGATGAAATTCAAACATATCCAGCAAGTCGCGCCGCCAGGGAATAGCCTTCCGGCCCGCCATAAATTTCAGCCCGGCCATTCCGTTGATCGGGCCATCCGGCATGTGCTCGCCGGGAATCCATTGCGGGTAATAGAGCACGAGCGGTCCGGGCTGCACCGGTATCGTGAGATGGGTATGCAGAATTCTCTGCGGAGCGAGCGTTTCGTCAACCTCGACGCGAATGACGCCCGGCCGAGTCGCTGCTCGGGGAGCCGAGCAAGGAACGAGAGCAAGCGCTGCGAACACCAAACTCCGCATGGCGCGTTTGCCGAGAGATGCAGTCATCCTTTTCTCCTTGGCATGTTGGTTCCAGGAACTCAGATTCTTTAAGAGAATCCTGTACCCTTTGTTTTGAATGAGTTAGCTGGATTTTGGATGCATCCGCGGACCCTATCCTATTTCATCGAGCCCGAAACGCAAAGCGCCCCCTGCATAATTTTGGCCAGACGGCACGCGTGTTGCCTGCTTGCACAACCTGTTTTGGCGAGTGGTACTACCCGCCCCCCTCTGATGTAGTAGCTTTTGAATGATGCCTACCGAGGACAAGAGTCGAGCTGCGGAAGCCCAGATCGAGGCTCGTACCAGCCTCGTATTGGCGGAACTCCTCCAAATGAATGCGCGGCTTACCGCGCTATTGAACGCCTCGAAGTTGAATTGCATCGTCGCCACAAACCCGGACGGCGTGATTACGCTATTTAGTGACGGTGCGGAACGGATGCTCGGTTATACCGCCGCCGAAATGGTCGGTAAACAGACTCCGGGAGTATTTCACGTGGCAGCCGAAATTGAAGCCCGCGGACGGATCTTAAGCGGACAGTTCGGGAGGACGATTCAAGGCTACGGCGTCTTTGTCGAGCTTGCGCGCCGCGGCGAGAGCGAAGAGCGGGAGTGGACGTACGTTCGCAAGGACGGTAGCCAGCTGATCGCCAGTGTCTCCATTAATGCGGTTCTCGACTCCGAGGGAAAAATAACGGGCTACATCGGCATCGGGCACGACATCACCAAACGCAAAGAGTCCGAGTCCAAACTTCACTCTTTGACCGAACGCCTGTCGCTGGCAACCGCCGTCGCGGCGGTGGGCGTCTGGGAGTGGGATGTGGCCAATAGTTCGATGACCTGGGACGACACGATGGTTGAGATTTACGGCTTCTCGCTGAAGAAGGAATCGCCTTACGAGCAGTGGCAAGCGGCCGTTCACCCCGAGGACTTGCCGCTAGCCGAAGGCGCCCTGAAAAAAACTTTGGGAGAAAAAGCGCGGGCAACCGTGGATTTCCGAATTATCCGTCCCGATGGCACCGTGAGACATCTTTCAGCCGCGGAAGGCCCCGTCCTTGACGAAGCGGGCAACGTCACCAAGATCATCGGCGTCAACATTGACGTCACGAACCGAAGGAAAGTGGAAACAGATTTGCAGCGCGCCAAGGACGACGCCGAAGCCGCGAACCGGGCCAAGAGCGAATTCCTCGCGAACATGAGTCATGAGATTCGCACGCCTATGAACGGAATCATGGGCATGACGGAACTTGTTCTCGATACCGAATTGGATTCCGAACAGCGCGAATATTTGAATTTGGCAAAGATGTCCGCCGATTCGCTCCTCTCGCTGATCAACGACATCCTGGATTACTCGAAAATCGAGGCCGGAAAGCTGGAGATCGACTCGATTGAATTCAATCTGGGGGATTGCCTGGGCGACACCATGAAGACGCTCAGCCTTCGCGCGCACCAGAAAGGCCTGGAGCTCGCTTTCGAGATCGAGCCGAATGTCCCGGACGCGCTGATGGGAGATCCCGGGCGCCTGAGGCAGATCATCCTGAACCTGGTGGGCAACGCCATCAAGTTCACTGAGGTTGGCGAGGTGGTTCTATCCGTGCAGTCAATGACCCACGTCGGCGACGAACTTCAACTGCGCTTTACGGTTACCGATACTGGAATCGGTATCTCGGCGGACAATCAGGCAGCCATCTTCGAAGCATTTAAACAAGCCGACGGAACCATGACCCGCAAGTACGGCGGCACGGGGCTGGGCCTTACGATTTCGTCCCGGCTGGTGGAACTGATGGGCGGCCGAATCTGGGTTGAGAGCGAACTGGGCGAGGGAAGCCGCTTTCATTTCACGGCGAACTTCAACGTACAGAAGTTGGCGGCAAGAACAATCGTGCCGCGCGACCCGACGACACTGCGGGACATGCGGGTGCTGGTCGTGGATGACAACGCGACGAATCGCCAGATTCTGGTGAAGATGCTGGAAGGCTGGCACATGATTTCCACCGTGGCGGAAAGCGGGGCCAAGGCCATGGTCACCTTGACCGAGGCCAAAGGCATCGGCAGGACTTTTCCCCTGATTCTGCTCGACGCGCAGATGCCCGAAATGGATGGATTTGCCCTGGCCGAGTACATCAAGCGCCACCCGAGCTACCGGGCTGCAACGATTATGATGCTGAGTTCCGCGGGACAACGGGGTGACGCCATGCGATGCCGCGAACTGGGCGTCGCCGCTTATCTCACGAAACCGGTTCGGCAGTCCGAGCTGATGGATGCGATATTGACGGCGCTGGGAACGCGCGCGCAGACCGAAGCCAAACCGGCGCTCGTCACGCGCCATTCCCTGCGGGAGAGCCAGAACCGTCTGCGCGTGCTTCTCGCGGAAGACAACGCCGTCAACCAACTCGTCGCCCTGAGATTACTCGAAAGGTTTGGACACACTGTGACGGTGGCTGCGAATGGCAAAAAGGCGCTCGAGGCCTGGGAGAAGGGCGGATTCGACGCCATATTGATGGACGTCCAGATGCCCGAGATGAACGGCTGGGAAGCAACTCGAGCGATTCGCGAGAAGGAGAGATCAACCGGAGGGCGCATTCCCATCATCGCGATGACCGCACACGCGATGAAAGGCGACGACGAGCGGTGCTTCGCCGCTGGGATGGACGATTACCTTACCAAACCGATTCGCACCGAAGAGTTGATGACCGTGCTCGAGAAGGTGGGAGCTCGCAAAGCCGCTCGCGAAGCTCGGCCGAGGGCGGCTGTCAGGCGGGATGCAGGCGCTGTTGACTTCGCCGCTGCGATCGAGCGGCTCGGTGGAGACCGCGGTCTCTACGACGAACTGGTCGGCCTATTCAAGAACGAGTGTCCGGGCATGGCAGCCGAGATGCGCCGCGCCATTGACGAGCGCGACGTGAGAACTCTCGCGCGCAGTGCTCACACGCTCAGGGGATCATCCTCCAATCTGGGCGCCACTGCGGTTGCGGAAGCAGCCATGGAACTGGAGAAGCTGGCCCGGTCCGAAGAACTTGAGGGCGCAGGAGAACAGTTCAAAGTTCTTGAGAATGAAATTGAGCGATTGTTTTCCGAACTGGAATCCCTTCGCGAACGCTGATGGGACTCTGTGCTCGATCCGGATCGCCCCGCAAGATAATGCAGGCGTCCGGTCGCGAATGAAACGCCAAAATGAGTACTGACGTAAAGCCGAAAAAGCGGGTGCTCATCGCGGAGGATGACCCGGTCTCCTGCCATCTCCTGAAGAGCTTCCTCGTAAAATGGGACTACGACGTAGCCGTCGTTACCGACGGGATGGCCGCGCTGAAAATTCTCGAGGCCGACGATACGCCGCGTCTGGCGGTGCTCGACTGGATGATGCCCGGAATGGAAGGCGTCCAGATCTGCCAGCGCATTCGCGAGCGCAAGAATCGGCCGTATGTGTATGTTCTTCTGTTGACGGCGCGCAGCGAGAAGCGGGATCTTCTGCGCGGTCTTGAGCTTGGCGCCGACGATTATCTCACGAAACCTTTCGACTCCGAGGAACTGCGCGCACGCCTTCTAGTCGGCGAACGCATTCTCACCCTGCAGGACGACTTGATTGCGGCGCGGGAGGAGCTTCGCTTCCGTGCAACGCACGACCTGCTGACCGGGATTTCCAATCGTGGCACGGTCATGGACGCGCTGCGCAACGAATTGTCACGCCAGCTCCGCGAGCAGCGGTCGTTCGGCGTCATTCTGGTGGACATAGATCATTTCAAGAACGTCAACGACACGTACGGGCATCTCTGCGGGGACGAAGTACTGCAAGCCGTCTCGCGGCGACTGAAGGAATGCGTCCGCCCCTACGACACCGTTGGTCGCTACGGCGGCGAGGAGTTTCTGATCATTGCGTCAGCTGCAAATACGAAAGGCACGCTCGCTCTGGCCGAAAGAATCCGCAGCGTGTTGGAGTCCAAGCCCGTGGTGACGCACGCAGGTGAGGTGCGCATCACCGCGAGCCTCGGCGCCGCCATAAGCACCGACGCCCGAGGCGGTGATCCACAAACGCTCCTGCGCCTCGCCGATAAAGCTCTCTATCGCGCGAAGGAACTTGGCCGGAACCGCACGGAACTTGCCGGTTCTCCGGAATCAACGAGTTCCGCTCCGAGCACCGCCGAAGATATTCCCCTGAAGTCCGGCCATCGCTGAAGAACCGACCCCTCCACTAATTGTTGGGATTATGTGCGGAATGGCACATCCATCGCGGGATGGGTGGTCCAAGCTGGCACATCGGGATTTTGAATCCGAGAATCTTGGATTCGAGGGAGACGACAATGTTTGGATACGGACTGATCGGAACCATAGTGATTATTTGTGTGATCGTTTGGATCGTACGAAGAGTGTGACATCGGAATCCTATCGGCGACGATGATTCGGACCGCTTCGCAGTTTCAGTTAGCCCCGCGTCATTTTAGACCTTCAACTGCACCGTAGAAAGTTGCCGCTGTGGTTTTGAAAGGAGAATTAAATGAAACCGAGTCGTTTGAAACACCTGTATGTAGAGGAATTGAGGGACCTGTACAGCGCGGAAAAACAACTGGTCAAAGCCCTTCCCAAGATGGCCAAAGCGGCGACCTCCTTGGAATTGCGCGCGGGATTTGCTAAACACTTGGACCAAACGAAGGAGCACGTAATCCGGCTCGAAGAGATTTTCAACATTCTTGGGGAAAGTGCGAAGGGCAAAAAATGCAAAGGCATGGAAGGCCTCATCAAGGAAGGCGGCGCTTTGATCATGCAGGACCTTGCGCCCGAGGAATTGGACGCTGGCCTGATCTCCGCTGCTCAGCACGTCGAGCACTATGAAATAGCAGGCTACGGTTGCGTTAGCACGTACGCGAAGCTACTGGGAGATAACCGGGCGGTGTCGCTCTTGAGACAGACTCTGGTGGATGAAAAAACGACAGACGAGAAGCTCAGTCAATTGGCGGGGAGCATCAACCTCGAAGCGGCCGAGTCCGAGGAATCGGACGGAGGTGGCAGCGGTCCGAGCAAGGAAGTGGTGATGAAGGCTAAAGCGGCTCAAGCGTAGTAAATCGCGTCCAAGCAATCAGTTGATCGGAAGGACAAAACGGGAACTTCGCCTAAGTCCTTTCAACAGGAGAAACATCGAAAATGGCCAAACTAACTGCCGCTGCAAGAAAGAAACTTCCGAAATCAGACTTCGTGAAAAAAGGCGCTAGAAAATACCCCATCCCTGACGCCGCCCACGCACGAGATGCCTTGGCGAGGAGTTCGGGAAAGCCGGAACACGCATCTGTCGTCACGGCAGTTAAGCGAAAATTCCCAAAAATAAAAATCGCGAAGTAAGCAAAATTTGCCCTTCGACTCGCCCATAATTCGGGCTCGCTCAGGCCAAAAATTCGATTTGCAAGAATGGTGGAGGCGGGGGGAGTTGAACCCCCGTCCGAGAAACCTTGCAACCCGAAGACTACATGCTTGTCCCGTTCCGATGGTTTCGCCGCAGGAACTCAGAGCGGGCAAGACGCGCCCACGGCTAGTCCGATGATCTCGCCGCCGAATTACGGACCGAAACTCGACAGCCAGCCTACTGTGTGACGCCTCATCCCAAACGCGTAGGTGACGCCTGGGGAGACGCGCAGCTTACTTTTGGTTAGGCTGCGAGTGCCAACTGTGAGTTGCCAGTTGTGTTGTTCCACGCGATTGCGGGCACGTGGAGCCCGGCATGCCTTCGAGCAGCGGCAGTTTCCGTCGAAACCGTGTCGCCCCCGTTGGAGACACCAGAATACCACTCGGCGCGCGCCGGAAGCAAAAAGACGGTTCTCAAGACGCATGCGTCCGAACGTACGGCACGATCTCCGCTATACTTTCGCCCCTCAGAGATAGAGGTGACGAGTGAACAAGGGCGCGCGGCGGTTCGCAATTCTGCTGGTTTCAATTCCCACGATTACTCTTGCCGCATGGCGACAAGACTCCCACTCTCACTCGCACGGCAGCATGTCAATGGCCGGGCCTGCCTGGTCCGAGTTGATGACGAGCATGGACACGATGCATGCCGGCATGGCCTCGGTCGAACCGTCGGGTGACAGCGACGTTGATTTCGTCAAACTGATGCTGCCGCACCATCAGGCGGCAATCGACATGGCCAAAACGCAACTGTTGTACGGAAAAGACCCGCAGATGCGCCGGCTGGCGCAAGAGATCATCACAGACCAACAGTCGGAAATTGAATTAATGAAGCTTTGGTTGAAGCAACATGGACCCACGCCTCAGAAAATGGACCGGTCACCAGACGCCCCGAACAAGGAGCACTAGGGTGAAAATAATCCGTTCGTTGTCGTTTTTCTTTCTAGTGCCAAGCGCGTTCGCGCAACAAGCGCCATGGGGCCGGGCAGACATTCCCGTCTCCAGCCACGACCGCGTGTATGCGGCGGACCAGACCTCGAACACCGTGTCTGTGATTGATCCTGTAAGCAACAAACTCCTCGGCGTGATCAGGCTTGGCGATCCAGTGCCGGGAGCTCTGAGCCCGCTCTACGTGGGGCAGCTTCTCGTCCATGGTCTCGGCTACTCGCCGGACGGCACGACGCTGGCCGTCGTCTCAGTAGCGTCGAATTCGGTAACGCTGATTGAAACGGCGACGAACAAAGTGAAGAAGACTATTTACGTTGGCAGATCGCCGCACGAGGCATTTTTCACGCCCGACGGACGCGAAATATGGGTCACCGTGCGCGGCGAAGACTATGTCTCGGTCATTGACGCCGCGCAGATGAAGGAGACTCGCCGCATCGAGATGGCCAACGGTCCGGGCATGACCATGTTCGGCCCGGATGGCCGGTATGGGTTCGTCTGTTCCAGCTTCACGCCGGAAATTGCGGTCGTTGATGCGGCGTCCCATCAAATTATTAAGCGCGTGCCTCAGGCAAGTCCGTTTTGTCCCAACATCGCTGTGAGCCCGGAAAACGACGAAGTATGGATCACGCTGAAAGACACGGGCAAAGTGCAGGTATTCAGCGCGAAACCGCCGTTCGATCAGATAGCGCTTCTGGATACGGGACCGATCACGAACCATGTGAACTTCGTAAACAATTCGAATGGGAAATTTGCCTACGTCACGATCGGTGGATTGAATGTCGTGAAGGTGTTCCGCCGCGGCGCGACGCCCGAGCTGGTTGCAACCATACCGGTAGGCAATCTTCCGCACGGAATTTGGCCGTCTGGCGACGGTTCCCGAGTGTACGTCGCGTTCGAGAACGGCGGCGAGGCCGCCGCGATCGATACGTCGACAAACAAGGTTATCGCCAATATCCCGATCGGACAGACGACACAAGCCCTGGTGTACGTACCTAATGCTGTTCCGGATGGTGCCGGCAGTGAAAACCTTGCGCCGCTGGGCGACGCTGCGAACATAGCCCGCCTGCACCTGGAGGCGGGAGGAACCGCATTTCCGGACGCACAGGCATCGGTGGCCGTGAACTCGCTCGGTCTTTTGGATCTTGTTGAGATCGCCGCGGAAGGACTTGCGCCGAAGGCGCAATATAGAGTGTATTTGACGGGATCGAATCGCGCGCCTTTCGGCAAACTTCAGCCGCTTGCGGTTCTGAAGACCAATGCCGATGGCGCAGGGATTGTGCAGGCGATCGGCCCGTTGAAGGTCCTTTCCAGTAGCGGCCCGGCCACTTCCGCGGCAACCTCGCGACGATTTCTAGTCGTCACCGAGATGAACGATGCATCGCAGGTCGTACTCCGGCAGGTCGATTCATCGAGCGGCAGTGACTCGAAACAGTGAAGAGCGTTTGAATGCGCCATGGCTAGCGAGTGAGGAACGCAATTAGAGGCGCGTAATTCGGATACTGAGCGCTCAGCGCGTCGCGCTTGCCGGGTTCGTAATCTTGTGGATTGAAGCCGGGCGCCATGGTCGTGCCCAGCAGCGCGTACTTCCCGCCCGGAGCGAGTCGCGAGCCTTGCCACGTCCCTCCCGCAACAGCGTGCTGCACGCGCATCCCCGCGAGAATATCCTGCCCGAGGAGCACAGCCTCGGCGGTGCCGTCCGGCTTGAGCATCAGCATCTCGACTGGATCGCCCAAATAGAAGTGGTACACCTCGTCACCCTTCAGCCTATGCATGGCGGAGAACGTATCCGGCGTCAGCATATAGTAGATGGCCGTCGAGAGAACGCGCTCGCCTGCGTAGCAAGCCGAAAGCGAAGGCTGGGCCAGCGTATATTTCGAGCGGTACGACTGAAAGAAGTAGCCTCCCTCGACTGGAAGGGGTTGAAGCTTCAAGAAGTCCTGAATCTGCTTGGCGGTCAACATCGAGACTGAAGATCCCCCGCTTGGAGCCTCGAAGATACGAACCCGAGACAGGGAAGGCAAGCAAAACCTCCGCCCTTGACAGGCGCTGCCCATGGCGATCCCACCCGCTCCATGGGCAGGAACGCGTTGCCGGAATGCCAGTTGACACCCCCTGATAGCGTTTCCATAATCTGAAAAGGGTAGGAACCGCTTGAAAGAACGCCAACGATCGCTGGAGCAGGCCCTCGAAGAAGCCGTTTCGCGGGCATTGCGCGACAATCTGGCTCCGCTGCAGCGGACCGCGGACGAGCTGCATCAGGCCTATGCCGATCTCGTGGCAGCCTGTTCGTCCAGCCGGCCGAGCAACGCGCTGCCGGCGATGTTGCGCGCACAGACAGCGGCTTCGTCGCTGGCCGCGGGACTTTCCGTGCTTTCGAATTTTGTGGCCGTCGCGCTGAATCCGCGCGAGAGCCGTGGCTCGGACGATCAGGTCGGCGCAAGCGCATCGGCGGTCGCGGAAATGGAGCCGGAGGCCTCGGCCCCCGAACCAGTTCCACACCCGCCAACGCGATTCGAACCCAAGTCCGATTGGGACGAGGAGCCGGTTGCGGAAGAAACCGCCGAGACATCCACCGGGATGCCGGTTCACGCGGCGGCTATCGAAGAGCCAATCGTTTCCGAGCCGGAAGTAGTTGCGGAAACTGTTACGGAGGCGCCGGCTTTCGATGTTGCAAGCCTTCCCACCGAGCTTCGCGATCTGCATCGGCGCGCGAACCGGGTAGCCAAAGTAGCCATGCAAGACATCAAACTATTGCGGCCGAAGGATGTTCGCCTGGGCCGCGAAAACAAAGACATCTGTCATCGGTTGCGCAGTGACATTGACAAAGCCCGCAAAGAATACGACCGCCGCTTCCGCGCGATTCAGGATCATCCGGTGGATTATTTCCATCACTGGATGCTGGAAATCCTCGCCGAGGGCGATGCTCAGGCCCTTGGAGAATATCCTTATCCCTCGCCTGTACTGCGGCACTAAGACCATTGCCATGGGACCTGCGCGCCGGCTCGCATCCGTTGCCGGGGCCCTGCTGATTTTGTGCTCGATTTGTTCCGCGCAGCCGGCCGCGAAGGCGAAGGCAAGAACCGCCGCCGATCCCGCGTTCACCGAAAAGCAGCTCGAAAAACTTTCCCGCGCGCTGAAACAACCGAATCCTTCACCGGCGTACGTTCAGCTCAGCGCTCTTGCGTCGCGAAAATCTTCAGGGACGCTCGGATTGCGTGCATCGCTGGCGCTCGGCTATTACGATTACACCAAGGGAAATTACGCGCAGGCGGCGAAATGGCTCGCGCGTGCGCAGGGCGAACCGCTGGTCGCCGACTACGCGCTCTACTGGGCAGCGGAAACCGATCTTGCCTCGGGCCATAGCGCCGACGCCCTCGCCGAACTCAAGCGCTTCCGCAGCGAATATCCAGACTCGGTGATGACGGACGCGGCGCTCCAGTCTCTCGGCGATGCGGCGCTCGCGGCCAACCAGCCGGCCGAAGCGGTCGCCGCTCTTGACGCCTATTCCCAGACAACGCAAAGACCCGCGCTGCTGCTTCTGCGCGGCGAGGCTCGCGAGCAGGCGGGAAAGACGCTGGATGCCGTGGCCGATTACCAAGCGGTGTATCTACGATTTGCCACCAGCGAGCAAGCGCGACAGGCTGGCACGAAGCTCGGCTTCCTCAGAGCCAGTCTCACGGCAAACTACCCGCCGCTGGCGCTCGATCAGCGGCTCGCGCATGCCGCGATGCTATTTGGCGCGAAAAGCTGGAACGACGCGCGCAGCGAATATGCCGAGCTCTTGCCTCAGCTTTCCGGCGCCGACTACGAGCGCGCGCGGTTGCGCATTCTCGAATGCGGAGTGGCGCTGGGATCGGGACCCGGGGAAATTGTGGCGCTCCAAATCTCCGATCCTGATGTGGACGCCGAGCGTCTGGACGCTCTTGCGGAATACTACAGGGCGCAGCTGCAGGAAGCGCAGATGGTGGCCGCCATCGAGGGCGTGGTTTCACGCGCACCGTCAAGCCACTGGGCTGAGTCGGCGCTATTTCTGGCAGGGAACTACTACTGGGTGCAGCTCGATCGCGACCGCGCGGCGAGCTACTACAAACGGCTCGAGGAGGATTTTCCGACTTCAACTAACGCTCCCGCCGCGCAGTGGCGCGTTGCGTGGGCCGCCGTTTTGAAACGGCAGCCGGAAGGCGCAGTGCTGCTGCAGGATCACCTGCGACGTTTTCCCGGATCGCCGTACACGCCGGACGCGCTCTATTGGCTTGGCCGCCTTGCGGAGGAAGCGGGAGTCGCGCCGCTCGCGCGCGGCTATTACACGAAACTTGCGGAGCGGTATCCCCAAAACTATTTTGAGACTCAGGCGGCGGTGCGCGTTCGCGCGGTCGGCCCGGGACCGGTCGAAAGATCGGACGTGCTCGACTCAATTCCGGCGGTCTCCGCAATACCGAAGCTCGATGGACCGATTCCGCTCGCTGCGGTCGGGCGGCAGGCGCGCGCGGATGCGTTGCGCTCCATCGGGTTCGACGCTTCGTCCGAACTTGAATTGCGCGCNNTTCTCCGATGTCCCGCGCGACGTGTGGCGCGTGGCATACGCGCTGCCGTTTGAGGACTCCATCCGGCGCTGGTCCGCGAAGGCTGGAGTTGACCCGATGCTCGTCGCCGGGCTTATCCGGCAGGAGTCCGCGTTTGAGCCGGAGGCGCGCTCCGGCAAGAGCGCGATTGGGTTGATGCAACTGATCGGGCCGACCGCACGTCTTCTGGCCAAGCAGGAGAAAATTCGTTATTCGCGCGCGAGGCTCACTGAGCCGGATTATAATGTGAGGCTCGGCGCGGCCTATTTAGCGGGCCTGGAAAAACAATTTGGCGGCGCTGAGTCAGCGCTGGCCGCGTACAATGCCGGAGAAGACCGGGTGACATTGTGGACGGCGGGACAGGCGTACCGCGAGACCGCCGAATTCGTGGACTCGATTCCGTTCACCGAGACGCGCCAGTACGTGCAAATCGTGACCCGCAACGCGGACATTTATCGTCGGCTTTATGGAGCTCAACCAGATGAACCCCGCCCAGCCCGAACGCGCCCTGGCCGCTAGCCCAAAACTTTCCCTTAAAGCTGAACGCTTCACCGAATCTGTAATCCGCGAAATGACCCGCCTGGCTCTGCGCCACGGGGCGGTCAATCTTTCGCAGGGCTTTCCCGATTTTCCAGCGCCGGCTGAGATCAAGCGCGCCGCGCAGGACGCGATTTCCGCGGACATCAACCAGTACGCGATTACCTGGGGCGCGAAAAAATTTCGCGACGCAATTGCCGCGAATTTCGAACGCACGCAAGGTGTTGTGGTTGATCCGGAGCGCGAAATCACGGTTTGCTGCGGTTCGACGGAAGCAATGATGTCCACCATGATGGCCATCATCAATCCGGGAGATGAAGTCGTCGTCTTCGAGCCGTTCTACGAGAATTACGGCCCCGACGCGATTCTTTCCGGCGCCAGTCCTCGCTTTGTGAATCTGCGGCCGCCCGATTGGACGTTCAATCCCGACGAGCTGGCGGCGGCGTTCGGCCCGAAGACGAAAGCCATTATCCTTAACACGCCCAACAATCCCACGGGAAAGGTATTTGAGCGTGCGGAGTTCGAGCGCATTCGCGACCTCTGCCTGCACTGGAACGCTTTCGCCATCACGGACGAAATCTACGAGCACATGCTATACGACGGCGCGAAGCACATTTCGCTAGCCACTTTGGACGGCATGCGCGACCGCACGATCACGATCAACGCGCTTTCGAAGACGTACAGCGTGACAGGTTGGCGAGTCGGCTGGGCCATTGCTCCGCCCGAAGTGACGGCGGCGATCCGCAAGGTGCATGACTTTCTCACCGTCGGGGCCGCGGCCCCATTGCAGGAAGCGGGAGCGGTGGCGATGGGATCGCCTGCGAGTTATTACGAATCTCTCTCGGGCGAATATCTGGTGCGCCGCGATCGCCTGTTGGGAATTCTCACGAACGCCGGCTTCCGGTGCTTCAAGCCGCGCGGCGCGTATTACATCATGACGGATATTTCCGCATTCGGTTTTCCCGACGACGTGACCTTCGCAAAATACCTCGTCACGGAGATCGGCGTGGCGGCCGTTCCCGGTTCGAGCTTCTACCGCGATCCCGCCGACGGCCGGACGCACCTTCGCTTCACATTCTGCAAGAAGGAAACGACTCTTCAGGCCGCGGCTGAGCGTCTCGCCAAGCTGAAAATCGCCGGATAAAATTCCGCGTCATCCATTGAGATCAACCGTCTGAAGGTAGGCGGGAATCGTCACTGGCCAGTGGTACTGGCTCGTAATCGCGTCACGCAGGCCATTCAGGCCGCCGGGTTCGCCGTGAATCATGAACGTTTGGCGAGGCGGCGCCTGGAAACCGGAAAGCCAGCGCACCAATTCGCTCTTGCCGGCGTGCGCCGAAAGCTGGCCGATATCAATCACCTGGGCCCGCACCGGCACCTGTTCTCCGTGGATGCTAAGAAACTTCGCGCCGTCCTGAAGCGCTCGTCCGCCGGAACCTTCCGCTTGATAGCCCACCAGCAATACCGCGCTGCGAGAATCCGGCAGCCGCTTCGCGAGGTGATGCAGCACTCGGCCGCCGGTGATCATGCCGCTGGCCGATACGATGATGCAGGGCGAGACCACGTCGTTGATCTTCTTCGAGTCTTCCACTGTGCGGGTCAAATGCACGTGCGCGAGATTCAGTGGATCCGCGCTGGTTTGCGGTCTCAAGTCGTGATCGCCGTAATGGCGTGCGTATAGGTCGGTAACGCTGATCGCCATCGGGCTGTCCACGTACACGGGCAAATCCGGAATCCGCTTTTGTTCCACGAGTTCACGCAGGTAGTACATCAGCAGTTGAGTTCGATCCACGGCAAACGCGGGAATCACGACGGCGCCTCCGCGCTTCGCCGTCCGGCTGATCACGTCAGCGAGTTCGTCCGTTACCGAGCCGGCCGCATGATCGCGATCGCCGTAGGTTGCTTCGCACAGCAAAACGTCCGCGTGCGTGGGCAACTCCGGATCCTTCAGAATTGGTTGATCGAAGCGGCCCACATCGCCTGAAAAAACTACCAGCGTCTTCTTCCCGCCTTCGGTGATCGTCAGCTCCAGCCACGTCGCGCCCAGGATGTGCCCTGCGTCGTGCGGGAGAACGGAAAATTGGGGGCTGATCGTGAAGGGATCGTTGCTCGGTATCTCGTGAAACTGCGTGAGCACGGCTTGCGCTTCCGCCACGGTGTAGAGCGGGAGCGGCGGCTTGTGGCTGCTGTAGCCTTTTTTCGCCGCAAATCGCGCGTCTTCTTCCTGCAGATGGGCCGAATCGGGGAGCAGCACCGCGCAAAGTTCATGAGTGGCGGCATTCGAATAGATCGGGCCGCGATAGCCGTTCCGGTACAATCGCGGCAGATAGCCGGTGTGGTCAATGTGCGCGTGCGTCAGCAGCACCCAGTCAATGGTCGCCGGATCGATCGGCAGCTTATCCCAATTGCGCTGCTTCAGCTCCTTCGTGCCTTCGAAAAGCCCGCAATCCACCAACAGACGCTTGCCCTCTGCTTCGATAAGATATTTCGAGCCGGTAACCGTGCCTGCCGCGCCAAGGAAAGTAATTTTCGCCATAGGGCCGATATTCTAGATCGTATCGTGCGCGGAACCAGCGTTCTTTTTTCCTGGCCCAACAGTTTGAGATTTTCACTTTCTCCGTGCCCTCCACGGCTTCTCAGTGTCCTCTGTGGTAAATCCTTGGTCTTTTTCCGCTCCGTTCTTCGTCTTCGAGGTCGCTAAAGTACGTTCGCGAATCGCAGGGAACGCGCGGAGACCACCAGGACAATGCGTCCTCAAGAAATGGGGAAAAATAGAAATCCTTGAGTGTAGGAGACGGAAGGGCGGGCGGGACGCGAGGTGTTTCAGGCGTTTATCGCGTCCCGCTTAGGGGGGAAGGCTGCCCTTGTATTCGCCTACATTCGCAAAAGCGGTTACGGCAGCATGTTCACTTTTGAACAGTTGCCCAAAATGCTAAGGGGGCCATTGACGGTCCGCTTGGATGAGCAAACTGCAAAAGCGCCGCCAATATCCGGATAAGAAGATCCTCCGCGCGGACGTTGACACTTAGGTCAAAAAGACACCCGGTGCAAATTCCGATATTTCCACGGTAATTGCTTTTCCGCGAGCCGAGGCGGTATAGTTATGCTGCTTGGTTCGTTGAACTTGCAACGCGGTGGGGCCGTGGCGCAGTTGGGAGCGCGCCTCGATGGCATCGAGGAGGTCGTGGGTTCGAATCCCATCGGCTCCACCAACATTCGCTTGCGCGTAGTAAACCTCGGTTCTCCGCAGAATCAGCTGCCAGCCATCGGGATTTCCGTATGACCTCTTCAATGCTTTGAAAATAAACAGGTTGCCAGCCGGTAAGCGCCTCACTGGATCAGTACTTTAGGTATGTCTCTTTCAGCGCATTTTTCTGCTATGCTCGGCAACATAGCGGAGCAAACCGGTGTCTAACGATAGCATCAGGGTTGCCCCGAGGAGCGCGGCGCACGCAATGGGCGAACTGGCACATAGTCTTCCGTGGGTACGCGACGAAGGCGAGCTTCTGACCGAGCTTCAGGCCGGCTCGGACGCTGCTTTTGACTACCTCGTCACCTACTACCACTCAAGCGTCTACAATCTCGTGTATGGAATTCTGTCCGACCGCGCCGATGCTGCTGACGTTACACAGGAAGTTTTTCTGCATGTGTTTCGCGGCATTCGAGGTTTCCGCGGCGGGAGTTCGCTGAAGACCTGGCTCTATCGCATCTCGGTGCGCCAGGCGCTGAACCATCGCCGCTGGTGTTGGCGCCATCACCGTATGCAGACCTCGATTGACGTGGAAGCCACCGAACAGTGTCCCGCGCTCGAGCTGAAGGACCTCGAGGCTACTCCCTTCGAGCAGTGCGCGACGCACGAAGTACAAGCGACGGTACGCCGTGCGCTCGCGACGGTGCCGCCTGTGTTTCGCAGCGCTGTGATTTTGAGGGATCTTGAGGGGCTTTCCTACGAAGAGATCGCGGAAGTGCTCGAGGTTTCGGTGGGAACGGTGAAATCCAGAATCATGCGCGGAAGGCGAATGTTGAAGGAAATTCTCGATCCGCTGCTGCGTGCTCATCAGCCTGAGTTTCATGAGGTGTCGAGCCAGTCCGTCCCGGGGAATATGGCGCTAAACGCCGTGTCGCGTAGCGCGCCCCGCCGCCGGACGAAGGTTCATTTCGTGGCGCGCCCCGAAAGTTTCGAGACGTCGCGCGCGGAATCCACTGGGACCGCGCAAATGCAAGGGGGCACGCAATGAACTGCCGCGAAGCCCAACCGCGCCTGCCCGGCTATCTGGACGGAGCGATCCGTTCGCGCGATCGCATCCTTTTGCGCCAGCATCTGGACACGTGCGCGGACTGCCGTCAGCAGCTTGCGAGCTATCGCTTGCTGGCCACGCACCTGGCAAACGTCAAGCCCGTGGATGTGCCGGCTGGTCTGGCCGCACAGATTCGCGCGCAGGCTTCCCAGGCGCGGTCGCCGTGGGCCTTCGTAAATCGTTTGTGGGTGCGCGCGCTTCTGGTCTCCCAGAATATCCTCGAGCCGCTCGCGGTTCCCGCCACTGGCGGAGTGCTCACGGCGGTGGCTGTTTTCATGTTGGTCGTGCAAAGCATGCTGGTGGGAATGCCGCTGGGCCGCGTGGAAGCCGACGATCTGCCGTTGAATTTGGTTCAGCCGGCGCAGCTTGAAAGCTTGGCGCCTTTCCCGGTCCCGGGCATCGGCCGAACGGACGGCCAGGCCGACTCCGCCCCTCTGTTGATCGAGGCGACGCTGAATGCCCAAGGCGAGGTTCTTTTCTACAAGATTCTGTCCGGCCCGAACGACGCCGCGGTACAGCGCCAGATTGACCAGGTTCTTCTGTTTTCCCGCTTCCGTCCTCAGCTGGGCTTCGGTCGCCCGATGGGCGGCGGACGCGTCCTACTGAGCTTCAGCGAAGTCCGCGTCCACGGCTAGTTTCCGAGCAGTGCCGTTCTCCCATTTTTTCGTCGGTAGGTTAATGACGCATTTGCCGGACCGCCCCGCCCCTCGCCCATGCTTGGCACCCCGCTGCCCACTCACCCTTCACGCTTTTCAGTTCGTCGCAATTCTTGACTCTGCACCATGGGCTCGTTAGAGTTCCAGCGGTGCGGTGGGTTGCGCGGGTGGCGCGACGAATTCCGGAGAAAACGCTTGCCGATCGAACCGCATCCCACGAGGCAGATAGATTGAGGAGTTTGCGCATCCGAAAGTCGGCCCATAGATTAGTCCGTGCATGCTGCGTCCTCGTGACGGTGGCCAGTACAGTCGCCTTTTGGGGTTTGGCGCGCAAGTCGCAAGCGCAGGAAGCCGCGCAACCCAACGATACAGGCATCAGCGTTGAGCCCAGTCCGCAAATCTTTGCGGTGATGTGCGCGCTGGACGCCGCGGGATTCGACTCGCAGGAAAACGCGCCTGCGGAGATGCCGGCGCGGCTTGCGCTTCGCGAGGACCTGCTGAAGCTGCAGGGGCCCGCGGCAAAAGCCATGCGCCAGTTCTATCGCGACCATGCACTGGCGAGTCCCACCGAAACGCTCACGCCTTATATGACCTTCGCGTTAGTGGCCGATCCTCCTCCCAGTTTCCAGTTGCCCGCCAACCGTGATTTGCTTCCGCCCTCCGTGCTTACGATTGACGGGTTTGAGCAAGTCATCGCTGACTTTTACAAAGAAGCTGGTCTGGACGCGCGCTGGCCGAAAATCGAGCCGGAATCCGAGCCGGTAATCGTGAACTTTCGCGGCGTCCTCCGGAGAGTCGTGACCGTCACCGATGCGTACCTTCGCGAGCTTCCCAAGCCGGTCTACGGTCGCACGTTCACGGTGTACGTCGAGCCGCTCGTTGGATCTCGCGCGAATTTCCGTAACGCCGGCGACCGCTACGCGATCGTTGTCGGAAGACTTTCCGATTCATCGGTGGATACCATTCAGCATGCCTACTTGCACTACATGCTCGATCCTTTCGTGCTGCGCTATCGGCCCGTCGTATATACGAAAAGGGCGATGCTGAACGTGGCGGCTCGCGCGCCACAGCTTCCGGCGGAATACCATGATGATTTCGTCGCCTTCATGGACGAGTGTTTGATCAAAGCTGTTGAGTTGCGCCTCCGCCATCTCTCCGGCGACCGCCTTGAAGCTGAGCTGAAGAACAATGACGAATCGGGTTTCATACTGGTGCGCCCTCTCGTCGCCCAGTTGCAGAAATTCGAAAAGGATGCGCCCGCGATGTCGTACTATTTCCCGGGTCTTATCACGGGCATAGACGTCCAGGCGGAGCAGAAGCGTCTGCAGGGCATGACCTTCGCCTCCGCCGACGCCGTGCCCGCGCTGAGCGCGCATGGCGAAGCCGCAGCGCCGCAATCGGAGCTGGAGGGCTGGATCACAGAGGGTAATCGCCAGATCGCGAGCAAGGATGCCGCCGCAGCCGCGGCGACGTTTCAAACCGCGTTCGCCAAATATCCGAACGATCCGCGAGTGATGTACGGCCTGGCCATCGCATCCGTACTTTCCGGCGAGGGCGACCGCGCCAAGGATCTTTTCGAGCAGCTTGTTTCCGCGCGGAATGCAGCAGCGCCCGGTTCGGGCAACGCGCCAACGCCAGCCGACCCGTCCATTATGGCGTGGTCGCATGTGTACCTCGGGCGCATCCACGATCTCGAGGACGAGCGCGAGCTGGCCGTGAACGAATACCAGGCGGCCCTTGCCGTGGAGGGAGCCCCTGANNAGAATAAAGGAGGACCGGTCGCTGTGAGCATTCCATCGATGCGATTTGCGTCTCGCGCCTTGTCACTTACTTTCGCCGCCACCATTTTTGTCGCACCCATTTCGCTCGCGCAGATGGGCGGCACTCAATCGAAGCCGATGCAAGGGTCCACCGACATCCAACAAACCGAACTGCATCAGCTGACGGACGTGCAAAGACAGCCGGGTGTGACGATCGACCCGAAAGAACAGAAGGCGTACGATGTTTTTTTCCACACTAGCCCGGAAGATCCAGGCAAGAAGATTCAGCTCGGTAACGCTTTCCTGGACAAGTACCCCAAGAGCATTTTTGCCGAGGCGGTGGACGCCCAACTCACCACTGCCTATTACGATAAACAGGATTGGAAGGATTTCTATGCGACGGCGGACAAGGCGCTGGCGCTGAAGCCGGACGACGTGGACGTCCTCACAACGGTTGGTTGGGTGATCCCGCACGTCTACGACCCCCATGCCGACGACGCGGACAAGCTATTGGACAAGGCCGAATCCTGCGAGAAAAACGCAATCCAAGTCCTAAACACAATGCCTAGGCCGGCGAGCCTCACAGACGCCCAATTTGCCGCTGCGAAAGCCCAGAAGGCGAGTGAGGCGCACAGCGCCCTGGGTCTGGTCTATTTCCGCCGCGAGGATTATGCCAATTCGGTGACGGAGCTTCAGCAAGCCACGCAGAACAACGCGAGTCCGGATCCGACCGATCTGTTCGTGTTGGGCACGGACTTGCAGAATTTGGATAAATTTTCCGACGCTGCGGACGTATTCGCGCGTTGCGGTCAGATCGCTGGAAATATGCAGGACCGTTGCAAGCAGAACGCCGATTTGGCAAAAAAGCAGGCTGCCCAGCCTAAGTAGTGTGCGCGGGATCGCCACGCAGGAAAGGGGCACGTACATGAGGCCACGACTCACCGCTATCGCAATTCGTATTCTGATGCTGACCCTTGCAGCCAATTTGGGGCTCGCGGCGGTTTGTTTCGCACAGGGAGCGCCTCCAACCTTGAAGGGCACTCCTCCGGTGTCGTCTTCGCAGGACGGCCAACAGGCGCAGCCCGCGCAACCGGGCCAGAACCCGCCACCGGCGGCTCCGAAGGTCGATCCGGCAGAGGAGGCCGCCTACAAGGCTTACTTTGACGCGGGATCGGGTTCACCGGACACGCGGATACAGCTCGGGAACGATTTCCTGCAAAAGTATCCGATGAGTCGTTATTCCGAATCCGTTTATTCCGGTCTCGTGCAGGCATATTACGCGAAGCAGGACTGGAAGAATTTCTACTCGACCGGCGACAAAGTTCTGGCGCTGTATCCGGACGATGTGACCGTTCTCACCATGATTGGCTGGGTCATTCCTCATGTTTTTAATCCTGAGGACCCCGACGCGCTCAAGAGTCTCGACAAGGCCGAGCGCTACGAAAAACACGCGATTGAAGTGATCGGAGCGATGCCGAAACCACCGAGTTTGTCCGACGATCAGTTCGCTCAATCCAAAGCGGCGGTGCTCAGTGAGGCGCATAGTGGCCTTGGCCTCGTTTATTTCCGCCGCGCGCAGTCGGCGGAATCCGTGTCGGAGCTGCAGCAGGCGACGCAGTCCGCCGCAAGTCCCGATCAAACTGATTTCTACGTCCTCGGCCTGGACCTGCAAAAGCTGAATCGTTTTCCCGAAGCCGCGGACGCCTTCAACCGTTGTTCCCAGATCATGGGTGGTCTGCAGGATCGCTGCAAACAAAGCGCTGACGCCGCCCGCAAACAGGCCGCGCAACCGAAGTAGTACTGAAAGGCGATCCGGCCATGACCGCAGAGGAGCTCGGCGAGCTTGAGACGGTCCTCGGTCATCATTTCGAGAAACCCGAAAGGCTCGAACGCGCGCTGACGCACCGATCGCACCGCCAAAATAGCGCCGGGATTGACAACGAGCGGCTCGAATTCCTCGGCGATCGCGTGCTCGGCCTGGTCGCGAGCGAACACCTCTTCGAATCCTCTCCTCAGTGGGACTCGGGGCAGCTTTCGAAGAGCTTAGCGCGGTTGGTGAGCGCTTCTTCGATTCACGCTGCGGCGCAACGGCTGAACCTGGGTGGTCATTTACGCCTCGGTCTGGGCGAGGAAAAGACCGGCGGGCGCGAAAAGAGACGCCTGCTCGCCGACGCCTACGAAGCGGTTGTGGGCGCCATCTATCTGGACGCAGGCTTGCCGGCTGCGGCCGCGTTTCTGCGCCGCACCTTGATCGACGCCGTTCTGGCCGACGGCGTCGAGGGCCTCGAGCGCCCTGATCACAAGTCCGCATTGCAGGAATGGCTGCAGCAGCGCGGCCTCGGCGCCGCCGCGTATCGCATTAAGAACGAATCCGGGCCGGAGCATAACAAAACCTTTGAGGTCGAGGTCTGGCACAAGGGCGTGAGACTCTCCGCGTCTCAGGGCCTCAGCAAAAAGGAAGCGGAACAGGCCGCCGCGAGGCTGGCGCTCGACATTTTGGGGCAAAGCAGTGAGATCGCCTGAATGGAATCGCTCGAAACAGGAAACACAATTTCGGATTCGGCCGAAAACGCGGCGCCGATCGTCGCGCCGGCGCGCTTTCGCGCGCCGAGGGCCAGCTACGTGGATTTCCTCGAATCGCTCCTGGTCACCATTCTTCTAGCGCTTTTCGGAACCACTTTCATCTTGCAAGCCTTCAAGATTCCGTCGCAATCCATGGAGCCGACACTTCTCGTCGGCGACCACCTGTTGGTGAACAAATTTATTTTTGAAGGGAACGGCGCGTGGTACGAAAAGCTGCTTCCGTACAGGTCCGTCCGCCGGGGCGACATTATCGTCTTCAAGTTTCCCTTCGACGATCATCCGCACTACGTCAAACGTGTGATCGGATTGCCGGGCGATCGCATCCGGATCATCAACGAGCAGGTTTATGTCAACGGCCTGAGCTTGGCGGAGCCTTACATGGTCCACGATCCTTCGGCTGACGATCCCTTCGCCGACAACTTTCCCCCTTCCGGTGCCGGTTTCCCCAGATGGGGACTGCGCCCTGAGTGGGCGGAGCAGATAATGAACTCGGTCCGCAACGGCGAGCTGCTGGTGCCTCCCGATCATTTCTTCGTCATGGGAGATAACCGCGACCGGAGCTGGGATAGCCGCTACTGGGGTTTCGTGGATCGTCACGCCATCATGGGCCGCCCCATGGTGATTTACTGGTCCGTTGAGGCGACGGCTGAGGATTATAATGACCGCAGTCTCCTCGGCACTCTCCGCGGCATCGAGGATGGACTAATCCACCTTTCCAGCCGAACCCGCTGGCACCGCATGCTGCGGCAGGTTCACTGAGGTAGCCTCGGCATCCCGCTTTATTTTTCTTTGGGATGAAGTAGTATCTTCAGTTGTATCCATCGTGTCGGATATCCATTCACCTACTCTTACGCGCGCCGAGCCCGTCGAGCAGGCGCCCTCACGGCCCCGCCACTTGAGCCGCTGGCTGAAGTGGATTTTCCTGCTCGTATGCCTCTTGTGGATTGCGTCCGAGGGAATTTCCCTTACGATCCAGCATTCGGGTCTGCGAACGATCCTCACCGCGCGAATCGAATCTGCTTTTGGACGGCCGGTCGAAGTGGGCAGTTATCATTTTAGCTGGTGGGACGGGCCCGCGCTGGAAGCGAACTCCGTAACCGTCGGCGAAGACCCGCGCTTCGGCCACGAATACTTTCTGCGGGCCGAATCAATGACCGTCAGGCTGCGCTGGGCGGCCCTGTTGCGCGGGCACATCGAGCTGGGCACCCTCTCGCTGAGTCGGCCCAGTCTAAACCTCGTCCGCAGCGCCGCTGGTGACTGGAACCTCGCCGAGTGGCTTCCGCAGCCTTCGGGGGCGCTTTCGACGCGAGTGCCGGTAGGCCCGTCGCTTCCATCTTCGGCCGTCCGATTTCGCCGGATCAACGTGGAAGGCGGGCGCATCAATTTCAAGAACGGGGACGAAAAACTGCCGCTCGCGTTCGTCGGAGTGAAGGGCACGGTCGAAACCGATCGCCCCGGGCGCTGGACCATGAACCTTGACGCGACGCCTTGGCGCGCCGCGGTGGTCGTGCAGCAGGCAGGCACGATTCACCTGTCGGGTGATTTGGGCGGCACTTCGTCGCGGCTTCGTCCGGCGGCCCTCGATATTTCCTGGACGGACGCCTCGATCTCGGACGTGCTCAGGCTCGCCGGTGGTAATGATGAGGGTATTCGCGGCGCGGTGGCGCTGGCAATCAGCGCTCGCACCCGCGAACAGGACGACCAGTGGGCCATTCAGGGGCGCGCGGAACTGCGCCAGGTCCATCGCTGGGATCTCGCGCTCCGGCCCGACACTCCCTCCTTGAATCTGGTCGCGCAAACGAAATGGAATCCCGCTTCTCCGGAGATCGACTTCACCGACATTGCGCTCGAGGCGCCGCATTCGAGTGCGCATGCCTCCGGGCACATACGTTGGAATCGAGCGGGATCGTCCGCGGCGGAAAAATTTCTCCCTGTTGAATTCACCACCTCATCGCTGCTTGATGCAGCCGACCTTTTGCCGTGGCTGCGCGCATTTCATCCCGGTGTCGCCGACAGCGTCTCCGTTCGCGGTCGCGCGGAAGTTAGTGCGGATGCCACCGGGTGGCCGCTGCGCATCGCGAATGCGACCGTCTTGAGCGCCGGGCTTGATTTCTCTGGCGCTGACCCGCGCAGGCCGATTCATTTGGGGCAACTCCAGCTTCAGTACGACCGCGGACAGATTTCTTTTCTTCCGATAGCGCTATCGTGGGGCGCTGCGTCCGGCCCATCCAACGGCTCATTTCGTCTGGACGCTTCGACGAAGCCGGCGCACGGCACAATTCCTTCGTGGCGCATTGCCGGAAGCACCAGCCAGGCGCGAGACCTTATCGCAGGAGCGGCCGCGCTGGGATGGAACCTTTCGCGAGGATGGGATCTCGCGGGTCCCTTCGCGTGCGATCTGCGGTGGCAGGCGGCCCCATATCCGTGGCCAGTCGGCGGCGCGGGTCAACCGGTTGGCTGGGCCGAATTCGGCGCACCCGGCGCGGGCCCTGCGTCCGACGATAGTCCGAGTGGCGATTCGCTGCGCGCGCCATTCTTGAATCGGCCGGTCGATCAGATAAAAGCCCGCGCGGAATGGAAGCCCGGCGCTCGCCATATCGCGCTCGCATCCGCAGAGGCCTTCGGAGCCCGCTGGAGCGGCACGTTCGACCGTCGCGAACCTTCCGGCGATTGGCAGTTTGCGCTCTCGGCGGATCGCCTCTCGGCGGCGAATCTCGATCGCTGGCTCAATCCCGCCTGGCGGCAGAGTTTTCTCGACCGAATGCTGCCGTTTCTCAACTCGCGCGCACAGACGAGCGCCGCGCCGGAGAATCTCAGAGCGGGCGGACGCCTCACTCTCGACACTTTCACGCTCGAGCCTCTGGTCGTCCGTCATCTGCAGGGAGATCTCAAAATCGACGGCCGCCATATCGTGCTTGCCGATGCGACCGGCCAGTTTTACGGCGGACAGGTCAGCGGTCTGTTCGGCGCGGACCTGAGCGCTTCGCCCGCTTACAGCGCGGACCTCGATTTCGCCGGCGTGGATATATCTTCGCTCGCTGCCGCGACGCCGGCACTCGACGGCTTTACGGCGGAATCCGCGGCCGGCCAGCTCTCACTTGTCGCGCACGGCGCCAATCGTGCCGATCTGCTTGCGTCGCTCACCTGTCAGGGCAGCGTCCGCGCCACAGGCGCCGAACTCCTGAGCTTTGATTTGCAGGAGTCGCTCGGCGGCCAGTCGCAGGACACCGGGGCCACTCGATTTCCCAGTGGCTCCGCCACTTTTACCTGTGCGCAGCGCATGATTGACATTCAAACCTTGAGTCTCGCGACCAGTGCAGACTCGTCAGCGAACGGCTCTGGCAGGATCGATTTCAGCCGCAATCTTGACTTGCGACTCCGGATGTCGTCAGCGCTTGCGCCCGGCGGCGACGCTCCGGCAGCATCATTTCGCATAACCGGTCCGCTCGCCGCTCCTAAATTCGCGCTGCCTCAGCCGCCGCCCCGTCGTTCGCGCTAGCGTATTTTCCTTCTGGCACGCACCGCTCTTCCCGAATTGGCTTCGGCGGCGGAAAATGTGTCGAGGGTTTGGAGGGGTGTAGCACTGCTACGCCCGGTATACATGCCTGACAACCGGTAGCCCATCCCTCTCCCGCTCACCCGCACGGTCCAATGACGCTCCGGCCATGCCTGCGCCCCTCTTCCCTCACTCCAAGCCCTGTGCTAGCGTTCGTTCGATGCCGTCGCGCTGTACAAATATGATTCGCCTCGCTCTGTTCGTGAGTTTGACGCTGTTTTCACCGGCGCTCGCGGCCACGGCCGGTGAGCGAGTGCGCTTCGCGCCGAAATTTGTTCCCGGTGAAGTTCTTCGCTACCGCATTGAATCGCGCACCACGACCACGGGAACAACCACCACCCCCATCGTCAATCCCGAGGGCGGCTCGCGATCAACCCAGGCGATCCATATGATCGTTCGCCTGGAAACGCTCGGCGTCTCGGCCGCCGGCAAGGTCCGGTTCCGCGCAACCTACGAAAAATCCAGCGCCGAGTCTGAAAGTGACGCGCTCGATCTCGCGGCTTCTTCATCGGCCGATCGGTACAATCACCTCGAAGGCCGCTCGGTCGAATTCACCATGGAGCCTGACGGGCAATTTTCGGACTTTCAGAATGTGGGCGCAGCGGCGGCGGGCCAACCCGTCCTGGGCCAGCCAGCCCCGGGCCAACCAGCCATTGACCCGGTGCTGGCGCTGCTCCAGGGAGCCGTTTCGGACGGCACCTTCCCGCAAAAGGGCGTCGCCATCGGCGAGAAATGGACTAGCGAGCAGCCGATTCCAGGCGCGTTGCTCTCCGGCCTCACCCGGCGCACGGAATCCTCGTATCTGCGCAACGAGCCATGCGGTTCATCCGCCGGATCGCAGGCTTCCGCGGTTCAACCCGGCCAGCATCCGGACGACTGCGCCGTAATCCTGACCCACTTCGAAATCCTGCGGCGCGGTTCTACTCATTCCGACGCCACTCCCGACGACTATCGCCGCAACGGCCTGCGCACCTCCGGCACCTGGACGGGCTCCGGAGAAAGTCTCGATTCCATTTCGCTCTCGAGCGGCCTCCTCGTCAGTTCCACGGATACCAACACACAAGAAATGGACTACCAAATCACCAGCGCCAGCAGCGGTTCGAGCATTCATCATGTCGGCAAAGTGCAAAGCCAGTCCGAAGTCACATTGATGCCAGAACAACCGTAGCCCGGGGTTTCGTAGGGGCATGGCACTGCTACGCCCGCCGAAGATGCTTGGCACTCCGCCGCCCATTTGCCAGCCGCGCTTTTTAGGGGGTCGGAGCTTCTGCTCCGACATGCGCCGCGAGAGATGACCGGGGCTTTAGCCCCTGGGGACAATGTCTCTTGCGAGCGCCGAAGATTTGCGCATACGCTCCAGGCGAGGACCTGTTTGACAGAAGGCGTATAATGGAGAGTTTCGAGTACCCCAAATTTCGGACTAGAGGCGATGCGCCGTGAAATTCAAGCTTGCGAGTGACTACGAGCCCCGCGGTGACCAGCCGGAAGCCATCTCGCAGCTCGTCCGCGGGCTGACCGACGGCGACCGTCACCAGGTCCTCCTCGGCGTCACGGGCTCCGGCAAGACTTTTACCGTGGCGAAGGTGATTGAGCAGCTCAATCGGCCCTCGATCGTCCTCGCGCACAACAAGACTCTGGCCGCGCAGCTCTACCACGAGTTCAAATCGTTTTTCCCGCAGAACGCCGTCGAGTATTTCGTCAGCTACTACGATTATTACCAGCCGGAAGCCTACGTTCCGTCGAGCGACACCTTCATCGAGAAGGAAGCCACGATCAACGACGAGCTCGACAAGCTGCGCATGAGCGCCACCCGCTCGCTCTTCGAGCGCCGCGACGTGATCATCGTCGCGTCCGTCTCCTGTATTTATGGCATCGGCTCGCCCGAAGCCTATTTCGGCATGATGCTGATGCTTGAAAAGGGCCAGCAAATCACCCGTGAATCGATCCTGCGCAAGCTCGTCGAAATCCAGTACGAGCGCTCCGAGGATCTACGCCGCGGCACGTTTCGCGTTCGCGGCGATATGATCGAAATCTATCCGCCCTATGACGATCTCGCCGTGCGCATCGAGCTCTGGGGCAGCCAGGTCGAAGCGATCCGCAAGATCGATCCGCTCACCGGCCAGATCCGCTCCCGTGAAGGCGAAATCTCGCGCCTGCCAATTTATCCGAAGACGCATTACGTCCTGCCAGCCGCCCAGAAAGAGCGCGCCATCCAGACCATCTACGAAGAGCTCGATTGGTGGAAGGGCGAGCTCACGCGGCAGGGAAAAATCGTCGAGGCTCAGCGGGTGGTGCAGCGCACGCACTTCGATATCGAAATGATGCGCACCATCGGATATTGCCACGGAATCGAGAACTATTCCCGGCACATGTCCGGCCGCCTGCCAGGAGAGGCCCCGCCCACGCTGCTCGATTACGTTCCCTCGGATTTCCTGCTCTTCGTGGACGAATCGCACCAGACGATCCCGCAGCTTCGCGGCATGTACGCGGGCGACCGCTCGCGCAAGCAAACCCTCGTGGATTACGGCTTCCGCATGCCCTCCGCGCTGGACAACCGCCCGCTGAACTTCGCGGAGTTCGAGCATCGCGTCAACCAGGTCGTCTACGTTTCCGCCACGCCCGGGCCTTACGAGCTGACCAAGTCCGGAGGCGTTGTGGTCGAGCAGGTGATTCGGCCCACCGGACTCGTGGACCCGCAGACCGAAGTGCGGCCCGTGAAAGGGCAGGTGGACGATCTGCTGGAAGAAATTCGCGTGCGCGCCGCGCGCAACGAGCGCGTGCTCGTGACGACGCTCACGAAACGCATGGCCGAAGATCTCGCCGAATACTTCGCCGAAGTCGGCGTGCGCTGCCGCTATCTTCACTCCGAAATCGAGACCCTCGAGCGCGTGCGCATCCTGCGCAGCCTGCGCCGCGGCGAATTCGACGTGCTCATTGGAATCAACCTGCTGCGCGAGGGGCTTGATCTGCCGGAGGTTTCGCTCGTCGCCATTCTCGACGCGGATAAGGAAGGCTATCTTCGCAGCGCCACGTCGCTGATTCAGAGCATGGGCCGCTGCGCTCGTCATATCGAAGGCCGCGCGATCCTCTATGCAGACCGCATGACCGATTCCATGCGCCAGGCCATCGGCGAAACCAGCCGCCGGCGCGCGAAGCAGGAGGCCTATAACCGAGAGCACAACATTACGCCGATGTCGATCATCAAGTCCGTGGACATGCAGCTCGCTCGAATCGTCGAAGCGGATTACATCACCGTCCCGGCGGACGACGTGCCCATCGGCGACATCACCAACGAGCACGAGTTGCAGCAGGCCATCGTTCAGCTCGAAGCCCAAATGCGCGAAGCCGCGAAGAATTTCGAATTCGAGCGCGCGGCCAGCCTCCGCGACCGCATCCGCGCCCTAAAGCAGCGCGACCTTTGCGTTATCGCCGCCACCGAAGTCCCCGCATTGCCCGCCACGAAGACTGCTTCGTAGGGGCATAGCACCGCTACGCCCGGCGCACATGCTTGGCAAAGCGCTGACCACCTGGCAACCATTGTTATCCCGAGCGAAGTCCCATGCGTCTTTGCCTTTCCCGCGATTTTTGCGGGCGTGGGACGCAGCCGAGGGATCTGCTCCTCTTCTCGCTCCTGCTTTCAGCCGCCGGCCGCGCCTACACCACGCCGCGCCTCAACTCCTCCAGCGAATAAAACGTCCCGCGCCAGGTAACGCCGCCCTGCCACAGCGTCACAATCGTGGACCGCGCCAGCATCCAGCAAATAATCACCGCGCCGAGTGGGTACGTCAGCGCATACGCGACCGGCGCCCCTAGTTCGACAGCCACTCCAGCCCCAACCGTCGCCGGCAACGCCACGGCAATCAGCGCAAAAGTGAGCGCCCACCCCCGCGCGAACGGCAGCGCCAGCACCGGAAACACAAACATCAGCAGCGTCCCGAAAATCTGCGCGGTGATCAGCCACAGCTTGAATCCAGTCGCCGCGAAGAAATTCTTGGTGGTCCCGCGAATCGTGTTTCCCAGGCCCGCGTGCCAGTGCACGCTGACGGCATTGCCGCCCGTCGCCACGCCCGAGCGCAACCCGGCTTCCTTGACCAGCTTCCCGAGCTTGATGTCGTCAATCACTTCCATCGCCAGCCGCCGGTGCGTTCCCATTTGTTCGTAGGCGCTGCGCCGGATCAGTTGGAACGCTCCCACGCCCGTATAGCCGCGCGATTTCGGGTCATTCGCTCGCCACGGCTTCGTGCCCATCAGAAAACAGATTCCGAAAAACGTCAGCGCCACTTTTTCGCCGAACGTGTACATCTTCGGCGCGCCGAGCAGTGTCAGATGATCCCAGCGCTTTTCCTCCGCAAGCGCGATCGCGCGCCGCAGCAGGTCCGGTGCAAAATGAACGTCCGCATCCGTAAAAACGATCCATTCGCCGCTCGAACGTTCGTAAGCCTGCTGTAAAGCGTGCGGCTTCCCGAGCCAGCCGGAGGGCAGCGCGTCCACGCGCGCGGGTTTCAGCCGTGCATCTTTCTTCGCGGCAGCAGCGAGAATCGCACCCGTCGCGTCTTCGGAGCGGTCGTCCACAGCAATCACTTCGTATTTGGGATAGTCGAGCGCCAGCATCGTCGCGATCGCGCCCGGCAGTTTTTCGGCTTCGTCGCGTCCCGCAAAGAGAATTGACACTGGCGGGCATTCGGAGTCCTTGAGCGGAGCAACCCCTTCGAGCGAGGGAATCGTTCGCACGCCCAGCGCGAGTTCAATCGCCCCGGCGATCCAGCCGAAGGCGATCACTCCGAGCACCGCAGTCCAGAAAATATGCAACGCGCAATTTCCTCCACCGCGAAAAGTGCGAACAAGTTATGCTAGCGCCGTTCCAACTCTTGAGCAAAGTAGCGAGAGTCCAATGTACTATTCGTACGTCGCGCTTAGCGAGCACGATAAGAAATTCTACATCGGAAGTACGAGCGACTTGCGAACGCGAATGCAACAACACAATAGTGGTGCGGTACTCTCTACTGCCTACAGGCGCCCGCTTCGACTGATCTACTATGAAGCTTGTTTGAGCGTCGACGACGCGTTTCGTCGAGAGCGTTTTTTGAAATCAGGGCGAGGGGGACGTTATCTCAAGCAACGCCTTTCTTGCTCGTTGTCGGAGATTCGGAGCAGCAAGTTGGAACGGCGCTAGCACGCTCGATGACACGCACTCTTTCCATCGTCGGCGCTGGTCGCGTAGGCAGAACGCTGGGAAAGCGCCTGCGCGAGCGCGGCTGGCGAATCGGCGCCGTCGTGACTCGGTCCGCCGCTACTTCGCGCGCCGCCGTCCGTACCATCGGCGCCGGCGCGCCCCTGGCCTGGGCTGGAAGCGTGGGGATTCATCTCCACGGGAAACGTCGTGGATCGGGCCAGGATTCAGCCCTGGACGTAACAGCAATTTTCGCCGCCGATGTGATTTTCCTCTGCACGGCCGACGACGATCTCCCGGCCCTCGTGCGCACTCTCGCTAAACTCGGCCGCGCCAAATGCAAAGGCAAAATCGTCCTGCACACGAGCGCCACGCTTGACCGCACTGTTCTCGCGCCGCTCGCGCGCTGCGGCGCCGCCACGGGCTCGCTTCACCCCATGCAGGCATTCGGCGGAAAATTAATTCCGAAACTCAGCGGCGTGATCTTCGGCGTCGAAGGCGATCCCAAGGCTCGGCGCATGGCGCAATCAATCGGCAAATCGCTCGGAGGGATCACGGTCACCATCAATACCCGCGACAAGCCCATCTATCACGCTGCCGCCGTAATGGCCGCCGGTAGCACCTATCCCGCGATCGAAGCCGGCGTGCAGCTCCTCATGGGCATCGGCTTCACCCGAGCGCGCGCCATGCAAACGCTCGTACCTTTAATCCGCCAAATCTTCGATAATATAGAGCGTATCGGGCCGCGCGCCGCATGGACCGGGCCGCTCTCGCGGGGCGACTATGCCATCGTTGCCAGGCACGCTCGCGCGTTGCGCCGCTATCCGCGCGAATTTCGGCAATCGTACGCCGCGTCGTCGCTTTTGGCCGGCCGCCTGCTAGCAAAGAATCCGGCCGTGGCAGTAGGAAAGATCAAGCGTGCGCTGGCAGGTGGTTAAGGTTTAAATGTAGCGCCGCGGTTTTTAGCGCGGCATTCGTAGCCGGCAATTTCGCTCGGAGGACAATCGTTGAATCCATCGCCAAAGCATCTGCACATTCCAGTCGAGCACACCACGCTCGCCAACGGCTTGCGCGTGGTCGCATCGCCGGACCGTTCCGCGCCTTTCGTGACAGTCGGTGTCTATTACCAGATTGGTTTTCGCCTGGAGCCGCACGGCCGCAGCGGATTCGCGCACCTTTTCGAGCACATGATGTTTCAAGGCTCGGAAAACGCGGGAAAGATGGAGCATATTCGCCTGGTCAATTCCTCGGGAGGCATGCTCAACGGCACCACGAATTACGACATCACGAATTATTTCGAATCCGTGCCGTCGAACGCGCTGGAACGCGTCCTCTGGCTCGAAGCCGACCGCATGCGCGCCCTCAAGGTTGACGATGAAAACCTCCGTAATCAGCGCGACGTCGTGAAGGAAGAAGTTCGCGTCAACGTGATGAACCAGCCTTATGGCGGCTTCCCGTGGCTCGATCTGCCGCCCGTCGCTTTTCGAAACTGGCCCAACGCGCACAATTTCTACGGCGATTTCGCCGATCTCGACGCCGCCACGCTCACGGACGTTCAGAAGTTCTTTCATACCTACTACGCGCCGAATAACGCCGTGCTCCTGATGCTCGGCGATTTCGAGCCATCTGAGGGATTTGCCTTCGCGAAACGCTATTTCGAAAATATTCCGCCTCAGCCGTTGCTGCCGCACGCGGACGTGAGCGAGCCGCCCCAAACCGAGGAGCGCAAGGGCGAGGTCGAGGAGAAGCTCGGCCCGCTTCCGGCCATCGCCATCGGCTATACGCTGCCTGCGCGCGGGACCGCCGATTGGTTCGCCGCCGGAATTCTCGATCGCGTTCTTCACGGCGGCCGCGCCGGACGCGTCTATCGCAAGCTGGTCCTCGAGGAGCAAATCGCCGTGGACGTGGACGGCAGCGCGGACGTTTTTGACACCAACGGCCCCACGCAAATGGTTACCCGTATCTTCCACAAGCCCGAATTCACTTCCGAGGGCACCGTCGCCATATTCGACGAAGTGATCGAAGAGATTCAGCAGAAGGGAATCGCGCTCGATGAACTCGACCCCGTGAAAGTGAAATTCCGCTCGGATTACTACTCGATGCTCGAGGGAGGTATGGGCTCCTACATGCCGCGCTTCGGCTTGATGCACTATCTCGCTTGCTTCACGCTCTTCGATGGCGATCCCGACCGCGTGAACACGATTCTCGATGGATTTCTCGGCGTAACTCCCGAGCAGGTGCAAGCCTTCGCGCGAAAATATCTGGTCCCGCGCAACCGCGCCGTTCTGGTGCGGCGGCCCGTGGTTCCCGGAGGCGCGCGATGACCACACCCGCCGCCTCCGCGATTCTTCGCACGCAGCCGCCGGCCCTCGGCCCCGAAAGTCCGGTCGCCTGGCCCAAGCGCACGGTTCGCACGCTGTCGAACGGCTTGCAAGTCGTCCTGGTCGAGTCGCGCACGTTTCCGAAAATCACCGCGCAGCTTTATTTCCGGAGCGGCAACGCCGTCGTGGCGCATAGCGCGCCCGGCCTCGCTGAAATGACGGCGACCGTCGTTCGCACGGGAACCGCGTCGCGCCCAAGCCGCCGCATCGAAGAAGATCTGCGCCGCATGGGCGCCGGCCTCGGCACCAGCGCCGGAGCTGATTCCAGCTCGATTTCCGCGTCGGGCCTCGCCGAATTTTCGTCCGGCATTCTCGAGCTGCTCGCGGACATCGCGTGCAACGCTTCGTTTCCCGAGGACGAATTCGAGCGCGAGCGCCGCCAGCGCCTCGAAGAGCTGAAAATCGAGCGCACCACGCCGGGTTTTCTCGCAAGCGAACGGCTGCGGCGCATCCTGTTCGGTGCACATNNCGCACCACGCCCGGATTCCTCGCCAGCGAACGCCTTCGGCGCATTCTTTTCGGCGCGCATCCTTACGCCGTCGTCGCGCCCACCGAAGAGCAACTGGCCGGATTCACCCGCGACCAGCTTGCGGAGTTCTACCGGGCGCATTACGTTCCGGCGGAATCGCTGCTCATCGTGGTCGGCGATTTTTCCGCGCCCGCCATGCTTGAGGAAATCGAAAAAATCTTTGGCGCGTGGAAGGCTCCGAAGCCCGAAGCGCCGGTGTCTCCGGCGCCGCCGCGCCAATCGGGACGCCGCGTGCATCTGGTGCACATGCCGGGCAGTGTGCAGACGCAGGTGCTTCTCGGCAATCTCGCCATCACCCGCCGCGATCCCGATTGGTATCGCCTGATCCTCGCGAATTCGATTCTCGGAGGCGCCTTTCATTCGCGTCTCGTCATGAATATCCGCGAGCAGAAGGGCTATACCTATAGCCCCGGCAGCGGCGTCAACGCGCTGCGCCAGCAGGGATATTTCACCGTCCGCGCCGCCGTACGCAATGATGTCGCCGCGGCCACGCTTACCGAAATGTTCTACGAGATGGACCGCATGCGCTCCCTTCCGGTTACCGCCGAGGAGCTCGATAGCGCCCGCAGCTATCTCACCGGCGTTTTCTCGCTCGGCGTTGCCACGCAAGATGGCCTCCTCGGCCAGCTTTCTACTGTCTATCTCGACCAGTTGCCTGAGGGCTATCTCGAAAGCTATCGCGAACGCATTCGCGCGCTCAGCGCCGCCGATGTTCTCGCCGCCGCGCGCCGCCATTTCGATTCCGCGAACGCGCAAATCGTCCTTGTCGGCGACCGCGCCCAAATCGCCGAGCAAGCCGCGCTCTTCGGCCCTGTCACCGAATACGACGCAAAGGGCAGCGTCGTGGCCTAAGCGAGCGGGCGTCGTCGCTGAGCCAGCTAGAAGGCGCAAAGCAGCGCAAAATGAATTACCGAAATACTGCCGCACTCCTGCTTTTCAGCGCCCTGCTATTCTTGACTTTCGCCGTTTCCGCCTTTGCAACGAAGAACCCGCCCACTCATCCAATAGACATAAATCTGGCATCAACAAAGGAACTCGAGGAACTCCCCGGTATCGGCCCCACCACAGCCAAAGCAATCATCCAATTCCGCATGAAAACCGGGCGATTCCACCGCGTGGAGGATCTACTCGCCATCCGCGGCATTTCCGAAGCGAAGCTGGCGAAGATGCGCCCGTACATCACCGTCGGTCCGCCGCCCCAGAAAGCGCCCCCTCCGCCAAAGAAATCACCGCCTCCGCCCCCGCCGAGTCACTGATCGGGTAAGACCGCAGCAGAGTCATTGTTCCAGGTGCGTCAGGGCACGGCTTCAGCCGTGCCGTAAACGCTCGCCGAGGAAAGGGGCTTTAGCCCCTGAGG